>JBCBRY010000024.1:0-86925 GCA_039819485.1 Bacteroidota bacterium | reverse complement strand
CGTCATTGGTTGCGATGAAGATTCACTTACTTTCGAATATTTGGCACTTTTAGAGGATAGCTTCAATGCAACCAATGACGTCGGTAAAATCAAAAACAATTTCATTGTGTTTAATTCCTAAAATATCGAAGGGCTCATATTCTAATTTATTGGGAGTGACAGATTTTAAAGTTTCAAATTCTGCCGGCTTTTCAAGGCATCCATATACACAGAACAAAGAAAATAATAACAAAAAGATGGGAGGAAGCGATGTCTTTAATACATAAGTTTTTTTCATAATTTTGTAAAGTTTTAATTAACGATCGGGCCTTTGTCGTCTCTCGCCAAAAAGTACGACATTGGCCCATTACTATATAATATCATATATAAAGCACTACCAATACAGATATGCTATAAACTGAATACTTAAAGCAAAATGAGCTTGTTCTTAATCCATTGAAAAAACCGGGTCCGTCATTGATGGAAAATACTAATAAAATAAATTTCCTGTTTTCTATCTATCTAATTTTATCTAACTCTTAATAGGATTTACTAAAATCAATGGAGTATAGTTTTTATTAATTCTAGATCAAATATATGTACTTCCAAACAATTATACAAAAAGACATTTTAGGTCAATCCGTAATTTCAACTCAAACAAGCAGCTCCCCCCAATTTCCCACCAATGATTCCTCCTGCTGGTTCAATTCAAGCAACTGTGTAAACTCATGACGGGAAATGGCTTTTGCCCCAAGACTGGCAAGGTGCCTCGTCTGCTGTTGGCAATCGATCACATTGAAACCTTCTGCCTCAAGCCTTTTCACCAGTGTAATAAACCCAAACTTGGATGCATTGCTTGATTTGGTAAACATGCTTTCTCCAAAAAAACACTTGCCCAAAGAAACGCCATACAATCCCCCCATTAAATCATCATCCTCCCACACCTCTACCGAATGAGCATAACCGAGCTGGTGCAGCCGTACATAAGCCACGACCATGTCTTCCGTAATCCAGGTATCACCGCCCCATTGCCCCGGGCGTGGCTTTTGGCAACATCTCATGACCTGTTCGAATGCCTGGTCGTAAGTGATTTGAAATTTTTGCTGGTTGAAATAAGGCCGCATGCTTTTCGATACTTTCAGGTCTTCCGGGAAAAGCACAAAACGGGGATCGGGAGACCACCAAAGAATCGGCTCCTTCTCCGTGAACCACGGGAAGATGCCATGCTGATAAGCCAACAGCAACCGTTCGGGAGAAAGGTCTCCGCCAACGGCCAACACACCCTCGTCACTGGCTAGTTCGGGCGAGGGGAAGACGATCGACTCTTTGGATAACAAATAGACGGGCATTCTTTTTAATTTAACGGTTTGTTTTTGAAAATTACTCTATCAGTTATTTCGTCCGTTCTCACGACAAATGGAAAGCTGTATGAAAATCAAATTACCGGAGGTGGACGGGCCTTTTTGTTTTTTCATCAATAAAAGGCTCGGTTACCTCACTGAATTGTACTCTCCCTCGTACCTGAAAATCGAACTTTCACGAAAATGTATGGTAACAAACTTAAATTTCGGGTTTTACTGTGAACGGAAAACGGGCAAACGACTAATGCCGTTTGCCCGCCAAATGTAGTACTATATTTTTATTTTATCCTAATCCCTTTGCTCAATGACTGCTGACAAGCCTCTTTCCACCAATGCATCCTTGGGGGCTCGCAGATCTTTAAAGGGGGCAGTTTTGACTGTTGCCTTGCCTTTGGTATGAATGATTACGGAGAGTTGCTCAGCTTGCTCAGAGGTATGGCTGAGTACTTTCACGAAACATTCAATGACCCATTCAAATGTGTTCACGTCGTCGTTATAAACAATTAACTGGGCCAGTTCCCCGGAACCGACATCTTCGCTAATCTCTTCTTCTAAGAGCACGTCAATATCTTCGTCGGGAAGCAGTGGATTGTAAGGCATGGTCGTATAAGTATATGTTGTTATATGGATTCTAGCGTAGATTTTACCGCGCCAAAGTTCGGTAATTCTCCTGGATTATCCAAGACTTCAGCGTATCGGATTACCCCGGTTTTATCGATGACAAAAGCCGAGCGTTTGGAGACACCTTTCATATTTAAGATCCAGTCCTCATACAGTGAGTCATAGGACCTGGAAACCTCCTTGTTGAAATCGGACAGCAGTGGAAAGTTCAGATTTTGCTCTTCTTTAAATTTGCCCAGTGTAAAAACCGAATCGACAGAAATAGCCAAAACCTGTGCATCTAAATTTTGATAAAATGCAATGTCGTCGCGAGTGTTGCACAATTCTGTTGTACAAACTCCTGTAAATGATTGCGGGAAAAACAAAAGGACCACATTGCTCTTTCCCTGGTAACTGTCCAGTGCAACTTCTTCCTTTTCGCTGTTGTATAATTTAAAATTGGGAGCTTTATCGCCTGATTTTAGTGCCATGTCTTTTAATTGTTAGTTGTGAATTGTTGATTGTTCGTTCAAACGGCTGAACACTTCGCTGCAACCGTTCGACCTTTTCCGGTATCGCAAAAAAAGACAATCCAAGGCGCTTTTTGTTCTTTTGCCGTTAAAATTTATTTAAACCAGTGACCAATCATGTTCCGGGTTATTTGGTGTACGTTTTTGGAGCCGATCAAACCGGCAATCGGAAAGCCCAAAACCACCATCCCGTTTATGACAGCACTGACCGCATCACTCGAACAAATGAGCACCACACAAAGAGCTTATTTTGAATTGCACATCGCCGCTTTTCTGTGGGGCTTCACGGCCATTCTTGGCGACCTGATACAGTTGTCGGCACTTCCATTGGTTTGGTGGCGGGTATTGATGACGAGTATCAGCCTTTTGTTTTTTTTAAAGGGAGGAAAAGAAATATTCAAACTTTCCAGAAAAACGATCCTGCAGTTTGCATTTGTCGGTGTACTTACAGGGCTGCACTGGCTGACTTTTTTTGGGGCCATTAAACTGGCAAATGCGTCCATTACACTAGTTTGCATGGCTACCTGCGCATTCATGACGGCCATCATCGAACCACTAGTTTTACGGACCAGAATAAAGTGGTGGGAAATATTTATCGGCTTTTTGGTAGTCCCTGGCATGGTGCTGATCGTGGAAAATGTGGATGTGTCGATGCATACCGGAATCTGGGTTGGGTTGCTCTCCGCTTTTTTGGCGTCTGTGTTCAGCATTTTGAATAAAAAATGGATCAGGAATGCGGCCACGACCAGCATCACATTTATTGAAATGACCAGCGCATGGCTGGTGCTCACCTTAATCCTTCCTTTTTCCATACAAGCCGACCCCGGCGCGGCCTTAATGCCCTCTTTAAAGGATTTTATTTTACTGCTGGTCTTAGCCATTGCCTGCACCACGTTTGCCTGGGTACTGGCCCTGAAAGCATTGCAGCATGTTTCCGCATTTGCTTCCACCCTGACCATGAACCTCGAACCGGTATATGGGATTTTCCTCGCCATTATTATTTTAAACGAACACCAAGAATTATCGCCCGGGTTTTACTGGGGCGTCCTTTTAATTTTAGCTGTGGTTTTCAGTTATCCTTTTTTAAATAAAATCATGAAGCGAAAAGAGGTTTAATTATATATTTGAACTTTATTCACCTTCTATTGAAAACGGAAAAATAATACGCCCTTTGCTGGGCATAAAAATTATACTTTCTCCTGATAAATTTTATGGCGCCATCTCTACTAAAAATATTTGTCCTTTTCTTTTTTATCAGCCCATCTCTTACGGCTCAATCGCTCGACACTCTCCCGGAATTTCCAACCATGAAACCTGGCAATAAATGGATCGAACTGGGCATTGGAAGCTCGGTGGGCAGCTACACCAAGACCAGGTATTTCGGCCGGAACGGCCCTGAACCAATAAGTGAAAAAATAAAAAATCGCTCTATAAATTTCGACGGCAGTTACAATTGGGGGTTAAAGCGAGGAAGGATTGGCATCGGTTTCAGAAGTGCCTTCGGGTCAGTTATCATGACCGAAAAAATCAACAACAACAACGGTTTTAATTTTACAGCAGTAGGAGGTTATGCGGTAATGGAAGGCTCCATTGTAGGTATTAAATACGGTATTTTACATTTAAGTTATCCATTCGACCCATCCTATATTTACAAAGAAGACTTCTATCGGATATTAAACATCAGACTCGGTAAAATCAGGTCTTATTATGTCGACCTAATTATGAACGATGCCATCGGCCTGGGGCTTTTTCCGGAACCTCTTTTCTCATTTGGTTTTTTTAATTTCGGTTTCAACGACCAGAGTGGGATGAGGAAATTAAGATTGGCCATTTCTGCTTCAGAAGAAGCTGATCACTCTCCTTTGGGCTCCATTGGTTTTCAGCACCCCGTTTCAAAAGCTCCTTTGTTACTTGCCGGAACCATCCATATTGGCCGACAATTTTTTTTGACCAGCCTGGGTCTCCGATACAGGTTTGACATGAGCTGGAAATGAAAAAAAATGAAAATATCCATCTTCATTTTTATTCCGCCCATACCTTGCACCCTTCGGTACAATTGGTGCAGATATCAATCTGATCCCGTCCCTGCAATAGTTTTTTACGAAATTTGAAGTAATCCCCACCCTGCCATATTTCACGAAAGGAAATATTTTTCAGGTCACCCAGGCGGTGCTGCGCATCTTTATCAAAGCAGCAGGGCACTACGAGGCCGTCCCAGGTAATAACGCAGGCGTGCCATAGTTTCCAACAATGGTTCAACAGTTCATTTTTCACCCGCCAGGTGCCATCGGATTTTTTGGCGTAGCGGGCATATTTATTGATGGTGGGAATCAGGTCATTTCCATTTTTATAATCATAGACCTGTGCTGTTTTCAATTTTACCTCGTCGATGCCGATTTCTTTGGCAAGGCGGTGGATCTCCGGAATCTGGTGTTCGTTTGGCCGTACTACCAGGAATTGAAAAATAATATGTGGCGTTTTTGAATTTAATTGTTTTTTCCATTTCACTACATTCCTGGCCCCCTGCAATACCACCTCCAGTTTGCCTTCTTTTCGATAACTTTCATAAGTGTCTTGCGTGGTGCCGTCCACCGAAATGATCAGACGGTCCAGTCCCGATTCGATGGTTTTTCTCGCATTTTCATTATTTAAAAAATGGCCGTTGGTGGAAGTGATGGTGTAAACCCCTTTTTCACGGGCGTATTTCACCATATCCAAAAATTTTGGGTTGATATACGGTTCCCCCTGAAAATAAAAAATCAGGTAGAGCAGGTCACGGTAGAGATCGTCGATGGTATGTTTAAAAAAATCTGCTTTCAGGTTGCCGGTCGGCCGGGTGAAGGCACGCAGGCCGCTCGGACATTCTGGGCAGCGCAGGTTGCAGGCGGTGGTCGGTTCAATGGAGATGGTCATCGGCAATCCCCACTGAACGGGCCGCCGCACCCAATTGGTAAGATGATAGGATGAAAACAACTTTCCCGCATTCCACAGACGGCGAGGTGTGAGCTTCGAGAGAAAGTTTAGTATATCGTTTTTGTAGAATTTCACCAGGAAAACGGAGGTTAATCGAAATTGGAAATTGGATGTACTGAATTACCAACTCAGGGGCAGCCCCAGCGGAAACACCGTTTTAGAACGGTGTTTCCGCTTAACCGAGCCTGAGTACAAGTTTGTGAATCATTACAATTAAAAATTATAAAATTTTGTTTTTCATTGAAAATCAAATAGTTCGATATTTCAAAATATCTAACAACATAATTTCGAACGATCCCAAACAAAAAATAAAATTGACTGAAACGGAATCCCGCATTTTAATCGGAAATGCGAAAGTAAAGAGTTACAAGGTCATACTTTTTACTTCCCGATTAAAATGCAGGATTCCGTTTCACTACTTTTGCCTTCCCGATTCAAAATACGGGATTTTTTTTCATTCAATTTTACTTTTTACTTTCGTCCGTATGATTTCAGAAAAAACCATCGACCAGATCATTGGTCAGTTCGAAGCCGACGAGATCGATTATGAAGCCACGGCCAAGGAATTTGCCGAGCGGCAGCCAGCCATCCTTTCCTTCCTCATGGCGGAGCAAGAAGGGGCACTGACCATAGATGAGCGGGATTTTATGATCTATATGGCTACCGTTATCTGGCAGGCCGTTGAACACGCAGGGCCGGTGAGCACAAAAGTTACCGCACCAGAAGTAGCAACCCGGGAGGAAGCTAACTGGGCCAAGCTCGAACATGCCAAAGGCCGCACCTTGCGCGAACGCCTGACGATCTTTTTTGAAAATACCCCACAGGAAGACCTCCTCGCCTTTATTGAAGATTCCCTGACACTTGATGAGGTTTATGATGGAGCGGAAGGGCTGCAAATTACCGCCGAAGGAGCCGAACCCATGTTTGTGATGTTGAAGACAGTGGTCGATGTACTGACGGCAAATTGAGTTTGGTTCCCTTGCGGCCGGGCCAACCGCATCACCGGATCAACGTCACGTCCCCCTCCAACATATCCTCCGTGCCATCTGCATAAATGACCTGCACGAAATAAGCAAAAACGGCAGGGTCCAACAGTTTCCCTTTAAAAGTACCGTCCCATCCCGATACGGGGTCATTCGGTTGAAAACCGGCGGCCTCGTAGACCAGCCCACCCCACCGGTTGAAGATGCGCATAAGTTTTATGTCGGCCACGCCGTCGGAGTATGGAAAAAAGAAATCGTTGATGCCATCTCCGTTGGGTGAAAAGGCATTAGGAATGAAGATGCGGGGATTGAATTCGACCGTAATCAAAATACTATCGGCGCCGGGGCAGCCGTTTGCGTCGATCACATTCAAGGTGTACAAAACAGTGGTTTCCGGCTGGGCCACTACTTCCGGGCAATCGTTACAATTGAGCGCCAGGTCGGGCACCCAGGAATAATTGGAAATAATTTGTGTGCTGCTGGAGGCAATGTTTATTTCGTCGCCCAATTCGATGGTTACATCAGGCGGCAAATTAATATCGACCTGCGGTGGTCCGGAGATGGTAAATGTTTCCTGGGCGGTACAACCAGTATTTAAATCAGCCACCGTCACGGTGTAATCACCTGCTGATAGGTTTTCAAACACATTGACAGCCTGAAAATTAATGCCGTCCAAACTAAAAGATGGATCGTCAATATTGACAAAAATCACCGCAGCCCCATCGCTGTCGTCCGGACAGGTCACGTCGCCCGAATTGATGGCCATGCTAATTTCTGTTAATGCCCCAACTTCGGCAGTCGCCAAAGCAGAACAATTATTAGCATCAGTCACGGTAACGGAATATTCGCCGGGCGGCACCCCGCTTAAAGTTGCTTCATTTGGTGCATTAGGAAAGCTCCAATTAAAATTGAACGGCGCAACGCCACTGGAAATATTTACCGCAACAGAGCCCACATCCGTTCCGGGGCAGGCGGGACTGCTCTCCATTTCCAAGATTATTTCTTCCAGGATTTCTAAATGAATAACCATGTTGGAATCACATCCATAAACAGTTTGGCCCGATTCGGAATAAATACCTGCTTCCGTTTCATAATTGCCAAATATTAAAATTGAATCGCCCGGGCATATTTGCAAAAACGATTCGAAGAAAAAAGTATCGTGAACAATTACTTCGATGGCATGCGTGGAATCACAGCCGTTGACCGAAGGTACTGTTTGTGAATAAATACCCGGGTTATTGGTCGGCACACCAAAAACATCCACCATTTCATTGGCACATATTTCCTGAATTTCACTCGTAAAAAAAGTGTCCAATATTTCCAATAAAACGGTGACAGTGGAATCACAGCCGTAAATAGAAATTAATTGATCTGAATAAATGCCCGCCTCCGTTTCATAATTGCCAAAAACCAAAACCGAATCACCGGAGCATATATAAACCGTATCGCTGATTAAAAAAGTATCATGGACAATTAATTGAATCTCGTGCAGTGAATCACAGCCACTACTGGTCGTATATAATTCGGTATAAATGCCCGGAGTGTTAATCGCTAAACCAAAAACATCCGCCGTTTCGTTGGTGCATATTTCAATTATTTCATTCGTAAAAATGGTATCAGAAATAAACAGCCGAATTTGCTCCGTGGAATCACAACCGCTAACACTTGGAAAAACCACAGTAAAAACACCTTCTTCCATTTCATAATTTCCAAAAATCAAAACCGAATCACCGGAGCATAAATAAATAGTATCGGCATTAAAAAAAGTATCATTTACAATTAAATCTAACTGGTTATGCTCCACACATGAACTGCTGTTGTCGAAATATTCATAACTGCCTGCCGATGTCAACCAATTACCAAAAAACTCCACAGAATCACCCTCACAAATGTGCATCATATTATTTAATAAAATGGTATCCGTCGCTGTGGTTAAAGTTGTGGTATGCAAACTGTCGCAACCGGATACACTGGAAAACATTTCGGAATAATTGCCTGCTTCCGTTATTTCATTGCCAAAAATCAAAACCGTATCTCCCGTACAGAAAGACATTGTATCATAAGTCATCAAAACAGTCGCCATCGTCACCGTTACGGAATCTTCACTCACACAACCATTGCCTTCCCCCGCCACTAAAAAATAAGTAATCGTAGTGTCGGGCGAAGCCGTCACCGTCGCACAGGTATCACAGTCCAAGTGGTCGGAAGGCAGCCACTGGTAGCTATTAAATCCGGTGACCGAAAAACTCGTACTTTGTCCTGCACATATTTCCACCGTGTCGACACCTATTTCCACAATGCTCGCAGGTTCTACTTGCAATAAAATACTGTCGACGTGAACACCGCCACAACTATCGGTTGCTTCTACCCAATAAATGCCGGGCTGCCAGGCGGTGATCATTTGCCCGGTACTGGCGTCCGACCAAAAATAGGTCGCGAAACCAAGCCCGGCATCCAGGTCGGTCACACCAAAATCGCAGACGGTTACATCGGGGCCAAGGTCGAGCGATGGTGGTATAAAGTCAATAATAAAACTGTTTATATTATTCGTAAAATCGCATTCTTCCACAAAGGCATTTGAAAAATTACTGGACAAATTAAATGGAGTAGCCGTGGTTCCCGGATCATTCACCAAGGCAAACAATTCCTGATTAAACGGAATATTTAATTCATAATTAAATATCATACAGTCACCCGGCGAAATCGAGTCGGTTAATACTACCGTTTCAATTAATTGTGCATTAAATAATGTGGGATCATTATCATAAATACTGACGGGCGTACTGATGGGCAATGAAATACTATCATTATTACAAATTTGAAATTCGACGGTCTGGTTTTCACCATTGCAATTTGCATTGGCAAACTGTAGAACAGCATCCGGCACTTGATTGATGGGGGCACCATTGGCGCAGGTGTCAATAGCCGGGGCACATTCACAACCATCCACATTTTCCGAAAAAATATTTTCTTCCTGCGAGTCTGCCTGGGCTGTCCATATATCTATATTAGGCTGTGTTGTATAAAAGCTTGTTGTTTTACTGGACGGATTATTATTGATTGACGTGACTACTTCCAGGTCATTCACCACGATACATTCATCGTCCACATTTCCATCGCCATCTGTTTTCACCAATAATATATCTTCGTCGCCACCATAACTATCTGTGCTGCCCACGAAATAAATAAAATTACTTCCGGCAATTAATTGTGATTTATAATAAGATTGAGAAAATTCATTCCCGGCACCTCCATAGCTTTTTGCCCAAATCACATTTCCCTCTTTATCGGTTTTTATGATAAAAAACTGACCCGGACTATTCCTGTCCACACCAAATAAAACAAAACCATCAGGTACACTCACCAATTCGTCCGCCCATTCATTGGTCATGCCTGGCAGACGATACTTCATTACCCATTCAGGCTCGCCCGACAAATCGCTTTTTTGTAAAAACAAGTCGGTGACCGAGATACTTGTACCATCATCATCCCCAAACCCAAAAGTAAAGAGCGCATTATTTTCTTCTACGATTCCGGTTGGATAAAGACGGGCAGGAGAGGAAGAGGGTATAAAAGTAAGTTTCGACCAAATTTCATTGCCATCAAAATCAAAGCGGGAAAGACCAAACCGGTAACCGGCTACATTATTTCCATCGGTATATCTTCCTATTAAATAAAGGCCATTGTTTACGGCAATAACATCAGCAAAATTTTCAGTAGCGCTACTTTTATAGTCACTAAATAAATCTGTGATATTGCCCGTGTTCCGATCCAGTTTTGTCAGGTGCCCATCTGTGTTATTGCCGAGAGCAATCATGTACACCAAATAATCTCCGTTCGGTTCGGGGTCCAGGACACCTATGGCCAGCGACCGCGGGCTAAACCGTCTTAACCAAACCACCTCATCATTGACGGGATCGTATTTAAATACAAAGGCGGTTGAACTCATAAAATTAGACGACCCATCATCGCCAAAACCACAGCCGACCAGGTAGCCATCTGCGTCAACGAATATTTCCGTGATTATATCCCGCAAAAGCGAAAACTGAAAACTCCGCTGCCAGATGTAATTGCCGGCCACATCTATTTTTGTAATCAAGGACCGGGTGCCACTGCTGCCCGCCACAAACAAATGACCATCGCCGGACGGAATAATGGCCGTACCGATTTCACGCTCATTTTCTTCACCGATTATTTTTACGAAAGAAGAGTTTTCGCAGCCACCGGAAAATTCATCGCATTCGCAGTCCGGTGCATCTTCAGCAATCGTCAATAAATCTTCAGGATCAACCTGAGCGGCATTACTTGGCAACTGGGCGGGAGACCTGATCAATTCTACACTTTCATTAGCAGGGTTATTCACATTGGTCATAGTCACGTCCAGGTCTTCCACCAGCATACAATCATCCTGCAAGTTACCTTCCTGGTCCACTCTAAAAAGGACAATATCCTGATCGCCTCCAAAACTGCTTGTTTCAGAAACAAAATAAATGAAGTTCCCCGCTACCATGATATTGGACTCTATGGAGAACAAGTTAGTTTCGTGCCCTGCTCCGCCGTAGCTTTTGGCCCACATGACAGCACCGTCCTTGTCGGTTTTTAATAAAAATAACTGGCCCGGATTTTCCCTGTTATGGCCATATATCAAAAATCCATCCGGTGTACTTACCAGCTCTTCTCCCCACTCATTATCGTATTGAAGAATATTGTATTTTCTTACCCAGTCCAAATTTCCATTAATGGTATTTTTCTGAAGAAAAACATGGGTCTGGGTGGTACTGACTCCATCGTCATCGCCTCCTCCAGTGGAGAAAAGGGCCCCGTTATCCTCGATGATATCCCTTGCATAAAGCCTGGCAGAATTACTTGACGCATTAAAAGAAAGTCTCGACCATTCTTCATTTCCGTTAAGGTCAAAATTAGAAACCGACCAACGCATCCTGGATGACCCATTACCATTGGTGTATCGTCCAGCTACATAGAGTTCGTTATTATATAAAATGGCAGCATTAAAAGTTTCGGAAGAGCCCAGGTTATATTGTTGGTCCAATGCGCCCGATTCATTCCCCGTATCGGGGTCCAAATAGATCAAGACACCATTTTGCCCGATCGTACTACTACCATTATTTAAATAGACGAGGTAATCACCGCCAGGCTGCGGCTCCAAAATTCCCCAGGCACGGGAATGGGCCGAAAACCGCCTTGTCCAAACCATATTATCATTGATGGGATCGTATTTAAATGCGAATGCCGCGTAATCATTAAAATTTGCTTGATAGCCGTATCCGCTGCCGACAATATTATTTTCTGAATCCAAGATTATTTCAGTGATGACATCCCGGCCATTGGAGAGCTGAAAGGTCCGCTGCCAAATAGGGTTGCCAGAAACATCTATTTTGATGATCGAGCCCCTGGTACCAGTACTCCCCGACAAATAAAAATGACCGTCATGAGATGGGATAATAGAATAACCAATTTCATCTTCATTTTCCTCACCAATTATTTTGACGAAGGTTGAAGTGCAGTCTCCGTCAGTATCTTCAAAAACAAAAATTTGCTGGCAATAATCATCGGTGCAAAAACCATTGCTGGCTTCCAGGCAAATGTTATAAACACCCGGACTGGAAAATAAATAGTTTAAATCCGTGCTATTGCCCTGGGGCATGTTATTGACGCTCCACGAATAGGTTTGTCCGCCCAGTGTAGTGTTGGCAAAAGCTACCGTGCTGCCGGGCGTCGGATATAAATTGCTGACATTAAATGAAGTTGCGATGCAGTTGACTTGAATGACCAGCGAAAATTCGTCAGAGCAGTCCCCGGTGGGATGTGTAGCAATTAATTTAACTTCATAATTGCCCAAATTATTAAAAGTATAAGCAGCATTTATATTATTGGAAAAAGTAACGCCGTTGACCTGCCATTCATAATTATTTGCATCAACAGAATTATTGAAAAAATCAACCGTCTCACCGGCAATAGTAGTTAGGGTGCTTGCAGAAAAATTCGCTTCGGTTGGACAAAGCACTACAACATTTACAGAAAATTCCGAGGTACAGTTCGGGTCGCCATTGTTGGCAATTAGCGTAATTTCAAAAACGCCATCACCGTCGTCAAATATATAACTCGCATCGTTGGCCGTGGAAAATGAGACACCGTTGACCAGCCATTCAAAGTCATTTCCCCCGGTGCTGGTATTGGTAAAGTTGACCGTTTCGCCCAGATCAATAGTCATTGCACTGGCTGTGAAAGAAGCATCAAACGGATTGGTGCAAGGATCGAGGCATGCCTGGGATTCCAACAAACTCTGGCGCACATTTTCGATAAAATACACCATGCGGTCAGTCTGTCCCTGCGAATAACCGGCCCGGCAGATATGGTTGCCATAATCGACATAATTCCAGTACAGGTCGTTTTCGTCGGTGGCCAGGCCAGAATCAGTATCTGTTGTGCAAGAATTAACAACCGACATACAGCTCGGGGGTGGCGCCGTGGAACCATCGGGCGGCGTATCACAAACCCGGTCCCCATCCGACAGGCAATCATTATTTACGCAGCCTCCCTGAAAAGTATGGTAGAGCCCCAGATAATGCCCCAATTCATGCACCAGCGTGGAATGGCCTCCTCCAAGATTCGTCATGATTTCTGCCCGCATAACAATGCCATCTTCCGGCTGGCCATGGGAGGAAGGCAGGTACGCATAACCCGCAGCACCTCCAATATCATTCACCAGCCAAATATTAATGTAATGAAGCGGGTCCCAGCGGCTCAGGTCTTTTAACTGAAGGTCCTGGCTTGTGTTCATATTAGTGAGCGGTGACACCACTCGGTTGATTCCCGTGGTGGCGTTGCCTGCGGGATCCCGTTTGGCGAGACAGAAATCGAGCCGCGTATCCACTCCGACACCCTGGTCATAAAAATTTATATTGGCAAAGGCATCATTCAATTGTTCGACCGCAAACTGGACATCTGCATCTGAAATGTTTTCCAGGCCATTTTGGTGAACGATATGAAAAACCAAGGGCAGGGTATAATCCATTTTCAATTGCCCGCCGTTGCTTAAGGACTGGTTTCTAAAAAATTTGCTGGCTTTATTCTCTAGCTCTTCATGGCGGGACTTGAATGCAAGGTCACTATTTAATTTTTGTTGCAATAAATGATCCGTCAGGCATTCTTCCGTAGCCGGATCAGCATGAAGCAGCCGTATATTCTCAGAAAAATATTTTTTATTGAAAGAAAAACAAACAACGAATATTCCTATAAAAGTCAATAAATAAAAGCGCATATCGAAGAGAGTTGGTTTTAAGAAAGAACTGTGTTTATTAAAGAGAGTAAATTAAACAACGACCAAAAGTAAATCCACATAGAGTTAATTCCTAACAAAATCGGGAAACCCTGCAAGGTGGACAAACAACCGTGCAACTAAAATGACATTTTCATTTTGCGGATGCTCAATTTCCAAACCTTAATACTATTTTCCAGGCAAAAAAATGTTATTTTTTCAACCTGTTATTAATTACAGTTTAATTAAATATTTTTTGAAAAGAACCATGTACACCCGGCAGCGACAGTTTAAATTTTTCACCAAAAACAAAATAATGAGAAATAGCGACTGCCATTACATTTAAATCTTTCAGTCCCACCCAACGTTCCACCGCTGCTTTCGGGAAACGGCTGATCAATTGTAATTTTTCCCATATATCAGCAGGTAAATCAGGCATCACAATTTCAGGGTGGCAACGCATGAATACTTTGGCATATTCATAAAAGCCAATGTGAAAAAACTGGTCCGGCTGCGCAAATCCAGCCATTAATTGTTCAGCAGAAAACATGATGACGCCATCTTCTTCAAATATTTCGGAGGCATGCCATTCATTATATTGTGGAGAGGGAAAAGGATGGGGGTAAACGATAATGTGTTCAAATTTATTCAGCAAATAATCCTCTTGCCGAAAAGTCATTTGCACCACCGATGCTGCAATCACCGCTTTGATATCCAGCGGCATTTCTTCCATGCCTTTGGGAATGAATTCATTGGCCTCTATATACAGTGCAACCCGGTGACAGAATTTTGTTTTTTCCTCCGCATTTAGTTTTTGAAAAAAAGGGAGGCGGGCCAAAAACATTTTTACAAGCCCCTCCGGCAATTTAGGCGGGCGGCGCTGGTACCACCACCAGTCTATTTGCGGCGACGACATGTAGATCATCGCAATGGCGACTACATTCGGCACGATGTACCAGGAATATTTATTGTTGACCTCCAACGTCATGTACGTGAATACGGCAGCAGCGATGAAGAAAGGGGCCATGAGGATTTTTGACAACATAAATGGATATTAAGATATCGGGGTATTGGGATATTAATACCTGAATATCCCAATACCCCGATACCATTTTTTATTGCGCCAACCGATTGACGCCCGCATAATAAATCAAGTGCCATTCACCACTGATGACAGCAAAGCGCCGTACCATACCAAACTGGCCGTTTTTGTGCAGGATGCGTTCCATGACCATCTCGTCGGTAAGGGGAATGAAAGCTCTCTGATATTCGCTCATCTGGTAGTCCACGGGGCGCATCAGATTCCATTTTTCCCTTTCCCAGCGAAAGCTGCCGGCATCGATGGTCTCTTTGTCAGCGTTGTCGGGGATGCCCTGTAAGGGAAAAACAATATGCCCCATCTGGAAAGCGCTATCCTGGTGGAAACGTTGGTAAAATGCGGAAAAGCCTTCCGGCAATTCCACATCATCCGGAACTATTTCCACTTTTTCCTGCGGGGTGTTTTTACAGGCAAAAAAAAGCAAAAGGGCGAATGGCAATAGGTATTTCATGGAAGGATATAGAATAAAAAATTGAAAAAAATGAAATCCTGTTTCTTAATCGGAAAAGCAAAAGTAGTGAAACGGAATCCCGCATTTTAATCGAGAAGTAAAAAGTTAGGGAGGCACGTACATTTTTGTGTTTGCGTTTTCATAAAGCGACAAAGGGCCTCAACGACAACGTTGAAGCCCTCTGTTCGTAACAGTTCTATTCCTAAATCATTCAACCACCAATTTGCGGTGTATCGCTTTGTGGCCTGATTTGATCTGGAAAATATAGATGCCAGCCGCCAGGTTGTCAAAGGCAAATTCCTGTGTGACATTACCGGTGCGGAAATCAAGTGGTTGCTGCAAGATCACCTGCCCCAGCAAATTGGTGAAGTTAATCTCCAGTTCGCCTTTTGTCTCACCGCGCAGGGTCATGGTGAAACGGCCATTGTTTGGATTTGGCCAAATGTTGAATTCGCTGATGCCAGGGATTTCACCCACTGCATTTGCCATCACGACGATGATCTGTGTGATTACATTAAAACCACAATCATTTTCGGCTCTCAGGGTCACTTCGTATTCACCGGCTTCTTCATAAGTATGCACCGGATCTGCTTCATTCGATGAATTGCCATCTCCAAAATCCCACAAATAGGTGGTGGCGTTGGTAGAAGTATTGGTGAAAGTAATAGTCTCCCAATTGTTGTCAGCCGTAAATCCAGGCGTTGGCAATGCTTCTACGGTGATGTAGGCCATCACTTCAAACGTATCGCTACCGATGCCGTTGAAAGCAATCAAAGCTACATCATAGGTACCCGGTGTGTCGTAGGTGACGGTTGGGTTTTCTTCCGTTGAAGTAGCTGGTGAACCTCCCTCGAAGGTCCATTCGAAAGACTCTGCATTCGAAGAAGAGAGGTTTTCAAAGGTCACTTCATATGGGGCACAGCCCGTTTGGCTGGCTACGGTAAAGGCGGCAATTGGTCCTTCTGTAGCGATTACCACGATCTCTGTAGCCGTCGTACTGCCACACTCGTTGGTGGTGGTCAGGGTCACGGTGTAGGCGCCATCTTCTGCATAAGTATGCAATGGGTCCGTTTCATTGGAAGTATTGCCGTCACCGAAATCCCATTCGACCTGAGTAAAATTATCTGACTGGTTGAAGAAACTAACATCGGAATCTCCAACGTTGAAACCAAACGCTGTTGTGGGTGCGTCATTCACGGTGATATAACTGGTTTGAATAATTTCATCTGAACCGGCCGAATTGGTCACTGTCAGGATAACATCATAGACACCTGGTGCATTATAAGTCACTGTAGGGTTCTCTGAATCTGAAGTAGCCGGATCGCCACCGGGGAATTCCCATGCAAAGGATTCCGTGTTGGCCGAAGACTCATTTTGGAACTGAACCACGAACGGGGCACAGCCAGTTGTCTCCTGTGCACTGAAACTGGCGGTTGGCGCAGATACCACGTTCACTTGTCCGTTGATCACTTTTGGCCCACAGTCGTTGGTGACGGTGAAAGTAACCGCGTAGGTACCATCGGCCGCATACGTATGTTGCGGGTTTTCTTCCGTAGAAGTATTTCCGTCACCGAACTCCCACTCGAAAGAGAGGTTTCCTGAGTTGGGCGGATTGGTTGAAGTATTGGTGAAATCAACGGTAAATCCATTCACATCGGTCGTGAAACTAGCAGTCGGAATGTCGCCAACAACGATGTAACCCATTTCTGTCACTTCGTTTTCACCTGCACTATTGATAGCGGTCAAGGTAACATTGTAGGTTCCGGGCTCATTGTATACAACCGTTGGGTTTTCCTCGGTTGAAGAAGAGGGGTCACCACCTGGGAAACTCCATTCAAAAGATTCGGTATTAGCAGAAGACTGGTTAGTGAATTGCACTTCGAAAGGTACACAGCCGTTGGTAGCACTGACCGTAAACGCAGCTGTCGGGGCTGTGGCAATCATGACGGTCTGCATGCTGGTAACGGAACCACATTCGTTTGTTGCGGTCAATATCACTTCATAAGTGCCGTCTTCATCATAGGTGTGGGTTGGATCTGATTCTGTTGAGTTGTTACCATCTCCAAAGTCCCAGCTGTAAGCTGTAGCACCAGCCGAGTTATTGGTAAAGGCCACCGTCAAGCCATTGGCCGAACTTGAGAAACCAGCTGTTGGTGTAGTGATGACCGTGATGTAATTGGTCTGCTCTACAGTGCTTTCACCCAAAGAATTCGTTGCAGTCAACGTGACGGTGTAAGTACCCACATTATCATAAACTACCGTTGGGTTTTGCTCGGTCGAGCTACTTGGGTTTCCACCAGGAAACTCCCATTCCCAAGAGGTTGTATTAGAAGAAGATTCGTCCATAAACTGCACGGTGAATGAGGAACAACCTGTCGTTTCAGTCGCTGAAAAACCTGCCTGAGGCAAGGACGTGATCACCACATTCACAGTTTCAGTTGAAGAACCGCAATCATTGAAAGCCGTCAGAGTAGCGGTGTAAGTACCATCGCCAGGATATTCATGAACCGGGTTTTCTTCAGTACTGCTCGTGCCGTCACCGAAGTCCCATTCATAACTGGTCGCATTGGCGGTCGTATTGGTGAAAGTAGCAGTGAAAACATTGGTCGAAACATTGAAGCTTGGAGCAGGTACAGTATTTACAACGACAAAGCTGATTTCTTCTACTGTATTGCTGCCCGCTGAGTTGGATACCGTCAAGGTCACATTATAAGTACCCGGTGTTGGGTAAGTCACGGTTGGGTTTTCCTCCGTTGAAGAAGAAGGTGTACCACCTGGAAATTCCCACTCATAAGAAGTAGCATTTGCTGAAGATTCATTGTTGAACGTAACGGTCAGTTCCGCACAGCCGCTGGCATTGTTAGCGGAAAAAGCAGCTATCGGAGCGGTAATGATGGTCACTTCTTCAGTCGAAATAACCGACCCACAATCGTTGGTAGCCGTTAACGTAACCGTATAAACCCCATCATCATCATAGGTATGTACCGGGTTAGCTTCAGTACTCGATTCACCGTCACCAAAATCCCAACTATAAGAGGTGGCATTACTGGAGTTATTGGTAAAGGAAACCGTCAAACCATTCGTACTTGAAGAGAAACCAGCAGATGGAACGGTAGTTACTACAATATAATTGGTTTCAGTAGCCGTACTACTTCCCGCGGAGTTCGTAGCGATCAAGGTGACAGTATAAGAACCTGGCGTGTCATAAGTCACCATCGGGTTCTCATCCGTTGAGCTTGATGGGTCACCGCCCGGGAAGCTCCACTCATAGGAGACGGCATTTGCAGAGGACTCATTCGTAAACTGAACCGTCAACGGATCACAGCCAGTTGTCACATTCGAAGAGAATCCTGCCGTTGGTGCCGTAATCACCGTAACTGTCTGAGTCGTAGTGATCGACCCACAATCGTTGGTAGCGGTCAGCGTTACTGTATAGTTACCATCGGCAGCGTAGGTATGCACCGGGTTTTCCTCGGTACTTGTATTGCCGTCGCCAAAGTCCCATTCATAACTAGTGGCATTGCTGGAAGAGTTGGTAAACGCAACTGTCAAACCATTGGCATTCGAAGTAAAGGCTGGAATTGCCGGCGGATCAACAGTAATATAATTCGTCAGGGTAACGGTATCCGAGCCAGCGCTATTAAAAGCAATCAACGTTACATCGTAAGTACCTGGATCGTTATAGGTAATCGTCGGATTTTCTTCATTGGAAGAAGAAGGTGTTCCTCCGGGAAAATCCCACTCAAAGGAATTGGCATTCGCCGATGACTCATTATCAAAGGTGACCACAAAAGAAGCGCAGCCCTGAGTTTCAGGTGCCGAGAACGCCGCGGTTGGAGGCAGTAGGATGACCACTGACTGTGTAATAGTCGCACTACCACAATCATTGGATACCGTAAGGATCACATCAAAAGTGCCATTGGTCGCGTAGGTATGAACCGGATTCTCTTCTGTGGAGGTTTCACCATCACCAAATTGCCAGTTGTAGGTCATCGGTCCGATCCCCATCGAGTTGTCACTTTCGTTGGTAAACGAAACGGCACTTCCACTGACCATAAATGAGAAGTCAGGAGTAGCTGTCGTACCGACGAAGATGTAATCGGTAATAGTGATGTCATCATCTCCGGCAGGGTTGGACACCGTCAGCTTAACATCATATATCCCCGGCGTTGTGTATTCGACCACTGGATTTGGATCATTGGAGATGGAAGGTGTTCCACCGTCAAATTCCCAGAACCAAAAAATAGTGTTCGTTGAACTATTGTCAAAAAACTCAACCTCCAATGGCGCGCACCCGGAAGTTGGGTCAGCGATAAAACCAGCAGTTGGAGGTGTAAATACCGGAATATTGAAAAAGTCAGTCTCCGCTCCGCAATCGTTAATGGCTGTCAGGGATACATCATAAAATCCTTCCGTTGCATACACGTGGACGGGATTCTCTTCAGTAGAAGTATTGCCGTCCCCAAAGTCCCACAGATAATTGGTCGCGCCGGTTGAAGTATTGGTAAAAATGACCGTCGTGCCGATTTGGTCAAACGTGAAATCAGCCACGGGCACACCATTCACAATGATAAAATCAGTTTGTGTAAGCGAATTATTTCCTGCAACATTTTCCACCGTCAACGTCACACTATAGATCCCGGGCACATTATATTCGACAATGGGGTTTTGGGCAGTCGAAGTACTGGGGTTCCCTCCCGGGAAAGACCATGACCAGGTAAGAGGAGAAAATTGACTCTCGTCATTAAACTGAACAACTAATGGCGCACACCCCTCAGTTGGGTTTGCAGTAAAGGCAGCTATCGGCGGCAATGCACCTCCACATGCCCCCAGGCAGGAAATAGAAGAAACGTAATTATTTATCTGGTTGATTGAAGTCGGAGACCAGGTGCTGGTACAATTTACGGATGGTGCCATGATTGTCCCGCCTCCTGTGTGGTTTGCGCCGAAATTATGCCCCAATTCGTGTGCCCACAAAACTCTCAGAAGGCAAGCATTGGATGAAAAATTTTCGAGACAGTGGTAGCGGATGTTGGTGCATACTGCCGACAGCCACGCAATCCCGATGGTTCCGCCGGTAAAATTACGGCCCGTCCAAAGAGCGCCCACATCATGGGTGGCCCCAAAGCCACCTGGCCCCCAGTTCGTAAAACTGTTCAATAAAGTTCCGGCATTATTAGAAGTGGTCCACGGATCACCACCAGCACTCGTAACCGTAAAAAATTCCACAATCACAAAAAGCAGTTCGTCCGCAAATTCATCATCATAATTAGTTTGAACATCTGCCAAAACACCAGTCTCAAACCCTTCAACTGCCCCTCCGGAACCAAAGTCCTGAAACATCTCCCAATCCGAAGCGATGGCAATTTCCACCTCCAAACATGCCACTGCCTTTTCCGTTTTTCCATGTTCTTGGCCCTGCTTCGGCGCGTACTTCTCTGTTTTGTTCATTAATTCCGAATAACCGCACCTTGCGTCTTCGCGGGGGATTACTTTACAAGCTTGATAAACCACAAAAAGGTCTTTGGGCTGGCCTTTTATAAAATTGGAGACCGGTTCTATGAAATACATGTCTTCCTCTGTCTTCACAAATCCCCTGAGCAGGTCTTCGTCAATGGTCAGGGAAACCGAACGTCCGCCCGGCGCTTCCAATTTACCCCGGAAAGTGATGTTTTCGGTAGGCGGCATTTCAACGATACCATCCGCCGTGACCCATCTTCGCAGGTAACCCGGTTTGCGCATGTCCCTCGGCTCGAGGTAAATGTCCCAGTTGTATTCATTGCCCAGTATCAGATTGAATTGCATGGACTGGCCCGCACTCTTGACATACTTATCAAAAGCCTCGACATCTATCTGGTAGACGTCAAATTCTTGAAACTGATATAGGAGTTCGGGTGAATCTTGAAAGTCGCTTCTAAATGATTGGCCTTGAAAGGTAGGCGCCTGTGCGAACAAAAAAGTAGTTAATAATAAAAGTAAAAAAGTAGTAAACAAACGGACCATGTGTGAATGAGGTTTATTTAGATAAATAAATAATAGAAAGAAACACATAGAAAGATTGAAACACATAGAAACAAAGAACAGCAGGATTGCCTCTAACTTAAAATCTCTATCGTATTCCAATTTTGGATCTAAACATTTCTAAAGCTAATTATGAAATTCAAACAATGGCTTTATGTCAATTCACCCCGATAGAAAGGAGCAAGGGGGAACATAAAACTTCAGCCTGAAAAATCGCTATAAAATGTAAGGAATGGAGAACGCAGAATGGAAGTTGGTCGTTCGTGTTCCACCCTGTTCCTTCTTCCTCTTTTTTAATTTGTCTTATCTCTTTTCGGCTATGGGATATAAAATATTTAGAGGTCGAATCTGAAATTAGCTTTCATTGGATAGGCCGGGTGAAAAGAAAAACAAAAGTAGTATTAAAGCTGAAACATTTAAAAAAGTACACCTGATCAACCCATACTAATCCTGTCAGTTTCCCGACGAGCATCAAAATTGAGGAAGGCGCTTTTCTAATAGCAAAAACTTTGCAAACTATTTGAAACACATCAACTTCAAATCACTATAATCCAGAAATTCCAAAAAGTTACAAGTTTTCCTTACCCTTCCTGCCGGCCAATTGGCACTTTCTGCAACAACTTTATCACCATCGGGTTTTTGCTTCTTTTTTGTGCCCAAATTGAACTACTTTTGTTCTCCCGAACGTCGCCCCCCAGGTGCAAAAAAGAACATGCTGTAGACTTACCATAAAAGCAGCCGCACGCCCTTCATTCGGGGCAGGTAACCAATTTCAAAAAACAATACCCTATGAACAACAAGCTCTTTTGGCCAACATTCCTTTGCTTTTGCCTCTTCAGCACATTCAGTTGTCAGCGCCCTTTTCTCTCCGATGACGATGTTTCGTCAAAAGCCAACTGGGAAAAGGTTGGTTTCACCGCGGAGCGGCCCATCAGGGGCATCCACGCCACCCCGTTCGAATGGCAAATAATTACGGAAAACGAGTTTGTCCGTTTTGATGGCGAAAACGAGTTGCAGGAAATAAGACCGCTTTCCACCAACTCCGGCGTGTTGGGTTCCCCGGCCCTTTCTGACAATACCTTCGTCCGGCTGACGACCAACGACGATGCAAAACAAGAACTGGAATTTCACCTCGCCCGCAATCCTTCTGAAATCCATAAGTTGCTGGTCGACAGCCTCGCCGGCCCAACCGACGACTTTGTGGAAGTAGAATTTCAAGCCCGCCAAGTCGGCGTGTTCAGCGATGATGGAACCATCTTCCTATTGCCGGTAAAAGTCCTGCCCGGCCGGCACTATGTGCTGCTGATGTTTCAAGTACTGCACAATGTTCCTCACACATCCTTCACTTCCGTTGAAGTGATAAAAAGGATCAACCTGGTCGAACTGAGCACCGACCTGCCAAGGCTAAACGCACTCCGGTTCGTGAATGGCAATTTTTACGTCACTTCACAGGAAGGCACCTGGCGAATCACCCCGTCTGGCAATGTCGAGCAGTTGTTTACCCAATGGATGATCGACGTTTTTCCGTTTCAGGGGGACATCTATATCACCGGACTCAATTCATTCGACCTCCACCAAAGCACCGACAATGGCATCAACTGGGAACGGCTTAATCAAAACTCCGAACTGAAATTTGTCACCAATGCCAATGAAATACTTTTCACACAAGCGGCCAGCGGGCTGGTCTACCAAACTGTTGATGACGATTTGTTAAAAGCCCAAAACATTGTCTTTCCCAACGATTACTCGCCCCAGGACGTCGTTTACTTTGGAAACATCTTTTTTGCGGGCAAGCACTATTTTGCCCTAGACCGGGCAATTTACCTGACAGAAACCATCGTCGTGGAGTAACGTTTCTCAACATCACCAGGATTCTGCATAAAGACAGGTACACTGCTCAAAGTCGTACTTGCCTATCTATTTTTGCCAATTTGTCAGCCATTTATTTAATTTTTTGCCAAAATGACAGTTACTATTTGAATAAATCAGCCATTTTATCCAAAAAAATCTACTGGTACGCCAATTGATCAACTCACAGCGAACTTTAAAATCAAATTGTTTAACCAAATAAAAAAGGTATAATTATGAGTTTGATCAAGTTTTTTCCAACCACCGTTTCCAACAAGCCAGTCAATGTTTTCGACAGCTTTTTCAATGATTTTTTCCGGGACGAGTTTCCGGTATCTTTCCGCAATGGAGCCTTACAAAAAAGCCCTGCGGTCAACATTGTGGAAACAGACGACAACTACCGAATTGAAGTAGCCGCCCCCGGCCTCACCAAAGGTGATTTCGAAGTAAAAGTGGACAACGACCTGTTGACCATTGCCGCCAAGAAAGAAACCAAAGAGGAGAATACCGGCGAAAAATACACCCGCAGGGAGTTCAGCTATTTTGAATTCACCCGCAACTTCCATTTGCCAGAGACCGTCAATGCGAACAGCATCGCCGCCAGTTATGACAATGGCGTGCTGAACATTACCCTGGCCAAAAAGGAAGAAGCGAAACCCGTACCTGCCAAGACGATTGAAATCAAGTAAGCGGTACGGCCAGAAAAAAAGAAAGAAAAATTTTTAGCCGAATTTTAATTTCATAAGTACCTGACTTTCAAGCCTGTCGGAATAATTTTCTGACAGGCTTGTATTTTTTTTGCACCTACATCCGAACATTTGAAAACTTGTCCACCTTTATATGAACGTCAGCGGTTGTGAAACCAACGACGCCCAAAAGACCAAAAAACATACAAAATTTAATAGGGTTTTAGGTGTTTATTCATGGGGTCAAGACGCGGTCTTGACCTCTTTTTTTTGCCCCAGTTTTAAGCTTGCGCGTTTTGAATTTTGAGTAGGGAGCCCACGATGCTATTTTGGAGAACCCCTGGGAAGCTTTGCGAGAAACTTAGCGAAACTCTGCGGGAAACCAAGTCTTGTTGGAAAGCAGCATGCATCAACGGTCCGCCAATTCCATCCAGCGCATTTCTTTTTCCTCCATTGTATTTTCCAATTCCTTTAATTCTTTGGAAAGCTTTTCAATATCGGCCACAGAGATGCCCGTTTCGGCAAAGGCAGCATGGATTTCTTGCTTGCGGACTTCGAGAGACTCAATGTCTCGCTCAAGGCGTTTGAGCTCGTTTTTTTCTTTGTTGGTAAGGCCGGAGGCCGTGCGGATCTGCGGCTCGTTGCCGGTGGAGGGTTTCGATTTGGCCTGTTCCCGTTCATAGCGCTCCTTCTCTTTTTGCAACGCCCGGTAGTCCATATGGCGGCCATTAAAGTCTTTGATTTTTCCGTCGCCTTCGAAAACAAAAAGGTGATCGCAGATTTTATCCAGCAAAAAGCGGTCGTGGGTAACGACGATGACACAGCCGGGAAATTCGAGCAGCCACTCTTCCAGGATATTCAGGGTGATGACGTCCAGATCGTTGGTCGGCTCATCAAGGATGAGGAAGTTGGGGTTTTTCATCAAAATCGACAACAGGTAAAGCCGGCGCTTTTCCCCTCCGCTCAGTTGGGAAATATAGACCTGCTGCTGATTCCGGTTGAAAAGGAAGCGCTCCAGCAACTGCTCCGCCGTCAGTTTACGGCCTTTATCCATTGGGATGTACTCGGCGATGGCCGTGATGTAATCGAGTACCCGCACATCGTTTTCCAGGTTGATGCCGCTCTGTGTGTAATAGCCAAAAACGACGGTTTCCCCTTTTACGACCTTGCCCGTATCTGGTTTTTCTTCACTGGTCAGCATTCGTAAAAAGGTCGACTTCCCTACCCCATTCTTGCCGACGATACCGACCCGCTCACCTTTTTTAAATTTATAGTGAAAATCGTCGACAATCTTCAGATCACCGTACGACTTGCTGATGTAATGTAGTTCCAAAATCTTGCTGCCCAGCCGCTGGCCCTTGATTTCGATGGTAATGTCATCCTTCTCGACTTTCTGGTGAGCCCGATCTTTGATATCATAAAAGCGGCTTTGCCGGGCGTTTGATTTGGTCGTGCGGGCTTGCGGGCTGCGGCGCATCCAGTCGAGTTCTTTGCGGTAGAGCTTTTTTGTTTTATCCAAAACCACCTCTTCGTTCTCCATCCGCAATGCCTTTTTTTCCAAAAAATCTGAATAGCCGCCCGAATATTTGTACAACCGCCCCCGGTCGAGTTCCAGGATGTTGTTGCAGATATTTTCCAAGAAATAGCGGTCGTGAGTGACCATGAACAGGGTGATGTTCTGCTGGGAAAGATAGCTCTCCAGCCATTCGATCATATCCAGGTCAAGGTGGTTGGTCGGTTCGTCGAGTATGAGAAACTCAGGTTCTTCGATGAGGAGTTTGGCGAGGGCCAAACGTTTTTTCTGCCCACCGGACAAGGTAGAGATGGGCTGCTCCAGGTCGGTGATATTAAATTTAAACAGGATCTCTTTTGCCTTCGATTCAAAGTCCCAGGCCTTCAGGTCATCCATGCGGGAAAGCACCTCCTGCATTTCCTGTACATTGTCGGGGTGGAGCATGGCCCGTTCGTACCGCTTTACCACTTGCACCACTTCCATTTCGCTGTCAAAAATAGCTTCCAGTGCGTTTTGGTTTTCGTAAAAATCAGGCTCTTGTTGCAAAAAACCGATCCGGATGTCTCTGCGAAACAGCACCTTGCTCGTCGCCCCCTCGCTCGGCTCAACACCGGCAATCACTTTCATTAATGTCGTTTTACCACTGCCGTTCTTAGCAATGAGTGCCACCTTTTCCCCTTTGTTGATCATCAGGGAAACATTCTGGAACAGCACTTTTTCACCATAGCTGCGGGAAACATTTTCGAGGGTCAGGTAATTCACTTGAATATAGTATTAAGGCATTGATTTCCGAGGTGTTTTTTGCGGATCGCAAAGGTAGTTTTTAATCTCGAATATAAATTTCACCAAAAATCTAAAACCTGACTTATCTAAAATTCTGGAAGGATATTTTTTTCAAGTGCTACTATCTTGCCTCTATAGCCAGGCCTCAAAATGCGCTGCAAAAAATAATTGTTTCAGATCTTTAATAAATGATTCACATGTTTCGAGGAGCTCGTTCAGCAATGGACGAGCTCTGATTTAAAAAAACATTTTGTTTTGTTTTTTATAAACATTTTGTTTTGTTTAAAATAATATTATATATTTGCCCATATGACAAAACACCTGATCAAACGCCCCTATTCGCTCTAATTGATTCATCCACAAAGTAGAACCAGTCCCTCCAAGTAGCCTACTTGCCTACTCTTACATGTCTACTGAATGCAATGCAGTCATAGTAGCGGGGAACTGCCTGCTCTAAATTTGCTATCGTATGAAAAATCTGAATTTTAAGAACCGGTTTGTTTTAAAGCTATGGAAACTCCACCTTTTGGTCGAAGGGTACTCGGAGCGGTTGATCTTTGGTGTGGTGGTGGTTTCGTTAATCTGCCTGGCGGCAGTTTTGCTATCAGTTAAATGAATGAACCGGAATATTTTCTCCCTGAAGTTATTTGAAAACTCCTTGTTTAAAAGCTGCGTCTTCCTTGCGGAACCTACGCAAAAAAAAAATTTAAAGTATTGCAGCGTTTAAACAGAGCTTACGCAAGGTTGCCCTTCTAACTTTCCTGCCGGGGGCGTTCTTTTTTCAGCGAAAAAAGAACCAAAAACGCCCGTCAATATGAATTGAAGCGGGCCACCTGTACTACAGGCGGCCCGCTTCAATTCATATTTTCAAACTCCTTACTGCACCGCTATCAAATCACTCATAATATTCAGTGTTTCTTTCAGGTAGACATCTTTTTTCACGCCCTTGATCCATTCGTCGTTGCGGGCCTTTTTGCTTTCATCCGCTTTGAAGGCTGGCAGATCAACGGTCAGGTTGCGCACGTTAGGTACCACCTCGGCCTTGAACAATTCCTGATACTCGTCAGAAGCTTTTTCCCATTCTTTATCTTCGGCCTGATAGGCTTCAAGATTCAGAACGTGATTTGAATCGTCGCGCTGTTCTTTGATGCTCTTGGCCCGATTGTAAATGGCTTTGAAGACTTCGTCGTTGCGGATCCGGGCAGCGCTGCGTTCGCGGATGTCGGGCAGGCCAGTCAATGAAGTTACATTTTGTGAATAATCGACGGCAGGGATCTGTGTCCACTCCATTGGAAATTCTTCTTCTTTTTCACCAGTGTCAACGTAGAGCCAAGTGTCGGGCAAGATGATGTCTGGCGTGACACCTTTCAGTTGGGTAGAACCACCGTTCACCCGGAAGAATTTCTGTACGGTCAATTTAACGTTGCCCAATGGTTTCAGTTCAGGGTTGCCGCGCACGACGGCATCCAGATCAAAGAAACGCTGCACAGTACCTTTTCCAAAAGTAGAATTTCCCGTTCCGACGATGATTGCCCGGCCGTAGTCTTGCAAGGCGGCAGCGAGGATTTCAGAAGCCGATGCACTGAACTGATTGACCATCACAATGAGTGGGCCGTTGTATTGGACGGAGGGATCATCATCAGCCAGTACTTCAGGCCGACGGTTGCGGGACTTCACTTGCACCATCGGACCTTCCTCCACAAAGAAGCCACTCATTTTTACCACATCCCGTAGTGACCCACCTCCGTTGCTGCGAAGATCGAGGATAACGCCATCTACGCCTACCTTTTTCAATTTGTCCAATTCTATTTTCACATCTTCTGCACAGCGGCGGCCGTTGCGATTTTGGAAATCAGCATAGAACTTTGGCAGCCGGAGATAACCAATGGTTTCATCGTCACCTTTATCGATAATGAGGGACTTGGCAAAACTTTCGGAAGTCACAACGACATCGCGGGTAATGGTGATTTCCTCAGAGCCTCCTTCTGCCTTCTTGAGGTACAAACGAACCTTGGTACCTTTTTCACCGCGGATCAGTTGTACCACGTCGTTGAGGACCATGCCAGTGATATCGGTCCACTCCGGATCGTCACCCTGAGCGACTTTCAAAATTTTGTCGTTCTCTTGCAGTTCTCCAGCTTTCCATGCAGGGCCACCAACGATGATTTCAGATACTTTGGTCGCTTCCCCATCAGTCTGCAACCGGGCACCAATCCCTTCAAAACGGCCAGACATGCCGATATCGAAATTCTGCTTGTCGATCGGCTCGTAATACTCGGTATGCGGGTCAAAAATATTGGTGAACGCATTGAGATACATGCTTACGTGGTCGCTGCGCTTACGCTTGCCGAGGCGGTTGTACCAGTCGTCAAATACCTTTAGCACGTCCTTCCGGGCTTCTGCCTCCAGTTCTTCATACGTTTTATCTTTAAAATCCTCATCTCCATCCTCTTTGCTTTGGAGCTTATCGGCGAGGCGGGTCATGGTTTCCCATTTCAGGGATTGTTCCCAATATTTCCGCAGTTCTGCCTCGTTCTGGGCGTAGGGTTTCTTATCAGCATCCGACTCATAGGTATCACTGCCGTTGAAGTCGAATGGGTTACCCAAAATCTCTTTGTACCAGCCTTCTGTCTTGTCGATCCCGGCCTCCTGCAACTGTACGGCGAGGTCGAGGAAGGCGAAGGTGCCTTGTTGGGCTTCGTTGTCCAGCTGGCCGCGCCATTTTTCAAGTTGGTCTACATCGGATTGGGTCAGCCAGCGGCGGGCGCCGTCCAGGCGATCCATAAACAGATCATAGACGTTTCCGGAGAATTCATCATTGATGTCAAGAGGTTTATAGTGGTAATAGTTGATTTCAGTAAGGATAGACTCCATGAGCGCCGCTTCCTTCTGGGTATTGTCGATCGGTGGGTAGAAGGCGAAAAATAGTGCGATGGCGACTGCCAGAGAAAGCAAAAGGCCTCTGTTTTTCATAATCATTCTTTTTATGTTATTATAATTGTTTGATGCTGATGTCTGCATGCGAAAATAGGTTGCAATCCGTTTGCTGTGATCTTATTTTTGGAGGGTTAAAGATACAGATAAATGGGCTACGAATCTTGCCTTCCCGATTAAAATACGGGATTTCATTATATCCAATTTTACCGTTTCCCCCAAATACTCCTTGGCACTTTCCGGCATTCAACAAATATTCAACGGAATTGATATCCGAAGTAATACCCTTTTGACCTGAAAATTGTTTGCCGAAATCCAAACGTAAAGAAACATTTAACGGTTTTTAACGGCTTGGTATTTTATACCAGTTCCGCTGTACAGCGGACAACGGGCGAATGGCTGGGTAGTTGAATGGATGAATGATGTTATATCCCACCAAATTTGTACCCTCTTCGTTACCAGACTCTATATAGACGCCATTTTTAGGAAATGATTGCACGTAGGGGAGCTTTGGCAAGGATATAGGCTATTTTTAAGCCAAAATAACTCGGCAGGCGGCCTTTTTGAATGGATAACCCGGCAGAAAGATTAAGGAACCGATGGGAAAGTATTTGTTTATCAATACCCTTTCAAAAGAAACGGAATCACCTGACACCCTACAAAAAGTATCTTTGTTCTTACATCTTTGCTAAATGAATAAAAAGAAAATCTTCAACGACCCCGTCTACGGTTTTGTCACCATTCCGTACGACATTTTGTTCGACCTGGTGGAACACCCTTACTTCCAGCGGTTGCGGCGGATCAAGCAGGTGAGTTTGACCCATTATGTCTATCCGGGGGCATTGCACACCCGTTTTCACCATGCATTGGGAGCCTTGCATTTGATGGGACAGGCAATCGATGTGCTTCGGTCGAAAGGGGTGGAAATCACAGAAGACGAAGCCAAAGCCGTTTCAATCGCCATCCTTTTGCACGATGTAGGGCATGGGCCGTTTTCACATACCCTAGAGCACACGTTGGTACATGTGCACCACGAGGAAATTTCGTTGTTGTTTATGGAGCGGCTGAACGAAGAATTCAATGGACAACTTTCTTTAGCAATTGACATTTTTAAAAACAAATACAAAAAGAAATTTCTCCACCAATTAATTTCCGGCCAGCTCGATATGGACCGAATGGATTATCTGAACCGCGACAGCTTTTTCACCGGCGTTCATGAGGGCGTCATCGGATACGACCGGATCATTAAAATGCTGGCAGTGCACAAAGGAAAATTAATGGTAGAAGAAAAGGGGATTTATTCGATCGAAAAATTCTTGATTGCCCGGCGGCTCATGTACTGGCAGGTTTATTTACATAAAACGGTGCTGGCAGCAGAACAAATGCTAATCAAAACACTGGAGCGGGCAAAAGAACTGGCCATGCAAGGTGCGCCATTTAATTTGCCGGAAAGTCTTTCTTTTTTTCTCTATAAAAATTATAAACTAAAAGATTTTAAAAAAAACAAAGACCTCTTGTTTTATTTTTCACGCCTCGATGATTTTGATATTATCAGTGCATTAAAATATTTCTCTCAGCACGATGACGCCGTCCTGAGTTATTTATCCAACTGCTTGATTGACCGACGTTTATTCAAAATAAAAATGCGGGACAAGCCTTTTTCGAAAAAAGCAATTGCAGATATCAAAAAAGCAATAAAGGGCAGGAATATTTTACCTGAAGAAAACATTGGTTATTTAGTTTTCGGCGGAGAGGAAACCAACCATGCATACAGCACATCTAAAGATGAAATAAAAATATTGTTTAAAAATGGAAAAGTATTGCCGATGTCAAAAATTTCGGATTTTGGTCTTCAGACGAAACTGGTGAAAAAATATTATCTGTGCTTCCCGAAGGGGTGAGAAACTGAAAATTAATTTATAGAAGTTGTTTGAAAACTCCTTGTTGGCCGCAAATCCTAACATTTTCGACTCAACAGGAATTTTCAAACAACTTCATGGTTTTTGTAGATAAAAATAAAAATGCATCCCGAAAATATTCGGGATGCATTTTAAGCAGGTGGTCAAAAAAAATGACACTTTTCCTTTGCCTGAAAAAGAGTTTTGAGACTTGGAAATCAAACATTTGTCCAAATAAAAGTGTCATTTTTAGTGCTCCTTATTTTGTCCAAGCACTTACTTGAATATTTATTTGAAACAATTTTTCTACATACGCTCCAGAATCAAAGCCGAAGCGCCCCCTCCTCCGTTACAAATCGCTGCTAATCCATATTTGCCATCTTTTTGGTGCAGCACATTATTCAACGTGGTGACGATGCGGGCACCAGATGCACCGAGCGGGTGGCCGAGGGAAACACCACCACCAAATACATTGGTGCTGGCATGATCGATTTCCATCAATTGCTCAAATGCAAGTGCTACCACAGAGAATGCTTCGTTGACTTCAAAGTAATCAATGTCAGAAGTTTTTAGCCCAGCCCTCTTTAGCGCCCTGGGCGCAGCAACGGTCGGACTGGTCGTAAACCAGGCCGGCTCCTGTTCGGCGTCGGCAAAAGAGACAATACGGGCCAATGGCTTGAGGTTTAACTCTTTTAATTTCTTTTCACTGACCAACACCAGCGCCGATGCACCATCATTGATGGTCGATGCATTGGCAGCCGTTACGGTTCCGTCTTTATTGAATGCCGGGCGAAGAGAAGGTATTTTTTCGAATTTCACCTTTTTGTATTCTTCATCTTCGCTCATGATGAGGGGGTCACCTTTCCGCTGGGGGATTTCCACGGGTATAATTTCAGCCGCAAACAAACCGGCCTCAGTGGTCGCGGCCGAGCGCTTATAGCTGTCGATGGCAAACGCATCTTGTGCTTCACGGGAGATGCTGTATTTTTCTGCGGTTCTATCCGCAAAAACGCCCATCGCACATTGGTCATATACATCCTTAAGGCCATCGTGGTAGAGGCCGTCGATGAATTCCCCATTGCCGTATTTATACCCCCAGCGCGCTTTCGGAATATAAAAAGGAACCGACGACATGTTTTCCATCCCACCTGCCACCACGACATCGTCGTAGCCGAGCATAATGGCCTGTGCAGCAAACATGATCGACTTCATGCCGGAGGCACAAACTTTATTTACCGTGGTACAAGAGACGTGGTGCGGAATGCCCGCATGGTAAGCAGCCTGGCGTGCCGGTGCCTGGCCAAGACCGGCTGATACAACGTTGCCCATAAACACTTCATCTATTTGATCAACAGGTACACCTGCTTTTTCCAATGCTCCTTTGATAGCGATAGCTCCTAATTGAGTTGCAGGTATATTGGCCAGTGATCCGCCAAAACTTCCCATCGGCGTGCGCACAGCAGATACGATATAAGCTTCTTGCATGATTTGTTTTTTATACGGTCAATCAAAAAATCCCTGGAAGTATAAAACCGTCAAAACGGTTGAGCGCTAAAATTTCATCTATCAACCCGCAACTTAAGCCATGGGTTTAAAAGACGACTCGTATCCGAGTTGTTTTAACGACTTACCAAGAGACTTATCAAAGAACCTTTATGACTTAATAATTTGGTTTCAACTTTATTTTGGTGCCTACTGCCAACTTAGCTTACAGTTCAAAACGCCTCACCAACAACCCACTCCTGACCCTCGGTTCAAACCAGGTTGACTTTGGTGGCAAGGAACCATCCGTATCCGATATTTTCAGAAAATCTTCAATGGTAACCGGATACATACAAAATGCAAAACGCTCTTCGCCCGCTAAAGTTTTTGTGGTCAGGTTGGGGATATTTTTCAGTTGCTGAAAATATTTCAAGCGGTCCGTGTTCCGCACATCGGCAATGCCCAGCAAACCATTCAGCACGTGGTCGTTCAATAAATCCACATCCAATGCAACAATTTGATTACCAGCTATTTGCACTATATGTGGATACCATTTCAAAGAGTAACATTTTTCAGAAAGAAAGAGGGTCAGTTCGTGTTTTTGCCTGGGCTTTCTTGGCTCATCTAATTCACTGACCTCGAAATAGTCAGTCAACTTCTCCAAAAATGACGAAGGTGTAAAGTCCCCCAGCCCTTCCACGATTCGGTTAAAATCATAAATATCGACTTCATCGGTTGAAAACAAAACACAGGGCAGCCATTGAAAGGGGTTGACTGGATCATTTTTACCCAACCGCTCAAACATGGTTGCGTTGGAAGCCGTGCGGTGGTGGCCATCCGAGATGTAGGCTGTCGGCACGTGCCTCGCAAACAACCGTTGCAAACGGTCCATAATGGCCTGATCATGGATATTCCAAAAACGATGGGTTTCATTTTTTTCGGCAAAATACACTTCCAGCAGCGGTTCACGTCCGGCCTTGCACTGCTGCAACAACTGGTCGATCTCTTTCACCGGGCGGTAAGTCAAGGTCACTGGTTTGACCTGGGCGGCCCAATCGCGCAGTTGATCAAGACGGCCAATTTCTTTTTTGGGCAATGTTTTTTCATGCCGCCTGATGTTTCCCTCCAGATACTCGCGAATATCTACACAAACGACCAGGCCGGTATGTGTGTTCGCTGGTCGATCGACCGTGCATACAAAAACCCCTTCACCAGGTAGCTGGTGATAAAAGCCTTCTTGCCAGTATTCACCAAATTTTTCTTTTATCGTGGAGAAAAAATGATCGGCCGAGGAGATCCGCCTCATGTCGGGGTAAGCAGCTTGAAAGGGTCGTATTTGCATTGGCCTTGAGTAGTTAAGAAGGCCACAAATTAACGGAAAGGACAGGGAACTGCCAAAGGAAGGAAGGGTAGATTAAAGATTGAAGGATTAACGATATATGATTTTAAATAACAAACAGACTTCAAACCTTATATCGTTTATCCGTTAATCTTTGATCAAATTAAAAAGTAAAAAGGGACATCACCCTCCGCATGCGCTGGCCAACCGCTCTAAGGCCACGGTTTTGTGATGCACTAAAAGCAGCTTCGATCTCTTCACGGAGCAATACTCCCATGAGGTCGCCATCATCATCTGTGACGGGCAATACATCGTACACCTTGGTGTCGAATATCTCTTTAGCTTCTTCAATGGTATTATGAGCTGCCAAGTGTACCATCTCTTTGGAAATCAGGTCTTTAGCAGACAAGCTATAATCTTGGTTGGTCAGGTATTTTACGAAAAATTCGTCGCGGAGAATTACCCCGACAAATTCCAGCCCTCTTACCACGGGCAGGAACCGGTTCGGAAAATGGTCGAAAATTTCACGGATGGTCTGGATATCGGCCATTGCCTCAATGATGGTGCAATTCGTAGTCAATACTTTAGTGATGGGTGCTGTCTTCTTCATCTTTCTTGATAGTTTAAGTAGTAGTTGGAAAAAAGATTATTCTAGTTTATTAGTGGATTTGGAGAGGTATAGTAAGCGAGACCAGGAACGTTTGATATTGGTTGGGAGGAAAGATAGACCGAGTTCGTAGGTAGTTGACCAGTGCAAATCCAATACCAAAAATCAAGTGTAAAGTGAAATGGCTAAAGATAAAAACAGAAAAAGTACAACCATGCCGCTTGCCAACGATTCAACTTTAACCATCATAATGTGTTATAAACACGCAAAATATTGTTACCAAGAAACAATTACACCGTCTTAGCTTTACACAAAGATTCTAATTGAGCGAAGCAAATCCCCGCACCACAGGTCGGGAAACCTACAAACCAATTCTATAAAAAATGACCGCAGAACTGACATTGGCCGAAAGAGACCTGCAAAAAAAAGGCTACCTCGACCTCGAAGTGGACCCTACCATTGACCTGGTAGCTGAAATTGAAAAGTTGAAAAAGGAAAAAAATGCCATCCTCCTGGCACACTACTACCAAGAATCGGAAATTCAGGATGTGGCAGACTATATTGGCGACAGTTTGGGCCTGTCGCAAATGGCCGCAAAAACAGAAGCAGACGTCATCGTTTTTGCCGGAGTGCATTTCATGGCCGAAACCGCTAAAATGCTCAGCCCCAACAAGAAGGTCTTGCTCCCCGACCTAAAAGCGGGCTGCTCCCTCGCCGATGCCTGCCCAGCCCCGGTGTTCCGAAAATTCAAAGAAAAATACCCCGACCACATCGTCGTCAGTTATGTGAATACAACGGCTGAAATGAAAACCCTGACCGATATCTGCTGCACGTCCACCAATGCCGTCCAGATTATTGAAAGCATTCCGAAAGACCAACCAATCATCTTTGCACCAGACATTAACCTAGGAAGGTATTTAGTGAAAAAAACCGGCCGGGACATGGTGCTATGGAACGGTGCCTGTATGGTCCATGAAATCTTTTCGCATGAGAAAATAACCAAACTCATGCTCCGCCACCCCAACGCCAAACTGATCGCCCACCCGGAATGCGAAGCGCACATTTTGGAAAAAGCCCATTACATCGGCTCCACCACTGGTCTCCTGAACTACACCATCAATGATGAGGCTTCAGCATTCATCGTTGCGACCGAATCTGGCATTTTGCACCAAATGGAAAAGCGCTCGCCCAACAAGACCTTCATCCCCGCACCACCCAACAATACCTGCGCCTGCAACGACTGCCCGCATATGAAACTCAATACGATGGAAAAACTCTACCTCTGCATGAAACACGAAATGCCCGAGGTGACGCTGCCCGATTGGGTCATTAAAGAAGGGGTCAAAAGCATTGACCGGATGTTGGAGATTTCGGCGAAGGCGGGGCTGTAGGCCAGTCGGGTACTTTCATGGATTCCGGTATACCTCACTTTGGAACATGAGTCGTCCCAAATTTTGGCCTGCCTCATACGGCACAACTTAATTCAATACCCATGTTAACTTCATTTAAAGTTAAATCGGAGAAATGGGCTTCCCATGACTACAAACTCACGAATACTTTTAGGCTCATTTTGGGTCATGATACCGAAATCTATCCTGACTCCTACCTTGAATTCTTTATAGCCAAAGGCCGGTTTGGCATATAGTCCCCAAAAAAGAGGAGATCCAAAGCTATCTTGAAAAGCAATTTTGTTTTTGTACAAAGACCACCTTATCCCAGCATCCATTTCCATTCGGTCAGTCTCGGGTTTCCACCTCAAAAAAAAATGAATCCAAAATCGCTGGGCCAGCTCATTTTGGTCTGCCTGGCTTCTGTCACTTGACCATGTTGTGTTTTCTTCCGTAAAATTCTTTCCGGCATAAAGCACTCGATAAAAAGCATCTGGAAGCAGTCCGATCTCCCCGCCAATGAATATATCTTGCCTTAACCTTCTACCAAAAAAATAGGAAGTACCCAATACGTGAAAATCGATGCCAGACAACCTATCTGATTTTCTAAGTTCTACTTGCTTTACACCCACCGATTCTTTGTCTCGCAACTCCTTTTGAGCTAAAAGAGCTGGGCCCATTAAAAGAAACACCAAAAGTGAAACCATTAATTTCATAACATTATTTTCTTGATAGTAACAAAGAAAAGAACACCCAAAAAACCAATCCTACCTGGGTTTCTATGGTGGTATCAAAAAGGAATGAGCTAAGCACGATTACGTTTAGATGCCAAAACAATGGTAAACCACTTGCACTGCCGATATACACAGCTTTAAAAAGAACAAAACAAAACAAACAAAGACCAAGAATGCCCGAAAATGCAAAAACAAAAACAAATTGATTATGGGGCAATAGTAATTTTATCCCCTTTTTCCCGACCTTTTCCAACTCCACTTTCATCGCGTTCTTCAAATCCCCAAGGCCAACCCCTAACAACCAGTCCCTCGTTCCTATTGCAAGGCCTGCCTCGATCGATCTAAATCTCCAATTATCGGAAAGGCTCTGGATAGGTTCACCGCTTGCATAGGCCAGCACACTTTCTTTGCTAACTACCAACTTATGCTTGAAGCCTGGTATAATTTGGGAAGCTGACAAAACCAATCCTGCCAACAGAACAGAAAGCACCAATGCTTTCCGGATTCTTAGCAACATGAATGCTTTTATCACATAAAAAAAGCAGACCAGGTAAAAACCCAAAAGGCCACTTCTCACAGAAATAAAGTGCAGGTATACGACGAGAAACAAAGTAAAAAACAGGGATAAGTATTTCTGAAAAGAGGACTTCAACCAATTGCTTCTCAACAAATGGATACCTATGAAAATACAGAACGCCACCATTAAACTATATCTGACATGGTTAATCGGTGTAATTAAATGAGTGTTTTCATCAAAAACGATACTAAATGAGGAATGCCGGCAAAACAGCGCAGCAGCAGAATAAATAGCAGTCAGAGAAACTGGGACAAAGAACAGAAACAACCATTTGTTAAGTTGGTCATGGTCGGTCCCTTCCCTATTGGCAAATGAAAATGGGAGGATCAACATTGGAAGGGCAATTCGTATCCTCTCAAAAAAATAGGATTTATCTGATGAATATAGTCCCGTTATCAAATAAACCAGGAAGATAGATGCCAGAAGTATAAGAAATCGATTCTGTAAAAATTTTTTAATGTTCTTTTTCAAGTGACCAGAAAACACAGAATCCAAAAAAAGTATGATCAGACCAACACTCAGGGCAAAGCGCGAAAAAACAAGCCCAGTCAAAATCAGAAAAATCCCTATATCAAAGATACTGGAATATCCTCGCAATATTCCTTTGCTTTTTAATAGAGGAGCAGCTGTATTGAAAGCTTGCATACTTAGTTTATGGGTTTGACACAGTTACTGCTTGCCTTGACAATTTTTATGATTACCCGAAGAGATAGGCAAATCAAACCTTTTTTCATCAAAAAAAACACATCTACATGGTAAGTACAAATGTTTTGGTGAAAAGTTCAGACGATCCAGTTTATCGTTTCTTAAAAGCTATGTCCAACACTTCTCCCATCCGGTCCACATAGTGGAAAGTGAGATTGCCGAGAAAGTCCTGGTTGATTTCCTCGACATTCTTTTTGTTTTGCTGGCAGAGGATGATTTCTCTCATGCCCGCCCGTTTGGCAGCGAGGATTTTTTCTTTGATACCGCCCACCGGGAGTACCTTCCCGCGCAGGGTAATCTCACCGCTCATGGCCAGATATGGTTTAATCCGTTTGTTGGTGAAGGCGGAGGTAAGCGCCGTCAGCATTGTGATACCGGCAGAGGGGCCATCTTTTGGAATAGCACCTTCCGGCACGTGGATGTGCGTATCGTTTTCTTCCAGAATCTTGGGGTCAATGCCCAGTTTCTTGATATTGGCCTTGATGTAAGAAAGGGCCGTGGTGGCGGATTCTTTCATAACAGAGCCAAGGTTGCCCGTCATTTTCAAGCCGCCCTTGCCTTTGTTCAGGCTGGTTTCGATAAATAATATCTCACCGCCGACCCTCGTCCATGCCAGGCCTATGGCCACACCGGCCGGTTGTTTTTCTTTATAGATATCAGTCGTATAACGAGCTGGGCCCAGCATGTCTTTTAGCTGCGCCGGCTGGATGTTCTTGCTGTAATCCTCTTCCATCGCCACGTATTTTGCCACTGAGCGCATCACACCGGCAATCTGCCGATTCAGGCTTCGCACACCCGATTCGCGGGTATATCCCTGCACGAGTTTTTTCAACAAGGTCTTATTTAAAGAAATGTGTGTTGCCTTGAGCCCATGTTCTTTCCGTTGTTCTGGAATAAGGTGGCGTTTCGCTATCTCTATCTTCTCTTCCATGGAATAACCATTGATGTAAATGATTTCCATACGGTCGAGCAGGGCCGGCTGAATGCTGTTCAGAGAATTGGCGGTTGCAATAAACATGACTTTCGACAGGTCATATTCAATATCGAGGTAGTTATCGTGGAAAGTGGAATTCTGCTCTGGGTCAAGCACCTCCAGCAAAGCGGAGGAGGGGTCGCCACGGAAGCTTTTGCCCACTTTGTCTATTTCATCCAAAATAAACACGGGATTGTTGGCCCCGGCCTTTTTAATGGACTGGATAATGCGGCCAGGCATGGCGCCGATATAGGTTTTGCGGTGGCCTCTGATTTCTGACTCATCGTGCAGCCCCCCGAGCGACATGCGGATGAATTTCCGATTAATGGCGTTGGCAATGGACTTGCCCAGTGAAGTTTTTCCAACCCCCGGCGGGCCGACCAAACAAAGAATAGGCGCTTTCATATCGCCTTTTAATTTTAAAACGGCCAAGTGTTCAATGATCCGTTTTTTCACTTTCTCCAGGCCGTAGTGGTCTTTGTCCAGTACTTTCTGGACTTTTTTCAAATCAAAATTATCCTCGGTATATTCTTCCCAGGGGAGGTCGAGCATCAGTTCCAGGTAGTTCATATGGATCGCATACTCAGCTACCTGTGGATTCATCCTGCGCAACTTGTTCATCTCCTTATCAAATGTCTCTTTGGCCCTTTTCGGCCATGCTTTCGTTTCAGCGCGTTCCGCCAGTTTTCTCAACTCCTCTTCTTGTGGGTTTTGCCCCAGCTCCTCTTGAATAGTCTTCAGTTGTTGATTGAGGTAATAGTCCCGCTGCTGCTTTTCTATGTCGGTACGTACCTTACTTTCTATTTGATCTTTGAGTTCCAACAGCTGGAGTTCATTGTCCATTTGCTCCAAAAGAGAAATGGCTTTTTGATTGAGGTTGTCCTGCTCGAGCAAAGACTGCTTCAGTGCCAGTTTGGCTCCCAGATTCGAAGAAATAAAATTGACCAGGAAACCCGGGTTATTGATGTTCCGGATCATCAGGATGGCCTCGCTCGGAATCTGTGGGGACAATTGAATGATCTGTTTGGCCTTGTCGGTAATGGTGGCAATCATCGCCTCGAATTCCAGTTTTTCCTCTGGCATCTCATAGGTCAATTCCTCCACAGTACCTTGCATAAAAGGCGTTTCAGAAATCATCTCCACCAACCGGAAACGTTTTCGCCCCTGCAAAATGGCCGTTGTGGAGCCATCGGGCATGCGGATCAGCTTGATGATCCGGGCCAGGGTCCCTACTTCAAACAGATCGTCACGGGTCGGGCTTTCTATTTTGGAATCCTTTTGGGAAAGCACCGCGACAATGCGGTGTTGGTCGTATGCTTTTTGGATCGCCTTGATGGATTTGTCGCGGCCGACCGTAATCGGAATGACCACGCCCGGAAACAAGACCGTATTTTTCAAGGCCAGCACGGGCAGCACTTCCGGGTAGGTGTCCTGAATGTTCTGCTCGTCTTCTTCTTCTATGGTTATCAAAGGCATGAATTCACCTTCTTCCTCAAATCCTCCAGGGGTTAATATATCTTCAAATAAAGCCATGTAATTTTTTATTGCTTATTGAAAATTGTTGATTGCTTATTGACCACTGATACTCCAACCATTAACAATCAACCACCAACAATATATTTTACGCCAAAATGACAGCTAACAGGCTACTCTGGCAACTTACGCAGGGAGTCAAGTTTTGTGCCATTGCAGGTTTAGATAAACTTATGCAAATATTGGCATAATTTGTCGGAAAAACATAACCACAGGTGACATTTCGGATGACTTTCGTCCGTCAAAAAGTCAGTTGATGCAACTCACATAACGAATGTCAAGCACAGATGAAAAACAGATGATTCTTCACAATGTGGGCACCCTTTGGGCACTCGCCGACGAACGTCCAAACTTTGGACAAAAGGCACAGGATGAGTTGCGTAATTTAGCTGGGCAAGGCATACACCAGGTTCAGCATCACGGTGAAAACAGGTAGAAACAAAACCCAGCCATGCAGTCCACCAAGCGGTTCCATTTCACCCGCTGCATTGATGTGTGGAACGTTTTGCACCGCATCATAAACTAAATTGGAAGTGGGCTCATAGCGGTTGTACAAGACAATCTCGGTCTCTTCGTCTTCTACTTTACTCGTTTCGTGGGTGACGCAATTGGCGAGATATTTCACTCCCTGGTGCTCAAATTCAAAGCTGTAAACAAACTCAGGCATGACGGTGCCCCCCTTTTTGATGGTTTCGCCCGTGGCGTATTTGTTCACCAATTTCCCTCGCGTAAAGTCACCAATTTTCAATAAGCGGATCACCTTTAAATTGTACTGGACCGGTAAAATCAACAGCAATAAGCCAAACAGAGGCACCAATAGAAACCAATCAGCTTTGGAAGAAAATTCATGGCGACGCAAACCGACTATATAATTGCGATCGGGGTCATTCACATCGTAACGGATGTAGGCTCTTTGCCGTGCATCAAATTTTTTACCGACCGAATAACTTTCTCCCAGGTAGCGCTGCCCATCCAATCCAAACGAATGAGCATATTTCCAGATGCGTTCTGCCCCTTCTACTGTATTGGTCGAATCAGCAGAAACAATGAACCCCGACGTCGACTGCCAGTCCAGCTTCATGTCCTCAAACCACAAACGGGCCTCCGAATGAATAGCGATAGTCCAAAAAAAAACAGAACCTATGGCCACCAAAAACCACCCTACCTGGGTAGCCATATCGCCAAAAAACAAAATAGCCTGTGTCACCATCGTGAGCCGGCGTGGCGGCAACTCTTTTAAATAGCGGGAAGGTACTTGTTCTGGTAGCTGGTGCATTACATTTGCTGGCTGGGAGGGGTCAGGAGTCAGGGGTCGGGAGTCAGGCCATGTTTTACCTGACCCCTGACCCTTGCCCCCTGACTCCTAAAAACCTATTCTATGAATAAATTTACACTGGTCATTCTGGCAAATGTACTGATTTCCTTCATGGCTTTTTCTCAAACGCAGACCATCCGGGGAACAGTAATCGATAAATGGCACGGTCAACCACTGATCGGTGCCACCGTTCAATTACAAACCACCAATAACGCCGAGCCACTGGGGGCCGTAACTGACGAAAACGGCCGTTACCGAATCGAGGAAGTGCCGGTCGGGCGCCACAACCTGACCATTAACTATCTGGGATACGAAACTGCCAGTGTTTCCGGTTTGCTGATCGAAGCGGGCAAAGAAGTCATTCAAAATATTTCCCTGAAAGAAACAACGGAAGCACTGGGCGAAGTGGTCGTAACTGCCGCAGCAGAGAACAATGTCCCCCACCCCTTGAGCAATTACACCCTAAAAGTGGAAGAACAATTCCGTTATGCAACCACCTATTATGATCCGGTTCGGCTGGCCATGTCATTGCCCGGCGTGACGGGCACCGACGACCAGGCCAATCATATTACCGTCCGAGGAAACTCTCCTGCCTCCTTACAGTGGCGCCTCGAAGGTGTGGAAATTGTCAATCCCAACCATACGGCCAACGCTGGTACATTCAGCGATCGTCCGACTGCCGCGGGCGGCGGTGTCAACATTCTGAGTGCACAATTATTGGGCACCTCCAATTTCCTGACGGGCGCCTACCCGGCGGGTTACGGCAATGCCCTCGGCGGCATCATGGACATGTACTTCCGCAACGGCAACGACGAACGGCACGAATTTACTGCCCAGGCAGGGGTCATCGGATTGGAGGCAGCAGCAGAAGGACCTTTGAGGGGTCAGGAAACAGGGGCCAGAAGCGGGTCTTACCTGGTGAACTACCGCTATTCTTTCGTGGGGATCTTGACGGCCGCCGGAGCAGATTTTGGCGGGGAGGAAATTACTTTTCAGGATCTATCTTTTCATTTGAATTTCCCGGTATTAGAAAATGCGGAGCTGAGCTTTTTTGGGATGGGCGGACTGAGTGAAAATATTTTTAATTCACCTTTTGCAGAAGAGGAAATCAGTGAAGAAAAAGAATTGTTCGACATAGATTTCAAATCAAAAATGGGCGCAGCGGGAATATCTTTTAAAAATACTTTTAATAATAAAATCAAATTAAAAACCACTTTGGTTTATTCAGGACTGGAACATGAAAGAGCTTCGCAAAGAGTAGCAGATGTAACCGAACCGACCACCTGGAGCGACGATGACATCTCAGAAAATAAATTAGCATTTTTAGCTAAACTATTTTATAAAAAAAATATCCGCCAACAATGGGATTTCGGTATCCAAATAAATAATGAACAATCAACATTCAATACTTTTTTTTCCGACAATTTTGGACAATACACATATGGCGGAAAAATAAATGGCTGGTTATTTCAGCCATTCATCAATTCCTATTTTTATTTATTGCCCAAATTAAAATTAAACGTTGGGGTACACGGCCACTATTTCACGGAGGCACCAGAAAACATTGCCATCTTGCCGCGCACCGCTCTTTCTTACCATTTAAATAAAAGACAACAAGTAAGCCTCGCTTTTGGCTATTACGCACAGCGGCACCCCGTGCAAATTTATTCCTCCAACTTAATTTCAGAAGAAAGTTTAGCGCCGACTAAATCACAGCAAATTACCGCAGCTTTTCAACACAAAACAGATAAAGGCACATTATTTAAAACGGAGGTTTATCACCAATATTTATTTGACGTTCCTGTCTCAGTTGTGGAAGGCAGCACTTATTCCGTTTTAAATAACCTGGAAAATTTTCTGCCGTTGCAGGACACTATTGCCGGTACTGGAAAAGGCCGGAATTACGGCATTGATTTTTTCATAGAGCAACCTATTTTAAAAAAATCATTTACGCGATTAGGTGCGTCATTATACCGTTCCGTTTACACTGCATCCGACGGTATCGAACGTTCTACCAGGTATGACGGCCGCTACTTGATAAATGCCACCGGCGGCACCGAAAAAGTAAAAAGGAAAAACAGTAAAACCATCATTCGAGGCATCACTTCCCGCATTACTTTTTATGGCGGATTCCGGCAGACACCGATTTTACCAGATGCCTCGGCTGTAGCTGGACGCACTATTTTCAATGAGCAGGAAGCCAATGAAAATAAGCTGAAAGATTATTTCCGTTGCGATATGCGGATTTACTGGAAATGGAACAAACCCAACCGCAGCACAACGCTTTCCATCGACATACAGAACCTGTTTGGAAGAAAAAACGAAGCGTTCCAATTTTATGATCAGGTGGAGCAGCAGGTAGTGACGAGAGAGCAACTGGGTTTTATCCCGTTATTGAGTTACCGGGTGGAGTTTTAGGCCAGTATTAAATTGTTGCCTGCCGTTGCAGGCCCCAGCCCTGTACCAGCGGGGATGAACTCTTTTCAATGAAGTTGTTTAAAAAATCCTTGCTGGCCACCTCCCCTAAAAATCTTAACATTTTCGACTCAACAGGAATTTTCAGACAGCTTCAAATAAAAACAAGGGCAATATTCAGCGATGATATTGCCCTTGTTTTTTTGACCTTTTTCTATATTTTACCGTACAAGTATTACCAAACCAGATATGGCAGATTTTTAAAATATACCATATCTTACATTATAGGAAATGGCAAAAAGAACAAAAACCAAGAAGGTCCAGGCCAATAAAACAAAAGCTAAAAAGCAAGGCTTTTCACTGAAAAACTGGTGGGGCAACCAGAGCACCGCCCTTCGTTTCATCGGCCTGTTTGCGTTGTTGCTCGGGTTATTTTACACTTTTTATTATTCCAAATTAAATATCGAAAACATCCATCCCCATGTTCTTAATGCGCAGGCAAAACTGGGCTCTTTCCTCGTCAACCTGCTGGGACAATCCACCTATGCCGACGCACAGTACATCGGTGGCGATGGTTTCAACATGAGCGTTTCGGGCGGTTGTGACGGGCTTGAAGTCACCGCATTGTTAGTAGCGGGTGTTCTGGCGTTTCCCTCCTCCTGGAAAGAGAAATGGAACGGGCTGTTGTACGGTGTTGGCATCCTGACCATTTTAAACATCCTCCGTTTGCCCATGCTATATTTTGCCGGTGCAAAAGGCTCCCGGGCCTTGTTCGATTTTTTGCACATACAGGGCGGCTTTGTGATCTTTATCAGCATCACCATGCTCCTTTGGGGGTACTGGGTTATTCAGGTTTTGAACCAGCGGAAACTTGCCAATGAAAAATTGAAGATCAAAAATTGACAATGGAAAATTGTTCGTTTTTAATTTTCAATGATCAATTAATTTGTCATGTTAAACCCAAAAATATTATTAAAACACTTTGGGATTTTTTGGGCGATTTTTATTGCACTGCAATTACTATTTTCCACAGCAGGTGTGAAGGGTGGACTGGCAAGAATAAATGCAGCCATGTTAAGCAATGTCATGCAGCGATTTTTACCTGAAATAAATTTAAAAGCTCAGGCACAGCAAGAAGACGGACAAATTCTATTTCAATTTTACAACCAGGAACAAGCTGACCAACTGGTAAAAAAAGTAAAAAAAACAGGTAAGGCCGGAAAAATAAGTGTACAAAATTATGATTACCTGGTCGACCCGAGCAACCATATAAATATGGCGCTGGCTTTTTTGATCGCCGTTTTTTTGGCCACACCACTTGCCTGGAAAAAACGATTTATACTGGCGGGTACTGGCATTTTTCTATTTTATATTTACTCCTTTTTCCGCATGACTTTTAGGCTTAAATATGAAGTCAGCCAATTAAATATCGGTTTATATGAAAGTGATCCCAACTCTTTTTTATCGCTCCACAAAATCAATAATTTTCTGGGATCTTTGGGTTTAATATTTATGGTCATTATCTTAATCTGGGCATTGTTGGTTTTTTCGAAAAAAAATATGGCGCAGATGAAATTAAAATTGAGTTGAATTGTTAACAGTTTTAATCAAAAAGAAGTTGTTTAAAACTTCCAAATCAAAATGCTGACATTCAAACCTGCCACCCACAATGATTTCAATATCTGGAGCCGTTTCCGCGATGAACTATATGGTGACCTCAAGCCTGATTATATTGAAGCAGAAATAAAAAGAATTATCGAGGACCCTGACCTTGCTTCGTTTATTATTTATGATAAAAAAAATAAAACGCCTGTGGGAATGGTGGAAATGTCGCTCCGCAATATTGTGGATGGCTGCGTAAGTTCGCCCGTAGCCTATATTGACGGACTGTATTTAATTGAAGAATACCGTGGAAAAGGTTTCGGAAAAGCATTAATTTCTTTTACAAAAAAATGGGCAAAAGAAAATAACTGCACGGAGCTGGCAGTCGACACGGAACTGGACAACAAAAGGGCACAAAAGTTTTATTTACGGGAAGGATTTGGGGAAACGTTTCGGATCGTACAGTTTAAAATGACCTTATAAAATTTAGTTTCCCGCAGTGTCCGCTAAGTATTTTCGCTCTGCTACACAGAGAAAAAAAACCAGCGAAAATTTGCGTTTAAAGTTCGCATTTCTCTGCGGGAAACTTAGGTCAAGTCAGCCGATCAAAAGCCGCTTCACCAACCCCGAAATCGTCTTTCCGTCTGCTTTGCCAGCCAGCTCTTTCGAGGCCATGCCCATCACTTTGCCCATGTCCTTCATAGAGCTTGCTCCGGTCATTTCAATGATTTTTTTCAATACATCTTCGAGGTCGGCTTCGCTCATTTGCTCCGGTAGATATTTTTTGATGACTTCAATTTCTTCCCGCTCCGGCGTCGCCAGATCTTCCCGTCCCTGCTTTTCATAAATTTCCAGTGAGTCCTGGCGTTGCTTGACGAGTTTTTGCAATAATTTTATTTCCCCTGCCTCATCCAGTACTTTACCGCTGCCGTCCGTTTTTTGCAACAAAATAGCCGCTTTGATCGCACGGATGCTTCGCTTGGCTGCATCGTCTTTGTTTTTCATAGCAGCCTTGAGGTCTTCCATTATTTTGGTTTCTAATGACATGATTAATTCAATTAAAATAAAAATCAAAATGAAAATGGGAAACGCTGTTTGCTGATGAAGTAGCTGTTTCTAATTTTTATTCTCATTTTAATTTTCATTAAAAACTACTTTTGCTTTCCTAACGCCGCAAACTTATCGAAAGTTTCCGAGTATGACTCATAACATAATGGCCTAAGTTTCTTGGTACCCTCCGCCGCCCCAAAGTGAATGCAGGACGGCGGGTATACTTTAAAACCGTTTAATCTATGAAATTCCCACAGCCCATCCCCATTAAAACCATCGCACAGAAAATTGGCGCAAAAATCATTGGTGATGCAACGCTGGAGGCAACTGGCATCAATGAAATCCACAAAGTGGAAAAAGGAGACATCATCTTTGTGGATGCCAAAAAATATTTTAAGAAATCCCTTTCTTCTGCCGCCAGCATCATTATCCTCAATGAGGAAGTCGAGTGTCCGCCGGGTAAAGCACTGCTTGTGTGCGACCACCCATTTGAAGCCTACGACGGGTTGGTGCGCCAGTACCGGCCACTTCGGCCCCTAAGCAGCCAGATTGCGGAGAGTGCTTCCGTACACCCTTCCTCCATTATCGAGCCTGGGGTAGTGATCGGCCACCAGGTAGTGATTGGCAAAAACTGTTATATACAGGCCAACAGTTACATCGGCGACCATACCCATATCGGCGACCACGTAACCATCCAGGTCGGCACCATCATCGGCACCGATGCCTTTTATTTTCAAAAAACTGAAAATGGTTATAAAAAATGGCGCTCGGGCGGACGGGTCGTCATTGAAAACCATGTGGACATTGGGGCTGCCTGCACCATCAACCGGGGCGTATCGGGCGACACGGTCATTGGGGAAGGGAGCAAACTGGATTGCCAGGTACATGTGGGGCACGGGGCCGTCATTGGCAAAAACTGCCTCATAGCCGGGCAGGTCGGCATCGGCGGTAAAGCCACCATAGAAGACAATGTCGTCCTTTATGGGCAGGTGGGTGTGGCTCAGCGGGTCAGGGTCGGAGCCGGAGCCGTGGTGAGTGCAAAATCGGGCATTTCAAAAAGCCTGGAAGGAGGAAAGGCATATTTCGGCATACCGGCGGCAGAAATCAGGGAACGGCAAAGGGAATTGGCTGCACTGCGGCATTTGCCGATTTTTTTTAGGGATTATTATGAGGAATGAATTGAATTCTTGAATTAAGTGACGGCTCAAAAAAATGACATTTTTTCTTTACCTTAAAAAGAGTTTTGAGGTTTGGAAATCAAGCATTTGCCAAAATAAAAGTGTCATTTTTGACGCTCCTATTGAGATATTGAGATATTGAGATATTGGGTTATTTTATGAAACGCTTTTTTAGGAATATGATTATTTTAATCTCGCCATTTGTTTTAATGGCAGGGGTTAACGAATATGTACGAACAGGCATAAAAAGTAATGCTTATTTTATAAAAAATATAACAGCCATCAATACTGGAGAAAAATTAAAAAATAAATGTACCTGGCATTGCCACGACAACACTTCCTTTTGCAAGAAAAACCACGTTAACAGCAATGGCATTTTTTTTAAAATAATCGACCCGATTTATTTTGGCATTATTGATTTACTAAAATCAACCGGCCATTATATGTTAGCCAATATTATTTTTCTGGTTATTTTATTCCCGCTGGTTATTTATTTTTTATTGATTAAAAATATTGAGCTGCGAATTAAAATAAATAAAATAAAAAATGCTTGAAAAAACCGGAGCGGCTATTTATGTCTATTGCACAGATTTTATTATCAACCTGGCAAACATGCTCGGATTATCTTATTACGAGGTCAATGCATTGATTTTCTGTTTTGCCTATCCGGTATTGATTATTTTATTAATAGTGCTATACTTTTTCCAAAAAAGAAGATGGAAGAAATTGAATAAAGCCAGTCATTAAAAAGGAAAATATAAAATAGGGCAACCCCTAAAGGCCGCCCGTTTATTTGAAGATGAAATTAGTATGAAATAATTAAGGAGGTTATTTAAAATAACCTCCTTAATTGATTCTCATGGCCGGAGATATTCTTCCGGATCGACCCGAACCCCATCTTTGATAACTTCATAATGGAGGTGCGGCGCAGTGGACAGCCCTGAGCTACCGACAGCCCCAATCTGATCACCTCTTTTTACTTCATCTCCCACTTTCACATCCATTTGGGAAAGCTGCGCGTACAGCGTTTTAAAGTGGTCATCGTGTTCGATAATGATGTGTTTTCCATAGCCCTTTGGCATGTTGCCCACTTTCTTCACAATTCCACCAGAAGTGGCGTATACAGGTGTCCCCATGGCTGCTTTGAAATCGATCCCCTTGTGCTGTTTTTTCACCTTATGGACCGGGTGTAGCCGCATGCCAAAACCGCTGGTAATTTTAACATCACCTCTCAGTGGAGAGATGGTAGGCGGATCGGCCAAAAGTACGTGAGAGATAATTGGTGCCACCAGCTCTGGCCCTTCTACAGGTTCTTGATCCAGTATTTCATTTCGATTAAAATTAATGGCCACCAAAAGCAAAACACTAAGTGCGAATAAGGATACCTTCATCATAATTGATCTTTTTTGATTTGAATTGTTTGAAAAATGTTGTTGAAGTTCTTTCATTTCATCTTCTTGAAAGGTATCCAAACTTTGCTGTAGCGCCTGGTGAAAAAGCATGCCCCCGTCCATCGCCTGTTCTACCTGGCAGCACAGGTGATCAAGGAGTTCTTCTTTGAGCGGCCCATCATTGAGGCCCTGTTCTTCCAGTATTTTTTCTATGGAAAATAATTGTTGTTCGTTGAGTTGTATCATGTGTTGGATCTTACTGCCCGGACCGGCCGGCCGCGTTAGGTGGCAGGTTTGGGGTTTAACAATAATTGCATGGCCCGGACAAATTTTTGAAATTCATGGACCTTGTCTATCCTTGCCTCGGAGCCCACTGGCGTCAACCGGTAATACTTCCGCACCCGCTTACCGATCATTTCTTTTTCGGTGACGAGCAGACCATCAGCCACCAGCTTATGGAGAGCAGGATAGAGCGCTCCTTCCGTCAATTCAAAAGCCCCCGCTGATTGCTCCCGAACCTTCTGTACCATTTCATAACCGTACATGCGGCCGTGCTCGGCCAGCAAGTTGAGGATGATGGTTTTTAAAGTGCCCCGTAAGAGTTCATTTGTCTTCATGGGGCAAATATACATAAGGAATTTAGGTATCAAAATATTTACCTAAGAATTTTAGGTATTTTTATTTTCCTTGCCCTATTTCTTTAGAACACACTGGCCATCGGAATCCTACTCTTGATTTTCGTCGGCATCGAACCGACAAAAATCGAACAAGGGGTTTTCGGGGAGGCATGAAAGAATGAAAATCATTTTTTTATGCCTCCCCGAAAACCCCTTGTTACCAATAAAAGTCGCTTGACGCGACTTTTATTGGTTAACCGGAGACGGCGAGCAGATGTATCAGAAGTTCTAAAAAAGAACCTTTTACCGGATCAGATGAATATCCCCCTCTCGAAAAACATCCAGTACCTGGCCGTCGCAATTCCTCACTTTTAACTTTATAAACCAAGCGAACACTGCAGGCTGCATTTGTTCTCCTTGATGCCGGCCATCCCAGCACCCGTCTATGTTAGTGGTTTCGAACATGAAATTGCCCCACCTGTCAAATATTTTCAACTCATACGATTCTATTTCCAAATCGGGAGCGACGTAGCCCCGGTAGCAATCGTTGATACCGTCATTATTGGGAGAAAAAGAATTGGGCATAAAAATTTGCCCGTTCAGGCCATTTCCTTCCAGGCTGACGGCAATCGAATCATAGACCGTTTCGCATTCATTGGAAACATTAAAATAATAGGTGCCCGGGCTGTCAATAAAAAGTGAAGACCCTGTAGTACCATCCGTCCATTGCCAGGAAACAGGCAATGAACTGCTCACGACGGGCGACAACTCCACTTCCTCCCCGCAAATGATCGACTCGTCCATCGTTTCTACAACCATTGGGGGCAGGGCATTTATTTCAGTAGAATCGGCAAATTCGCAATCATTCCCATCCGTTAAATAGACCGTGTACGCTCCCGTACCGAGATTCTCGAAATTAAATGTCGGCTGGAAAGCACCACCATTGAGCGATACCTGGTAAGGCGTTGCTCCCCCCTGTACGTTCTGAACAATGATTTGTCCGTTGGTGCCGTCCCAACAAATTTCATTGGCCACCAAATCAAAAGTAACTGCCGGAAACTGGGCAACGCTGACGGCGAGAATAGAATCGCAACCTGACTGGTTGGTTAGGTTGACCATGATTTGATCTCCAGCAGAAAGTACCTGCCCTCCGTATGCTATTATTTCTCCAGCGCAGACCTGTAGAGGAACCGCAGTAGTATCAACCGGAAGGGCGGAGACAGTCACTGAGATAACGGAATCACAGCCGTTTATGGCTGATAAAATGAAGTCTTCCTGGTCGCCCGGAAATAGCTGCTGACCATTGTACTCGACAAAAGAATTGCCGCAGGCCGAAAGTGACAAGTCAGAGGAGAAGGTCGGCAGCTCCCCTACCGTTACCTGCACGACGGAATCACAGCCATCTGATCCCGGGAATATAAAATCTTCCTGGTCGCCGGGTGCCAAATCTACTCCTTCAAACTCCACCGTTGCATTGGGGCAGGCATGAAGTTGTTCCTGTGTAGTATCCGACTGAATTGCTTCCACCGTGACCGTAACGGTCGAGTCACAGCCGTTCATTGCTACCAGCACAAAGTCCTGTTGCTGGCCAGGGTAAAGCGGCTGGCCATTGTATTCGATCAATGAATTTTCACAAGCCATAAGGGGCAAAGCAGAAGCAAAAGTCAGCAATTCATCCACTGTTACCTGTACCACCGAATCACAGCCGCCGACTGCGGTAAAAACAAAGGCCTGTTCATCGCCGGGAGCCAGATCCACGCCTTCGTAGGTAACCACACTATCCGGACAGGCGAACAACTGCTCCGGTATCGTATCTCCCTGAATGGGTGCAACTGAAACGGACATGACAGAATCACAACCATGAATAGTCGTGAACAAAAAGTCCTGCTGATCTCCCGGATAAAGTGGCTGGCCATTGTACTCAATGAACGAATTTTCACATGCGAACAAAGGCAGGTCAAACGCATAGGTGGGCCACCCCGTCACCGTCACTTCGACCAAAGAATCACAGCCATCAATTGCTGTCAGCGTAAATACCTGCTGCTCACCGGGCGACAATTCAGCCCCGGCAAATTCAGCGGTGGTATCCGCACAAATGCTCAATGGGGTATAGGAAGTATCAGGTGCAATAGCCTCCACCGCAACAATAACGACAGAATCGCAGTCATTGACGGATAAAAACTGGAAGGTATCAACTGATCCGGCTGGAATAAAAGTGTTTTGGTAAGTAATCCCCCCTCCCTGACAAGCTTCGTAATTTTCATTCAATGTTTCCGGTGTACACTGGAAAGCCAATAACCAGTCGAAAGATTCTTCCACGTCGCAGCCGATCATTTCCACATTCCCGACCCCCCAATACGCATACCAATCGGCAGGCAGGCTGGTCGTATCCAATTCGAGGGTATAATTTGTAGATAAAATACCAGGGAAAACATATGCTCCCGAATTGCTGATTACTGTATCGATATTGGTCAAGCCATCATTTATAAAAATGGAAATGCCGCTGACCAAAGTATCCGGACCGTCAATAATGCCGTTTCCATTAACGTCAAAATAGACCTGGCCGAGCACGTCACCGAACCCTGGAAGCAGATCGAGAGTCAGTACATCAGAACGTGACTGGCAGCCATAAACATCGATCATTTCAACGTAGTACGCTCCACTTTGATCAAAGACCGGCTCGGCCAGGGTACCATTGGGGGCAGGCAAGGGCAGGCCATCCAAAAACCACTGAAAGGAAGCCACTTCTGACAGGTCGGGCAGGCACAGTGTATCGGGGTTGCACCGGGTATGGCAGCCGGATGGGATCTTATCGAAGTCCGGTGCGTTGTGGAGTGTAATTTCATTGCTCCGGTTTTTACAGCCAAACTGATTGACGGCTTGCGCAAAATAAGTCCCTCCGGCAATTACGTTGACAGAAGTGCCCGATTCACCTGTATTCCAAGCGTAGTTCAAATTTCCCGAAGGTCCAACCACGCTCAAAGTGGCAGGATTGTTTTCACATAAAAACCCGCTGGGAGCAGATTCAATTGCTACTTCAGGTTTTGGGTGTACTGTCACTGTAAAAGGTCCTGTTTCACTGGTACAGCCTGTTGCATTATCCGTCACGATAACGGTAAAATCATGGTCACCCACCGACAGCAGGTTATCACGGTCTTCTGTAAATGAAATGGCATTTCCTCCACCGTTTCCGTCCGACCATTCGTAACTATAATCGAGGCTTCCCAGCATAACCAGATGTACATCCTCCCCTTCACAGGCAGCGAAGCTATTGTCAAAAAAAGCAATTGGCTGGCCAAACTCGTTGTACTCCACGGCATTGATCGTTGCGTTCGGTTCACCAAACACATCCACTATTTCCTCGCCAGGAGAAGCCGTACATCCCTCACTGTCAGTGACTGTAACGTCGAATATGCCCGCTGAATAAACGGTGATCATATTGCTGGTCGAACCAGTCGACCACAGGTAATTAAGGCCTGGCGGTACAGCAAAAAGAGCAAGGCTATCCCCCTCACAAATGGGCGGTGGCTGAGGGAGTTGTATAAATGCATAGAGGTTATTCGGTGTAACGGTCATGGTATGTGTCACAGAAGTAGCGCAACCGTAAACATTGGCTGCCGTCAATGTAACAGGGTAATTACCTGCGGCATTAAATTCATGATAGGTGTCAAAACTTGAAGCCGTATTGCCATCACCACTGGCCGGGTCACCAAAGTCCCAGGTCACTCCAATGGCATCGTTGGACACAACCGCAGAGAACGGCAGTGCAGTATTTTCACAAGTGATGGTCGGCAGAGAAAATTCCACATCAGGAGGATTGAAAATGCCGATATCTTTTGACCGTTCAGCTGTACAGCCACCTGCCAGTGTAATGGTTAAGTTCACAGTATACGTTCCTGGTGTCTGGTATGTATGAAGCGGGTGTTGGTCATTAGAAGTATTATCAACACCGCTCGCAGGGTCGCCAAAGTCCCATTCCCAATTGGTAATCGTTGCGGAGGGCATGGTTTCCGTTATGTCTGTAAAAGACACCGGAATGCCAGGGCAAGCAGTGACAAATTCAAAATCGGCCACGGCCTCAATAGAATCTGTTTGCACCACTCCGGCCGGGCAGGTACCTCCAGTAGTTGAAAGCACCTCCCCCACAAGCACTACCGAATAATAGCCCACTCCCGAAAAAGTATGAGTAGGGTTTTCAAGCGTAGAAGTATCGGCCAGGCCGCTGGCCGGATCATCGAAATCCCAGCTCCAACTGCCCGCAACGTCATTGATACTTGTATTTAAATAATTATGCGTGAGGCAATCATCGGTGGTCTGTATTTGAAAAGAAAAATCCCCATCAGGAATGCAGGGGTTACCTCCACTGCTTCCGCCTCCACCTCCCCCAGGGTTGCCAGGTCCACTGCCACCCGGAGGAAAAATGCAAACACCATTCACGCATACCCCGCCGGCTGGTTCACATTCTGAAATTACCAGCGTATTCGAAATAGCGGTGCAGCCATTTTGATCGGTGACCACCACCTGATAATCACCGACGGCACCCACCACCAGTTGAGGTGAATTGGTACCGACCGGCAAGCCATTTTCAAACCACGCAAAATTGGTCACTCCTTCGGAGGAAGAAGCCACGATAGTGGCAGGTGCTCCGCCAGGACAAAGTCCCAAATAAAGGGCAGTAGAAATAGAAACAACGGGCTCGGGCCACTCCAGTATTTCAAAAGTAGTCCTCCCCTCACAACCAACCTGGTCGGTGACTTTTAATTCATAATAGCCTACCGGTAAGTCCGGGGCAGGTGAGGTCGACACCAAGGAGCCAGTTTCATCCGACCACTGATAAGAAGTATACGCAAGAGTAGTTTGTATGGAGGTAGTGGTTTCCGCACAGATTTCCGAATTGTAAACAAGCTCAGGTGCTGGTTTGGGTGATACCGTGACGTCGACACTTACGGTTGCAGCGCAAACGGTTACACTGACGTTTGCCGGCCCATCACCATTCCAGAGCACCTCTACATTTTCAGTGCCCTGCCCGCTGACAATGGTCCCTTTTGCCGCAGGCGACACGATCCATTCATAATCAACATTTTCAAAATGAGGAGCAGTATAAGTACTCGTTTCTTCTATACAAACCTGATCGTTTCCAGTTACGGAAAAAGATGGAACTTCATCAATGGTTAAGGTGATGGCATCGGACGTGCAGGCCAGCCCAGATGTTCCTGTTTGTGTTACCGCAACTTCATAAGGCGGCGTTGTACCCCAGGTCACATTAATCGGATTGCCTTTAAAGTCGGCAGGTGTTCCGCCCGTTATGGTCCAGTTAAACTCGTTGATAGGCAGTCCATTGGCCATGTACGAGTAAGATTCACCCGGACAAATGGCCGTCGTTCCATCAATCCCGGTCACGGGTGCAGGCGCTGCTTTTATTTCTACAAAAACATCGTATTCTTGGTTACAAAAATCATTGGCGTTGATTGATGAGGCACGCACGGTGTAGGTACCAATAGGGAACCCCCAATCAATAGCAGCCGTATTGGTACCGCCCGTTGACCAAACGACGACTCCGCCCGAATTGACCACCTCCCAGTTGGATGCAACGAGCAGGTTTGTAATGGAATTGCGGCTGTTGTATTCCGTCGTGGAATTTTCGCAGACCTCAATCGGCCCACGGGTATAAAACGATGGAACGATGTTGACATCCATTGTGTCCATTCCTTTACATCCCAGGTAACAGTTGTCAAATGCCACCATAACCTTTTGCGGATTGCCCTGATTGACCACACCGTACCAATTGACCGTGATCCGCTCAGTCCCTTGTCCTCCAACGATATTGCCCGACCCTTCCACCGACCAGGTGATTTCCGTGCCCTGGTAGTTTGGAATGAAGTATTCCTCCGTGCTGCCTTCGCAAACGTTCGACCGGCCCTGAATCTGAGCCGATTCGGAAATGATCGGAATGGGCACCACGTTGGGCGTATTACAGGCATTGCCCGCACAACCATTTACCGAAAGAGACACTAAGCCCTGTGGGCCATCGCCCCACTCCACAGTAATAAAATTATCTGCCGGCCCTCCACCAGCTTGTATGGTTCCACCACCGTTAACGATCCAGTTATATTGGCTACAGGCTTCATCGGTGGCATAAGTGACCGACGCACCGGCACAGACCGTCCCCGTACAGGAAATGGCAGGTACCCCGGCCGGCAGCACATTGACATTTACGAAAGTGGTATCACTGCAAAAGCAGGCGTTGCGGGCGATGAGTGCTACCTGGTAGTTGCCCGGTGTCTGATAAACGTGCGATGGTTCAAATTGTGTAGAAGTGTTCAGGTCGCCGAAGTCCCAGATATAGGATGCAGCACTTTCACTGTTGTTTTCAAAAAATACTGCCTGGCCTTCGCATACTTCAATTTCCCCGTTTGTCAGCGGAGGTGTAGAGGCGATGGCTGCGCTGGGTTCTTCCAGTATTTCGACACATACGGACGACTCGCTGGTACATTCCAAAGGCATCTCGGGGCAGGGCAGAATATATTCAAACTCAAAAGAACATTGCTCAAAGGTATCAAATATTACAACGCTATAATTGCCTGGGCATACTCCATAAAATGCATAGCTGTCACTAAAAGTGGCCCCACCATCTATGGAATATAAATAACCTAGTCCTATCCCACTCAAGGGAATGGTCAAAATCACACCATTACAAGAAGTACAACTGACGGGCGCCTGTTCCACCCAGACATATCCAATAGTAGTGCATTGATCTACGAGGGAAATAAAAACAGAGCATTCTTCTGTCTGACCATCGGCACTGGTCACAGTGATCTCATACTGTCCACTTTCAAGTCCTGAAAAAGACTCCACTCCGGGAAAAAGTAGCACAGTCGAATACATGGAAGTTCCACTTGACAGCTGAACCTCATACGGAGGTTCGCCCCCCAAAACCTCGATAAAAACATCACCATCAATTGGTACGCCATTGTTATCATAATTGACTCCTGTCTGGCCGCAGATCAGCTGCAGTGGATCTACCTGTTCCTGGGCATTGGAAAAATAGGCCCTGACTTCCCCTTGTCCCGGTGCCCCCCATTCCACCTCGATCGAATTGCCGTTGGCCACAAAGCCCTCCTCCCCTTCTACCTCCCACAACAACTCGGCATCGGCAGGCACATTCGTCACTTCATAAACGGCGGAGTTAAACGCGCAGATTTTTTCACAGGCAGATAAGCTATCCGGGCACTGGGCAGACGCAGGAACAATGATGGGTTCGGGAAGCGAGGCACTCATCACATACTTATCAACATACTGTATAATATAATCATCTGTCGACGAGTCATACGCCATATATTCCAACGTAATCATGAAATCATATTCGTCGTTCGCACATTGAGTAAGGAATGGGTTCGAGGTAGGTGGGATGGTAATGGACCCCATCCCATTCAGGTGCCATGCATTAAATATGATGGCAGTGCCATAATAATCATATTCGACAGTGTAAGTTGCACATTCACCCTCGCACAATGCGTCGGGGCCAATTATTTGTACCGGCCCACCCTGCCCCCCGCCCTGAGAGTGGCCAAGGAACGGCAAACAACAAACAACAGTAAAAACAAATAGGAAAAAGCGTAGATTTTTTTTCATTACGGACGTGGTTTTTCACATGATAGAACGATTGATAAAATGGCAGCAATGAAGAACGGATCAATACCAACTGTTCAGCCTTCAAAAGCCATTTGATCAAGAGAGCATTTCTTCAAGCATATTTTCCAACTATCGCACAATGAAAATTCTAACAGGAAAAAAGATAAGTAAATCTAAGTCGCTTTTTGCTGGTACGCAAATTCAAGTTCTCCTTTTTTTGTTTAAATGAAAAAATGGCCGGCCCTGATTCGGGACCCAACCATCTATGGGATAAACTAACCTCGAAAAACTCATATGCAAATCAAAACGCAAGCTCTAAGTTTAAATCAGCGTTTTGATTTGCATATGCACTTAAATTTTAGTCCATCAAATGAATATCCCCTTCCTCGTAAACCTCCAGCAGGTTACCGTCACAATTCCTTACCCGTAGTTCCATATACCATGCAAAAACATTGGGCTGCATTTGCTTGCCACGGTGATGACCATTCCAGCAGTCATTGGGGTCATTGGTTTCAAACATGGCGTTGCCCCAGCGGTCGAATATTTTTAGGACAAAATAATCCACCTCTATGTCAGGAGCGAGGAAGCCTTTGTAGCAGTCATTGATCCCGTCATTGTTGGGCGAAAAGGAATTGGGCATATAGATCATCCCGTCCAGCCCTGCTGCTTCCAGGCCGACAGTTATCCCCTCATTGACGGTTTCACAATCATTACTGACGCTGAAGTTATAAATACCCGGATTGCTGATGAGCAAGACTGAATCAGAGCTACCGCCGGCCCATTGCCAGATAACGGGGAGTTCACTGATGACCAGTGGTGCGAGTTCCAGCTCGTCACCACATTCGATGGTTTCATCTACCGTTTCAACTACCATTGGTTCGATCATTGGGATTTCAGTATCATCTTCGTACTGGCAGTCGTTATCATCCAATAAGTAGACGGTGTACGCACCGGCAGAGAGGTTTTCAAATGTCAAGGCCGGTTGGTAGTTAGTCCCATCGAGCGAAACAAGGTAGGGCGTCGCACCTCCCGTTGGGTTCATCACTTCTATTTCCCCATCTGTTCCGTTCCAACAAATTTCACCGGCGTCCAAATCAAAAGTGACGACATCGTATTGAGTGACACTGACCTCCAGTACCGAATCACAGCCAAATTGGTTGACCAAGGTCAGCGACACCTGGTCACCAGCGGACAATTGCTGGCCATTGAAATCAATTGTTTCTCCTTCACAAACCTGTAACGGTACTGGCACCGTATCCACGGGAGCTGCATTGACCGTGACTTGCATCAGGGAATCACAACCATTTACCGTCACAAACAAAAAGTCTTGCTGGTCACCGGGGAAAAGGGTCTGCCCGTTGTACACAGTGGAGGAGCCTTCACAGGCAGTAAGGGGCAGCGGCATGGTGTAATTTAACCATTCCTCCACAGTCACTTGCACAATGGAATCACAACCATTTTGATCGGTTAAAGTAAAGTCCTGCATATCGCCCGGAGAGAGATCGGCGCCTTCATAAGTGACGGTCGTTCCAGTACATGCGCCTAATTCCTCTTGGCTGACGACCGTTGTGAACGGATCGACATTGATGATTAAAATCGTATCACAACCAGTCAAGGAGGTCACTGTAAATGTATCGGTCTGGCCTGTTGGAATAAAGGTGCCATTATAGGTGACGCCCCCTCCGGGACAGTCCTGATAGGTTTCATTGACGGTTTCCGGTACACATTGGTTCGTGAGCAGCCAATCGAACTCCTCCTCCACATCGCAACCGACCAGTTGTACATTGCCATCCACATAATAAGCCGACCAGCCAGCGGGCAAATTGGCCGTATCCAGAACGACGGTATAATCAGTTGATAAAATATCGAGGAAAGCATACCCCCCCAAATCACTGGTCACTGTATCAATGTTTATTGTACCATTGTTGATAAAAATATCGATACCGCTCACCAGGGTGTCCGGCCCATCAATGATGCCGTTTTCGTTGACATCAAAATAGACATCGCCGAGCACATCGCCAAAGCCGGGATAGAGGTCGAGCGTAAGCGTTTCAGAGATGGATTCGCAGCCATAGATGTCGACCATTTGCACATAATATTCACCACTTTGATCAAAAATCGGTTCGGCCACCGTACCATTCGGAGCAGCCATCGGGGCGCCATTGTAGAACCATTGGTAGGAAGCGACCAAAGGCATGTTCGGCAAACACAATGTATCGGGATTGCATCGGGTATGACATCCCGTCGGAATTTTATCAATGTCGGGTGCATTGTTGAGCTCAATTTCATTGCTCCGGCTCTTACAGCCAAACTGATTGGTCGCTTGCGCAAAGTAAGTACCTCCCGCAATGACGAAAATAGAAGTGCCCATTTCACCCGTATTCCATGTGTAGTCGAGGCTTCCGTTCGGGCTGACCACGCTCAGGGTGGCTGGCGTATTGGCACATAAAAACCCCGTAGGCAAAGAACTGATCTGTACGTCTGGCTTGGGGTTGACTGTTACGGTAAATGGACCTTCTTCACTGGTGCATCCCGTTGTATTATCCGTGACAGTTACGGCAAAATTATGGACGCCGACATCCAGCAGGTTATCTCTGTCTTCCGTAAAAGAAATCTCAGCACCGCCGCCGTTGCCGCCCGACCATTGATAGCTGTAGTCGAGGCTACCCTGGATCACCAGGTACACATCTTCGCCCTCACAAACTGTATGGTTATTTTCATAAAACGCAACAGGTTGGTTGAATTCATTGTACTCCACCGCTTTGATGATGCCGTTCGGTTCACCGAAAATATCGACCTGAGCCCCAGGAGGAGCATAGGTACATCCTTCCGCATCGGTCAGGGTCACTTCGTACACATTGGCTGTTCCGACAGTAATTTGGTTGGTCGGATCATTGTTTGACCAGAGGTAGCTGATGCCGCCTGCCGGGGCCGTCAAAGTAATGTTATCCCCTTCACAAATGGGCGATGGCTGGGAGAAAGCGATGTTCCCGCCGAGGGTGTTAGGTGAGATGGCAATATTTTCCGTGAATGTAGTTGCACAACCGTAGACGTTTGTTGCAGTCAGGGTCACGGTGTAAATACCTGCCGTGGCAAACTCGTGATACGTATCGATATTAGTTGAAGTATTGGCAGCTCCGCTGGCAGGGTCACCAAAATCCCATTCGATCGACGTAGCATCCGCAGAAACGACGGCATTGAAAGGAACCGCTGTATTTTCGCAAGTAATCGCAGGCAGTGCAAAATTGGCAGCCGGCGGGTCAAAGACCGTGATGTTTTTGACAATCGATGTCTGGCAGCCACTGGCTTCGGTGATGGTTAACGTGACGGTATAGGTTCCTGCCGACTGGTAAACATGCGTCGGGTGCTGGTCGGTCGAAGTGTTGTCCATTCCACTGGCAGGATCACCAAAATCCCAGTCCCAGTTGGTCAGGGTGGCATAAGGTAAGATTTCAGAGAGATCGGTAAAAACAGCAGGGGCACCGGGGCAAGCGGCCTCCATGTCAAAATTAGCCATAGCGATGATGGTATCTTGCTGCATCTGCCCGTCGGGGCAGGTTCCTCCCGTAGTTAAATCTGGCACCAGCCCCAGGAAAATAATGGAGTAGTATCCAACACCGGAGAAGGTGTGCAAGGGGTTTTCCAGCGTGGAGGTATTGTTCGGTCCGGGATCATCAAATTCCCAGCTCCAGCTCCCCGCGATGTCATTGATACTGGTATTGATGTATTGGTGCGTAAGGCAATCACCTGTTTTTTGGATTTCAAAAGAAATCATGCCGTTGGTCGTGCAGCCGTTTGGATTGTTGCAGGTTGCCGGTATGCAAATGCCTCCGTCACAGGTACCGCCCTGCGACTCACAATCTTCAATGATCAATGCTTTCGACAGGTTGGTGCAGCCATTTACATCGGTCACGATCACATTGTATGAATCTGGAACGTTTACAGTTAAAAACGGAGAGTTAGTTCCCACCGGCACGCCGTTTTGATACCACTGAAAGTCATAGCCGTCGCTGGTGGTAGAAGCGGTGATCGTTACCGCTGGCCCACCCGGGCAGATGCCTTCGTAAATGGGAACAGAAATGGAAATTGCCGGCAGCGGCAATTCAAAAATATCAAACGAGGTACTTCCCTCACAGCCGTTCACATCCACCACTACCAACTCATAATAACCAGGCCCCAAATCAGGCACTGCATCAATTGAGACCAAAGCACCAGTATCATCCAGCCAACGGTAGGAAACATAAGGTGTCGTCGTGGAAACGGGAGTGGTTGATCCTTCACAGATTTCATCCGGATGCACAACGATTGGCTCCGGCAAGGGCAAAACGGTTACGTTGAAATCTTGCACGACACCACAAACCGTTACTTCCACCGTTGCCGGTCCAGCCTCGTGCCAGAGCACCTCTATGGTTGACGAGCCCTGACCACTGATGACCGTCCCTCTGTTGGCTGGCGAAACCACCCAATCAAAAGAAACTCTTTCAAAATAAGGCGCATTGTATATCCCCGTTTCTTCCATACAAACCTGTGCATCACCGTTGATAGGGAAAGCAGGTATTTCCATTAAATCCATTGAAATTGGATCAGAGGTACAGCCAAGCCCGGTCGTGGCCGTCTGGGTTACCGAAACCTGATAAGGAGGAGTTGGCCCCCAGGTCACATTGATGGGGTTACCTTTGAATTCATCAGGTGTACCACCAATAATCGTCCAGTTAAAATCATGGCTCGGAATGCCGTCCGCCTCATAAGGATATGTTTCACCAGGACAAATATTGTCTTCTCCAAGGATGCTGTTAACGGGAACCGGGGCAGCTCTCACATCCACGAATATTTCATACAGTTCATTACAAAAATCAGTGGCAACGGCTGGCCGGCCCTGCACGGTATAAGTGCCGAGCGGAACACTCCAATCAATATTGAAACTGGCCACCGCACCCGGCGACTGCGCCACGACTGCGCCACCAGCATTCAGGACCTGCCAGTTGATCGGCGTCAACAGATTGGTGATGGAATTGCGGCAAGTGAATTCTTCCGTCGTTTTTTCACAAACCTCAATCGGCCCCCGCAGGTAAAAGGAGGGAACAATATTTACGTCCAACTCGGCCTGCCCTTCACACCCCAGGTAACAATTGTCAAACTCAACCCTCACCTTTTGTGGATTAGACTGGTTGGCCTGCCCGTACCAGTTGATGGTCACCCGCTCTGTTCCCTGTCCTTCCATGATCGTTCCCGATCCCTGCACCGACCAGACGATCTCTGTCCCTTGGTAATTTGGGATATAATATTCCTCCGTGCTTTCTTCACATACGCTCGTGCGCCCTATGATTTGGGCAGTTGGTGAAATGATTGGAATCGGGACCACGTTCGGCGTGGTACAAACAGAACCGGCACATCCACTGACGGACAAGGAGACCACCCCCTCATCACCATTCATCCATTCAACGGTGACGAAATTATCGGCAGGGCCGCCACCGTCCAGGATTGTTCCTTCAGGAGAAATGTCCCAGCTATAGGTCCCGCACATGGCATCGGTCGAATAGGTGACCGATTCGCCCTGGCAAACGGTGCCGACACAATTGATTTCAGGTACATCGGCCGGCAGCACATTTACATCCACAAAAGTGGTATCACTGCAAAAACATTCATTCCGGGCGATGAGCGACACGGTGTAGGTTCCAGTGGTTTGGTAGGTATGATCTGGCTCAAACTGAACGGAGGTGTTCAGGTCGCCAAAGTCCCAGATGTAAGAAGCTGCACCTTCGCTTTCATTTTCAAAATAGACCGTCTGGCCCTGACAGATTTCAATGACGCCATTGACGACGGGTGGCGTAGCACCGATGCGGGCTTTGGGTTCATCGAGTATTTCCACGCAGAGGGAAGATTCGCCAAAGCAGGTACTGCCTAAAGAGTCGCACGACATTTCAATATTGATCGAATAGCTACACCCATTTGCATCTGTTGAGGTCACGGAATAGACACCTGGGCAGACGTCGGTCAATACGTTACTGGTTGATCCATTGCTCCAAAGAAAAGAAAAACTGGTACCGGCTGAACCACCGACCGGGTTTACCAGGATAAAACCATCACAGGTATTACAGCCAGGGGAAGGCTGGTCGATGGTGACCGGGTTCAAAGTCGACCAACATTCGTCCGGGACGGAGGGCACATAAAAATTGCAATCCAGGCCAACCCCCTGTGCATCAACCACTTCTACTATATAGTCGCCCGAAAAGAGGTTTGGAAACGTTAAGTCGGCATCCGTTACCAAAGTAGTTACATCCCCATTGGGCCCCAGCAGTACGACCGTGTATGGAGCGGTACCACCTTCAATATTGAGATACCCTTCACCAGTAAGGTTGTTAGGATTGGACTGGTTAATTTGGTTGACCCCACAAAATATTTGTAAAGGGGCAGCACTTCCACCACCACTACTCACAACTGCCGACACTTCACCCTGCCCCGGTGCGCCCCACTCCACCGTCACTTCATTGCCATTGGGGGTAAAACTTTCGGCCCCAAAAACCTGCCACGAAACCGCCGATCCCGGAGATACATTTGTCACTTCATAGACCGCCGTATTAAAAGCACAGATCCTATCGCAGGCGGCCAGGCTGTCGGGGCATTGGGCGGAGGTGGAGACGATGACGGGGTTGATAAAGGATGATGCTTCGATATAGATTTCCGCAAAAAAGTCCTGCTGGAATTCGGTAAAGCCCGAAACTGTCAATTCCCCACCATCCGGACTGTCCATACAAAAAGTCACAGGGTTTCCGGTGAGGCTCAAGCCATTGAAAGACCAATCACTGATTATGATGAAATCAGTGGAGTCGAATAAAACAACCTCATAAGTGCCGCATTCACCCAAGCAAAGAGACGAAGGTCCAACAATGAAAACCTCTGCCTGGGCATCCATTTTATTATTTAAACAAAAAAAGCTGATAATTACCAGTAAAATTAAGCGTGACATTTTTTTCATGGTAGGCGGTTATTTGATTTGTAATGAGTAAATCGGTTAGTGGTTTTTTAATTAAATATCAATGGCATTTAACCAAAACACCAGGTCATGGAATAAAGGCTCCAAACAGAATATTTTCCAATTATCGCACGAGGAATTTATAGAGATACAAACCTAAGGAAGTGAGGCGCTAAACTAACGGCCTTTTACAAAGCATGCAAACCCAAAATTTAGATTTGCTCGCCTATTGTCAAAATACGCAGAGGGTTGGAAAAGGGTTGGGTGGACTTTAAAATAAATTGTGACCGGGTAAAATTAATGGCTGGTTTGGTTAAATGGAGAATTGCAAAATTTTTGAGATTTGGCAAATCAGGGCCGTTGCCAGCCATGAAATGTCCGAGGAGGCAAACCCCCGGCTGCCGCTCCAGTTGCCTGCCTGCTTCCCTACTTGCCCCTCATTCTTTTTCCATAAAATACCGTAGTTCCGGATATTCGTGCAGATGATGTGCAGCGCTGTTTTTGTCCAGTTCCCAACCGTTCAGCAGGGGCACCACCCGGGTACCATAAAAACCAATTTGACGAACGGCCTTTTCCGCCTCCAATGCCGCCGACCAGGAAAGATGAAAGCCCGGCGAAAAATAAACGGGCTCGCCCACTACCCGCTGAGACAGTATTCCTTCGGGATAAAACCGCAATATTTCTTCCACCCGTACATTTTCACCTGTAGGCACCTGTACCTGATACACCAAACCGGACATGGTCTTTTTAAAAAAACCTGCCTGGAATGTGGTGCCTGGCGTCTGTTCGACTTTAACATATTCAGACAATATTTCCGGGTTGGCCAAAAAGATATCGACCACTTTTTGCCCCTCCGTTCGAGGAGCATATTTTCGGGCGATCGCCTGCCATCTAATTTGACGCAGATCGATCCGTTCTTTTTTCAAAAAACCAACTGCCTCCTGCAATATTGCTGCGACCGAAATAATTCCTTGCTCGTCCTGTGATGCATATCCAGTCAAAATGATTTTTAATTGAGGATATTTTGCCAACAGCATCTTGATCTTTTTTAGGCCGGTTAAAATTTCATTTGACAGGGGTTCTTGATCATTCCCGTATGCCATCGGGGCAATGACAAATTCGGAGGAAGGGGCCTCCGCATTTTCATTTTGCCTGTTTTCTTCTTTTGTGTTTTTATAAAAAACAAATGGAACTGCCGGTTGTGATGGCCCTCCGTTTGTTGCGGGGAACAGCGCCATATAAATATCCCTTTTTCCAAAACCCGTTTTTCTACTGGAAGTAAAAAAGGCGTAATTACCGCTATTTGAAAGAAAAAAACATTCCTCATCTGCCGCAGAATTAAAGGGGATGCCCAGGTTTTCCGGAGGTGTCCACTTTTGTGCCTGTTCGAGGAAAACGGATTTTAAGATATCCGACCCGCCGATGCTTCGCCGAACATCATTGGTACTAAAATATAGGCTGCGGCCGTCTGCATCTAAAAATGGCCAGCGGTCGTCATAGGCCGAGTTGATATCAGGCCCCAGGTTGGTTGGGTTTGTCCAGCCAGTTGGGGTCAGTTTAGTGACATAAATGTCCAGCCCGCCAAAGCCGCCTTCCCGCCGACTTGCAAACAAAATGGTCTGACCATCATAATAAAAAGGGTCACAGTCGCCTTCCCAAGCTTTCAGGGGACTGATGAATTCGGCATGCACGACATTCATTCTGGACAAGTCCTCCGTAAATGTATCTACCAAAATGTCTCCGCTGTAAACCGAGTTTCCCCTAAAAAAATAAAGTACCTCTCCTTGCCGGTCAAAGCCCAGCGGCCATTCTTCCTTGTTTGTATTTATTGTCAGGCCTAATGGTAGAGGTGTTTTCCAATGCGTTTCATTCCGCTCTGTACGGTAGATATCGAATGAAGAGGGAGCAAAGGAATTTCGGGACCGTTCGGATGAAAAATAAACAGTCCCCGGCCGGTTGGGGCTGGGCAAAGGCCTCCATTCATTTCCCGGTGAATTAATCGTACTATCCAGCAACAACACTTGACCGACGGGCATTTGCCGCCGGACCATCATGCCGTTGGCACAACGTCGGATGGCATCTTTCACAGCAGCCCTCCGGCTTTCGTTTTTTCTGCTGTTCTTTAAAAATAATTTGTATTGCTGAATCGCCTCTTCGAAAGCCAGCCGTGCGTGAAATATTTTACCTACATACAAATAATAATCAGCGGGTATTTTAGGACCTTCCGTTTTTATGGACAATAAACAGTTGGCCGCCTGCTCGATCATATCCAATTCATAGTAGCAAATACCTAACTGGGTGAGAACCTCTGGGTCACCGGGCTTTTTTTGGTCAATTATTTTAAGATGGTAAAGGGCCTGCTGAAAATCATTTTCGGCCAACGAAGCAGCTGCCTTTTTTTCTTGCTGTCCCACATTTTGTGAAAAGCTAAAAAAAGGAACCAGCAAGAACGGGATCAGCAGATGAGTTCGGCTCATTTGCAAATATGGCAAATAATTGATTTAGGGCCTCCTCCTGAAACGGCCTTCCAACTTTGGCCGCATGAAAAAGTGTCGGTCGTTGACCTGATTAATGCACAGTTATTAGTTCAGGCTGCATGGTTACTAGATCACTGTTTCAAATAACCTGTGAAAGGCGTACTTTATCGCCGAATTAAAAACATAGGAATGAGGCTGCATGAAAAATGCCCGAGTTCAAGTCCGTTTTTTTTATCAAAGAATTCCAAAGAAGCTGGACCTACATCAAGGAGCGTTTTACTGTTCCCGCATTCCTGAAGTGCTTATTTAGAAAAAGCGTGTTTACCGTTTGAGAAAAGCTTTGTTGTTCATATTGATTTTTTGCCAGGTTTTGTGCCTTGGGCAAACCCCGTCTTTCATGCATTACACATTGCGGGACGGTTTGCCTAGTATGACCGTATACTGCATCATGCAGGACAGTGAAGGGTTCTTATGGTTTGGCACAGACAATGGATTGGCCAGATTTGATGGCAACCAGTTCAAAGTTTTTACTATGCGGGATGGTTTGCCCGACCCCGAAGTACTCACCCTGTTTGAAGACAACCAACAAAGGCTCTGGATTTCCTGTTTTCAAAAACAACCCTGCTACATGGAGAACGGTGTCATTTTTAGTGCAGAGAATGATTCTTTGCTGAATCAGATCGAGATGTCATCTGGCACTTACACCTTCCATGAAGACTCCGATCAGAGCATCTGGATTGCCGGAGATGCACAGAACTTTTGTCGATGGCGCAAGGAAGAACTAACTTGTTTCCCCAACCCGCCAGGCATAGGGGCTTTACGCGACATATTTTCTATAGATGATCGTCGTTTAGGCATGAGCATATGGGCTTTTGCAGATATTACGGACCCATACAGTAATGATTCCATCATGGTTGTTCCAAGGAATTACACTTCCATACGAGGTGCTTCCTATGCCGTGAGAGGCCAAATGATCGTTTACAATTATTTGTACGAGATCATCCTGATGCATTATCAGGATGGGGAACTGACCATCTTGGATATTGTTGACATGGGCATCCCCGGAAACCTGACATTCGATCGTTCGGGGAACATCTGGATATCCAGCACTGGCAAAGGAGCATACTGCTTTAGTATCCAGGACAATAAATTGGTCTTCCGCGAACGGTACTTTAAGAACAATCAGATTGCAAGAATTTACGAAGATAAAGATGGCACCTACTGGTTTGCGACCATGAACGAAGGGCTGTATGCTTTGAAAACAGGTGCACCTATTTCTTATTCAAGCAAAAGCAGTCCGGTTTTTCGGTCCAACTATTTCCCATACATCGATAAGCTTTCAGATGGCCAGATCATCGCCGGCGATGACAAGGGAAATATTTACTTAAAAAACAGCCAAGGTTGGGTACGTCATGAAATAGCCAACCAGGATGGATTCAATAAGGTCAGACAGGTTTTGCCCAGAAATGAATCCAGTTTCTATGTGATCAGTGATGACGGTCTGTTCTCCGAAAATGGCGACCACGTTACATTGTTTGATAAAAATAAAGCCCGTCGATTGTCAATCGGCGCTCTCAAGGTCGGTTTATACGAGCAGGGCATCAGCTGGTTAGGGGGATCGAGTGGGCTAGTCAACTGGCATCGGAGCGCAAAAGATGTGAAAATATTCCTTTCCGAAAGAATCAGCGCTTTAGGAGTCGATTTACATGGCAACGTCTGGGCTGGCGGACTGAACGGAATACTGTCCGAAAAAGACGGTTTTCAATTCAAATGGGGAGAGCGGTTCCCGGCCGTGGGAGGGCGCATCATTTCCTTGAAACCAGCTGGCCAAAACGCCATGTGGGTTGCCAGTCCGGAGTATGGCCTCGTAAAAGCTTTTGTTAAAGATGGCGCAGTCACTGGAACAATGGTGGTCAACGATCAAATCGGGAACCCGATACTGGACATTCAGTCCATCTTCGTTGCGGAGGACCAAGCAGTCTGGCTTGCAACCAATTCAGGTGTATATGCGATTGACCGGGAATCCAAAGTAAGGCAATTCACCAGCAATGACGGACTAACCAGCAATGATGTCAATGATATTTTGCTAGACGCCGACACCCTTTGGGCCGCTACCTCATCGGGGCTTTCAAAAATCACCTTAAACAACCGGGAAGAAGAAGGCGACTTTCCGACTTTCATCTCGGGGGTTAGGTATTTACTCAATAATCAACCGTTTGAAGTTGACCTGGTACCCGTGGTTACCCGGACCAAAGAACTCGTATTGCCGGCTGGGACTTCCATGCTCGAAATAGAACTGTCCGGTTTGCATTACAAAAGCAGGGGCAACCTGCAGTACGAGTTCATCACCGGAGAGAAGCTATTGCCGGTACAATGGCTGACCTGGAACAACATCATCAATACCCTTGCCCAGAAAATCACCAATAAATGCGATACCGTTATAGTCCCCAACCATAACCGGAACCTAGGCGTAAATATTCCTCCAGGAAGACACCTCATTAAAGTCACCGCTGTTTTAAACAGCGGGACGATGAGCCAATCTCCAGATGAGTACATTTTTACGATACGCCCATTTTGGTATGAAACCATCTGGTTCAGCATGGTGCTGGCCGGCCTGACCGGTTTTTTGGGGTGGTGGTTTTACCGGCAGCAGACCAAGATGCGGCGGTTTCAACGAGTAGCTTCCGAGCTACAGTTGCAAGCGATTAAGGCACAGATCAACCCCCATTTCATCGGAAACAGCATCAATGCCATCCAGCAATTTTTCTACCCCCCTGACCCCATGAGAGCGAGTCAGTACATTGCTACATTTACTTCCCTGCTCCGCCGGACCATGCATTTTTCAGAAATCCCTTTCATCACGCTCGAACAGGAGCTGGAATTTATAACCGATTACCTAGACTTGATCGCTCTCCGTTTTAGCGATCGCTTTGAATATCAATTGGTCAAAGCAGCAGGTATTGACCCCAAGACCCCTTTCCCGGCAATGATCGTTCAGCCCATACTGGAAAACGCCACCATCCACGGCCTGGCCCTAGAGGGTGTTTCAAAATTGCAGGTTGAACTGGTTTTGCACCAAACACTACTGACCTGCACCATTACTGATAATGGCGTCGGTATAGATCAATCGAGAGCCAGGAAGAAAAGAAAGAAACGGATATCCAAAGGAATCAAATTACTGAATAAAAAAATCGAGGTACTCAATAAGATGCATGATATCGACCTTTCGATCATTTATCTTGATTTGTCCTCCATTAAAAAGGGAGAACAAGGAACCAAAGTCACGATTTCATTCACACCCAACAAAATAGATGGAAAGCTAGTATTCGAACACCTTAATCATTTGTAACAAAAGTCTTTTAACAATTGGTTCGGCGGCAGATTTTAGGGAAGCGCATTTCCCTGCGAGGCGGCCACCGGGCAAAATGCTAAGAAACTTTTGTTACAGAGTACTTAATCACACTGGTCATGAAAAAAATCAATGCTCTACTAATTGATGATGAAACAAGTGCCCTTAAAACCTTAAAGGGTATGTTGCAACATTATTTTCCGCAAGTAAACATACTTGAAACAGCTCTTTCTGTGAACGATGCATATCAGAAAGTAACGAGCTTACAGCCCGATCTCATTTTCCTCGATATTGAAATGCCTCCATTTGGAAGCGGTTTTGATTTATTGAACCGTTGTGGTGATTATACCTTTGGAGTGATCTTCACCACGGCTTATCCTAAATATGCCGTGCAGGCCATCAACGATATTCAGCCCTGGGCCTACTTGATCAAACCTTTCAGTGTCAATGACCTCGAACGGGCGATCGAAACCGCAGAGGAAAAATTGAGGGCAAAGAGAAGCGAAGCCGGAGAGGAAGGCAGCAACTCTCACCTGGTGTTGCCTGATGCCCGGAAAGGGAACATCATCATTCCGGTATCCCAGATCATCTATTGCAAGGCAGATGGGGCCACTGCGGACATTTTTTACAAAGCCGACAAAAAAATCACCTGTTTTTCAGCTTCCCGAACATTGAAAGACCTGGAAAGTCAACTCTCAGAAAATATTTTCTGCCGTTGTCACCACAGCTACCTGGTCAACCTGATCTTTGTCGAACGCTTCGAACAGACCGGCCGCAATGGAATTGTACACTTGAAGAACAAAGACTCGATTCCGGTATCTGTCTCCAAGATGGAGTACTTTACCGAACGACTCTATGCTTATCTCAACAAAAAAACGTAGCAGGAGAAGGTTAATTCACCCGGTAAAAGTTTAGAAAACCCGCTGAACGAGTGTCGGAAGAGGGGCGGAAAGCATGTATAATATCAAAAATGAGATACTTTGATCGGCCCGTTATAATCGTCAAATCTTATACAAATCGTACAAATTGCCCCCTTGAGATGGCCAATAGCTGACATTTTGCACAGTTACTAGTTCATCCTGCACAGTTACTAGTTTGTGCCATCAAATGAAAATTTACTTCATTATCTTTGATATGCAATCATTTAAAGCACCTAAAGCCAAAAAAACAAATAACACGTATGCTCTCTAAATCGGCGAAACATCGCTCTCTCTGTATCCATTGAAAACCCCATTTTAAATGTTCTAAAAAACATAGAAAACCAAACAGCAGGTGTCAACTCCAACCACCTGAAGCAAAAAAAGGGCGCCGGTCAGGCGCCTTATTTTTTTTCACGCTGTCTCTTGTTTTTTATTAGCACTCACAAATAATAGCACCGTTTATTTAGTCAGAAAAACCAAGTATCCCTTGATTCCATTCTTCCCAAAGAAAATTTCATCTTGCTGCCTTATGAAATACTCATTGTTCATATTCCTTCTGGCAATGAGCTTCACCTCGACGGGGCAGACTCCTGCTTACCGACACTACAGCCTGGAAGATGGACTCCCCAGTACCAAGGTCTATTGCATGTTGCAGGATCAAAAGGGATTTATGTGGTTTGGCACTGGAAATGGACTGGCCAAGTACGACGGGAGCCGTTTTGAGGTATACAGTATAGAGGACGGGCTGCCCGACCCTGAAGTACTCAATCTTTTTGAAGACAGCCAAGAGCGGCTGTGGGTTTCCTGTTTTCAAAAAAACCCCTGTTACTTAAAGGATGGTTCTTTTTATACAATTGACAACAACCCCGAATTCAAAGATTTGGACTTCAAAGCGCCCAAGCACTATTTCTACGAAGACCGGCTCAACCAGACCTGGATCAGTTCGTCCAAATATGTCAAATACTTATATTCAGACCAGGGGCTGAGACACCTTGGAAACAAATATTATTCAACACCTAATGTAAGTGAAATAGGTAATTTGACTTTTGCCTACCATGCCAATAAAATCATCAATATTACAGAATTTGATGACCCGGATACGCTGTACTTCAGTACCGGCAACATCTATCCGGTCGTTCCATATGTATTTCGTTACGCTAATGCATTTTACATTTCAAAGGGCGACACTTTGACCAAGCTGGAATATGAGCATGACCAGCTTCATCCAAATCATTTCAGGTTGAACAAACCCTACCGTTCCAACTCCTTGAGGATATTTCAAAAGGACATTTTCTGGTTTAATTATTTTGAGACCATGGACGGAGCGTACAAAATCGACCTCACGAGCTCTTACGACAACCGGACAACGGAACATTTTCTGGATGGCAGGAAAGTATCAGATATTTTTCAGGATAGTGAAAACACCATTTGGTTCTTGACTTTAAACGACGGGGTTTACGCAATGCCCGACAATGTGACGACCCTCTTCAATAAAGACAATTACCCCGACCTGCAGTCCGAGAACTTTACTGCCATCACCAATTATTCGAACAATAGGATAATCGCAGGTACAGATGCAGGAGAGTTTTATTTTCTTCAGGGGGGCGCCCTCTCTCCTATCATTCCTAAAAATCCGATTAACCCCAGCCGGGTTCGTCAAATTCTCAGCTTATCGGACCACAACTGGCTGTCCATTTTAGACAATGACATGTACGCTGAGATAAATGATGAATTCGATCCCAGGCTAAATATTTACCGTCTTGCAAAAGATTACCCCAATTACATTACTGCTCCCAAATACATTTTCCAGGAAAACAACAAAGTCTGGATCGGCCACGTCAACGGACTCCATTATATTTACGATCATGAGGATCAACCAAAGCAGATTGTTCGAACTAGAAAATACAGGATAACGGCCGTCGGTTCGGACGGTGAGGGAACCATCTGGATTGGCGGCATGGACGGGCTGCTCTCCCAGAAGGACAGTTTTCAAATCAGGTGGGGTGAAAAATTTAAACAATTGTCTGGCAGAATCACAGACATTAAAATCGCCAACCATAATCACCTGTGGGTAGCCACTGCCGAAAACGACCTGGTGAAAGTCCACGTGGAAGACGGAGCGGTCAGCAGCATTGAGGTCATGAACGATATTTTACCGGCACCCATCAAAAACACCAAAAGCTTATTTAAATCGACCGACCAAACACTTTGGATATCGACCAATACCGGCATATATGGCCTGAGTGAATCGCTCCGGGTTCGCCACATTGATACCAACGACGGTCTGCCCAGCAATGATGTAAATGCAGTGACCGTCGTACAAGATACGCTCTGGGCGGCCACTTCCTCCGGTTTGGCCAAGGTACTTTTGAACAGAGAAAAGAGTGATGGGAATTTTCCGACCTACATTTCCGGGGTCAGCTATCAGCTGAACAATAAAAAGGTAGCATCGGGCCTTGTTTATTCAGAAGAAGACAACATCAAGATTCCGCCGGGAGCGACGATGCTCGATATTCAATTGTCCAGACTTCATTTCGCCAGTGGTGACTATACTTTGTTTGAATACATTGAAGAAGAGAAACTGCTCCCCGTTCAGTGGCTGACCTGGCGAAACTTGTCCTCCAATATTTCAAAATTATTTACCGAAGGTGGAGATACCATTTTAATAAACAGCGGGCACCGTATTTTTGGTGCGAACGTTTTGAGCGGAGCTTTTCAAACCAAAGTAACAGCCTTTGCCAAGGATGGCACAAGAAGTTTGCATCCCGCCTACAAGACCTTTACCATCCTTCCTTTTTGGTACGAAACCATCTGGTTCAGCTTGTTTGTCATTGGGGTGGCTGCTTATTTTACCTTTCTGTTCGTCAGGCAACGCACCCAGGCAAAAAGGTTCCAAAGAACGGCTTCCAAGCTGCAGCTACAGGCCATCAAAGCCCAGGTCAACCCCCATTTTGTCGGCAACAGCATCAATGCCATCCAACAATTTTTTTACCCACCCGACCCCATCGCTGCCAGCCAGTATATTGCCACATTTACCTCATTGCTGCGACAGACCATGCACCTGTCCGAGGTGCCCTTTATTTCTTTCGACAAAGAATTATCATTTATTACTGATTATCTGGAAATGGTCAAACTGCGGTTTGGCGAGCGGTTCGAATATCAAATAAACAAGGAAGACGAAATACGGGAAGACACTTTATTCCCTGCCATGATCCTCCAGCCGATCCTGGAAAATGCCACCATTCACGGATTTGCCCCGGAAGGCAAATCAAGATTAAACATACGTTTTGAATTAAAAGGCAACAAATTGATCAGCACCATTACGGATAACGGCGTCGGCATTGAAACGTCAAAAAAATTAAAGAAAAAACAGAACAGAAAAAGAGTTTCTAAAGGCATTCAGTTGTTACAAGAAAAAATAAATGTTATGAACAAGATGTACGGGCTGGATTTAAAAATTGAATATATGGATCTTTCCTCTATCAATAAAAACATATCTGGCACACAGGCCACTCTTTCTTACACCCCCGATAAAATAGCAAACTGATTAAATGAAAAATATCTTTTTAACAGTTGCCGTATTTATGGGGTTTTCCCTTCAGGGACAGACTCCGGCGTATTTGCACTACAGTGTTGAGGACGGGCTGCCCAGTACCATGGTTTACTGTGCCGTTCAGGATCAACGGGGGTTTATCTGGTTCGGCACCAACAACGGCCTGGCGAGGTTCGATGGCAGCCGCTTCAAAACATATGACAAGGAAGATGGGTTGCCCGATCCGGAAGTACTCAAACTATATGAAGACCGTCAGGGAAGGTTGTGGATTTCTTGTTTCCAACAAAACCCCTGTTTCTTAAAAGATGGTGTTTTCCATACAAGCGACAATGACTCTTCGTTGGCTCAATTGGACATCAAAGAGAAACTACATCATTTTTTTGAGCCTGCCGACGAATCGATATGGATCCTGGGCAGAAAAAATTATTTTGATGAAATCTGTGTGGTGACCCAATCGGAAAGCACCTGTCATCCTTTTGCAAAAAGTGCCCAAGGAGGAACCAAACACATAGTACCACCAAAATTAAAAGAAATAACTCCTGAAGTTGTTGATTTCCTGAACAACGAATACCTGCAGTTATATTCCACTCCCAATTTCAATAGCGCCGAAAAACAAGCCAAAAAATACCCATACAGCAAATTTTGGCCCCTGGTCAGCGATACCCTATCTACCTCACTTATCTATCAGGGCAACAATTTTAAAAAAGTATCATTTCATTATCTTTCGGTAATAAACGAGGAAAATAAAACATTCGAAATTCCGAATGCCGACAATACAGTAAACCTGATAGACAATGGAAACATCTGGCTGACATACCCCCAAAGCAACGACGGAATTTACAAAGTCAATTATGCCACCAATGCCATTACCAACTACCTCGGCGGAAAGCAAACATCAAGGATCTGCAAGGACAGGGAAAACAACTTCTGGTTTCTTACTTTAAACGAGGGTATCTATTCGTTGCCGGAAAAACATACCACCATCTATGACAAATCCAACACGCCGTCATTTATTTCAGATAATATCACGGCTATTTTGCTCATCAATGAAAAAGATAAATTAATTGGCGATGCTACCGGCAACATATATAAATATAAAAATGGCACATGGGCTTTGTATGAGTATAAAACAAACTCGGAAAAAAACAGAATAAGGCACATAATTCCTTATTCCAATAAGGATTGGCTGGCAGTAACGGATAATATTTTATTTGCAGAGATTGATGGAAAAATTCAACCCTTTAATGGCATCAACCTGCAAAGAGACCCAAAAGACAGATGGATCGGCTCTCCTAAATATGCACTGGTCAATGATGGAAATACTTACCTGGGATCCATGACCGGTCTGAACATTTGGAGTGATCCAGAGAAAAAACCGCTCATGCTCAACGCTTTTAACAGGGTATCAGCGGTAGGGGTAGATTCCGAAAACAACATCTGGATCGGCGGCAATGACGGGCTGCTCTCCCTGAAGGACAGCTTCCAAATCCAGTGGGGAGAACAATTCGGGCAACTGGCCGGAAGGATCATCGACATCAAGCCCGCTGGCCCCAACCAGCTCTGGGTCGTCACCGCAGAAAACGACCTGGTCAGGGCACGGGTCAAGGACGGGAAAGTGACCGCTGCACTGGCCATGAACGATACCCTGCCCATCCCCATCAAAAACATCAAGCACCTGCACAAATCATCCGACGGCACCCTCTGGATATCCACCAATACCGGCGTCTTCGGCCTCGGCGGACAGCCCGGCATCCTCCACTTTGACGCCACCGACGGCCTGCCCAGCGACGACGTCAACGCAGTGGCCGTCGAAAACGACACCCTCTGGGCCGCCACCACGGCCGGCCTGGCAAAGATCCAGCTCAACAGGACGGGGGGCAAGGGCGACTTTTCAACGTATATCTCCGCGGTCAGCTACGAACTGAACAAGGCCAACGTCCACGAAGACCTCGTTTACCGGAAGCAGGGGAAGGTCGTCATCCCCCAGGGCGCCTCCAGGATCGACATCCAGCTGTCGGGGCTCCATTACGGCAGTGCCGGCAACTTTGTCTTCGAGTACATCGAAGAGGAACAACTCCTGCCCCTGCAGTGGGTCACCTGGAGCAACCTTTCCTCCAACCTCGCCAAGCTCTTCTCCGGAAAGGCCGACACCACCCTCCTCAGAAAAGGCAACAGGTACTTTGGGGCACATGTGCCGAAAGGGAACTTCAGGACCACCGTGACCGCCATTGCCAAGGACGGCACCCGCAGCCTGTACCCCGACACCAGGACTTTCACCATCCTGCCCTACTGGTACGAGACCATCTGGTTCTCCCTGTTCATCATCGGGTTTTCCGCCTATGCCGTCTGGCTGTTCCTCCGGCAGTATACCAGGGCCAAAAGGTTCCAGCGGGCCGCTTCCGAACTACAGCTGGCCGCCATCAAGGCACAGGTCAACCCCCACTTTGTCGGCAACAGCATCAATGCCATCCAGCAGTTCTTTTACCCGCCCGACCCGGGCGCCGCCAGCCGGTACATTGCCACCTTTACCTCCCTGCTGCGGCAGACCATGCACCTCTCCGAGGTCCCTTTTGTCCCCTTCGAGGAGGAACTTTCCTTCATTACCGATTATCTGAAAATGGTCAAACTGCGGTTCGGCGAACGGTTCGAATATCAAGTTGTCGAAAAAGACAATATCCCCAAAGGCACTTTGTTCCCGGCCATGATCCTCCAGCCGATCCTGGAAAATGCCACCATTCACGGATTCGCCCCGGAGGGCACCTCCAGGCTGAGCTCAACCTTTGAGCTAAGGGAAGGCAAACTGGTCTGCACCATTACGGACAACGGGGTCGGCATCGAAAAATCCAAAAAGATAAAGAAAAACCAGAACCGGAAAAGGGTCTCAAGAGGCATCCAGTTGTTGCAGGACAAGATCAATGTCATGAACAAGATGTACGGCCTCGATCTAAGGATCGGGTACCTGGACCTGTCCTCCATCAATAAGAACAGGTCCGGCACACAGGTCACCCTTTCTTATACGCCCGGCAAAATTGCAACCTGATCAAATGAAGAACACTTTTCTAATAGCTGCCCTGCTTACGTGGTTTTCTCTTTTGGGACAAACTCCTGCGTATTTGCACTACAGCGTGGAGGACGGGCTGCCGAGCACGATGGTCTACTGTGCCGTTCAGGACCAAAAGGGCTTTATCTGGTTCGGCACCAACAACGGCCTGGCGAGGTTCGATGGCAGCCGTTTCAAAACATTCAGCAAAGATGATGGTTTGCCCGATCCGGAAGTACTCAATTTATTTGAAGACAGTCAGGAACGGCTGTGGATTTCCTGTTTTCAGAAGGCTCCCTGCTATTTGAAGGATGGAAAGTTTTTCACGACCGAAAACGACCAGTTCCTCCGGGAGGGGAGTTTTAAGTCGGCAAAACATTATTACTATGAAGATAAACAAAACAGGATTTGGATCGGGGATATCAGAAAAATGCAAAAATGTTACTTCTCGAATCAAGGTTCAAAATGTTATGACACGCACCTTCTAACCAGTAATCAAACCTGCGAAATAGGTGACAGGCTAATCTCTTTTGGTATGCGCCGCCTGGTTGATATAACCGACCCTTTATCCCCAAAATTAATCTACGAAAGAAATCTCGGTGGATTCCCCACCAACCCCTCAGCTTTTCACCAGGATCAGACAATTTATGTTTCCAAAGGCAACAAAATGACCGCACTGACCCTGACCGAGAGCGACCTGCAAAAAACCACCTATTCATTTGACGTCCCCAATGAACAGAACAATATAAACCTCATTGAAAACAATCATGTCTGGCTCAATTACCCCCACACCCTCGACGGCATCTATAAAATAGACCTGGCCAACGAGAAAGCTCTTCCGGTTAATTATTTAAAAGGAAAAAAAGTGTCGAACATTTTAAAGGATGCTGAAGGCAACCTTTGGTTTACCACGTTGAATGATGGGATTTTTGTCATGAGAAAAAAATCCATCATCTTATTCAGTCAGGAGAGCGCCCCTTTTCTAAGCTCTGATAATTTGACCAGCATTGCTAAGTCCGACTACGACAATTATTTGTTTCTGGGTACAGAAACCGGTGAAATTTATACCATAGAAAACAATGAACTAAAGCATATCAAACACAAAAAGAGGATCAATACCAGCAAGGTCCGCCAAATTGTTCCCCTCTCGCAAAATCATTGGGCGGCCACTATGGACAAGGATATTTATGTAGAAAAAAACAATCAGCATGACCCTAAATTCAAACTGTACAACTATCAAGATTCCGACTTTATTGGCATTCCAAAATACTTGCTCAGAGACAGCAATCGAGTCTGGATCGGTCATATCAATGGCCTCCATTATTGGGAAGACCATAAAGAAGAACCCATTACGGTCCTGCTCAACAAGAGGGTAACGGCCATCGGCAAGGACAACGGGCACAACATCTGGATCGGTGGAATGGATGGGTTGCTTTCCCGTAAGGATGCTTTCAAGGTTTTTTGGGGCCATAAATTTCCCCTGCTGGCGGGTAGGATCATTGATATAAAGAATGCCGGTGAAAATCATCTATGGGTAGCGACCGCAGAAAATGACCTCATCAAAGTCGAAGTAAAAAATGGGAAAGTCGTAAAAGCAAAAGCTATGAACGAAGTGCTGCCCTTTCCAATTAAAAATATCAAAAACTTATATCTCGCCTCCGACAACACTCTTTGGGCCTCAACCAACAGTGGTGTTTATGGCATTAAAGACCAACTGAAAGTCCAACATCTCAACACTTCCGATGGCTTGCCCGGCAATGATGTGAATGCCGTGATCGTCGACCACGATACACTATGGGCAGCGACCACCAAAGGTGCAGTAAAAATCCAATTAGATACGGACAAGAGCATTGGAAATTTTACCACGTACATCTCTGCTATTTTATACGAGCTCAAAAATGTCCAGTACAAAACCGACCTGGTTTATTCCCAGAAAAATGACATTACAGTACCGGCCGGGGCGACCATGATCGAAATTCAATTGTCGGGGCTTCATTACGGCAGTGACGGTAATTTCGTCTTTGAATACATCGAAGAGGAACAGCTCCTGCCGTTGCAGTGGATCACCTGGAGCAACCTTTCCTCAAATATTGCCAAACTATTTTCCGGGAAGGCCGACACGACCCTCCTTAAAAATAGCAACAGGTACTTTGGGGCCCATGTACCAAAAGGGAATTTCAAGACCACCGTGACCGCCATTGCCAAGGACGGCACCCGTAGCCTGCACGCCGACACCAAGACGTTCACCATCCTGCCCTACTGGTATGAAACCATCTGGTTCTCCTTGCTCATCATCTGCCTGACAGGCTATATTATCTGGCTTTTTCTCCGGCAATATACGAGGGCCAAAAGGTTTCAGCGGGCCGCTTCCGAATTGCAGCTGGCCGCCATCAAGGCCCAGGTCAACCCCCACTTTGTCGGCAACAGCATCAATGCCATCCAACAGTTTTTTTACCCGCCCGATCCTGCTTCGGCCAGCCAGTACATCGCCACTTTTACTTCCTTGCTGCGACAGACCATGCATCTATCGGAAGTCCCCTTTATTTCCTTCGAAAAAGAATCGTCGTTCATTACCGATTATTTAAAAATGGTCAAACTACGGTTTGGTGAACGGTTCGAATATCAGGTTGTTGAAAAAGACGATATCCCGAAAGAGACTTTGTTCCCGGCCATGATCCTCCAGCCGATCCTGGAAAATGCCACCATTCACGGATTTGCCCCGGAGGGCATATCGAGGTTAAGTTCAACCTTTGAATTAAAGGAAAATAAATTGGTCTGTACCATTACCGATAATGGAGTCGGCATTGAAAAATCCAAAAGGTTAAAGAAAAACCAGAACCGGAAAAGGGTCTCAAAAGGCATTCAGTTGTTGCAGGATAAAATAAATGTCATGAACAAGATGTACGGGCTGGATTTAAAAATCGAATATTTAGATTTATCTTCCATCAATAAAAATTTATCTGGCACACAGGTAACCCTCTCTTATTCCCCCGACAAAATTACCCAATGATCCGATGAAAAACATTTTTTGCATATTGGCTATTTTTATGAGTTCGCTCCTCAAGGGACAGACCCCGGCCTACCTCCATTATAACGTGGAAGACGGAATGCCGAGCAACAAGGTCTACAGTGCGATACAGGACAAAAAAGGTTTCATGTGGTTTGGCACTGACAATGGCCTGGCAAGATTCGATGGCAGCCGTTTCAAAGTATACAATATTGAAGACGGACTGCCCGATCCGGAAGTACTCAATTTATTCGAAGACAGTCAGGAGCGGTTGTGGATTTCCTGTTTCCAACAAAGGCCCTGCTATTTAAAGGACGGGAAATTCTATACCTCACAAAATGATTCACTGGTCAGCAAAATTGACCTGAAAGCCAGCGAACACTATTTTAAGGAATTTGACGATGGTACGATTTTGATAAATGGCAGCGGAGGCAAATATAATGTATGGTTTTACCCTGAACTCCAGGCAGAAAATCATTATGATATAGAAAAATACGTAGAAGACAATAACCTGCCGGACTATTTAAACAAATATATTGACACGTCCATTATTGCCAATAAAATTAAGCTGGTAAGTTTAATCGACCGTACCGAAGAATACATCAATGGTTTGACCAGGTCCCACCCCCCTCTCATGCTGTATCAAAAAAAACAAAACGAACGGCTGTACTTTTACTATCGAAATAAGATCATTGATGTTTCGGATAGACGCAATCTGGAAAACGGCTTCCAATACCTGAATATTCCCCCGACCTTTAATCAATTGCAAATGGCTGCCCCCCCTTATCTCTGGTATGCTTACCCTTATGACCTGAGCGGCATCTATCAAGTGAACATAGATAATAACAAAACAACGAGCTACCTCACCGGGAAACAGACATCGATGGTTTATCAGGACCTGGAAAACACCATGTGGTTTGGCACCTTGAACGATGGTGTTTACGCTATGCGTGAAAAACAAACAGTCGTATATAAAAAATCAAATGTCCCCGTATTTAAAACAGATAACATCACCGCCATTTCAGTTCTGGAAAACGGCCACAAGATGATCGGAGACGCCATCGGCAATATTTATCATTTTCAAAACAACAGTTGGCGGGAAGCCACCCTTCGCAATGATTTCAGAAAAAGCCGGATCAGGCAAATTATCGGCTCTTCAGAAGCCAATTGGATTTACATTTCTGACCTCGGCATCTACAGTGAAAAAAACGGGAAGATGCTCAACATCAGTGGAATCAATCGCTCAAAATTCAGGAGCAAAAACCACGTCGTCTCTCCAAAATATATTATTCAGGATCAGGGTATCGTTTATGTATGTTCCATCACCGGGCTCAACTTGTGGGAGAACGGGCTGGAATCGCCTCCAAAATTTATCTACAAAAACAACCGTGCAACCGCCGTCAGTATAGATAGTGAGCAAAACATTTGGGTCGGCGGCAATGGTGGGCTACTTTCCAGTAAAGACAGTTTTATGATACCGTGGGGAGAACGATTCAAACAGCTCAAAGGAAGAATCATAGACATCAAGGCAGCAGCCAACAATCACCTCTGGGTTGCTTCCGCTGAAAACCACTTGATCAAAGTACAGGTAAAAAACGGAGAAGTGATCAATGCGCTTAGCATGAATGACACGCTGCCCGTTTCCATCAAAAACATCAAACACCTTTTCAAATCCGCCGACGAAACTTTATGGATTTCCACCAATGCCGGCATTTATGGCCTGGACGAACAGCTCAACGTCCGCTATTTCGATACGACCGACGGCCTGCCCACCAATGATGTAAATGCAGTGGCTGTACAAAACGACACTTTATGGGCCGCCACCACTGCCGGGCTGGCAAAAATCCAGTTGAACAGGCAGATCGGTTCAGAAGATTTTTCGACATACATCTCCTCCGTCAGCTATGAACTGGACCAGGTGGTGAAAGAAATAGAACTCGTGTACCAGGACAAAACCAAGGTAACATTGCCCGCTGGTGCTTCCTCGATCGGCATCCAACTGTCGGGCCTTCATTTCAACAGCGCCGGTATCCTTACGTTCGAACTCATCGAAGAAGAAAAACTATTGCCGCTTCAGTGGGTCACCTGGGACAACCTATCCGCAAATATTTCTAAATTATTTTTTGCAAAAAACGATACGACCCTCTTGCACAAAGCGCACAAATATTATGGCACTTATGTACCGAAAGGAAGTTTCCAGATCACCGCAACCGCCATTGCCAAGGACGGCGCAAGAAGTTTACGGCCGGATAAAAAGGTATTCACCTTTCTGCCTTTTTGGTACGAGACCATCTGGTTCAGTCTTTTTATCATCGGGTTCTCAGGTTATGCTATCTGGCTTTTTGTCAGACAGTACACCAGGGCCAAGAGGTTCCAGCGGGCCGCTTCCGAGCTGCAACTGGCAGCGATCAAAGCACAGGTCAATCCTCATTTTGTCGGCAACAGCATCAATGCCATCCAGCAATTTTTCTACCCGCCCGACCCGATGACTGCCAGCAAGTATATTGCTACTTTTACTTCACTGCTGAGGCAAACCATGCACCTCTCCGAAATTCCTTTTATTTCTTTTGAAAAAGAATTGTCGTTTATTACCGATTACCTGGAGATGGTAAAATTGCGGTTTGGCGATCGGTTCGAATATCAGATAAACAAAGAAAACAACATAAAAGAAGCTATTTTATTCCCGGCCATGATCCTGCAACCTATTTTGGAAAACGCCACCATCCACGGGTTTGCCCCGGAAGGTGTTTCCTTTTTAAATGTAACTTTTGAAATAAAAGAAAATAAATTGATCACCACCATTACGGATAATGGGATCGGAATAGAAGCATCCAGAAAAATAAAGAAAACAAGAAACAAAAAACGGGTCTCAAAAGGCATCCGGTTATTGCAGGACAAAATAAATGTCATGAATAAAATGTACGGGCTGGATTTAAAAATAGAATATTCGGATTTAGCTTCCTCCAATAAAAATAGATCCGGCACACAGGTCAGTCTCTCTTATTCCCCCAACAAAATTACCCCTTGATTGAATGAAAATCATTTTCTGCATAATGGCCATCTTTATGAGCTTTCTTCTTGCGGGGCAAACCCCTGCCTATCTGCATTATAATGTGGACGACGGCATGCCCAGCAACAAAGTCTACTGTGCGGCACAAGACAGAAAAGGATTTATGTGGTTTGGCACTGACAATGGCTTGGTGAGATTTGATGGCAGCCGTTTCAAAATATATGGCATCGAAGATGGACTGCCCGACCCGGAAGTATTGAATTTATTTGAAGACAGCCAGGAGCGTTTGTGGATTTCCTGTTTTCGAAAAAAACCCTGCTATTTGTACAAAGGAGAATTCCATACCTCCAGAAACGATTCGCTGGTCAGCCAAATTGGATCAAAAAGCAGCGAACACTATTTTAAGGAATTTGATGACGGGACAATTCTGTTTGCAAGCAAAGGGACAAGGCTCAATATATGGCTGCTCTCCGAAGGCCAGGTGAGTCATCACGATATAGAAAAACATTTAGAAAACAACAGTTTTCCAGACTACTTAAACAACTATATCGATACCTCCATTATTACCAACCATTACAAATATGTATACTCAATTCAGCATTCCGAAGAATACAAAAATGACTTAATAAACCCGTATCCATATCCTATTTTACTTTGCCATAAAAATCAAAACCAACGGCTATATTTATATTATTTAAATAAAATCATTGACATCACTGACACCCCGCTCCCAAAAGACAACCTATACCATTTAAATATCCCCCCGGCCCTAAATCAACTGGAAATAATCGGTGCTTCCAATCTTTGGTATTGCTACCCCTACGACCTCAACGGAATCTATCACGTAAACAGAGAAAATGGACAGACATTAAAATACCTTACCGGAAAACAGACTTCAATTGTCTATCAGGATCGGGAAAACACCATGTGGCTTGGAACATTAAACGACGGTATTTACTCCATGCGCGAAAAACATACCGTTCTATATAATAAATCAAACAGCCACGCATTTGAAACAAATAACTTCACCAGCATTTCGATCCTGGACAACGGCCACAAAATGATCGGAGATGCAATCGGTAACATTTATTATTACCGAGCCGGCAAGTGGCAAAAAGCAGACCTCCAAAACAATTTCAAAAAAAGTAGGATCAGGCAAATTATCGGATCTTCAGGAAACAACTGGGTCGCCATTACCGATTTGGGCATCTACAGTGAAAAAAACGGGAAGCCGATAGGCATTAAAGGAACGGAAATACCGCTACCAAAGAGTAAGAAATATGTACTAGCACCAAAATATGTTTTACACCACCAGGGGCTTGTTTATGTGTGTTCCATCAATGGGCTATGTATTTGGGAAAACGGCCTGGAGTCATCACCGAGGTTCGTTCGTCCCAATTACCGCGCGACCGCTGTCAGCATTGATAGCGAGCAGAACATTTGGATCGGCGGTGATGATGGACTGCTTTCCAGCAAAGACAATTTTCTGATACCCTGGGGAGAACAGTTCAAACAGTTGGCTGGCAGGATCATAGACATCAAGTCGGCAGGCAACAATCAGCTTTGGGTGGCTTCTGCTGAAAACCACTTGACCAAAGTACAGGTAAAAAACGGGGAGGTGACCGCGGCACTTAGTATGAATGACACTTTGCCTGTTTCTATCAAAAACATCAAACACCTCTTCATATCCGCCGATAAAACTTTATGGATCTCAACCAATGCCGGCATTTTTGGCCTGGACAAACAGCTCAGCGTTCGCTATTTTGACGCAACCGATGGCCTGCCTACCAATGATGTAAATGCAGTGGCCGTTCAAAACGACACTTTATGGGCTGCCACCACCGCAGGATTGGCAAAAATTCAGTTGAACAAAAAGATTGATTCAAATGATTTTCCGACGTACATATCTTCTATAAACTATGAGTTGGATCAGGAAGTGAACGAAATAGAACTCGTGTACCAGGATCAAACGGAAATAGTGGTACCTGCCGGCGCATCTTCAATCGGCATCCATCTGTCGGGCCTTCGTTTCAACAGTGCCGGCAACCTCACTTTCGAATTCGTCGAAGAAGAAAAACTATTGCCGCTTCAGTGGGTCACCTGGGACAACCTATCCGCAAATATTTCTAAATTATTTTTTGCAAAAAACGATACGACCCTCTTGCACAACGCCCACAAATATTACGGTACTTATGCACCAAAAGGGAGTTTTCAGGTCACCGCAACCGCCATTGCCAAGGACGGTGCAAGAAGTTTGCGCCCGGATAAAAAGGTATTAACGATTTTACCTTTTTGGTACGAGACCATCTGGTTCAGTCTCCTTATTATCGGATTATCGGGCTACATTGTTTGGCTTTTTGCCAGACAATATACAAGGGCCAAAAGATTCCAGCGCGCTGCCTCTGAACTGCAACTCGCAGCCATTAAAGCCCAGATCAACCCTCACTTTGTCGGCAACAGCATCAATGCCATTCAACAATTTTTCTATCCGCCCGACCCGATGACTGCCAGTCAGTATATTTCCACTTTTACTTCCTTGTTGAGACAAACCATGCACCTCTCCGAAATTCCTTTTATCCCTTTTGAAAAAGAATTGTCGTTTATTACCGATTATCTGGAGATGGTAAAATTGCGATTTGGAAATCGTTTCGAATATCAAATAAACAAAGAAAACAACATAAGAAATACTTTATTCCCTGCCATGATCCTGCAACCTATTTTGGAAAATGCCACCATCCACGGATTGGCTCCGGAAGGTGTCTCTTTTTTAGATGTAACTTTTGAAATAAAAGAAAATAAATTGATCACCACCATCGTGGACAATGGGATCGGAATAGACGCATCAAAAAAAATAAATAGAACAAAAAACAAAAAACGGGTTTCAAAAGGTATTCGGCTATTGCAGGACAAAATAAATGTCATGAATAAAATGTACGGACTTGATTTAAAAATTGAATACCTGGATTTATCAAAATACAATAAGACCGGAACTAAAGTCATCTTATATTTTTCTCCCGAAAAAATAAATTATACCCCTTCGCTAAATTAGAAGACAAATCAGACCGGCCTATTTAATTATTGTAAATAAAAAATAGTTCTGTAAGTGCTTGGACTAAGTGC
>JBCBRY010000023.1:0-87438 GCA_039819485.1 Bacteroidota bacterium | reverse complement strand
ATTTTGGTTTCTGGTTTTTGGTTTCTGGTTTTTCGCTGTGGCTTAAACCAAAAACCAAAAACCAGAAACCAAAATCCAGAAACCAAAATCCAGACAACATGGCAGATCTGACCGTCGAAGAAAAACTCAGAGGTTTATACGAGCTTCAAACAATCGATTCAAAAATTGACGAACTGGAAATCCTCAAGGGGGAACTACCGATGGAAGTGAGTGACCTCGAAGATGAGATAGCTGGTTTGGAAACCCGCTACCGCCGGATCAATGAAAATGTAGAAGACCTGGAAGGCGAAATCAGCCGCTATCAATCTAACATCCAGGAGGCCAACGCACTTATTGAGCGTTATACCAAACAATCGGACAACGTGAAAAACAACCGGGAATACGAAGCATTGACCAAAGAACTGGAAATGCAGAAACTCGACATCCAGTTGTTTGAGAAAAAAATAAGAGAAGCTACCGGCGCCCTGACAGCCAAGCAAGAAACCCTGCAAGCAACCAAGGACCGCCTGGATGCCAAGAAAGCAGACCTGGCTGCGAAGAAAATTGAGCTGGAAGCTATTCAGGAAAAAACAGCCAAGGAAGAAGAAAAACTCCGCAAAAAAAGTGACCGTGCCAAAAAGAAAATCGAAGATCGATTGCTCAAAGCTTATAATAAAATCCGCAGGTCTTACCGCAATGGCCTGGCGGTGGTTACTGTTGAGAGAAGTTCTTGCGGTGGCTGTTTCAACAAAGTGCCGCCCCAGTTGCAGTTAGAAATCTCCATGCGTAAAAAAGTGATCGTCTGTGAGCACTGTGGACGTGTACTCGTCGACGACAATATCATGGAAAAGAAGGTGGAGGAGCCAGCAGGGTAAAGTTCATTTACCTACATCAAGAAGCCCTGAAACATTGTGTTTCAGGGCTTCTTGTTTTTTGGTGTTTCAAGTGATTTTTTTCTATGGCTACGAGGATGAGAATCCTCCGGCATTTCCCGCCCCGACCATCTTTATCTACAAAAGTCTTTAAAAGCGGCTGTGTTTATTTCTTCACAATTTTCCTCACACACTTATTCAAATAATTTTCTCTATCCACAAAAACGAGGTAGTAAACGCCCTTGGCAATATCTGAAATATTGATTTGATTCTGATTGACTCTTCGCACCAGTTTACCATTTGCATCATAAATACCGATGAAGTGGTCGGCGGGGAAATCCACGATAGACAACTGATCATGCACCGGATTGGGGACCACCTCATAACAGTTCCCATAATCAGCACCGTCCTGAATATCTACGGATGAAATGCCCGGGACCAATTCTCCCTCAAAAATGCCCCGACCATGGGTGCCGACCCGAATCAAATTATCAGATTCCTGAATCTCTATGTCAGTAATGTAAGTATTCGGGAAATCTCCTGCCTCTGCCCATTCGTCCATATCTATTTCCCGGTAAAAAACGCCAACATCCGTACCGGCAAAAAGTACCGGATTGATGCCATTTTGCATGGCAATGCTGGTGCAGGGCACATTCGGGAGCCCATCCGAAATATTGACCCAGGAGTCCCCGCCATCTTCAGATTTAAATACTTTGTGATTGTTGGTGTAGCCGGAAACAGAGATACAAATGATGTTCTCATCATTGGGATCAATCAAAATATCTTCCACCGCTTCCGTCACGGGCATACTCTTCGGAATCCAGTTGTCAGAGCTGCTTTCTCTTACAAAGATATTTGACGTAGCGTGCCCAAAACCATACATATCACCCGTAGAAATACCATAATTTTCAACAGCGTATAAATGCCCTGGCTTGGATGGAGCAGCAGCCAGCAAATCTATATTCCGTCCACCTGACAGCTCATCGCCGATCGGCGTCCATGAAATGCCCAGATCGGTGGAATGGTATACTTGGCGGTAAGCGGCGTAAATGTGGGAAGGTTCACTGGGATCCAGTACAAAAGGAGTGATCCACTCGCCAGTTCCGTTGACATTTCCCGGAATGTTGTCGGAAATATTCTGTCGGTTGCCGTTGATAAACCGGTAAATGACCCCATTTTGGATAGCATTGTACCGAACGTTTTCATCCGTTGGGTCAATCGCCTGGATCATGCCATCGGCCGTGGGCGCAGCCCGCTCCCAACCGGTTGTTTCAAGAAAAACATTGCCGTTGTCCTGTGAGCCGCCCGACATGACCAACGGGTTACTTTGTGAAACTGCAATGTCGTAAAACTGGGTAATGATCAGGCCATTGGACAAATTGGTGAACTGGTTATTGTTCACATTTACTGTATACACGCCACCATCGTTGCACAAATAAATCAGGTCCGATTGCAGTGGGTTGACGAATGCATTGCGCTGGTCCACATGGATCAAGGGAAGGGACTGGTTTCCCAGCCAATGGCTGATCTGATCGAAAGTGTTACCATCATCGGGTGAATAGAACATGTCAAAATAACCAACATAAAGCATTGTATCGCTTTTCGGCGAAAACATCAAAATGCCGCTTCCGGTATTGACATTTTGAAAATCAGCCACTTCCGGAAAGCTTTGTCCGCCATCAAAAGACTTATGCAGAAGGTCGTCGTTGGTCAGGTAAACTTTATCCGGATCGAGTGGTGTATTCGCAATGCGCATCCAGCTGTAGGAATCAAAATTCTGGATCAACTGAAAAGATTCCCCTCCATCGTCGCTGCGGTAAAACCGGTTGGGGTCCCGCCGTACATAGTATAGCACATCAGAGTCGCCAGGCCGGTATTTCACATCCGAAATACTGCCAAATTCGATTAGCTCCACCGTTTCAAAGGCATCCTCTGTACGGTACAAACCACTGGAAGTCCCGACCCACATAATGTTTGGCTGGTTGGGGTCGGCTTCCATCCAGTAAATTCTCACATTATTTGAAAAATTAAAAGTCAGTGCGGCGGGTTCCCAGGTGGCACCGCCATCCACAGATTTGTAGATCCCGATGGATGGAGGCCCGTACCAGACCCGGTCACTGACAGCAATGTACAAATGATCGGGGTTGTCCTTATTGAGGATGATACAGCTGACGGCCAGGAAAGGCAGGTCATCTCCAAGAGGGATATAGCTCTGTCCGCCATCTGTTGTTTTCCAAATACCTCCAATGGCCGTTCCAACGTAAAAAGTGAGACTGTCCGTCGGATGAAATGCGAGACTGCTCGTCCGCCCCATTCCAATTTGTACGCCCAAGTCTTCCTCGTAGGAAATGTTAAACCATTCCAGGTCATCATATAGTCCACTGGCTCGGTGCGACCCATCACTCAGTGTATTTTCGCGACCCGCCACTGACAGGTCCATTAAGGTACCGTCTTTCAGCAGGCGTGATTTCCAGAAATTTCTCCATCGCTGGTATTTGACGTATTCACCGTCCCGGTGCGCCCCGTGGGTCAATGCAAAAGGCGCTACGTCTGGGTATTTTTGCGCAAAATATTCTTCCGCCTGACGAACCACATCCTGGAATTTTAACGGCCCTTCGGCCTCCAATAATTCTTTAAAGGAATTTTGGCCGTAGGCCAGACCAGCAATAATGAGTGCCAGTAAGAGTAGGAATTTTCGTTTCATAAATAGATTGTCTTGAGGGTTTGCGGGTTTAGGTTTGAACATATCATGGCGGTATTTTAGTCAAAAAGCCAATATTTATGTCAAAATCCTATCAGCATCAGGCAAATTCGTATAAAATCGCCACACAGATAGCCGGTAAATTTGCTCCATTCATCCGCAACATCCAAATTTTTAAATTTTCACCTATGCAAAAATCACTCGACTCAATTTTCTTTTTTATTCTATTTTCTTTCACTTCTATCCAGGTTACCGGCCAGGTCTACTGCGATGCAGCCGGACTCGCCGGCACCACTGCCGATCACATTGTGCGTGTGCAGCTGTACGACATTAACAACGGGTCGGAACAAACTGGCTATTCTGACTTTACAAATCTCAGCACAGATTTGGTGCAGGGAGCAGCATATACAATCCGTATCTTTATCGGATTTACTTTCGATCTTGACACCGCACATGCATGGATTGATTTCAACCAAAATTTCACGTTCGAAGATAATGAAAAAGTCCACATGTCGGCCTACATCGATAACATCAGCACCGGGACCGTCTCTGTACCGGCTGGTGCAACATTGGGGACAACCCGTTTGCGTGTCCGCAATATCTATAGTGCAGATTTTATCAATGATCCCTGCAATGATTATTTTGGTGAAGTGGAAGACTATACCATCAATATTATAGAGGCTACGTGTACCGAAGTCGGAATGCCCTGTGACGATGGCCAAGATTGCACTACCAACGATACCGTCGATGACAACTGCAACTGTCGAGGGGATTTTGATGATGACGATTACGATGGTGTCTGCAATGAAGACGATCAATGCCCCGGCCAGGACGATACAATTGATCTTGATGGCAACGGTATTCCTGATCTTTGTGAAAACTATTGCTTCGCAGAAGGGTCTGTCGGAACTGGTGCGGACTGGATACAGCGAGTAAGGATTTATGACCTCAATAACCCATCGCTGCAATCAGCTTATGCTGATTTTACCGGCACAACCAATGTTGAATTGGTGCAGGGCGCGGATTATACTTTGTCCATCCATTTGAATGCTGTTTTTAATGAAGACATTGCGTACGCATGGATCGATTACAACCAGGATTTCATTTTTCAGGATGATGAAGAAATCAGTATGTCGCTGTACTCTTTTACCGATAATACCAGCAGTGGAGTCGTCTCCGTACCGGCCGATGCCTTGCTGGGGACGACCCGCATGAGAGTCAGAAATATCTGGAGCCCCGATCCGGTAGATTTTCCGGCCTGTGGTAGTTATTTTGGCGAGGTTGAGGATTATTCGGTGACCATCATCGAAAATAATTGCCCGAACGTGGGCGATAGTTGCGATGATGGCATCGACTGTACGACAAACGATGTGATTGACGCAAATTGCAACTGTCAGGGAGCGTTTTTCGACGATGATTTTGATGGCGTTTGCAATGAGGACGATATCTGTCCAGGTGAGGACGACCTGGCAGACCTGAATGGAAACGGTATTTTGGATTGCCTTGATTATTGTGTAGCCACAGGCCTCGATGGTACAGGGGACGATTACATATCCCTGGTTTCTGTGGGTGGTGTGGACTATCCGTCCGGGAAAAGTACCTATTCTGATTTTACGGACACCATCATTATTGTGAAACGGGGAGATGATTTAGATATCAGTGTACACCTTTTCGATGTGTTTGAGGAAGATGTGGCGGGTGTCTGGATCGACTTCAACCAGAACATGGAATTTGAAGCGGACGAGGCCATGGAAATGTTGGATTATGTGGATACGGTCAGCTTCGGCGTATTGGAGATTCCGGTCGATGCCCCATTTGGCTTCACCCGTATGCGGGTCCGCAACACCTGGGATGCTGACATTTCGCCATGCGGTGCCTTTTTTGGAGAAGTGGAAGATTACACTATTTTGGTGGATAACGATGTTAGCACAGAAGAGAAAGAAAACGCCCATATTCAGCTTTTCCCAAATCCGACTTCCGAAATACTTTTGATCAAAAATGAGGGATTGTCGGACCAGCTTTTCCTTGAGGTTTACCAGCCGACAGGCCAGCGTATTTTCGATCAAAAAATAATCAGTCGACAACATCAGCTTTCTGTAGCCTCCTGGCCGAGCGGAATCTATTTTGTGTTTTTAAAAGATGCAGATGGATTGTATAATCACTTTGAAAAGCTGATTGTCAATTAGTACGTTTAATTACAGTACCTTTTACAATAACACTCTCTGCGAACTTTGCGGTCTCTGCATGAAAACTTGCTGTGATCACGCAGAGACCGCAAAGTTCGCAGAGAGTTTTGATGGGACAGTGGGGGGAAATCAAAAGGGGTTCACAAAGCCCTTTCAGTATACCAAATAAAAAAAGGGTCTCAGCAAAAAGTACTGAGACCCTTTTAATGTAACAAAAGTAATTAGGCTTATTTGTTTAGATTGGCCAAATACGTCCAAACAAGTTTTCCTCTTCTCTGATGAAATCACTCATCTGTGTATTCGAGCCTTCATTATATATTTCGGAAAAACTGCTGACTCTACCGCTTGTCCACATCCAGCTCAATCCGGTTCAATTCTGGTAAATAAAATCAAGCTCTGAGGAGCATTTCATCTACGTGCTTGTAACGGTTCTTGATCTGGCTTTTCAATTCTCTCCTTGCGAAGAAAATACGGCTTTTGACCGTACCGAGGGGCAAGTCAAACTTATCGGCTATCTCCTGATATTTAAAACCTTGGTAGTGCATCAGGAAAGGAACGCGGATGCTGTCTTCCAATTTTTCAATCATGTTCTTGAGTTCCTTGATCAATACATTGGCTTCACCACGATTGCTGATAGAGTCCTTGCCCGAATTGATATAGAACATATTGTCCGTTGAATCAGCTATGACATTGGCTTTCTTCTTACGACGATAGTTATTGATAAAAATGTTTTTCATGATGGTAAAAAGCCATGCCTTGAGATTGGTGCCCGGATCAAATTTCTCACGGTTCTTCATGGCACGATAAGCTGTTTCCTGAAAAAGATCTTTTGCTGCATCCACATCCTGGGTGAGGTTGTAAGCGAAGGCATTGAGTACGGGTGTTAGCTCGTCAAATCGTTGATTAAAATTGAAATTTTTCATGATAAGGGAACTTTTATTTGGTTAGAAACACTGCTTTGTGATTGTTTTGTGCAACAAAGATAGGACATTTTGTTTAACTTTTACAATTATCTTAGTTAAACAAAAGTACATTATTGTAGTATTTTGTTTATCTTAAAATATAAATATTTGATAATCAATAATTTAATTTCCATGTATCTACATTATTTTTTTGAAAAAAAACGTAAGCAGATGGAATTTTACCTAAAATTAACCCAGCAATTTCAGTTATCCGCACGAAGTCTAATTAATTATTTGCTTAAAAATGAATAAAAAACAGTCAAAAACGAGCTTTAATTTCATTAAATATTGAAACTTTAGAAATATTATTTCCCCGTTTATATCCCTTTTGCCAAAACAAACAGGAAGTCGAAATCCTGATCATTCCTTACCTTGCGTAGATGAATCGACTTACCTACATCAGCTCATTCAGCAAGAGTACTTCCCTCAAAGACATTCGCGAAATAGGCCGGATATCAGAAGTCAATAATGCCAGGGACAACCTTACCGGTGTGCTGCTGTGTTTCAGGGGTGTTTTCTACCAAATTATTGAAGGTGAGGAGAGAGACATCGACCGCTGTTTTGAACGCATCAAAGCCGACCCCCGGCACGACGATATCTTCATCCTGAATATTGAAAAGAATATTTCCCACAGGATGTACGTTGAGTGGAAAATGAAAACGGTCTTCCTCGACGATCAAAAATATCCCTTGATCATGCCGATCCGTAACCTGCTGGATTCGCTGACCAAGACCCATCAAATATTGACACAATATGTTCCAAAAGAAATTCTAAAAGGCATCCAAAGTGGATCAGAGCCTCAAACCTGGGGCTTTAAGCGAGAAGACCTGGTCGTCATGTTTTCGGACCTGCTGTGCTTTACCACGATTACGGAAAAAATCGACTTGCCCGGTATGCAGGAACTCTTGTATACTTACTTTGAGATCGCAAGCAAAAACATCCAGGATTCAGGTGGGAGTATCGGCAAACTGACCGGCGATGGATTCATGGCTTACTATCCGATCGAAAAGGCCAACGCTGCGCTACAGGCTGGAGCCGGCATTATCAAGGCGTTGGGGATGCAGAGAAAGCAATCGGGCTCTCCATTTGTCAAACTCGCTTATTGTGGCATCGGGATTTCTGCGGGAACGGTCGTACAGGGCAATGTTGGTTCCACAAAAAGACAGGACTATACCCTTCTGGGCGATGTGGTGAACTCTGCCTCCCGGTTGGAATCCTATACCCGGGAAACCGGCCATGCCCTCCTTTTCGACCAAGGGCTGCATAAATACCTGAGGCAGGAAGACCAATTTAACATCCTCGATCTGGGCGAGCACATGTTGAAAGGAAAGACCAAAAAATCTCAAATCTACACGCTGGATGATCCCGAATTGCTCTTTGACAAAAGCACGGCAGAAATTGCCACGGCCATTGGTGATATTCAAATGTAGGGCACTGAATGTAGCGGCTCCGATAAAGACAGGAGCCATTCCGGTTTTTTCGTAAAAACATGCAAAGCAGCTATTGGCCCACACTTAAAATTGCTGGTTGAAAATGCAGGATGAACGCCCGTCTGGATTTGTTTTTTTCATGTCATTTTTTTGGAAACAATACCTCGCTGCGGGCACACCATCTCTCCAAAGTTGATTAACCTTCGCAAATCCCTTTTTTTTGCAAGCATATGCAAAATCAAAAACTCCGCTTATTATCATACATAGTCATGGCCTACATGCTTTTGGCGTTCACTTGGTGGGCCATGCTCCTGTTTACCAAAAACCGGGATGCCTTTTTTGCCAAACAAGAACTGATGCAAATTGTAATGGCGGCAGAGGGTAAAATTCAGGACAACCAGGAGTTTTTGCAGACCGATCTTTACAAAGAACTTTATTCGCAGTACAAAAGGCAGGAATGGATGATCTTTGGTGAGGCGAGCGTCTTTGTGCTCACCTTGGTAGCCGGACTTTGGTTTATCCATAAAAGCTATTCCCGGCAGGTGGAGGCCAACCGGCAACAACGGAATTTCCTGTTGGCCATTACCCATGAATTAAAATCGCCCATCGCCTCCATCCAACTCGTTTTGGAAACTTTGATCAAAAGGGATTTGGCTAAACCCAAAGCAGACCAATTGGCGGGAACCGCCCTCAAAGAAAATGAACGCCTGTTACAATTGGTCGAGAACTTACTGCTGACGGCAAAACTGGAAACGGCCTACCAGCCGAATTTCGAAGAAGTCAACCTGATTGAACTGTTTCAAGACCTCATCGTGAAAGCCAAAGGACGGCACCACAAAGCACGGATCAATTACAGTATGTCGGGTACGCCACCGCTCATGACACTTGACCGGGCGGGCATGACCCTCCTGTTCAATAACCTGGTCGACAATGCCGTAAAATATTCCGAAGGACAACCCATTATCAATATTGGTCTTGATTTCAACGGCCATAATGCATCCATTACTTTTACGGATCAAGGCGTGGGCATATCAAATGAAGACAAGAAAAAAGTGCTGGAAAAATTTTATCGGGCAGGCAATGAAGAAACCCGCAAAACAAAAGGGACTGGCCTTGGTTTATTTATCGTCGATCAAATTGTGAAAGCCCACAACGGGCATGTCAATATTTTGGACAACCAACCCCAGGGGACAGTTTTTAAAATAGATCTGCCTAATGAATAACGGTGAACATTGAGCGGTGAATTGTAATCCCCGTTCACCGTTCAACGTTCACCATTCACTGTTTATATCATGAGAATATTATTAGTAGAAGATGAAGAAAACATCAGGGATGTCGTTAAAATGAACCTTGAACTGGAGGAATATGAAGTCGTTTCCACCGGGAACGGGCGGGATGCCATCAAGCATTTTCAAGAAGAACATTTTGACTTGATTATTCTGGACGTCATGTTGCCCGAAATTGACGGTTTCCAGATTTGTGAACAAATCCGGCTGACAAACATGGAAGTTCCTATCATTTTCCTGACGGCCAAAGATGGCATGAGTGATAAAATAGCTGGCCTGAAACGAGGCGCAGACGATTACCTGACCAAACCATTTCACCTGGAGGAGCTGTTGTTGCGGGTCAATAATTTAATACGACGTACCAGCAAAGCACCTGAAAATACACCGGAGACCTACAGCTTTGGAGATAATAAAGTGAATTTCAGAACTTATGAAGCTACTGGCCAAAAAGGTGATTTTGTGTTGACCAAGAAGGAGGCAATGCTGCTGAAGCTGTTGGTAGACAGAAAGAATGAAGTCGTTTCCCGGCACCAGATATTGCAGTCTGTCTGGGGATACGATGTATTCCCTTCTACCCGAACCATTGATAATTTCATTTTATCCTTTCGGAAATATTTTGAAAAAGACCAGCGCAATCCGGTCTATTTCCATTCAGTAAGAGGAGTAGGTTATAAATTTATTGGGTGATTTTCGGGAGACTTTCCAACTGATCATTTGCTGCGGGAATTCCGATGCCGCAGCAAGTGATCCACGATGACCAGCGCTGACATAGCTTCTACAATCGGTACTGCCCTCGGTAGCACACATGGATCGTGGCGACCTTTTCCTTTCACTTCAACTTTTTCACCTGCCTCATTGACCGACTCCTGTGACTGCACAATGGTGGCAACTGGTTTGAAAGCTGCCTTGAAATAAATATCCATTCCGTTGGTGATGCCTCCCTGAACCCCGCCGGAGCGGTTGGTCCGGGTTTTTATTTTTCCAGCATCATTATAAAATTCATCGTTGTGTGCAGAGCCCCGCATGGTTACCCCTCCAAAACCAGAGCCATACTCGAATCCTTTACAGGCATTGATGCTCAGGACAGCCTTTCCGAGATCCGCATGAATTTTATCAAAAACCGGTTCGCCCAAACCGGTAGGGCAACCTGTGATCACACATGAAACGTACCCGCCAATGGTATCTCCAGCTTTCCGGATTTTTAAAATGAGCTCAGTCATTTCAGCCGCTTTTTCAAGATCCGGGCAGCGGACAGGTGTGCTTTCCACCTGGGTTAGGTCAAGTTCTTGATAGCCTTTTTCAACTTCAATATCACCCACCCTGCTCACGTAGGCTCGGATGTCGATCCCGTTTTCTTTCAACAACAATTTGGCAATGGCTCCGGCAGCAACCCTGGCCGCTGTTTCGCGGGCAGAGGAACGGCCGCCACCCCGGTAGTCGCGCAGGCCATATTTTTCATGAAAAGTAAAATCGGCATGAGAAGGCCGGAATTTATCAGCAATGTGGCTGTAGTCTTTTGATCGGGCATCGGCATTTCGGATGAGCAGGGAAATCGGTGTTCCCGTAGTTTTTCCTGCAAAAACGCCAGAAAGAATTTCGACGGTATCACTTTCCTTGCGTTGAGTAACCAACCGAGATTGTCCTGGCCTACGCCGGTCCAGCTCATATTGAATAAAATCATGGTTCACCTCCAATCCCGCTGGGCACCCATCCAAGATGACGCCAATAGCCGCTCCGTGGGATTCACCAAAGGTGGTAATGCGAAATATTTGTCCGAATGAATTGCCTGGCATGAGTTGTTAAATTAATTCGAATTACAGAGCAATCGGCTCAATGAAATAAAGTTGATGCCGGTTGATAAAAGCCTACACCCCGGCGAGTGGCATATAACCAACAATAATGCACACATCTTTTACATAGCAGTTGCAAACTTTTTATCTATAAAGCCAAACCTAAATCAAGCTTCTCAAATAAGAACATTCAATCCTTAGAGCAGAAACTTGGCGGGCAAAGGTAGGAGAATGGAGAAAATACTTTAACGGAGCAGGTAACTACCGGATACAGCAGTCCAGTAATTTTTCATAATTAGGTCTTTCGGCAGCATGGCGGTGGATAAATTTTTCCTTTACTTCACCATCCATCAGAATAAACACTCCTGGCATCTGTGTCGAATCACCCAGCTTTTTGGCGAGCTCAAGTTCGAGGTCCAGTTCTTTTTTCACTTGGTAGCCCCGAATCCATGTTTGCAGTCCATACAATTGGTTGAAGGTACCGCGCAACAGTCCGAAGGCCCGGTAGAAACGCTTTTCCGGATCGTTGATAAACGAGATTCCATTCAGGTTAAATTTTTCGAAATAGGTAGTGGCGGTTTCAGTATCTGACATATGTATAAATACAATTTGAAACCCTTGTGCTTCGAAGGATGCTCGCTTCTGAGAAATATCATGCATGGCTTCTTTGCAAAATACGCAGCCAAAGTGCCTGAGGAAGACAACCATGACTGGTTGGCGGAAAGTTAGATCCCTCAAGTTTTCCCCTTTATTGGTTTGCATTTCATCTAAAATCTCCATATCAGTTTCCAGCATCGTTTCTATCATTTTTTGCTTTAGGTTAAATTCAGAATTGGAAAAGGAATAAGGCTGATTGCAAACAAATCAGAACCCATTTTCAGTCCCATAATAAACAGTGAGAACAAAAAAGGGTTTAGATCGGCCGACAATAAAACGAAGGTCAAATATAAAGAAGGGCACCCCACCACTGGGATGCCCTTCTCAAATCTTGGTTAAAAATTATTATAGCTAAATTTTTCGCCTTATTTCTTCACCACTCGGATCATTTCCCGCTCCCCGTCGTTGTAAGTCAGGCGCAAGAAATAAGTACCAGCCCTCATGCCGGACAAGTCAATACTGTGGATCATTTCATCCTTGGCAATCCGTTCCCGTGAGATCAATTTACCTTGAACGGACATCAGTTCAGCATTAACGGCAGTGGATACTCCGTTGCTGGTTTCGATATTGATCCGATCAGATGCCGGATTTGGATAGGTCATGAACATTTGTTGTTCTTTGAAACGCTGTACCTGCTCTTCATTCGAGAAAGAGTGGTGGGTCCCGTCTTCCATCAATTGTACCCGGTAAACGGCATTGCCTCGGTTAGGGAAATAGTCCATAAAGTTGTATTCGTTCATACCTTCACTCTGTGACTGAGGCATGGTTGCCAGATTGGTAAACTCAACTCCATCTTTCGAGCGCTGCACTACGAAGGAGTAAGAACCTTCGACTTTCTCCATGTTCCAGCTGACACCCACTGCATTGTCCATATTGTTGGTATTGATGATCAAGCCGCTGCCACAAAGGATCGGGCTATTGGAAATCGCAACCCCTAACTCAGTAGAAGAGACACAACCATTATTGGTCACGGTCAAAGTGATATAGACGACGCCGAATGAATTCCAGGTGACAGTTGGGTTTTGTTCGTCCGAAGTAGAAGGAGTGGCCCAGGGGCCGAAGTCCCATTCATAAGTTGCACCGGGACCGTTGTCTTCGGCATAGTAGGTGGCCATATCACCAACACAAACGAGATCAGGTCCGGAAATAGCCGCAACGGCTTCCATTCCAACTTCGACTTTTACGATATTGGATTCCAACCAATCATCGCAGTCAGATGCTTTTGCACAGCGAATGAAATAAGTCGTTTCCTGAAGTGGACCTGGATCATAAGTCGCACTGGTAGCACTTGGGATGGGCGACCAGAAGTTATTATTGAAAGGAACATTCATCGTGGAAAACATCCACATGTACTGTACCGGACTGCCACCACCCGACGCTGGTGTAACGCTGGTAAATGGATCTGGGTCATTGCCCGGACCACAGATGTACTGATCACAGCAAATTTCACCTGGCGTTGAAATGTTTATACATTCATCAAAAATACCTGCATCAACCGTTACATTACACTGCCCAGCGGCCAGACTGATACTACCGGTGCTGCCAGATGCATTAGCATCGCTGTCGCTAAAATCATCCGTACAGGCATCGGTCGGGGAAAAGGCAAAATTATTTGGCAAATCGAAAGTTACCGTATAATCGCCTGGTCGCAAATCTTCAAAGAGATAGAACCCGTTGGGTTGTGTTTCCTGAGTCATATTCACTGGGTTTCCATCATCGTCTGTACCGCTCAACGTCACATTAATACCACCTATTCCCAGTTCTCCAGGATCTTGGCAACCATCCCGATTGACATCTTCCCAAACCCGGTCACCAATACAACCAAGCTGTGTCAAAGTAACAGTGGCGGTCCCTGTACAGCCCTCCACATCAGTAACAGTAACGGAGTAAGTACCACCAGCAAGATCCGTCAGAATCGGACCAGATGCGGTTGTATTCCATGAATAAGTATAAGGTGGAACCCCTCCACTGGCAGAAGCCTCCACAGATCCGTCATCAACAGTACTGCTGCTGGGTTCATTAATGATCTCAACGGTTACATCCAAAGAACCACCTGCGGCGATTGAGACAGAAGCTTCATCGGTACAGCCATTGGCATCAGTAGCGGTTACGGTGTAGGTTCCTGCTGACAAGTTATCAATGCTTGGCCCGGTATCACCATTGCTCCACGCAAAGGTATAAGGTGCAGTTCCACCAGAAGCACTGGCCTCTGCTGAGCCAAGAGTAGTACAGCCACCTGCTACTCCGGTTACAGATGCTTCAACTTCGGCAGGTTGGCTTACAAAAGCATTGGTAGTTGCAGTACAGCCGCTGGCATTGTCAACTACAGTTACAAAGTATGTACCGGCAGAAAGTCCAGAAATGGTCTGCGTGCTGCCACCGTTGCTCCACATATAGAATACCTGGCCAGTAGCTCCGGTGACCGTTGCAGTGGCGGAACCATCACTGGTATTAAAGCAAGATGTATTGGTCGAAGTAGTGGATACAGAGATGCTTGATGAGCCACTCACTGTGATTTGATCCATGGCCGTACATCCTTCCGCATCAGTTACGGTTACGCTATAGGTTCCGCTCGTGATATTATTGATGATGGCAGTCGTGGCTCCGTTGCTCCAGTTATATTGAAATGGTGGTGTTCCGGTGCCGGGAGTGACCATGGCATTGGCAGAGCCGTTGTTTGCACAACCGGCATTGACCCCCGTAATGTTGAGATCAATAGGAACCGAACCTTCCACAGTGACTGAAGCGTTGGCACCACATCCGTTTGCATCAGTTACCATCACGGTATAAGTGCCAGGTGCTAACCCGGCTACATCAGAAGCAGTACTGCCATTGTTCCAAAATATGCTGTAAGGAGGTGTGCCGCCACTGATGATGACAGAAGCAGTACCGTCAGCTTCACCACATTCTGAAGAAGGGGTGGAAAGAACATTCAGGTCGATGCCAGCTTCTTCCATGATCAATACCGTGGTTTCACCAGTACAACCAAGGAAATCAGTAACTGTAAGTCCGTAGCTACCAACTGCCAGCCCCGTCACAGTTGCGGTTGTAGCTCCGTTGCTCCACAGATAAGTGTAAGGTGCTGTGCCACCAGTCACTGTAGCAGTGGCTGATCCGGTGCCACCGGAAGCACATGGGGGGTTTTCAACATCGACGGTGATGTCAATCTGAACGGGGTTGCCCACAGTGGCTGAGCCTGTAATGGTACACCCCTGTTGATCAGTGACAGTTACGTCAAAAGTGCCTGGTCCCAAATTTTCGTTTACACCTCCTGTTGCACCATTGCTCCAAGTGTAAGTGTAAGGTGGTTGCCCACCTGTCACGTTGGCAGTCACACTCGCATCGCAGAAGTTAAAACAAGCCAATCCTTGCACGACCATGTCAATGGTCAATGCATCAAATATTTTAACGCAACCTACTCTCTGACAGCCATTTGCGTCAGTGACTGTTACACAATGTGTACCAGCACTCAATCCGGAGACAGAGGCTCCTGTAGCCCCATTATCCCAAGCATAAGTATAACCGCCTGTACCGCCGGTAGCCGAAGCTGTTGCTGTACCGCCACCAGTGCATCCACCAGTGAAAGTAACCGTTACATCGAGGGCAGCAGGTTCAGTTAATGTAAAGCTACCGGAGCCAGTCTGGTTATTGGCATCCGTAACTACAACATTGTAAGTTCCCGCACCAACACTGGCCAAAGTGTTGTTACCAGTGGATGGCCCTCCGTTCCATGAGTACAAATAAGGAGGTGTCCCATTTGAGACCATGGCCCCAACGCTACCATTCGTCCACCCGTTACAAGTAGGACTAACACCACTTACCGTGACATCCAGCTGGGCAAATGCCAGACAAGGCAGCAAAAGCAATAAAGTCGTTTGAAAAATTAATCTCTTGAGAGAATGAAAATATCCAAAGTGTCGATTTGGGTTCATAGTAGAATAAGTTTGGTAAAAAAAGTAATTATTTTACAAGTTAATGTTATGGTTCAAACAACGTAAAACAATTGATATTTATGAAGGTAAAGTTTAACTGTTCAGGAGGAAGGTTAAGCTAGTTAACATACCTGAGTACAGGTAACTATAAGAATGGGTAGATGGCACATTGAAAGTGCAAAAGGAGTAGTAGAACAGTTCTTTCTGGTAAAGGGAATGTGATAAATACTTAAATCGGACAGGGAGGTTCTTTCGTAATACGGGGCTAAGGTAGCTCTTTTTTTATAGAAAAAATAAATACTCCTTTAAAATTTGTGATACGTAGATTAATTGTTCTTGTTCCAAAACACATTAACATTTTTTGTATTTTTCAATAAAAAAAATTAGTCCTGTTGCAAACTGACTGACTTTCTGTCGGTTAGGGACAACTTCGGCTTGTTCGTATTAATCACAATTAGCTATTTCTCGATTTAACAACTTGGTATCAAAGTCTAATTTCCGTAATAAATGGTTTCCCGTCGGGTCTATTTCCCACAGCTCTTGCAGACGGTGGTTGTACTGAATCCACATCAAGGGTTTTATGAGCGGTTCTTTTGAGGCGGAGAGCTTAAACAAAAAGAGGGAATCTTGCAAAACACCAAGGTCTTCCAGCGGGTAAGGGCTTTTTACCGGATACAATTTTATGTTGCTACCTGCCTTTGATTCTCTTTGTTTCGCCTGTATTACTTCCCAGCTCGATGCTACAATTTCGTGGGCAGCCTGATTGCAGGTAATCATCTCCAGAGCAGGAGAGTTTTTGTCCAGTTCCAACTGGAAAACAGTATCGACGAAAAGTCCTTTGGGTTGAAATTTGATGACGGGTTCATAATAATCCACCAACGAGGAAAAGCCTTTCAACCTGTAGTTCCGCAAGCTATCGAGCCAAGCTTCAGAGCGAAACCGGCACCCGCGCAGGTCAACATTTGCCAGGGTGGCTTTTTGAATGATGATGCCTTCCAGCCAGCACCCCCTGAAGTCGCCCTCCAGGTAAATCTCCCTAAGATCGGCCATTTCCAGGTTACCGTTTTGCATACTGATATCCTCCATCACAGATTTTCTTAAATTCGTATAGCTGAGATCTGCTCTGTCCATTTTGGTGTACGTGAATGTAGCTTCCACCAAATAGGCATAAGAAAGGTCAGCTCCTTCCAGGTTGGCCTCGTTAAAGTTAGCTTTATAAAAATAAGAGTTAGCCAGTTTTGCGGCCTTCATGTAGCCTCCTGAAAAATTGGCTTCTTGCAGATCGGCATAATTAAAATTTGCGCGCTCGTATATTTTATCATAAGTCGCTTCGTGCAAATTGCTGTTGATCAGAGAAAAGAGCAGTTGCCCCCGTTCGGGACTCAGCTGGCGTTCGGTCAGTTCATCGTTTTCCAGATACCGATAAGGACGGAGGGCCTGACTAAGAGAAACGATCCGCCCGATCAATTCATCACTGAGCTTCCTTGTTCTATTGTTCCGCAGTTCATCTTCCATCCGGTCCAGAATATTGCTCATGAAAAAAACAAGAGAGCTGCGCCGGCTGCCTTCCTCCAGGTTGATCTGTTGGTCGAGGCGTTGATTTTGGCGAGCCAGCAGTTCGTTTTGTTCGGTCAGTTTATGGTTCTGTCGGTTGAGAATAAATGTTTGCAGCCCCATGATCAACAAGGGAGCCGCCGCCACCAGAATGGCAAATGCTCCCAGCCTTGTGAGGCGCATGACCAAACTGACCAACACATCGGAAATAGCCTCTTTGGAAGGAGTTCCCGGTAATTCATTGACCAGGGTTTTAACACTTTTTTTCAGGCGGGCACCGGCCACTACACGAGTGGTGGCTTTTGAAAAAAAATTGCCCGTAGTCTGCTGAACTGCCTGACCTGCTTTGCGCAGCTCCAATTCGGCTCGAAGTTGGAGATTTTCCTTTTCTAATTTTTGCAGACGGTCATTGAGTTCTTGGTTGGTTTTGTCCATCTGGTTTGATCTACAGTTGAGACGCTATGTTAAAACAAATCAAAAAAATCAGTCGATACTCAGTTCCCTCTTCCAGTTCTCTTCATCTTCTGCAATTTTTTCAACCATGGCTTCAAGCGAGTTCAGGGACTCAGGTGCCCCGTAGTAGTCTTTAATGGTTTTACTTTTTTCGCCCAGAACAAAGGTTACCCATGTGGTAGGAAGATCAGTTACCGGAGCGGTATATTCATTTTTAAAGTCCCAAAAGTTGGATGCTTCAAATGCCATAAACAACTCATTGGCCTCCGCGGGAGACAATATCCGGTACCAGGTTCCTTCCTTGGAAACATTCCTTTTTCCATTGTATACTGCCTCTCCAGTACCATTTATCTTAATACTGTAAACGGGACAGGTCCCAAAGCATGGATCCTTTTTTAATTCAATAAAGTTGGCCAATTCATACTGGTATTGCTCTGAGGAGGAAGCGGGAGGCTCACAAGCAACAGCCAAAAAGATAAGCGAGACAAAAAGGAGGCAATATTTCATGTGTATTGTTTTTTATTTTTTACGAAAAACTGACCTTGCAGTCTGGCAGGGATATTTGCTGAGGTTAGAGTTGGCAAGTTACTAAAAAGAGAGGACCACCACATGAGCGTGTTTCCTTTTTGGGCAAAAGGGCCTCCCGAATATTCACCGGCACTGAGTTTCAGACAATCATTTGACCAACATAATATGGAAGAAGTTAAAAAATTATTGATCGCAGAAGTCCGCAAGCGGCTCATGGAAGAAGGTGTCCCGCGCATTAAAAAATGCCTTTCCGAATTAAATGAACAGGAAATCTGGATGCGGCCCAATGAACACAGTAACGGTGTTGGCAACCTGGTACTGCACCTGTGCGGCAACGTCAGGCAGTGGGTGGTCAGTGGCCTGGGCGGTCTTCCGGATACACGAAACCGGTCGCTTGAGTTTAATGAGAAAGGTCCGATCCCCACCAGCGAGTTGATTGCGAGACTGGATGCGGTCATGGAAGAAACGGATCAGGTGCTCAACCTCCTTACATCGGAACAAATAGTACAACCAATTAATATTCAGGGGTTTGATGAAACCGGACTAAGTGTTTTGGTACACGTCATGGAACATTTCTCCTATCATGTAGGACAGATCACGTATTTTGTAAAATGGAAAAAAGATATTGATACGGCGTACTATGGAGGGATGGAGCTGAATGAATTTGGTGAAGGGAAAACAGAATGAATTGGATTTATCTGCCACAGTCCACAGTTTTTAATGGGCATCATCGGGGATTACGAACTGGAAAGTGGTCCCCTCTTCTTCGCCTGGTTCTACCCATATTTTGCCGCCTAGATTATCTACTATTTTTTTACACGTCGCCAATCCGATTCCAGTTCCTTCATAATCAGTTTTACTGTGCAGGCGCTCAAAAATATTGAATACCCGGTCGCATGCTTCTGGCGGGATACCAATGCCATTATCCATAAAATAAAAGTGGTGGGCCCCTTCTTGTACTTCGTGCTTGATCTGAATGAGCGGTGTCACATCGTCCTGTCTGAATTTGATGGAATTGGAAATCAAGTTTTGAAACAGCTGAATCATCTCGGTGGAAGTTGATTTGATGACCGGCAGTTCATTGCACTTTATGGCAGTGTTCGTTTCCTTCATCGTAGCCGTGAGATTGTTGATGACTGCCAGCAATACATCGTTCAAATCTGTATCTTTTGATTTTCTATTATTCCTCCCCAATCTTGAATATTCCAATAGATCGGTCAACAGGCGTTCCATTCTCGTGACCCCGTCTACGACAAATCCCATGTATTCTTTTGAGGAATTATCTAATTGTTTATCCAGGCGTTTGTCGATAAATTGCGTATACATTTTAATCATCCTCAACGGCTCCTTAAGATCGTGGGATGCGGCATAGGCAAATTGTTCCAATTCTTCGTTGATGGCTTTGAGCTGAATGTGGGCCTGTTTTAGAGATTCAGCCTGGCGGGACAATTCGTTCTGTTTTTCATCCAGTGCGGTGATTATCATAGTCTGCCCGGTAGCAAAAACGAAAACAATGAATACTACTGTAATAAATAAGCCGATATAACTGATAAAGTAATACTGAGGGCCAGATTCAGCCACTTTTGCTATGAAGAAGTCCAGGGAATAATCATTAGATAGATAAAGGTAGGTCGTAAAAACGATCAGCACTGACAGCCAGAGAAAACCAGAAATTCGATCTGCAAAGAGCAGGACCAATAATGGACAAATCAACATCCAAAGCAGGTTGTCTGAAAACAATCCGCCCGAATCCGTTACAGCAAACAATAAGACTGAAAAAACAACGCCCGCCAAAAGATTGCCCGAAAGGACGAGATTCCCCCAGCGTTTGAATATGATCATCAAAACAACGACCAGCAGCAGCCCGAACTTTAAGGGAGGTAGGTTTTCACCAGGTACTATAACATTTGCTGCTATTTCCAACAATGAACCCAAGGTCAGTATAAAAAGATGGATAATAGCAAGCAGCCTGGCCTTCCAATGATCTAATGTATTGGAAACGAACCTATCAGAAAGGAAAACCTTATCGAACTTACTACCTAATCGAGAAAAACTTATTTGTAAAGACATTGGAATCCAGTTAATCAAACTAATCAGTTCCAATATTTTGCCAAATACCTGATTAGATGGCAACATCCGAATAAATAATGCAGGCAGAATGACTGTTGGTATTACATTGAACTTCTTTCAGTTAAGTAAAATAACCTGACCTACCAATACGATCGATCAGACCTTTCTGCTGAATGAGGTTTGTGTCTTGAAAAAAGAGCGCAGTAGTTTATCTCTAAGATAGAAAGGAATTAGAATGGAACTAAAGGGGAGAATAACTTAAAATAAGTTGGGGCACAACATCGACTGCTCGAAACAGCAAGCCATGTTATGCCCCAACTGAATTTTTCTTTGGATACTTTAAGCCTTGATTAAATTAAGAAAGAGAAGTATTCACAGTTCCTCTCATCCGAAATGCTCTAAAAATGGTCTCTAATCCATAGCTTTCTTTAGATAGCTCATCGTGAAACAGGTTAGCCGTTGTTGCAAGCAGGTTATCAATATCTTCGTAAGAATGATGATTGTTCACCATGACCCTAATGCCTGTATTTGCCATGGGAACACTCGGATAGGCAGCGATACCACCAAGAAAACCTGCATCGAGCAAACGCTGGCACATGGAGTATCCGACTTCGATCTTCCCTACCCCAATGAAGAAAATTGGTGTTTTACCATCGCTGACGACCGGTAGGCCCAATGACAGTGCTTTGGTTTTAAAATATTCAATTCTCTTCTTCAATTTTAATTGCAACTCCTTAATCTCAGAGGTAAGGTGAATTTTAGCCGAGGCAATTGCAGATCCAATTGTAGCAGGTTTCATAGGCCCGGAAAAAATGAAGGTTCCACCACAGCTTTTGACAAAAGTTTTCATTTTCTCATCCCGACAAACAATCGCTGCACCTCCGGTTCCAAACCCTTTGTACAATGAGGTCACCAGCATCATTTTTTCGTGATAGGGAATTTCTGACAATACAAAGCCAGCACCATTTTTTCCTGTCCAGCTCATGCCGTGCGCATCGTCGATGTAAAGATGAAATTGATCATGGTCATCCATCAAGCGGTAAAGCTCTTTCATTGGTGCCGTGTCGCCGTACATTGAGTAGACGCCATCCGCCATGTACCATATTTTATTGTACTGGCCACTCAATTTCTTGATTCGGTTTTCAAGGTATTCCACATTATTATGCCTGACCATCTCAACATGGACTCCGTCAGCACTAGCAAGCTTTACAGAAAACTGTACACTGGCATGAACCTGGTGATCCAGGATAACGGCATCATTCTTCCCAACCAAAAGAGGTAAGATAGAAAGGTGGGACATGGTGGTTGACGGCATGACTAAAGTGGGATAGCCAAATATCTGTTGCATCAGGTTTTCCAATTCGTTGAATGGCTCGACGCCAACATAGGCGCGGGAAGCTGAAAAGGCAACGCCATAATTGTTGATTAGCTCTATGGCTCCGTCCTTTAACCGCTGGTCCGTCTCCAATCCCATATAACTACAGGATGAAAAATTGACCAGTTCTCGATCCTTAATTTGGACAAGCCTTCCTGGGTGGATTACTTCGTCAACAGATACATGCGCAATGCCCATCTGTTTGGCTTTTGCCATATTTTGGAATATCAGTTCCTGTTGCTTGATGGGAGTAGTGTTCATCAATTTCGGGTTTATATGTTAGTGTTAAGTAATTAGTTCATGAACTAAACCACATTTACTGATGGTCAGCTCAATCCATTACTTAGAGGCAACTTATCCAAACTTGTATCTAGAGGCAATATCATTAATCTAACTAGAAAGATTCAGACTGGAAACGTAATATTTGACTTAAAGGAGTGATCATGCAAACATAGCAGATCGGTTAATTAAGCCGATAACCCAGCAGGGTAATATTTCACATATACTTATCCCTAAATCAATAAGGATTTGGATGTTCAATATCTGATTAGGTAATTAAATGGGATTTTACTTCTCGAAAATGTTTTAATCCTACAAAGGTAAGTTATTGGAATCAAGAAGAAAAACATTACATAAAAAACTAATCTCTTTTACATTAATTTAACAGTTTAATAATGAAGTTGTTTAAAAACTCAATTTCTCCAAATGGTTTTCCCCAAATCCACCAGTCGATTCAAGCGAAAAGCAGTCTAAAATTTACCTCGCAAGAATAATCACCTGCTAAGTTTCCTTGACGCCAATTAGATTTATAAATTTGGCGCTATTGTTCATTTCTCAACATAACTAATACAACATGAATGCAAAAAGGGGACTTACTATTCTCATCATTATACTTCTGCTCTTACTGGCTGGGGTAGGATACATGGCTTTTAAATCAAGTAAGGAGAGCCAGGATCTTGCACTCCAAAATAAAAACCTCTCCTCCGAGATCGACAATCTTAACGGCTTAAAAGACAAGTTGGCCAACGAAGTGGACAGCCTGACAATAGCTTATGAAGAATTGGCAATAGAAAATGAATCATTGCAAAATTCCAAAGAAGAAATAGAAAAAAAGGTAGCTGAAAAAGATGCCGTTATCAGGCGTTTGAAAAAAAGAACCAGATCTGAATCAGGCAACCTAAAAGTACAAATCGAGCAATTGCTGGCCGACAAAGCCCAGCTGGAAATGTCGATCAACAACCTGAAATTCGAAAACGATTCTCTTAAAACACTGACTGGCCAACTGACCGCCGACCTGGCCGCCTCAAAGTCTGAGAACCAGGCCCTGGCAGACCTGAATTCTACCATTCAGGATGAGCTCAAAAAATTGACCTTGGCCAACTTCAAAGCAAGTGCCTTCAGGGTCGAAGTCGAAAAAAAGAAACCTAAAGCAACAGCCAAATCTAAACGGGCTAAAAGAATTACGGTCAGTTTTGACCTCACTAATGTTAATCCCAAATATCAAGGGATCAGGACACTTTATCTTGTAATAACCGATGATAAAGGCACGCCTATCAAAGATTCGAACCCAATTCAGGCCCAGGTAAATGTAAACGGACAAATGATGGATATCCAGGCCGTAAAAATGCAGGAAGTCGATGTCGAAGAAAGTCAACGCCTGTCTTTCAATCATGACCTAGAACAAAAGCTCAGATCTGGATATTATCGGGTAGCTGTCTACACTGACATTGGTTTATTGGGTGCTTCCAGTTTCCGGTTACGATAATTTTGGTCACTGTTAAGTAAGCAAATCTATGACTATGACTTAGGAGGCAATTTGCAACTGCTTCCTGAGTTGACTACCCATCTTCAAAGTTTCACATTTGGGACAACTCGGATAATTGCATCTGAAATTGCCTTCATACCAACTTAGATACCATGAGTAAAACTTTTTCTGCCAACTGCCTTGGCGCACTCCTCATATTCTTTTTGCTTCCTTTGTTTTCTTGTGTAAGTAAAAAAAAGTTCCTCTCTGAGGTTGAAAGACGAAATGCCTGTGACAGCACACTCCAGGCAATCAATAACCACAATTTGCAACTGAACAAGGAAATTGCCGGGTTGAAGTTACAGCTGGCTGAAAAGACAGGAGAGGGCAACGCCCTGCGGGAAATTTACGATAAGCAGGTGGCCCAAATTGACAATCTGGAAGCTCAAATCAGAACCCTCAACGATCAGTCCCTCAACAAGCAAGAGGAATTAGGAGGGGTACTCCAGCAAAAGAATCAAGAACTGGCCGAAAAACAGGCGAAAATCGATGGTTATAAAATGGCGGTGGAAGAACAGGAAGAGCAGTTAAGAGAGTTGATCGGTAAAGTGGCCGGTAAGCTGAACGGTTATTCCAACGATGAAATTTCACTCGAAGTAAAAGATGGCCTTGGCTATATTGTTTTGTCCGAAAAATCTATTTATCGAAAAGGGTCTACCCGGCTGTCTAACAACGCTTATGAAATCCTGGACAGCATTGCAATGGTTATACTACAATATCCGCAGATGGACATTTTGGTTTTAGGCCATACCGACAACCAGCCCGTTCGCACCAGAAGCCTAAAAGACAACTGGGACTTGAGTGTGCTAAGAGCTACTCCCGTGGCAAGAATGCTGGTCGACGAATTTGGCATCAATCCTAACCAGGTCATCACTGGGGGTAAAGGAGATTCTAAACCCAGATCATCTAACGACACTTCAGATGGAAGGCGACTGAACCGTCGGACTGAAATCATTATTTACCCTCCGACTGACAAGATTTTAAAAATGGTAAAAAGCGGGTAAAAAACAAGCCCTCGGCAAATAGTTGCCAAGGGCTATGCTTATGACTATATGACTATGGAGAAAAAATCATTACAAGTTAGCCGGGATGAGTACGTTATCAATTACGTGGATAACTCCGTTTGTTCCCTGTACATCAGTCAAGACAACTGTCACACTTCCTCCGTTCGCATCAGTAATGGTAACATTTGAACCATCAATGTTGATGGTAATATTCTCGGTGTTGATGGTTTCTGCGGACTGTCCGTCAGTCAAAGTACTTGACAAAACATTTCCTGCTACAACGTGGTATGTCAAAACAGTAGCTAACTGATCTGCAGTTAGATCAGCTGTCACTGTTGAAATAGCATCAAACCCGCTATTCAGCGGTGCGAAAACGGTGAATGGGCCATCTCCTGAAAGCACATTGACCAAGTCACCAGAAGCTGCTTGCAAAGAAGATACTAAAGAAGTGAAGTTACTGTTTGCCACTGCGTGACCAACAACATCCAATGGAAGAATAACATTGTCCACAATATGAATTACACCGTTGGTTGCGTCCACGTCCGCAGTTGTAACATTGATTCCGCCATTGATAACCACACCAGCAGCCGATTTCTCAATCAACATAGATAACTGAGTATTGCCAGGCCCAGTCGTAGCCGCAGTGGTCACGTAGGTTTGACCATCAGCAATGTCGCCGGAAAATACTTCAGCACCCAAAACATGGTACAACAAAATTTCAGTCAATTGCTCGTCGGTAAAGGCATTCAGATCTGTGACACCAGCCGCCTGGAAGGCTGCGTCGGTTGGGGCAAATACAGTGAAAGGGCCATCTCCTTCCAAAACACCTACCAATCCTACCCGGTCCAATGCAGCAACCAATGTACTGAACTGACTATCAGAAGTAGCGATTTCAACGATGCTTTGTGGAGTCGGAGCGTCATCGCTGTCATCATCTCCACAAGAGGTAAAAGGTACAATTAGGGCGAAAGCAAGGAAGACGCTTAAATAAAATTGAAACTTTTTCATAATACTTTTTGGGCACGGCTCAAACCTTTATCATCCAAAAGATTTTTATCATCAAAACCTTGATGAACCAAGTCCTTGCCGACCACTTACATTTTTTGGTTAGTGAATACTTTTATTCAATTAAAATAACAGGTCTCAAACACAGCCAATTATCATTGGTTCATGGTTTGTTCAACTTTTTTTACTTTTTTTTTAAACAAAAAACGCAGTAATTAGCAATTCAATGCTTAAAAAAAATCTCTTTCATTTATCTATACAATCCCATTTCGAAAGTTTACTTTTGTGGAAATTTTCCAGCCAGGACATAAATTTTCCCAAATAAAACAAGGATAAAAATGAACATCACCTTTTACGGACAATCCTCCTTTTTGATCGAGATGAACGGCAAGAACCTCGTGTTTGACCCATTCATATCGCCCAATCCAAAAGCAGCTCATATCGACGTCGATTCGATTGAAGCGGACTATGTGCTCCTGTCTCACGGGCATGGTGACCACGTCGCCGATGCAGCTACGATCGCCCAAAAAAACGATGCAAAGATCATTTCCAATTATGAAATAGTTACCTGGTATGAAAGCAAGGAAATAAAGGGCCACCCGCTCAACCACGGTGGAAAATGGTCATTTGATTTCGGCACGGTGAAATATGTGAATGCGGTTCATTCTTCCGTTTTACCGGATGGGACCTACGGAGGCAATCCAGGTGGCTTTGTCATCTGGGACAAAAATGCCTGTTTCTACTTTGCAGGTGATACGGCACTTACACTCGATATGAAATTGATCCCGATAACGTGCCCTAAACTTGATTTTGCCATTTTGCCGATCGGAGATAATTTCACGATGGGGTATGATGACGCAGCTATCGCTGCTGAATACATCGAATGTGATACCATTATCGGCTGTCATTTCGATACTTTTGGATACATCGAAATAGATCACGCTGCTGCAAAGGCCGCTTTTGAAAAACGTGGTAAAAATCTGATTTTGCCCACAGTTGGCGAAAAAGTCGAAGGGATTTAGGGAGCGTTGGTCAAGCTAAGATCCTTCAACCAAAATCCTTGAACCAGCAACCAAACCTTGATCAATGGGAAAGATTATAGCAATAGCAAACCAAAAAGGCGGGGTCGGTAAAACAACCACCGCCATCAACCTATCGGCCTGCCTGGCCATTTTAGAGAAAAAAGTATTGTTGGTAGATGCTGACCCCCAGGCCAATTCTTCTTCTGGTGTCGGGGTATTTCAGGACGATATCGAAGAAAGCCTCTATGACTGTCTGGTAAACGATTTAGAGACGAAAGAAGCGATATACGAGACAGATACTCCCAATCTTCACTTACTGCCTTCTCATATAGATCTGGTCGGGGCCGAGATAGAACTGGCCAGAAGAGATAAATGGGAATACGTGATGCGCGGGGTGCTCAGTCAAGTCAAAGAGGATTATGACTATGTGATCATCGATTGCCTCCCTTCTTTGGGCATCATCACCGTCAATTCATTGACTGCTGCCGATTCTGTCCTCATTCCGGTTCAGTGTGAATATTTTTCCTTGGAAGGTTTGGGCAAGCTCCAACAGACCATTAGTCGGGTCAAGAAAAACCTCAACCCTTCGCTCGACATCGAAGGCATTTTACTTTCAATGTACGATCGCAGGTTACGCCTGGCCAATATTGTAGTGAATGAAGTTCGTGGATTTTACAAGGAAAAGGTATTCAACACGATCATTCACAGGAATTCAAAGATCAGTGAAGCGCCCAATATGCACTTGCCGGTAGTAATGTACGATGCGGGCAGCCGGGGAACGACCAACTTTCTCAACCTTGCGAAAGAATTTTTGATCCGCAACAACGATGCGATCGTCCTCGCTTAGCTTTCGAGGGATGAATTTTCTGTCTAAAATCAAAAGATTGGAAAATTAAAAATTGCTAACCAATTGACCTTCAGCGCAAAACAGTTTTTAAACCGCTTAATTTCCAATTGAACAAGGCACCAGCGACACATATATCATTTTAAGTCAAAGTGAATTAAGAAATGGCAAAAAAGCTTTCAGGAAAAAGAACCAAAGCCCAGATAGGAAGAGGAATAAATGCCCTGCTTTCATCGATGGAGACCCCCGAAGAGGTGGTAAAGGAATTATCTAACACAGTAGCCATGATTCCGATCCAACAGATCGAAGTCAATCCATTTCAGCCAAGAAAAGAATTTGACGAAGAAGCTCTTGGCGAACTGGCCGATTCGTTGAAGGTTCATGGGCTCATCCAGCCCATCACCGTCCGCCGGTTGAACGACAAAGCCTTTCAGTTGATTTCCGGGGAAAGAAGGTTGCGAGCGTCCAAACTGGCGGGTTTGGAAGAAATCCCAACCTACATTCGACTGGCCAATGATCAGGAAATGATCGAGATGGCGCTGGTAGAAAATATCCAACGGGAAAACCTGAACGCCGTCGAAGTGGCCATTACTTACCAGCGGCTGATTGAAGAATGCGACCTGACGCACGAAGCCCTTGCAGACCGCGTCGGGAAGAGCCGGGTCAGCATCACCAATTTTCTTCGACTCTTAAAACTCCCGCCCGACATTCAAAAAGCACTGAAAGAAGGTATACTGAGCATGGGACACGCCCGTGCCCTTGCCGGGGTGGAAGATCTGACGATCCAAAATGTCGTTTTTAAAGAAGTAATAGAAAAAGAGTTATCCGTAAGGGCCACTGAAAAGCTAATCAAAAGCTACCGGGAACCTGCGCAAAAGAAAAACCCCGGAGCTGCTTCCAATTTATCGGGCGATTACCTTTCGGTAGAAAACAATTTAAAGGATTATCTCGGTGCCAAGGTTGCTTTGAAAGTAAAACCGAATGGAAGCGGACAAATCAGTATTCCCTTTTCTTCCACCAATGACCTCAACCGCCTATTGGACTTGATCGAAAGGTAGGCAATCCGACGGGGTGTTAACGTAAAGAAAACGTAAGACAGCAGCTTCCATACCAGCGTTCCATTCTCATGATAGGTAAAAAATATATCCTTTTCATTTTTAGCTGGCTGTTGCCGGCCGTTTTGTTCGGCCAAGTTCCCGATAGCATTGCCGCCACTTTATCTCCAAATTCAATAGCAATTACAACCGATTCCATTCCTGACTCAACCGTAGTCGCCCCCTCTATTGTATCGGTGAAGAAGAAGAAAAAAGGATTTATAAGAAATATTTTCAGCAAAGAAGACTACCCAAATCCCAAGAAAGCTTTGTTCCTCTCGATGGCCATTCCCGGTGGCGGACAGATCTATAACAAGCGCTGGTGGAAACTGCCGTTCGTTTATGGTGGCTACACGCTGCTGATCATTGCAATTGACTACAACACTTCAGGTTACAACCTTTACAGGGATATCTATATCGCCGAATTAGCAGGTGAGTCTCATCGGTTCAGTGGCTCCACTTTGGATGCAAGCGACTATCGCAGGATCAGGGATGGTTTCGATAGAAACAGACAATTATCCTACATCGGGCTATTTGCGCTTCATCTTGTGCAGACCGCTGAAGCGTTTGTCGATTGTCACCTCAAGACGTTTGATGTGAGCGAAGACCTGAGTATGCGGATTGGCCCCAAAATGGGGACGTTGGGCAATCATCAGCCATATCTTGGACTTGGATTGACTTTTCAATTATCCGATTGAAAGACCGGTGAGACTTTTACACCCTTCCTTTTTAGTAAGCGCAGCACTCCTTTTCCACCTCCTAAATGACCGGCTCCTACAGTGGCGAATAAGCGCTGGCCCTGAGCGAGGGCATGTATTCGGTCCGCCATTATTTCATTTCTTTGATAGACCAAAACCTTGCGCAGCTTACCCGCATTTTTGATGACTGACTTGGTAAGCTGTTTGAACTTTCCCTGTTGATATAAATTGGCTGAATGCAGTGTATGTTTTCTAAAGCGGTTTATGTTTTTGCCTAAACCAAGAAGCATCTTCACCTGATCATCCAGTGGAATTTGTTCCAATACCTGTATTTGCTCTTCAAAAGTTTCAATGCCCAGCATTGTTTTGTTGTGGTCTCTGGCATAATTCCAAAGATGCTCGTCGAGCGATTGGGGCATATGCTTTCCCAGTAGCTGAGATCCGATCAGTCCGGTCAGCATGAACGGCGAAATGTTTTGAAAATAGTCAAGGTCGATACCAGTAGATTTGAGGATGATTTTCCGAAGCTTGAAGTATTTTTTTTCAGGAATGAGCCCGTTCAGGGAGACTCCGGCGGGTAGGCCTAATTTGGCTGCCAGCCCCATGTTTTTATCACCAAGATGGTATTCCGCTGCGAATGCATCCGCGCTGTCTATTTTTTCTTTGATAAATTCGAGATTGGAAAAAGCCCTTAGATCCTGCACATGCATGGTACCCAGTAGAAAGGTTTCCTTAATGAGGCCAGGGTCGGAAAGTTGCCAAAAGAATGTATTTTTTGCCGGCAAAATAAAGGGGAAAGAAAGGTGACAGGCAGCAGGCATTGGCAGTACCAATGCCTGCTGAAGTTTTAGTCGTATTCGTAAGGAAGCACCTTCGAATTCTTGACAGTGGAAAGGGTCATCAAGGTTTTAAGGCGTTCGATTTCTTCAATTTGTGAAAGTGTTTTGAAAAGGAGCTGTTCGTAAGTCGGGATATCCTTGCAAATAATTTTGAGGAGAAAATCTGCCTCGCCGGTGATGATGTAGCATTCCACTATTTCATCGATGCCTTTCAGCTTTTCCATAAAATTATTCAAGGCATTTTCCTTTTGCCAGGCCAAAGAAACCTGCACGAAAGTCTGCACATTCAACCCGATACTCTGCGGATTGACCTGCGCGTGGTAGCTTTCAATATAGCCAGCCTGCTCCAGCTTTTTCACCCTTTCGAGGGTTGGCGCCGGGGATAGACCAATTTTCTTGGAAAGGTCAAGGTTGGTTATTTTACAGTTTTGTTGCAGGATCTGAAGAATTTTCAGGTCAGTTCTGTCTAGTTTTTCAGCCATTTTTGATTTGTTAGATTTTTTTCAGCTGCAAAAGAACGAGCAAAATGATAAGTTAGCAAACAAATGAACATTTTTTTCTGTTCCTACACTCATTTGTTTCATATTGCTCTTTTAAAATCAGTGCTTTAGCAATAAAATTTTGCTACAGACTCCAGAGCAGCATCTTTCGATGATTGTGCGCAAAATAGCAGGCACCATTCAATCTTTTCCTAACTTTGCAACTTTTAAAGGGTCTTGTTGTTAAATAACCCGTTGAATCAAATTAATTTCTAAACACAAAAAATATCGCAATATGGCATTACAAATCACAGACGAAAATTTCAAAACAGAAGTTCTTGAAAAAGGTGGTGTAGCCGTTTTAGATTTCTGGGCCGTTTGGTGTGGTCCATGCAGACTCATCGGCCCCATCATTGATCAGCTTTCAGAAGAGTATGAAGGCCGGGCAATTATCGGTAAAGTAGATGTTGACAATAATCCAGACATTGCAACTCAATACGGTATCAGAAGCATTCCGACCGTTGTCTTTTTGAAACATGGATCGGAGGTGAAAAGGCAAGTCGGTGTTGCCACAAAGGCTGCTTTGATAAAGATTTTGGATGAAATTTTACAAGAGGTAGAAGTGAACAGCTAAATTTACCTCCTTCAGAATTTAATTTACAGGAGTAAATCACCTGCTAAATCAAAATCAAATAATTCTAATTCGAAGCCCCCGGTTGACATATGGTTAACCGGGGGCTTCGAAATTCTGTAAATACAATAATTAATGGCACTCATTAAAACGGTTAGAGATTTCACCCCTCAATTCGGCAGGGATTGTTATTTGGCAGAGAATACAACCATCATAGGGGACGTAATAACGGGGGACGAATGCAGTTTTTGGTTTCAATCGGTGGTTCGGGGCGACGTGAACAGTATCCGCTTGGGGAACCGGGTAAATGTACAGGATGGGGCCATCATCCACGGTACTTATCTAAAGGCGGCCACCACTATTGGGAACAATGTCAGCCTGGGCCACCGAAGCATTGTACACGGCTGTACGATTCATGATAATGTGCTGGTTGGAATGGGGGCTATTGTAATGGATCATGCCATCGTAGAAGAGAATTGCCTGATAGGAGCGGGTGCTGTGGTCTTGGAGAAGACCCGGTGTGAAGCAGGGCATATCTACGCTGGTGTCCCTGCCAAAAAAATCAAACAAATTTCACCTGAAATCTTTAAAGAAACAGTACAGCGGATCGCCGGCAATTACGTCATGTATTCCGCTTGGTTCAGTGAATCAAGTGAATTCTCCTTCTTGAAAAGGGAAAATGCCCAACCAAAAATCAGTTAAGAGAAAAAGCAGGAGTCTCGCCTTCAACAGCGTTGTAGAAAGTCAGCATATTGATACTGAAGTCCATAAATCGGGTAAGGGGCAATTCCTGGAGTACGTCCTCTACCTCCGATTCATCGCTGGCAGCCACGACAGCCCACATTTTGGAAGTATCGAGAGACAGGGCATAATTGACCAGTTTACCTTCCCGAAAAAGTTTGTTGATGATATTTCGCTGAAAAGGGATGAGTTTGAGAAAGTCCTCGGACAGGATGGTTGGCAGTCTGAAATCTACCATATATTGAAATTCCTTTTGCATCAGCTATGTCTTTGTAAGTTAGATGGTTAATGTATTTGAGCGGGTAGTGTTCCGTCCAACTTAGTGTTTGTGTGTAATCTTCTCTTGCGGCGGCAAATGTAAAAGAAAAATCAATTTAATTAACTATTGAATAACCAATAAAATAAATAAATAAATTGTAAACTTTGTAAGCGTTTGACAACCAACATTTTACTAGTAGAAATTCAATATTACTCTTTCCACTTCAAAATCATATTGTCTATCAGTCGTACCTCCCCTACCCTCACTGCCGTACAGGCCACCGCTAACTTAACATCTTCAAAAACCTCGACCGGCCGGAGTGTTTCCCCATCAACTATGGAAAAATATTCCGGTTTCATACCCGGGATGGCAAGCATTTCCATTGCTTCCTCTTCTATCTGTTTGGGAAATGCCTGGTTCACTTTTTCCTTGGCTGCCGAAAGTGTTTGGTAAATTTTAGTGGCCACCAGGCGCTGCTCCTTGGTCAGGCGCACATTCCGGCTACTCATGGCAAGACCGTCATTCTCCCGGATAATCGGACACATCACCAATTTCACCTTCAGCTTCAATTGCCTGATCATCTCTTTTACGATCGTGAATTGTTGAAAATCTTTCTGCCCCATATACAAACTGTCCGGCATAACAATCTGTAACAACCTGTTTACAACTTGTGCCATACCTTCAAAATGCCCCGGACGGTGAGCGCCTTCCATTGACTTGTCCAGGTCACCAAATTCCAATGTCAAACCGGGCTCCAGCCCATCCGGATAAACTTCATTGACATCAGGCATAAACAATACCTGGCAGCCGACACTGACCAGTAGGTCAATATCTTTTTCAGGGGTCCTGGGATAAACGGCCAGGTCTCCTTGTTCATTAAACTGGGTAGGGTTTACAAAGATGCTGACTACAGAAATATCTGTCGTTTCCAGGCTGTTTTGTACCAGTGACAAGTGCCCCTGATGCAAAGCTCCCATGGTCGGGATAAACCCAATGGACTGCCCTCTCGAGCGCTCAGTTTCCAGATAGCTTTGCAGATCTTTAACTTTTTTGAACAATAACATAGTAGAATGTTTACACGCATTTTTTAGATTAAAATCAGGAGGTACTCTTCTGATGGGCACATCTTCTGATGCGTGGGCGAAAGTAGGGTATTTTGCAAGTAAATTCCCTAATTATCTTTTTGAACTTTAGGCGCTGAATACCGCTCACATTGAAAGAATTTCAGGGGGCATATAAAAATAAATGTGTCAAAAGCGATTAAAATTCCCCTTATTTTTTTATTATCTTTGCAGTCGATTTTGAAAGGTCAAAATCTTATTTTTTGAACAAAAAACAATAGAGATCTGATATGACTGATAAGAAGAAAGTTCTTTTCGTGACCCAAGAAATGGATCCGTACACTGCCCTTTCAGAGATTTCCACTATTGTCAGGAAATTACCTGAATATGCCCAGAATAACCAGATGGAAATAAGAGTACTAATGCCCCGATATGGAACTATCAACGAACGCCGGCACCGGCTTCACGAAGTTGTCAGGCTTTCCGGCATGAACATCATCGTTGACGACGACGACTTCCCATTGATAATTAAAGTTGCTTCTCTACCAAATGCCCGCATGCAGGTCTATTTCTTAGACAATGATGATTTTTTCAAGCGCAAACAAGTATTCACGGATGATGAGGGAAATCCTTTTAGCGACAACCCAGACCGGATGATCTTCTTCTGCAAAGGGGTCATCGAAACAGTCCGCAAATTTGGATGGCCACCCGATATCGTACATTGCCACGGTTGGATGACCAGTCTGATCCCGGTTTTTATCAGAGAGGCCTACAAGACGGAACCTCTGTTCCACCATTCAAAAATTATTTATTCTGTTTACAATAATTCACTTGGTAAGCACTTCGATCAATCTTTCGTCGAGAAAGCTTCGATCAACAATATGTCTGAAGAAAACCTTTCTGTATACCTGAACGGCACAGGTGTTACACTCGACAAAGGAGCCGCTTCTTATTCGGATGCACTGATCAGAGGAAGTGAAGAAATGAACGATGACCAGGAAGAACTTTTCTCAGATACATCATTGCCAGTGCTTGAGTACAAGACTGAAGATGAGTTTTTGAGTGCATACCTCGATTTTTATCATTCGCTGCTGGAAGAGGAAGAAACAGTAGAACAATAGCCACAAACAAAGCAATTGGCAATGTAAATAGCACAGACATTGTCAATTGCTTTTCACCAAATACAACTCTCCGTCCTTCTGAATACTCTCTTTCCTTGATATTCAATTCGTTAATATTATTGAACGAAACAAAAACAGACCAACAGGTCTTTCATATGGCCAAATCAGCTATTTGAATCCCGACGTTTGTTTTTGATTTTTTTGACCAATCAGCATGAAACAAAATCGTGTCTATTTCATCATAATCGGTATAGTATCTCTGATCATCCAAAGTGCATGCAATGATCCTACTGTAATCGGATCGGAGCTATTGGCTGGAGACCAACTCGATATTGATTTTACCGATACTTTGACCATCCGGGCATATAATGTGGCAGAAGACTCTATCAGAACTTTCAACCCTCAGAGCCTATCTGTCAACAGTCAAATATTTCCGTTGGGTGTCTACGAAGACCCGATATTTGGGACAACGGGCTCCGAAGTTTATATCCAACCGACGCAAAATTTTTCCTTGCCCAGCTTCAACGAACCCAATGCAGAACTTGATTCTGTCATCATGGTTTTACCGTATGATGCAAGATCATCTTATGGTTTTTTGGAAGAAGAATTTACATTTGAAGTGTACCAGCTTAAAGACCCTTTCCCTACGGATACCCTTTATTCCAATATGGACTATGAGGTTGATAGACTCATTGGCACATATGCGTACCTACCGATGGTAAATGACTCCGTGGAAATCTTTTCTCCCAGGTTGGACGCTGATATCGTCCTGCCGCCCCAGATTAGGATTCCACTCAATATAAATAATTTTGATAAGGATCTTTTTGCTATAGACAGCCTTGGGGTCGATGAATTTGAAGAGCTAATAAAAGGTATTTGTTTTCGTCCGACTTCAGTGAACAAGGGTATGCCCAGCTTTAATTTCAGGTCGGGCATTACCGGAATTACGGTCTATTATCATGAAGACACAAATTTCTTTGAATACCTTTTCCCCATATTTCCAGACAACGTTGTGACTGCAAAATATACCCACGACTACAGCACCTCAGCTATTGATATTGAAGGACAGTATATTGGTGAAAATGCGCCAACCACAGATAGCCTGCTGTTTGTACAGGGCATGTCCGGCATTAATTTTGTCATCGAAGTACCTTACTCAGAAAATCTTTCTGACAAAATTCTCAACAAAGCGGAAATAATCTTTCCGATACAAGAGTTGCCAGAAGACGATCCTCTTACTTACCTCCCTGTCGATCAAATCATTGTTTCAGAAATATTGGACGATGGCAACCTGGATTTGATTGATGATGTTAAATTCACCATTAACCTAGGAGATGAATTCAGTGAGTTGTTCGGTGGAGACCAGGAAGCTGACAATACGTACCGGGTAAACGTGACAACTCATTTACAGGATATGAGTCGTGGATTAGTTACTGAGCAGATGATGGTTACCTTGTTTCTGAAATCGGGCCAGGCATCCAGGGGAATCTTTAGAGGCCCCGGACATTCTGTCGATCCGGCGAAATTAAGGCTGACTTTTACGAACTTTTAGGGAAAAGACAACCTTTGAAATACGATCATTCTTTAATACATAAAATTTTATTGATCATAAGCATTTAATAAAATTGCATTTATAATTGTATTTTTGATGATATAAAGCCACCTGATGAGGGTGGCTTCTCTGTTACAAATTCCAAACAAATTTTTTACAATTATTTTCCAGGCTTAGCCGATCGATTTTATCACTAACCAATACCACCCAATTTAATTATGTGCGGAATAATTGCATACATAGGAAAACAACAAGCTTATCCCATAATCATAAAAGGATTGCAGAGACTTGAGTACCGCGGATACGACAGTGCCGGAGTAGCACTGCTAAATGGTTCACTCAATATCTACAAGAAAAAGGGCAAAGTCAGCGAACTGGTAGATTTTGCCAAAAATAAAAAACTGGATGCCACGACAGGCATAGGTCATACGAGGTGGGCGACCCACGGTAGGCCCGACGATGTAAATGCTCATCCACATGTATCTGGTAACCAGAGGCTGACGCTCGTCCATAATGGCATTATTGAAAACTATGCCTCACTCAAAGAAGCCTTAAGAAAAGAAGGTCATGAGTTCACTACCCAAACGGATACCGAAGTGCTTGTCCACCTGATCGAGGAGGTACAAAAGCGAGATAATTTGCCAATCGAAGAAGCTGTCAGAGAAGCCCTGACCAAGGTGGTTGGAGCCTATGCCATCGTAGTCATTGACCGGGAAGACCCGGACAAATTAGTAGCGGCAAGAAAAGGCAGCCCTTTAGTAATTGGCCTGAGTGATGATGGTTTTTTCCTGGCATCGGACGGGACTCCCATTGTGGAGCACACCAAAAAAGTAATTTATCTGGACGATGAGCAAATCGCCATGGTAAAACGAAGTGGTAAATACGAAATAAGAACGATTGACAATGAAGTACATACCCCATTCATCGATGAGCTTACCATGGAAATTGAACGGTTGGAAAAAGGTGGCTATGATTACTTCATGTTAAAAGAAATACATGAGCAGCCAAAAACAATAGCTGATGCAATGCGAGGCCGGCTCAGCGCTGCAGACGGATGGATTCGCTTGAGCGGAGTCGATGATTTTGGTAGCCAGGTTCGTTCTGCAGAACGATTTATCATCGTTGCCTGTGGTACTTCATGGCATGCTGGATTAATTGGAGAATACCTATTTGAAGATTTGGCCAGAATACCCGTAGAGGTGGAATATGCTTCTGAATTCCGGTACCGAAACCCTGTGATCAGGTCCAATGATGTGGTAATTGCCATTTCTCAGTCAGGTGAAACGGCCGATACTTACGCTGCCCTCGAATTGGCCAAACAACGGGGGGCGTTTTTATATGGTATTGTCAATTCGGTGGGCTCATCTATCGCACGGCTCACCGACGCAGGTTCGTATATTCATGCAGGGCCGGAAATTGGGGTCGCTTCGACCAAAGCCTTCACCGGCCAAGTTACCCTACTGACTCTCTTGGCTATAAAAATTGCCAGGGAAAGAGGACAAATCACGCGTGATTATTATTACCAACTGATTCAGGAGTTTGAAAATATACCGGCAAAAGTTGAAAAGGTCATGAAAGTCAATGAGCAGGTTAAATACATTGCCAGTGAAATCAAAGACTCACAAAATGCTCTTTACCTCGGTCGCGGATATAATTTCCCGGTTGCATTAGAAGGAGCCCTGAAGTTGAAAGAAATTTCATATATCCACGCTGAAGGTTATCCGGCTGCGGAAATGAAACACGGCCCGATAGCGCTGATTGATGAAAATATGCCGACCATTGTCATTGCGACCAATAAAAGCCTTAATGAAAAAATCATTTCCAATATCCAGGAAGTGAAAGCCCGCAAAGGAGTGGTCATAGCCATCGTAACGGAAGGTGACCGGGAGATTTGTAAGATCGCTGATTACACCATTCCGATCCCTGAAACAGAAGAACCGTTTACACCGCTTTTGTCAGTAATCCCATTACAATTGTTATCTTATCACATTGCAGTCATGAGAGGATGCAATGTCGATCAGCCTCGTAACCTGGCTAAATCGGTAACCGTTGAATAAGCACCTGTTAATAAACTAAAAGTAAATACAAGCGTTGAATGATGTCTGGCACTCCCCGCTCATTGTTCAAGATTTTCCAAACATCATTTAACAAACCTAAAAATGGAATATAATTCAAGTAGAGAAGAACTGATCATCCCTGAATACGGCCGTCACATCCAAAACATGGTCCGCCACGCACGAACCATCGAAAACGATGAAGAACGCCAGGCATTTATAGAGCATGTGGTCAAACTGATGATGCAGATGCACCCGCAAAACAAAAACCTGGATGACTATCGGGATAAAATGTGGAAGCACGTCTTTAGAATAGCTGAATACAACTTAGACGTCACTCCTCCAAATGGTGAAAAACCAACCTCAGACGATAAACGAAAAAGACCCGACAGAGTGCCCTATCCAGTTAAAGGGACAAAGTTCAGGCATTATGGGCACAATGTACTTACGCTGATTGAAAAGGCCAAAACAATGGAGGAAGGCCCCAAAAGAGATGGTTTTGTACAAGTTATCGGATCATACATGAAGCTCGCTTACAAAACCTGGAATAAAGAACATTATGTCAGTGACGATATTATCATCGAAGATTTGGCGACTCTTTCAAACGGTGAACTCGTACTAATGGAAGACGCATCTTTGGACAACCTGACCCGTTCGCATTCAAGAAGACAACCGTCTAACAATAAGCAAAGAGGCGGCAAAGACCACCATCATCGTTCATCACACAAAAATGGAGGCAGAGGAAGAGATCGGCAAAACCGGGGTGGTGGCAGAGGACGCAGAAAATGAGCATCGCTACAGCATGAAAAAGCGGTTGGCAGTGAAAAACTGTCAACCGCTTTTTCATTTCTATACTGAGCTACTAATTAAAACAATTTTCAAAAAGCAAAACTCGTCTAAAGACTTTGCAACTCATTATCTAAATTTCGCAGATACTGAAGCATCATTTCATAATGTTCATGTGGAGGTTTATCTTTCAGGGACCGCTGTAAGGATTTCCTGTTGGCGTCCATCAATTCAAGACCTCGGTGGCTCTGCTCCGCTGAAACATTTTCACCACGAGAAATAAAATTCTTCCAGATATCAAAGTTTATATTCTTTAGCGGCAAGCAATTTTCCGACTGGTGGTTTCGATCCCAAAAGGGTAACTTGAACAGACTCAACATAGTTAAAGTGTTTACATGAAAGTATCAATGATTTAAGAAGGAAAAAGGTGTTCAATAGGATTATTCAAGTGGCCTTGAAAATCATTCGGTTGGTTGCACAGATTGATTACTACATGTACCTTAGGGCCGAAATGTTCGCTGGGAAGAAAATTTCTCGAAACGAGAAAAAGGTAACACAAATGTAAATTAATTTTAATACAAACAAAACAAAAACATCGATGTCCAACTTTTTAGCCGAATTTATTGGAACCATGCTCTTGATGATTTTAGGAAACGGAGTAAATGCCGGAACAACGCTCCATCTTTCTTATTCAAAAGGAGCGGGCTGGGTCGTCGTGACATTGGGCTGGGGGTTGGCTGTTACGATGGCGATCTACGCAGTTGGGAGCATTAGCGGTGCCCACATCAACCCGGCGGTAACATTAGCTCTTGCTGCATCCGGTGATTTTACAGGCAGCGTCCCGCTTTACATTACTGCCCAAATGCTCGGTGCCATAACCGGAGCGACTGTTGTCTGGCTGCATTACCTGCCGCACTGGGCCAAAACCGAAGATCCAGGAAGCAAGCTGGGGGTTTTCTCCACCAGTCCGGCAGTTCCTTCCGTTTGGGCCAACCTGCTGAGCGAAATAATCGGAACATTCATCCTGGTAATGGGCTTGCTCTTTATTGGTGCTAATCAATTTACCGAAGGGTTAAACCCCGTTGTGGTCGGCGCACTCATCGTCGCCATCGGTATGTCACTTGGGGGTTCTACCGGCTATGCCATCAATCCGGCGAGAGATCTGGGCCCGCGCATTGCCCACGCAATATTACCGATCAGGGGAAAAGGGGGATCCAATTGGGGCTATGCCTGGATACCGGTAGTGGGGCCGTTACTCGGCGGTGTCATGGGAGCTTTTTTTTACCAGGCCATGTTTCAGAATAAAATGGGTTTAGGTTTCTGGGCCATTTCTGGCGTGACTTTGATCGTAATTGTTTTGGCGGTGGTGGAGGAAGGGAAAAAGTGAGTTTCAAATAACAATTGACTGGAAATCAGCCACCTGTACTTGCTAACTTTTCAATTTCTTCGTTTCGAATAAAATTTAATGGCAAAAGAAATAGTAATCAATGGCGTAGAAGAATTACAAAAAGCCGTTAAAGAAATTCTTCATTCCCAAAAAGGTAAGGTCGTCTTCACCCTCACCGGCGACCTCGGTGCCGGCAAAACCACGCTCACCCAGGCCATCTGCCGGCAGTTGGGCGTGAGGGAGCATGTAACCAGCCCAACCTATTCGCTGGTAAATGAATACAGTTATTTGGATGAAAACGGACAGGAAAAAATCTTCCGTCACCTGGATTTGTACCGTTTAAAAGACATCGAAGAGGCCTTGAACATTGGAATTGAGGACTATCTGAACGATGGCAATTATTGCTTCATAGAGTGGCCCGAGGTCATTGAACCTCTACTCCCGGAAGATGCGGTCAAGATAAATATCTCCATTCTCAGGAATTCCTCAAGGAAAATTTTAATTTTGTAGGCTTCGTTGGAATCTATACTATCTGATAACTCACATTTACTGACAAAATCACCACTATCCGCAATCACTAATCATTCGAAATGCCAGACTCAACCAAGAAAAAAATTCCAATTCCTAAATCGCTGGTCGAAAGCCAATATTTGCCCCAGACAGAAATGCTGGAGGTCGAACGAAAAAAAGGAGGACTGACAATTGGCATCCCCAAAACCGACATCATGCAGGAAAACCGGGTCGTCATGGTACCTTCTGCCGTAGCTACCTTGACCGGTTACGGGCACCGGGTTATTTTGGAATCCGGCGCAGGGGAAAAATCCAACTATACAGATCACCGGTACTCAGAAGCCGGTGCAGAAATAAGCTACTCCAAGGATAAAGTTTTCCAGGCCCACATCCTGTTGAAAGCAGCCCCGATTACAATTGAAGAAGTCGATTTGATGCATCCCAACCAGATTGTGATTTCTCCGCTGACGATTCCTGCAGTTTCCAAAGAACTGCTGCAAAAAATCGCGAACAAAAAAATCATTGCCCTCGGAATGGAATACATCCAGGACGATAGTGGTTCCTTCCCTTTTGTGAGAGTTTTAAGTGAAATCGCAGGGGTGAGTGCCGTGCTGACTGCAGGCGAATTGTTGACGACCGAAAACGGTGGCAAGGGGGTTCTGCTGGCCGGCGTGTCGGGAGTGCCTTCTGCCAAAATTGTCATCCTCGGTGCAGGGATGGTCAGTGAATCTGCCTCCCGGGTGGCCCTGGGACTGGGGGCCGACCTGCGCGTGTTCGACAACAATGTCTATAAGCTCACTCGCTTGCAGCGCCATGTCAACCGACAATTAAACACCTCTACCATGAACCCCTATCAGGTAGCAAAGGAATTGCTCAATGCCGATGTCGTGATTGGTGCCCTGCACTCCAAAACCAGCCGCACCCCCATCGTAGTGACGGAACAAATGGTGATGGACATGAAAGCAGGGTCAGTCATTATTGACGTAAGTATTGACCAGGGTGGCTGTTTCGAAACATCGGAAATGACCAACCACCACCGCCCCACTTTTACCAAACACGGCGTCATTCACTATTGTGTTCCAAATATCGCTTCCAAAGTACCGCGTACTGCTTCCATCGCTGTGAGCAATATTTTGATGCCGCTACTGGTATCGGCCGGAAAACTTGGAGGAATTGAACAATACCTTTACGAACACCGCGGGTTAAGGAATGGCGTTTACTCTTACAAAGGTCGCCTCACCAATGAATACCTCGCCCGCCGATACGAACTGAAGCATACGGACCTGGACCTACTGCTGACTTCGAGGGCATGACCTGACTCACGCAGAGGCCGCCGGGTTCGCAGAGGACTAAGAATTATTTCTCTGCGATCCCGGCGACCTCTGCGTGAGCAAAATTCTGAAATGGCCTGTTCTTTCACAGATGTAAACCTGTTGTCAACCTCATCAAAACCTGAACCACCCAACCAGCCATTTGCTGCTCAACCATTCAAAATGAATACCCACAAGCTAAGTCACGTTCTGGCCGAAGAAAAGAAGATGCTCCAGCATCGGCGGGCAAAACTCTTCGATGAAGAGGCAAAAGAAAATTTTGACAAAAATAAATTCGGGATTGCCCTCTCTGGTGGCGGAATCCGCTCGGCCACCATCAATTTAGGTTTTTTGAAAACACTTAACCTTTTCAAAATCCTGGAAAAAGCAGATTACATCTCCACCGTTTCTGGAGGTGGTTATACTGGCGCCTACGTTCAGGCCACCTTGAAACAATTAGGCGCATACGACAACCTTTTTGATGAAAAGAAAATAGCCCATCTCCGCAGCTATGGCAATTATTGGATACCCGGACAACGAAAGATTGCCAAGATCTGGAATGCAGTTTTACTGACGATTGGTTATCTCATCAGCTGGGTGATGAGTTCGCTGAGTCTTATCGCCACGGTGCTAATCTCTTACTTGTTGGTAAAAGCTTTTTTTGCCTCATTTGATTTTCTCGATTTCGAAAACTCCACCCTTGATTGGAACAATAATTATGATCAATTGATGGGGTGGCTCAAATGGGGGTTGGGCACACTGGTCGGAATCGTCCTGGTTCATTTTATCTTAAACCTGATTCTGAATTTCAATCTCGGAATTTCAAAGCTGTTCACGAAACTGGAGTCGGTCGCAGCCATCGCCATTTTTACTTTTCTTGCCATCACCGGAATCATCACGTATGATACTGGCGGCGTTTGGACAAACGAGGAAATCGGTTGGGCACTGGCAGCAGCTGCCGTGCTTTTTCTTTTGGGCTATATTTTGAACCCAAACTCGCTCAGTTTTCATCGTTACTATCGAAAACAATTGGCAGATGCTTTTTTGAAACACGCCGGCAGCCCTTACCGGAACCTGATGCTGAAAGATGTCTTTCAATCAGATGAAAATGAGCTTCGAAATTACCTGGCCCCTTATCCACTGATCAACACTTGCCTCAACCTGCAAAACCCGGGCGGCGAAGACAAATTCAAAGGTGCTAAGGCCAGCGACTATTTTCTTCTCTCCCCTGCCTACTGCGGCTCGAAACTTTCCAAATATGTAAAAACAGCTGAATTCCCTGGGTACAAACACATGACCCTGCCCGCTGCCCTGACCATTTCTGCCGCTGCGGTCAACCCTGGCATGGGCATGTATTCCAATAAATTTCTGAGCATCTTGATGACCCTTTTTAACGTCCGCCTGGGCTTTTGGGTGAACAACCCGGACTTCAAACAACCAGGCTGGCTGCCTGGCTGGGCCCGGTACATAGTGTGGTGGCCTTCTTATTTTTTCAAAGAATTATTTTCCAAAATAGATACAAAAAACCGCAAGCTCAATATCTCCGATGGCGGCCATATCGAAAACTTGGCGGTATATGAACTGCTGCGCAGAAAATGCCGGCTGATATTGGCAGTCGATGCCGGTGCAGACCCCCAAAGTACGTTCGCCGACCTTGAAAACCTTTCGATCCGCGCCCGCAACGAATTGGGCATCGACATTTCTTTTCGGGCCGATCAGGACCCCGTAGACATCATTCGGCCAAAGGCATCTTCCGGATATGCCAACAAACGTTTTGCAATCGCCGACCTGATGAAAGTCTGGGAAGAATTTGAAGTCATGGACGAAAGCGGCAATCCCGTCACTTTCAAAAAGAAGTATAGGGAAAATGGCACCATCCAGGAAGAAAAAGAAGAAACTACCTTAGAGGCGCTCGTCAATTATTTTTACTCCAAAAATGACCGGAATATCCTCAAGTTCCGGGTCGATCTAAAAGCAGAAGAGGGCCTTGATTTCACCGAGGAACGTTTTAAGCAACTCCTCGACCTGGCCATCAAAACCACCATGGAGAAACTACATGAACTGTCAGATAAAAAAGGAAGTGATAAAATAAAAATTGGCACCTTGGTCTACATTAAGTCGTCCGTGACTTCCCCGCGCAAATTGTACTTGCCGAAACGCAGGGAAGATGGTTCCAAGAATCCACAGTTCGACACCTTTAAATACAAAATCTATCATCCTGATTTTCCGCACGAATCCACCGCCGATCAGTTTTTTGACCCGGTCCAATGGGAGTCCTATTTTCAGCTTGGCCAGTATATCGGTAAAGATGTTCTCAATGCGCCAAAATCGCCAAGCGAGTACCACCACGGTGAATATGACTTCAATATTGACCAACTGATCAGCCATTTTGACGACGGGGAAAGTTTGTTCAAATCCAATGAAAAACTGCCTTTCATGGACGTGTCACACGTTGAAGAGGCACCTGTTTCTCGCAATGTGAAGAAAGTAGAAGCCAACGAAGAACCTTCGATCTCGCCGGAAGTTATGTACGATCCTGAACTTGCGCCCATTAAAGAGGAACACATTGCAGAGCAAATGCAATTCAAGATTTAGAATGAATGGCTAAATAGTTTAATGGTTTAATCACTAATATTGCAGCCATCAATCCATTCAGCCATTCAACCATTCACTTCATGTACCAGTCCAGAAAAAGGAAATATACCAGCCGAAAAGAAAAACTCGACAACAGTAACCGTTTCCTGAAGCGGATTGTCATCTTTACCACGATCATCGTACTGCTCCTGCTCATCCTGCGCAGGCAAATGGTGATTGATTATGTGAAGACGTTTTTCTATTAATTCCACGTACTGGCCGTCCTGGCTGCAAAAAAGGCTTCACCATTCGTCTTTCGAGAATCGGAAAGCCACAAACAATTGCATCAATAAACTACTTCCTACGATAAATTTTACGATGAAGCACATTCTACATTTTGGTTGGTGGAAAATTTTTTATGACAACAATGGCAACACCGTTTCATTTACCTGAAATACGACATTAGTATCTGAAAATCAAACTTTTGACCAAGTCAACGGTGTTACCATTTCTCTTTTAAAAAAAGACCGAAAATCGAACATCTAATATCATGCAACCCTTGATCTTAAACCAACAAGTCAGCACTCCGGCACCACCACCGATACATTCACCGCCAGCCCGCCGTCCGACGTCTCTTTGTATTTATCGTTCATGTCCTGGGCAGTTTCCCACATCGTTTTAATCACACCGTCCAAGGTGACCTTTGCTTTGGAGGGGTCGCTGGCCAAAGCAATCTGACTGGCAGTGATCGCTTTCATGGCACCCATCGTATTGCGCTCAATACAGGGAACTTGCACCAGTCCGTCGACGGGGTCGCAAGTGAGGCCGAGGTGGTGTTCCATGCTTATTTCGGCCGCCATCAACACTTGACGAGGCGTCCCGCCCTGACAATGCGTAAGACCTGCGGCAGCCATGGCGGAAGAGACACCGATCTCTGCCTGGCAACCACCCATTGCCGCCGAAATGGTCGATCCTTTTTTGAACAAGCTGCCAATTTCACCGGCCGTTAAGATGAAATCTATGATGTCCTCTTCTCCTTTGTTTTCACAAAAACAAAGCATGTACATGATGACCGCCGGAATGACCCCTGCCGCCCCGTTGGTTGGAGCAGTGACCACCCTGCCGAAAGAGGCATTTTCCTCGTTGACTGCCAGCGCAAAACAGCTCACCCATTTGGTCACGTTGGTAAATGAGCTACCGCTCAAACGAATGGTTCGCAACCAGCCCCGCACCGTTGTATATTCAATCTCATCCAGCAACCGGGCATTTATTTTATGGGCCCGTCGTTGCACATTCAGGCCGCCGGGCAGTACACCATCGGTGTGGCAACCTTTGAAAATACAATTCAACATGGTGTTCCAGATGTGCAGAATGCCTTTTCTGACTTCCTCTGCACCACGCCACGCCAATTCATTTTTGAAAACGATTGCTGGTATCGACAAACCGGTCTCGTCCACCCAGCGAATGATATCAACTTCTTTGTCGATTGGATAGGGAAGCTGAATGGTTTGTGCTTCAGCAACTTTGTCACCCTGCTGGATCACAAATCCGCCGCCAATGGAATAATAAGTTTCTTCGTGGGCCTCGTCTTTTTCATTGACTGAAATAAAGGTCAGCGCATTGGGATGAAAGGGCAGTTTTTCAAAAATAAACTGAATATTTTCCAGTGGCACAAAGTCGATCAATGGCCGTCCGGGCAAATTCAATTTTTGTTTTTTATAAATCTCGTCTATGTACCCGTCCAGCTTTTCAACTTTGATAGTTGTTGGGTGGTGACCGCAGAGGCCAAGCATGACGGCGATGTCCGTTCCGTGCCCCCGGCCGGTCTTGGCGAGCGAGCCGAAAAGTTTGACATGGATCGCCTTAATGGGCTGGCCTTTTATTTTTTCCAGAAACTGCAAAGCAGCAATCCACGGCCCCATCGTATGGGAACTGGACGGGCCGACACCTACTTTGAAAATATCGAATACGCTGATGCGTTCCATGAGCGATAGTGAATAGTTTTGGCAAATACTCTTGCGCCAACCAGCCCTCTGCGTACAGGCTGAGCGGTCGATGTAGTTACCCGTTAGTGATGAAAGATTGATTTTAAAACGCAAGGCAATGATAGGAGAAAGTGTGATGAATTCTGGTATTCACCAGTTCAAAAATCTTCGTTCAGCCATTTTTTGAAAGCGGAGGAGTTGCGTTGGCTGGCCAACAGGGATTTTGGGAAATCGACCGTCATGGTTACGGAGAGCTGACTTCCTTCTGCCCTCACTTCCTGAATGGCAGCGATGTGTACGATGCATTGACGATTGATGCGGAAAAAATCAGCCGGAGGAAGCATGGACGCCAGTTCTTCCAGAGAATAGTCGACCACATATTTTTTACCTTTCACGGTAAGCAGCAATACCAGCTCATCTTTGTAAAAGCCAGCAATTTCATCAACGGTGACCACTGACATTTTTGGCCCTGAACGAACCAAAAAGCGTTTTCTAAATACTTGTCGCGGCCCGATTCGGTTTTCTTCCTGGCCATGCCTGAAAGGGGAAATTTGTAAAACCTCCTGCACCTCTTCCAACTGGCCTGCGAAGTGCCCCATGTTGGCGTGATAGGCGTCGGTCACTTTTTGCAGATGATCGGCAACTACGCCCGGCGACTGAGCCATGACGCCCTCCAGTTCTGCTAATTTTTCCAATACGACCTGCCCGTCCATTTGCAATCGAATATTTTCAATCTGCTCGATGGCTTTTATTTTTTGGATTTGTTCTGACTCAATTTGAACCTCTTGCCAGTTGGTCAGCAACAAGTATCCTATTTGTACAGCGTTGATGATCTGCACATGGATAAACGCCATTGCACAGGCCACCAGCAAATGAAAAATGGAGAGTGGATTGTTGGAGTGCAGCACTTCGTTTTCATAGAGATTTAGCAGCACATAAGTGGTCAGATAAATCAAGATGCCGACAAACGTCATGGTGATCAATTGTACCATGAGCCGTTTGAAAGTCCCGGTGCGCCAGGGAAGCTGGTTTTCTAATTTCTGACTGATGTACCAACCCGCCTCCCACATTAGATAGACCGTCAGTACAAACCAAAACAGGCCATACCACCTGAACTCCGGAGGCTCCTTAAACTGCCCCATCAGGAACATGACAAACCCGAGATAAAGTGCAATGAAAAGTGGCAGCAGGTACCGTATCCAAATGTTCAGTTTTAAATCCATGTGCCAAATGTAATGCCTACCAGTCAAACGACGTAGCCGCATGCACCTCGGGGATCACGAGCAAGGCATCATAACTCCAAATCAGTTTTTCCATGCCTTTGTGCAGGTTTTTCAATCGTTTGTTGAACAACAGCTTGCGCAAGGGACGCAAATCGATCACCGCCCAATCTGTTTCGGAGGACGCCCGCAACGCCGGGCCAAAATCGATCTTGTCCAAATAATCCGCTGGGTCATAAACAGCCCTTTTATCTTCTTCCCGCTGGCTGAACGGGTTCCAGGTATTCTGGGTGCCTTTGCGGCCAATCACGTACATGTGGAACGATGCCGTTTCTTCCTGGCTGGCCAGTTCGGAAATATAATTTCCAATGTCGAATACATTGAGCCCATTTGGTCCCCGGTAGATATGATTCGCACCAAACTTGAACAGCACCCTGGGACGTTCGCCCCGTTTTTTGGCCGCCTGGTAATATTTATTAAAATGGCGTTTCATCATCTCCGCCCGCAGGCAGTTCGACTCATAACCGCCGCCGGTAAACCACAATTGATAAATTTCAATGCTCTGTTCCAGTTCGCTGATCAGTTCGAGTGCAGCAGGCTGTCCGGAAAAAGCGGCTTTCATTTTTTTAAAATCATCGGGTCGAATCACCGCCAGCAAGGATTTGGACGGGTCTTTTGCCGCCAGCGATTCATGAAAAGTTTTTTCTGCTACCTCATAATATTCCTGCGCTATCGAGCGGGCTTCCTCTGTCTGGGCTTCATTTTCCAGCTTCTTGAAATACATTCTGAAAGAAGCCGCAAACTCCTGGTCAAGGCCCCAGATCATTTCCGGGCTGCCCCCGCCGTTTTTCACTATAGATCGCAACATCGCCGTTTCTTCCTGCCAATAATAAAAAGGGATGCTCAATGGATATTTTTTGAAATGCTTACCAAACACCTCCTCCCAGTTTTCGTCCGCAGCCATTGACTGGATCATTTCAGCCGTAAACGGCCCGGTCTCCGTGGCAAAATACTGATATCCCATCGGACTGACCGCGTTGAAAAATGCTCCTGTAAAAAATGGAATTTCCCGAAGGCCATGATCCTCGCCGATCAGGAAAAAAGAGCTGTTAGCAGCTTCCTCCTTTAAAAAATCAAAACCGTCACCACTGGGAATATTGTTTTTGGATTGAAAGAAATGAACATTGGATTTCAGCTTTTCTACGAGCAGGCTGTCCTGCCCAGGGAGATTGATATGAAAGGAAAAAACGAATAAAATGAAGGTTAGCTTTTTCATAAACGGGTGATTTTATTGAAATGCAAAGAACCAGCTTTACCCCATGAAATGAAGAGAAACCCCATCCAACGATTTAAATAAGTGCTTGAACGATTGAAAAATACAGCGGAATAATATTTCACATCATCTAAAAATGAATCCCATTTTTGCCCAACAATCGAGCTTTATTCCTATTAGTCTTTAAGTCAGTGTGGGTGAAAAAAGAATCGCCTTTTGATATTTAGAAATGTTGGGAGATGCACTACCTATTTTAGAAGTCGTTTAAAAACTCCTTGTTGGCCGCAAATCCAGTCTTTTGAGGGGAGGTGGAAAGGTAAACCTAATTAGGGCTTTCTAATAAATACTTCACAGAATACCCTTTTTAAAATCGAGCATATATTTTCCGAAATCGACGGCCGACCAAAATATTATTTCCTTTTTTCCAAAAAATAAAATTAAACATGGTGGGCTTTTTAGGAAAAAAGCAATACTAACTTTCATCACCACTTATTACTCAAATTTATCCCAAACGATATAAATTTGTTAAGAATTCAAATGATTCATTGACATATTGTTAACGATGAAATCAAATTTTTCAATTATTTCAAATAACCATTATTCGTCATTAGATCTTCTAATTCCAAATGTCCGCTAAACAATTCTGGCCACCGGTTTGGAAAATTTTCTGGCGGGTCGGCATGATAAAATTTGATTCTGAATTCATCCACCCTTTTCAACCAGCTATCTTTTTATCCGGAATACGCCTAGGTGTCAACAGCTCGTTTTTCACTTTGGATATTTCGCAAAAATCCATTCCCTTATGAAAAAAGTAGAAGCGATTGTCCGTCTGTCTCGTTTCGAAGATATCCGTAAAGAACTGGCCGAAATAGGTGTGCCGTTCTTCACGATGAACGAAGTGCGGGGCATCGGGCTGCAAAAAGGCGAAACCATGGTGTACCGCGGCAGTACATACGATGCTGATTATATCGCTCGCCTGCAAATCAACATTTATACGACCGACGACAAAGTCGATGACATTATTGGTGCTATTGCCAAAGCCGGGCGCACCGGCGAAATCGGCGATGGAAAAATCGCCGTGCTCAGCATGGATTCGATTACACGGGTCCGTACTGGCGAGTTGGGAGCTGCTGCCCTCTGATATTGAAACAATCCCATCCTTCCCTAACCCGGCCGCTGGCCGACACTTGATGCGCCTCCATTAAAACTTGCCCTGACCGGCGCAGCTTTACCAAATTATTTTAACCGAAACATCAAGGTGGAAAACCGCTTCCTGAAAAAGATGTGAACGACCGCATCCCCTGGGTTCTTGTTGCCACCAATTATACGACTCAAACGAATGGCTGACCGTCTGCCGTCCTCCCGGAAGTAGATCCGGGACAAGTTGCCAACCGTCTGCCGTTTCAAACTTTTTATTATGACTGAATCACTTTTTACCACGAACAATCTCTGGATTTTGATTTCCGCGGTGCTGGTTTTTATCATGCACCTTGGATTTGCAACTTTGGAAGCAGGCTTTGTACAGAGGAAAAATACCGTCAACATCCTCTTCAAAAATTGCCTGATCATTGCCATCGGACTACTGACCTATTACTGTGTCGGTTTCAACCTGATGTACCCCGGCGATGCCTCTGCGGGCGGCTTTATCGGCTTTGCCGGATTTGGGTTAGCCCTGCCAGAAGGTGCTGCCGGAGCCATCGAGTATGCAGATGGCAGTTACACGTACTATACTGATTTTATCTTCCAGGCCATGTTCGCTGCTACCTGTGCAACCATTGTTTCGGGGGCAGTGGCCGAACGGATCAAACTCGGGCCATTCCTGATTTTTGCTACTATTTTGGTCGCTTTGTTCTACCCCATCACCGGTATGTGGAAATGGGGCGCCGGCTGGCTGGACGAACTGGGCTTTTATGATTTTGCCGGTTCCACCATCGTTCACTCCGTAGGTGGCTGGGCTGCTTTGGCTGCCATCATTTTGCTAGGGCCCCGTATCGGGAAATATGCTGCCGATGGCACCATCAAACCTATACCCGGCCACAATCTCCCGTTGGCCGCAATCGGTGTATTCCTTTTGTGGTTCGGATGGTTTGGTTTCAACGGCGGTTCGGTACTCTCTGCCGATGCCTCTGCGGTTTCCCTCGTTTTCGTGACCACTTGCCTGGCGGCTGCGGCCGGGGCCATGGGAGCATTCCTGGTCTCCTACTTAATGTTCAAATCGCATGACCTCTCGATGGTACTCAATGGCATTCTTGGAGGCTTGGTTGGCATTACCGCTGGTGCTGACTTAATGACTCCCGGAGAATCAATTATCATCGGATTCATTGCCGGGACCATTATTCCCTTTTCGGTTGTCTTTTTTGACAAAAGAAAATTGGATGACCCGGTCGGTGCAACTTCCGTGCATCTCGTATGTGGGATCTGGGGAACTTTGGCCGTTGGCCTCTTTGGCAGCATGGCCGGCTTCCAGCAGTTTTTGTACCAGTTGGCGGGAGTGGCCGCAATTGGAGCTTTCACTTTTAGCTTCAGCTTCGCCACCATGTATGCTCTAAAAGCTACCGTCGGTATTCGGGTAACCGAAGAAGAAGAGGTCAAAGGCCTGGACGTCTCGGAGCACGAAATGAAAGCTTATCAGGAAGTGGAACAAGGTGCGCCTTTTGCATTTGCTCCGCAATAGAAAATGATATTGTGATATTGTGATATTGTGATATTGTGATATTGTGATATTAACAAAATAGCTCAATATCACAATAACCCAATATCACAATAACCACCAAATATCTTCAAAAAAAAGACGCTCGTTGGCAGACGAGCGCCTCTTAAAAGAAAACGGAAAATCCGAATTCTCCTATTGGTAAACCAAAATTAGTGAATTCCTAAAAAGTAAAAAATAAGGAACAACTGATTTTGTCACGAGAAGGATTTTCCGATTTCCAATCAACAAGTTTTTCAACTGGCCATACCTGATTGATTTACAATCTTTTGGGGTGGCTGCAGCTGTTGGTTTTCACCAGCTGTTCATTAAAGTATTGGAATATGAAATCCTTATTATCAACCCTGTTTTTATCTCTTTTTACATTGATGTCCATAAATATTTACGCCCAGGAAATAGCGGCTATTGGCCCATCCTCTGAAAAGTTGCCTACCGGCTCCGAACCAGCCGCCGCTGAAGAAGAGGAAAAAGAAGGCGAATTGCAGGTCAGTGGCTTTGTCGATGCTTACTACCAGTACCATTTCGAGGAGAGCCCATTTCCTACTTCCTTTACGGAAACGCACAATTCTTTCACGCCGGGCATGGCGAATGTGGTACTTTCAAAGGAAGGGAAATTCGGCTTTGTAGCTGACTTGGCAGTTGGGCCACGTGCTGAAGTAGCCAATGGGTACAACGGCACCACCCTCGCACTGATCAAACAGCTTTATATCACTTATGCTGCCAGCGAAAAGGTAAGTTTTACGTTGGGAAATTTTGGCACCCACGTCGGTTACGAAGTGATTGACGCACCGGCCAACATTAATTACAGTACTTCTTACATGTTTTCCAACGGGCCGTTTTTCCACACTGGCCTGAAAGCGGATTTTGCCCTTTCGGAAAATTTCGGAGCGATGGTCGGTGTCTTCAATGATACCGATACTAAAATTGATGAAGTGGACGGGAAACATTTCGGTGCGCAGCTATCCTACGAGGCTGGCGGCTTGGCGGCCTACCTGAATTTCATCACCGGGAAAGAAGATGACTCCAACCCGGACGACGAAATCAGGGGAACCCAAGTTGACCTCACGGCCACTTACCAGGTTACCGACGAATTCGGCCTTGGCCTCAACACAACGACCAAAACAGTAAGTGGAGACGAATCAGGCGACGCCAGTTGGTTTGGTGCGGCACTTTATGCCAATTACGCATTTAGCGATGCCTTCATGCTTGGTCTGCGGGGAGAGTATATCGGTGATGATGACGGACTGATTGCTGGCGTGATGGACAATAGCATCACTTCCATCACCCTCTCTGGAAATTTCCATTTAGGCCCCATTACGCTGATACCCGAATTCAGGATCGACATGGCCAAAGAAGATGCCTTTACTGACAAAGACGGCAACCCGACTTCCAGTAGTCCGGCCCTGATCTTTGCTGCTGTTTATTCATTTTAAGAAGAATTAAGTTTCATTCAATATCCCAGGGAGAGTTACTGAAGAGCGCTTTTCAGCGCTCTTCTTTTCTTTCTCCCGCTCAGGCAACTTCAGAAATACAAAAAGATATTTCAGAACAAAAGCCACAAATTGGCCAATCTTATAATACATAAATTCAAAATGATTAAAAATACCACCAATTATTCCGTATGAAAATAAAACATCCAATGCTCATTTCAGCCCCAATTGGACTTTCCAAAATAATGCGGATAACTTTGATTTATAAATGACAACGGCTTTTACATATCATCTTTCCACCTTTTGTCTGGCAGCTCGCCCGACCAGCCGCCGTCGCGTATTCCGTACTCGCCCTTAGGGGCGTCACCTTCACATATCGCCACCTGGCGGGTATTTCTTCCCGCATATTTCATCCTGAAATCTTTCTTTTCATTTAACTGAATTGGGGTTCCTTGATCAAAGATTGATGAAATCAGAATTCAAGAAATTGAGAAATTTTTTTTGTGTAGAAAATCAAAGTTTCAGCAGTTTCAAAATTTCTAATTTCCAATCAAGTCATCTGGCACTTGCGACGGGCCCCAGATCAAAAAAACAAATTCCAGATATGGATATCCAAATTCACCTGGCCAGCGAAAACCATTTCCTCTATGCGCAGGCGGTTTGTGACCTGATCGAAGTTTCTGCCCAGGCGCGAGGTACCGGAATTGCCCGCCGCCAACCCGATTATATCCGCCAAAAAATGAAGAACGGAAATGCCATCATCGCCTTACAAGGAGAACAACTTGCCGGTTTTTGTTATATCGAAGTCTGGGGTCATGGGCGCTATGTAGCGAATTCAGGCCTGGTCGTCCATCCGGGTTTCAGAAAAAAAGGATTGGCCCGAAAAATAAAGTCCCAGGCATTTCAACTGGCGAGGAACAAATACCCGTCGGCAAAAATCTTTGGCATCACCACCAGCGCTCCGGTCATGAAAATCAATTCTGAGCTGGGCTACCGGCCCGTCACTTTTGCCCAACTCACCCAGGACGACGCCTTTTGGAACGGCTGTCAAAGCTGCCCCAATTACGACATCCTGCAACGCAACCAACGACGCATGTGCCTCTGCACGGGCATGTTGGCATTGTCCAAAATAGAACACGAAATGCAGCAGAACCAATTCAAAAACGATCCAACCATCCAAAACCAGGCACTATGAAATCATCCAATAAATCACTCGTCCTTGCCTACAGCGGAGGACTTGACACCTCTTATTGCATCAAATATTTAAGCCTGCAAGGCTGGGACGTGCATGCAGTCTCCGTCGACACCGGCAGTTTTTCGGCAAATGAAAAAGCACAAATGGAAGCAAATGCCTACCAGCTCGGCGCCACCTCTTTCACATGCGTGGATGCACTGCATGGCTACTACGAAAAGTGCATCCGCTACCTGATTTTTGGCAACGTGCTCCGCAACAATACTTATCCGCTCAGTGTCTCGGCCGAGCGGATGTTCCAGGCGCTGGAAATCGCCAAAGCTGCCAACCGGCTGGGTGCGCAAGCCATCGCCCACGGGAGCACTGGTGCGGGCAATGACCAGGTTCGTTTTGATCTTGCATTTCAGGTACTATGTCCGGAAGTAGCCATCATAACCCCCATCCGGGACCAGCAATTAAGCCGCCAGCAAGAAGTTGATTTTTTACAAAAACACGGCTTCAACTGGCTGGCCAGCAAAGCCAAATATTCAATCAACCAGGGCATTTGGGGGACAAGTGTAGGAGGAGCAGAAACGCTTACTTCACATCAGTACCTTCCGGAAAATGTTTGGCCAAGTCAACTACAAAATACAGACCCTCAACAAGTTACACTTTATTTTGAGCAGGGAGAACTCACCGGTATTGATGAATTGACCTACCAGCATCCCGTTGAAGCCATTCAGGCATTACAAGCCCTCGCGGCACCCTTCGCCATTGGCCGCGACGTACATGTGGGCGATACCATCATCGGCATTAAAGGACGGGTAGGTTTTGAGGCGGCGGCCCCGATGATCATTTTGAAGGCACATCATTTATTAGAAAAACACATCCTCGGAAAATGGCAGCAATACTGGAAGGAACAGTTGGCCAACTGGTACGGCATGATGTTGCACGAAGGGCAACTGCTCGACCCGGTCATGCGCAATATCGAAGCCTTTCTTGATCAAACGCAAACCGAAATCACCGGGAAAGTTTTTGTCAAACTGCTCCCCTACCGCTTTGAGCTACACGGCATCTCCTCCCCATTTGACCGCATGCAAAAACAGGCCGGTCAATACGGAGAAATGAACGATGGCTGGACAGGCGAAGACGTAAAAGGTTTCACTAAAATACTGTCCAATCAATTTGCCAACCAACCAAAAACCTTTGCATTATGATTAATATCGGGATCATCGGCGGTGCTGGTTATACCGCCGGAGAATTGCTGCGCTTGTTGGTAAATCATCCGCAAGCCCACCTTGAATTTGTTCAGAGCAGCAGCCATGCAGGTGTGCCAGTTGCAGATGTACACCTGGATTTAACAGGTGAAACGGAGTTAGTTTTCGTTAAAAGAATGCCTACCACACCCGACCTGCTTTTTATCTGCTCAGGCCACGGTCGATCAAGATCATTTTTGGAAAAACATGCTTTGCCGCCAAAAGTCAAAGTCATCGACCTGAGCAGTGATTTCCGGTTGAAAGCAAAGGCCGACGGTTTTATCTATGGATTGCCGGAGCTTAACCGAAAGCGAATTTTACGTGCAAAAAAAATCGCCAACCCTGGCTGTTTTGCTACCGCCATCCAATTGGCATTGCTGCCATTGGCCCGGCAAGGGTTGCTTGCAGGCGATGTCCACATCAACGCCATCACTGGCAGTACCGGGGCCGGGCAGCACCCTACTCCGACTTCCCATTTCAGTTGGCGCAATAACAATGTTTCAATTTACAAACCATTCAGCCACCAACACCTTTTCGAAATACAAGAGAGCCTGCAGGCATTACAGCCCATGTTTGCAAATGATCTTCACTTTCTGCCTGTAAGGGGAAATTTTTCAAAAGGTATTTATGCGAGCCTGTACACCAATTGTGAGCTATCGCAAGAGCAGGCAACATCACTGTACCATGATTTTTACCAAAGCCATCCTTTTGTCAGAATCACTGCCCAAAACCCCAGTCTCAAACAAGTCATCAATACCAACAACTGTCATCTCTTTTTGGAAAAACATGGCGACAAATTACTGATTATCAGCCTGATCGACAATTTGATAAAAGGTGCATCCGGGCAGGCAGTCCAAAACATGAACCTATTATTTGGACTCGACGAGTGCATGGGCCTGCGGCTGAAAGCAAGTGCTTTTTAAACCCGGCGGTAACACCGTTCTTAAAACAGTGTTACCGCTACCTTTAACTTTTAGCAACAAAACAATAAAAATGAAACCATTTGATGTATATCCCCTGATGGACATCCACATCGAGCGCAGCCTCGGCAGTCACGTGTGGGACAAGCACGGTCGGCAGTACCTCGATTTTTATGGAGGTCACGCGGTCATTTCTATCGGACATTCCCATCCTCATTTTTTAATGCGGATCAAGGAGCAACTGGATAAAATGGCCTTTTATTCAAATTCGATTCAAAACGATTTGAAAGAACAACTGGCGATGAAAATGGGCGAGCTGTCCGGCTATCCCGATTACCAATTATTCCTGGTCAATTCGGGTGCGGAGGCCATCGAGAATGCCCTCAAACTCGCATCCTTCAAAAACGGTCGGACGAAAGTTGTTTCCTTCGAAAAAGCTTTTCACGGACGCACCTCTGCGGCTGTTCACATTACCGACCATCAAAATATTTCGGCAAAAATCAACCAGGGGTTCGAGCGGAAGATTCTTCCGTGGAACGACCTGAATGCCGTACAAAAAGAACTATCAAAAGGAGATGTTTGCGCAGTCGTTGCCGAAGGCGTGCAGGGCATCGGAGGCATCCATGTCCCCGACCCGTCCTTCTTGCAATCGGTGGAGCAGCAGTGCAAAAAATACGGCACCATCCTCTTGCTCGATGAAATCCAATCGGGCTACGGCCGTACCGGGAAGTTTTTTGCCCACCAATTCGCCGATGTCCGTCCAGACCTGGTCACTGTGGCCAAAGGCATGGGCAATGGTTTTCCCACGGGCGGGGTCTTGATCTCACCTGAGTTCAAGCCAAAGTATGGATTGCTCGGCACCACTTTCGGTGGCACCCAGCTCGCTTGCGCCGCAGGTTTGGCGGTACTGGAAATAATTGAAAAAGAGCAACTTATCGAGAATGCAAAACAGCGGGGCGCACAACTAAAAAAAGGACTGGCAAAGTGCGCTGCTATCACGGAAGTCCGCGGCCTCGGCTGCATGATCGGATTGGATCTTCCATTCGCCGCAAAGCCCTTCCGGAAGCGGTTGATTGAAGAATTCGGGGTCTTTACCGGTACTTCCAGCCAGCCGAACACCCTGCGGGTTTTACCTCCCTTGTCGGTCAACGAAAAAGAAATCGAAGCGTTCCTAACTGCCTTTGACACCTGTTTGGAGGCCCATCAAAAACAAATACAGCATGCAGCACTTCCGGTCAGTTAACGATGTGGACAACATCCAGGCACTGCTCAGAAAAGCAATGAATGCCAAAGCAGCCCCAATGAAAAACAGCCAATTGGGCAAAGGAAAAACCATCGTCCTGCTGTTTTTCAACCCAAGCTTGCGCACCCGGCTGAGTACCCAAAAAGCAGCTCAAAACCTTGGTATGAACGTCATCACGATGAATGCCGGGCAGAGCTGGCAGCTCGAATTCGAGGACGGCGCAGTAATGAACCTCGACCGGGCCGAGCATGTAAAAGAAGCCGCCCGGGTCATCAGCCAATATGCCGACATCCTCGGTATCCGAACCTTTCCGACGCTCAAAGACCAGGAGCGGGATTACGGGGAATTTGTTCTAAACCAGTTTGTAAAATACGCCACGGTTCCCATCGTGAACCTGGAATCGGCTACCCTGCACCCGCTGCAATCGCTGACCGACTGGCTAACCATCGTGGAACAGAAAAAGACAGCCGCGCCTAAAGTCGTACTGACCTGGGCTCCTCACCCGCGGCCCTTGCCCCAGGCAGTGGCCAATTCGCTTGTCGAATGGCTAAAAAAGACAGATGTCGAACTGGTCATCACCCATCCGCAGGGGTATGAGTTAGCGCCAACATTTGCCGAAGGCTGCCAAATTGAATTTGATCAAAAAAAAGCGTTTGCCGGAGCGGACTTCATTTATGCCAAAAACTGGTCGAGCTATTTTAATTATGGAAACAAGCCTGAAGTTGAGTTGGACTGGAGGATCACTTCCGAAAAAATGGCGCTGACCAATTCCGCAAAATTCATGCACTGCCTACCTGTACGGCGCAACGTGGTGGTGGAAGATGCAGTTATCGACAGTCCCAATTCACTGGTGATCCAACAGGCGGCCAACCGGGAATTCGCGGCACAGGCAGTGCTGGAGTCATTATTGAAAAATGAAAACCTATGAAATGTCATTTTTTGAAAAAATGACATTTCTCAACACCATTCTAAAAATGCAACCACTCACCATCCTCAAAATCGGCGGGAAATTACTCGATGACGAAAAGCAGCTTTCATCGGCACTTGCTGATTTTGCCAATATTTCAACCAAAAAAATACTCGTACACGGAGGTGGAAAAAGGGCCAATGAGCTTTGCCGGCAAATCGGCATCCAGCCCAACATGTGGAACGGCCGCCGCCTGACCGATGCCCCTACCCTGGAAGTGGTAACAATGGTTTATGCGGGGTTGATAAATAAGCAAGTGGTGGCACTGCTACAGAGCCTTCAATGTAACGCAATGGGTTTTTCCGGTACGGACGGCAATCTTATTTATGCAAAAAAAAGAGCCGCAGCAGCGGTTGATTTTGGTTATGCCGGGGACGTCGAAAAGGTAAACACCCATTTGTTAATGACCTTGTTGAAAAACGGAATCACACCTGTTTTTTGCGCCATCACGCACGATGGCAAAGGGCAATTGCTCAACACCAATGCCGATACCATTGCCACCGAACTGGCCGCTGCACTCACCCCACATTTCGCCATCACGCTAAAATATTGTTTTGAAAAAAAAGGAGTGCTGCTGCACCCGCAGGACGACTCTTCTTTTATGGACAAGATCGACATGGAGGGGTACCAACAATTCAAAGATTCAGGTATCATCTCTGCCGGTATGATTCCCAAATTAGACAATGCATTCACCGCCAAAAAAGCACAGGTAGACAAAGTTGTGATCTGTGGCACGAGCGGTATCAAAGCCAACGAAGGAACCGAGATATGCTGATTAAACAACCATTAAAATCGGAAGCAGTAAATTTGCTAAAAGCGTTGATCGCTACGGCCTCTTTCTCCAAGCAGGAGGATGGTACGGCCAACTTGTTAGCCGATTTTATTTCCAGGAAAAACCTGCCGGTCAAAAGGAAAGGCAATAACGTCTGGGCGACCTCCAGGTTCTGGCACCCGAACCGTCCAACGCTCCTGCTCAACTCCCATCACGACACCGTTCAACCAGTCGGCGGTTGGTTGCGTAACCCATTTGAGCCGACTATCGAAAACGGGAAACTCTACGGCCTTGGAAGCAACGACGCCGGGGCATCACTGGTCTCCCTGCTGGCTGTTTTTCTGCATTTTTGCAAAGCAAAAAACCTTCCCTTCAACATGATTTTTTTAGCTTCTGCGGAAGAAGAAATTTCGGGCAATGATGGCGTTTCATCTGTTCTGCCGGAAATGGGCCACATTGATTTTGGGATCGTGGGAGAACCCACTCAGATGCGGATGGGCATCGCAGAAAAAGGGCTGCTGGTAATCGATGCGGTGGCAACAGGCAAGGCCGGACATGCAGCACGGGAAGAAGGCACCAACGCGATTTACATCGCCTTGAAGGACATTGATCTTTTGCAAAATTTTCACTTTGCTGAGACCTCCACTCTGCTCGGCCCCGTTAAGGTTTCGGTCACGCAGATAGAGGCGGGCAAGCAGCACAATGTCGTTCCCGATCAGTGCCGGTTCGTGATTGATGTAAGGACGAATGAGTGTTATTCAAACCGGGAGGTTTTCGATGTCCTGCAAGCCCGAACCACCGCCAAATTAACGGCCCGGTCCTTTCGGTTGAATTCATCGAGCATTCCGCTGGACCATCCATTGGTCCAGTCCGGCAAGTCCCTGGGTTTGTCCCATTTTGGTTCCCCGACTTTGTCAGACCAGGCTCTGATGTCCTTTCCAACATTAAAAATCGGCCCCGGTGACTCGGCCCGTTCGCATACCGCGGACGAGTTTATTTATTTAAATGAAATTGCAGATGGGATTGAAATTTATGCACGTATATTGGATCTGTTAATTTGTTGAGGGGTCAGGGGTCAGGGGTCAGGGGTCAGGAGGCAAAAAAGAAACCTGCCCCCTGCCCCCTGACCCCTGACACCTGACACCTGACACCTGACACCTGACACCTGACACCTGACACCTGACACCTAAACCCTCATCAAACATGAAACTCTGGGATAAAAATTTAAAAATCAACGACTTAGTCGAAAAATTTACCATCGGCAACGATCCGTGGTTCGATTTGCAAATGGCTCGTTTCGATGTGCAGGGCACCCTGGCCCACATTGAAATGCTCCGTGAAATCGGACTGTTGTCCAAAGCAGAATTAAGTCTCCTGAAACCAGCTCTCCACCAAATTGAGGCTGACATTGAGGCTGGAGAATTTACCATCGAACCTGGTGTGGAGGACATCCATTCCCAGGTAGAACTATTGTTAACCCGACAACTGGGCGACGTAGGCAAAAAGATACATGCGGGGCGCTCTCGCAACGACCAGGTACTGGTTGACTTGCGGCTGTTTTTTCGTTCGGAAATGCAGGAAGTGGTTCAGCTCGTTTCGGCGCTATTCGAGGTGCTGATTGCACAAAGTGAGAAACACAAGGAAGTTTTGATGCCGGGCTACACCCATACGCAAATAGCGATGGTTTCTTCGTTTGGCATGTGGTTCGGTGCCTACGCCGAAACACTGGTGGACGACCTGACCTTATTGCAAGCGGTTTACCAGATCAACAACCAGAACCCACTTGGATCGGCGGCAGGCTTTGGCAGTTCTTTCCCTCTAAACCGCAAAAAAACAACCGAACTGCTTGGTTTCCAAAACCTCGCCTTTAACGCCATACATGCCCAGATGGGGCGGGGAAAAACGGAGCAGTACCTGAGTTTTGCCATCGCCGGTCTCGGCGCTACCATAGGCAAACTGGCCGCCGATGTGGTGCTTTATTCCAGTCAAAATTTCAATTTCATAAAATTGCCGGATGAATTTACCACTGGCTCCAGCATCATGCCGCACAAGAAAAACCCCGATGTTTTTGAACTCATCCGCGGCCGCTGCAACCTCCTGCAATCACTGCCCGGACAAGTGGGCTCCCTGAACACCAATCTGACCAGCGGCTACCACCGGGATTTTCAATTACTGAAGGAAGTGATTTTTCCGGCATTGAAAAACTTGAAGGATTGTTTAAGGTTGGCAACTTATTGTCTGGCCGAAATAAAAGTCACGGACCAGATTTTAGAGGATGAAAAATACAAGTACCTGTTCACAGTGGAAGCCGTGAACCAACTGGTCATGGAGGGCATGCCTTTTCGAGACGCCTACCAAGAGGTCGGCAAGCAAGTGGAGGCCGGGACGTTTGAATATCACGGAACTCCACAGCATCTCCACGAAGGAAGTATCGGAAATTTGTGCCTGGATCAAATTAAAGAGAAAATGAGCAAACTGGTTTTCCTTTAATTGAAATTGCTTGAAAATAAATTATCAAAAATTACTGTGTCAGCAAGTAGACACTATTCGAAATTAATCGGTTGGCCTTTAACAGAATGCGAATTTTCTATTTCCGATTTCGAACAATTACTTCATTCTCCTTTTTTATTGTTAACCCAGAATCATAAAAAATATATCGGAGTAAAAGTGGTCATGAGACTTTAAGGCATTTTTATAAAAAAGAATAATTTAATACAAAGTCAAATAACAAGCACGCAGGTCATAACAATTAAATTTCTGTTTTTAGTGCTTGAATAAAAATAGGTCGGAAGAATGGATTTCCGAAATCTGTTTACAGTAAATGATCGACAAGACACAACAGTAAAATTTCGGGCCAGGGAGGTTTTGGAAACCTCTATTTTCAAATCATGAAATTATTGTCGACTACCAACTGAAGCAGATAACCAAAAATAAGGAGCGCTAAAAATGGCATTTTTATATTGGCAAATGTTCAGTTTCCAAAGCTTAAAAAGCTTTCCCAGGCAAAGGAAAATATCATTTTTTTGACCACTTGCTTAATTAAATATTTTAAAAAACAATTTCATACGTAATTAATTAAAGACGTATAACTTTCATTGGCACGAGGGTATAAATTCCAGGCTACTGATTTGGCAAGCATTTTATACCGCTATAAAAAAAATAAAACAATTAACTATTTTTTACAAAAAAAAAATGGGTTAATAATTATTGCTTTTCGCAATTTATATTTAATGTTGTTGTTGAAATTTTTAACGTCCTCTAATTCATTAAAAACATTTATCATGAAACTATTTGTAAACACTCTTTCTCTTGCACCTTCCCTTTCTTTCTCCCATTTTATTTTGCGGGATTTTAAATCGTCCATTTTATAAAATAAAATCGGGACCGAACATTTCATCGTAAAAAACTACTATAATTCATTGGTTTACAGCGACTTTATACTGCTGTACACTATTCACTAAATCCTATTACCAAAACTGTTGGAACACGTATCTGAACATGATGCTATTGCTTCATGATAAGGCTTTTATTGTCTTTTAAAAAGTTTTTTTGTTGCAAAGCTTTTTTCATTGACAGTTAAAAGCAACCGCTCTTTTATTGAAGCTGGTTAAGAATGAAGGGTGAATTTTATTGTAAACATTTGATTTTCAGAAATAGGCGATTTCGAGTTTTGCTCTTAAAAAGTACAAGACGAGACAACGCTGATTTTTTGAAAAAAAAAATCGCTTACAAAAAAATCATCATTCTATTTTTAAACAACTTCATTTAATTAATTATTAAATTTTTTAACATGAAAAAGAAATTTAAAAACAAGAATTTAAAAACAAAAAGGCGCTCTCCATTTTCCATTCTTTTACAGTGCCTGCTGATCTTACCGCTAACAACTGGCTTGTGGAATAACCTCCACGCACAATGTACCGATTATCCTTTTCTGATTGAGACCTCTGGATTTACCTGTGGCACAGGAGAAGGAACGTTCTGCTTAGTGACCCATTCTGATGCTTGGCTACCGTTCCCTAACAATACTTGCAACGAATACGCTATCGAAATTTCCTATCCTACTTTAGATTTTGTTTATACGGACATCGCCGGCAACCCTCCATTTGAGGGCTTTGAAGAGGTATCGACTTTCCCGACTGTATTAAGACATTTTGATCCGCAGATCATCCCGGATATCGAACGGAGGATCTGTGTAGATGGATTCCTGACTGGCTTTAGTCCTGTGACTACTTTTACACTCACCATTGTTCACAACAGTAACCCATCCGATATTATTGCAACAACAACTTTTACATTAGACCAAACTGTTTCTATTGGCGTTTCAGGAACTCCTACCAATCTCTCCCAATGGATTACGCCAGATGGCCCGCTCCTGACCGCAGCCGATGCGCTGAACAATGGACAGATCGTAGAAGTACTTGGCCCCATCGTAGTTGATGTTCCTTCCTATATATTTTCCACTTCTACAAACAACAATGCCTTGTACAACGAACTGATCATGCACCCTGGCTCAGGGTTCACCGTGCCCAGCTCAAATACATTCGGCGTTTGGAGAGGCAACGTACATGGATGCGATGACACCTGGGACAGGATACTGGTTCAAAATGGGGCAACCGTGGACCTAAGATCGGTAACGGTATCTGACGCTGACGTAGCAGTGGAAATGGAAGATGGCAGCAACCTTACAATGTTCGCTACCCTACTCACAGAAAATACCACGGGAGTCGGCTCGTACGGGACCACACCGAAAAACCTGAACTTCCAGTTTTTCGGTTTCAACAACATTACCGAAGGGGTTGAAGGAATGCATTTTGAAAGTTCCAATTTAGTAGACATCAGTGGGAATGTCTTTTTTCAGAATATTGAAACCAACGGTATTTTTCTGGACAATACCGACATGAACACCTTGTTCACTTCATTTTTAAGATGCGAAACGGGCATTAATGTCGCCACTCCAAACTCTGTTTTGACCGTAGACTTTTGCTCTTTCCAGGACTGTGAAGACGGAATCTTCACATCAGGTACGTTGGACCTGGACGTCACCAATTCCACTTTTCTGTTTGACGATTTCGGCATCCGTCGATTTTCAGCAGTAGAAAATGAACGGAGCGATATTCATGACAATACTTTTGCAGCCGTGGGGACGGGAATCTTTGCCAATACGCTGGCTTCCCTGGGCTTTGTTCACGAAAACAATTTTTTCAACAATGAATCCTTTAATGTACACGTGAGAGGAATCGGTGCGGGCAACCACGCATGGACCGTCCAAAGGAACCATACCCTGCAGGTAAACAGCCCTGACCTTTTCTCCAAAGGCTCCAACGTCCGCTTCCACAATACGATCAGGGCCACTGCCTTCAGAAATGATGATGTTACTTCCAACTTACGGAACTTCAGCGTCTCAGGTGGAGAACTCAACTTTGTCGGGTACAACAGCGCTTCTTCCAATGCGATCAATGAAAACGTTTCGCTCTGGAGCAGCCCGATGACCGAAATCTATTGCAACTCCCTGTTAGGCAATGGCATGCTCATTTCGAGCAATTCCGCCGGTGCAGACATCAGGGGCAACGCCATGTCCAACCCCAGTCTTAACGGGTACAACCTGCACTATGGCCGCCCATGGTTCACCTATGCAAATACTGGCATACAGGACAGAAGAGGGAATACATTTGACCTGAGCGCACTTGGCCAGGAAAAAGCGGTCAATTACAGTGACGCAGGCATTGCACAGGACAATCAGTACTTTGTTGGATTTTTCAACACCCAAGGTGACGAGCTGTACCCGTTCGTTGATGCTTTTAATTTCCCCAATTGGTTTACCAGTCAGGGAGGCTTGGATTATGAGTGCCCTTCTTTGCCTGAGGAACCTGTAGCAGTAGCCGAAGACATCGCATTGGAAAAGGCGATCATCAGCAACATCAACATCCTCGATGGTGGCCTGGAAGCCATCTACGGTGCTGAAATTGCATTTGATGCCAAGTTGAAACTCTACCGGCACTTGATCAGGTTCCAGCAAGTGGGGGGTATTTTCAATACAGATATGCAATCCTGGTACAACACGTTGGCCATCACAGACATCGCCAAATTCATTGAGTTCGAAAGAGATTATCAAACTGCAGTGGCCCTGAGCCAATCGGAAATAGCTCAAGTAGATCAATTAGTTCGTGAAATTAAGACCTTGAAAAGCGAAATCAATGAGATCGTCTGGTACACCGAAGACACAGGCTTAAGCTCTAACGTCATCATTGACCCGGTCAAGCAGGCTGTCAGAGCAACGAAATTGTCGGAACTGGAACAAAAAAAATCGGCTCTTGCTACCCTCATTTCCAGCAAACGGCAACAACTTGCTACCAAACTGGCCGACCTGACCAACCTCAACAATAGTATCGGCGCGCAGGTAACAACTTCTGGAGCGAACCTCAAGTCAATGAACAGTTACCTTATCCAGCGGTATGCATCAGGGTTTGCTGGTTTCGATGGTGCTGAGAAACAAGCCATTTTGGCCATGGCCGACCAATGTGTCGGAATTGGTGGTGAAGCAGTGTACGCTGCCCGGTCCCTGATGACAGAATTTGACCCTCAATATGTGGACTATGAAGACAACTGTATCGGTGGTTCGCAGAGATCAATCGAAAAGCCCGACCTGGGCAATACGCTGTCGGCAGTGGGTATTTCTCCTAACCCAGCTTCAGATAGAGCTATGGTGACGCTACCGAAAGATGCAGGTGTAAATATGATTTCCGTGGTAGATGTGTTTGGAAAAACAATTTTGGATCAAAAAGTTGATCCGAAACAAAGAACCATAGAATTGGAGGTTGCACCGCTTGCATCCGGCATTTATTATGTTACATTTGATAATGATGAAATTGCGCCGATCAAATTGATGATCGCCCGCTAATCATTTCATTCATTTCATTAGTCTTATTTTGGCTCAACTTGTAAGGTAAGTTCCTCTGCGAGCTTTGCGCCCCCTGCGTGATCGCATTTTGATACCAAGTTCATGCAGGGATCGCAAAGTTCGCAGAGAACTGTGCGGTACAAGTTTATTTGCCACTTCATTTTACAAGTTGATGTATCGGGGCATCCAGCCCCGATACATTACCATAAAAATTAAAAAAAGAGTAGATTCGCTCACTTCATGTCCACTGTAATTTAATGCGCTCAAAAAAAGGGGGTCACTACCCCACTCATTATCGTAGATCATGAAAGATTTATACCTAGTTATTTTATTAATCATGGCTGCCTGTCGAATGGAAGCACAGCCTTTTGATGCCCAATGGCCGATCGGTTACAGTACCGATGCTCCCCCGTTTGAATTTTTTGGCATCAGCCTCTTGGATTTCAGCCAAGCTTCGGTCGAAACCAGTGCCTTTAACCAGGAATTCCACCCCATCGGCATGCCCCACGGCTCCAGTTTCATCTGCGATGAAAACGGTGATCTGCTCTTGATGACCAATGGCTGCAAAGTCTTTGACCGTGAACTCCAAATAGTCGCCGGTACTGATACCCTGTCTCCAGGGATTACTTTTGATACTCACTGCGAACAATATGGATCATACCCGGCTGGCCAAACCTCTTTGCTGCTCCCCGAGATGAGTAATGATTCTGTTTTTTACATCGTACACAAAGACTCGGAGCTGTCGGATATCTTGTTGGCCAAGATCAGTAGAAACCTGTATTTAAGTCAGATAGCCAGAAAGGCTGATGGAAGCTTTTACTTGAAAGATTCCAGGCTCTTGCTGAACATGGAAATGATCCATGGAAAATTGACAGCCTGTATCAATCTGGATGGCGACAAATGGTGGACCTGGACGGCAGACTACCATTCCAATAAAATCTACAAATATCTCATCGGTGGGGAGGAGGTCGTGGAAGGGCCTTTTATCCAGGAGATTGGTGACAAGTTATCCGACAAAATAAATAGCGGGATCGGCCAGGTAACCTTTTCCCCGAATACGGAATTATTGGGGATGCTGACCACCGATCATGAAATTCTGTTGTACGACTTCAACAATAGCACAGGGGAATTATCCAATTACCGCACTATCGAGAAGTTTACTGAAAATGATACAGGCTATGGCAGGGGCCTGGCTTTTTCATTCGATTCCAAGCTCCTTTATCTTACTACTGTTCAAAATCTTTATCAGATAGACCTCTCTGACTTTTCATGGCAACACCTGGCATTTCACGAGAGCTACGATGAACACGGGTGGCCTGTCACTATTGGAAAAATGATGCTTGGCCCTGATTGCCGGATTTACATCGCTCCGGGTGCCACGACCTTTTACATGCACGTGATTCATCAGCCAAATCAAAAAGGGGATGGTTGTCAGTTCGAAGCGAGGGCACTGAGGTCTCCCACTAAGATCAACCATGCATTCCCAAACTTGCCGATGTACCGTTTCGACGGAGCTTGCGACAGCAGTATTGTTTTTCCCGTGACCACTGCCGTCGAACCGTTTGACCCAGCTAAAGAATGGGTGAAAATTTTTCCAAACCCGGCCGATGATCGTCTTTCTGTTCAAATTGCAGGGCCACTGACCACATCTGAAAACTTGTACATTACTGATTTGGCAGGCAGGAAAATGAAATTGATCGAAACTCCAATCGGACCATCGACCATCGAGGTGGACGTAGGAGAAATGCCGCCTGGTCTTTATTTTCTATTTTTTGAGAATGGATTGGCGCCCCCAGCAAAATTTGTGATCGAGCCGTAACATTTTTCCTGACCAAAGTCTATTTTTCCATCAATCAACAGTAGCCCGCAGGTACCGATCCACCTCCTCAGCCGCTTCGCGCCCTTCGGCAATCGCCCACACTACCAGCGACTGTCCCCGGCGCATATCACCGGCGGTAAATATTTTATCGAAACTGGTTCTGTAGTTATCATCGACCACGTTGCCACGGCCGTCCACTTCGATCCCAAGCTGCTGGAGCATCCCCTCGAATTGCGGGTGGACGAACCCGACGGCCAGCAGCGCGAGGTCGCAGGGGATGTCGCGTTCGGTGCCGGGGATTTCTTTAAAACCATTTTGGCCATTTTCCTGCTTGCCCCATTGAATGTCTACAATTCGAAGAGCCTTCAATTGGCCATTTTCATCGCCGATAAAAGCCTTCGTCAGCTGCGCCCATTGGCGTTCGCAGCCTTCTTCGTGACTGGAAGAGGTACGTAGCTTCATTGGCCACAGGGGCCAGGGAGTATTTTCGTGGCGATGAACGGGTGGTTTCGTCAGTAACTCGATTTGAGTGATGGACATGGCACCGTGGCGGTTGGAAGTACCGACACAATCGGAGCCGGTATCCCCGCCGCCAATCACGACGACGTGCTTGTTTTTTGCTGAAATATAATTGTTTGGGTCGCCCGCTACCTGACGGTTGTTTTTTTCTAAAAACTCCATCGCAAAGTGAACCCCCTGGAGTTCCCGCCCTGGCAAGGGCAAATCGCGGGGAATGGTGGAACCCCCACAAAGAACTACTGCATCGTGTTCGTCAGCCAGCTGTTTGGCATCTACATTAACGCCAACATTGGCATTGGTTTCAAACAGCACGCCCTCCTCTTTCATGATTTCGACGCGTCGGTCGACTACCCATTTCTCCAGTTTAAAATCAGGGATACCATAACGCAGCAAACCACCGATGCGGTCATTTCTTTCGAAAACAGTCACTGTGTGGCCGGCATAATTCAACTGCGCTGCCGCTGCCAAACCGGCAGGCCCCGAACCGATGACCGCTACTTTTTTGCCTGTGCGCCGGGTGGGCAGTTTGGGCTGGATGTAACCATTTTCAAAAGCCGTTTCCGCAATGGTTTTTTCAATATGTTCGATAGCTACCGGCGGCTGATTGATACCCAGCACGCAGGCAGACTCGCACGGGGCGGGACAAATACGGCCGGTAAATTCAGGGAAGTTATTGGTTTCTGACAGAATCTCGATGGCCTCCTTCCAATCACCTCGGTACACCGCATCATTGAACTCGGGAATAATATTGCCCAGCGGACAGCCACTGTGGCAAAATGGCACACCACAATCCATGCACCGCGAGGCCTGCTCCACTGTTTTTTCCACTGGAAATTCAACGTAGATTTCTTTGTAATCCTTGACTCGTTGTGCCACCGGACGGGAAGTCGGAAGCTCTCTGGTATGATGTAAAAAACCTTTTGGGTTGCCCATTTTTGTGATATTGAGATATTGGGTTATTGGGTTATTGGGTTATTGGGTTATTGGGGTCGATTTAATATTTTCATTTTCCAGTTGTTCAATTTCCAATTGGCTTTTTTCTGCGAGTACTCGCTTATAGTCCTTCGGCATCACTTTTATAAAATACTGCTGTTGGTTTTTCCAGTCGTTGAGGATGCTGAGAGCAAGGTCGCTGCCAGTGTAGCGAAAGTGGTCACGAACCATCTTTCGGACCAACCGGTAATCCTCTTCTTCCATGTCGTCGAGGTCGATCATTTGTTGATTGCAGTTGCGTTCGAAGTTGTTTTCCGGATCGTAGATAAAAGCCATGCCACCACTCATGCCTGCGGCAAAATTTTTACCCGTTTCACCCAAAACGACCACGCAGCCGCCGGTCATGTATTCGCAGCCATGATCACCGACACCTTCCACGACGGCTTTGGCGCCGGAGTTGCGGACTGCAAATCGTTCTCCCGCCATGCCCCTGATAAATACTTCGCCGGAAGTGGCTCCGAAGAGCGCCACATTTCCAATGATGATATTTTTGGACGGCTCAAAATGCAGCGGATCGACCGTCCGGTCGGGCACAACGATCAAGCGGCCGCCTGAAAGCCCTTTCCCGAAATAGTCGTTCGATTCGCCTTCCAAAACGAAATGGATGCCTTTTGCCCCAAAAGCACCGAAGCTTTGCCCGGCCGACCCCCTGAACCGGAAATAAATGGCCCCGTCGGACATACCTTCTGCGCCGTACTTTTTGGTCATTTCATTGGACAATAATGTACCCACCGAGCGGTCGACGTTTTTGATTGCCAGCGCACTTTCCATGCGGTTGCGGTGACGAATGGCCCCTTTTGCAAGATTGAGCAACCGCCAGTCAAGGATATTTTCCAGGCCGTGGTCTTGCTCCACCATTTTATATTGTCCGACCGAATTGTCCGCTGGTTCCTGGTAAAGCAGTGGGGAAAGGTCGAGGTTCTGGTATTTGGGATGCCCCACCAACGGCTTGATTTTCAGGCAGTCCGCTTTACCGACCATTTCATTGACGGTACGGAAACCAAGAGAAGCCATTATTTCACGAAGATCCTCGGCGAGGAAAGTGAAAAAATTCACGATGTGCTGCGGGTCGGAATTGAAGCGTTTGCGCAGTTCTTCATCCTGCGTGGCAATGCCGACGGGGCAGGTGTTCAGATGGCATTTGCGCATCAGGATACAGCCTTCCACCACCAGTGCTGCCGTGGCAACACCCCACTCTTCCGCCCCAAGCAAGGCGGCGACGGCCAAATCTTTCCCTGTCCTTATCTGACCGTCGACTTGCAAGGTGACCCGGTCACGTAATTTATTTTTTACCAAAGTTTGATGTGATTCAGCGATGCCCAGCTCCCACGGCAGTCCGGCGTGCCGCACGGAAGTAAGCGGGGAGGCACCAGTACCGCCATCATGGCCAGCGATGAGAATGACGTCCGCATGTGCCTTGGCGACACCGGAGGCGATGACCCCAACCCCAGCCTTCGAGACCAGTTTTACATTGATGCGTGCGTGGCGGTTGGCATTTTTTAAATCATAAATCAGCTGCGCCAAATCCTCGATCGAATAAATATCATGGTGCGGCGGCGGGGAAATCAGTCCGACGCCGGGTGTACTGTGCCGCACCCGGGCAATCCAGTCATTTACTTTGTGGCCGGGCAGTTGACCGCCTTCTCCAGGTTTGGCGCCCTGTGCCATTTTGATCTGTAACTCATCAGCATTCGTGAGGTAATAACTCGTGACACCAAAACGCCCCGATGCGACCTGTTTGATGGCCGAGCGTTCCCAGTCGCCGTTCGGTTTTTTCTCAAAACGCGCCGGGTCTTCTCCTCCTTCGCCGCTGTTGCTTTTAGCACCAATGCGGTTCATGGCAATGGCCAGAGTGCTGTGCGCCTCATGTGAAATGGAACCGAATGACATCGCTCCCGTGGCGAACCTTTTTAAGATATTTTCGACTGGCTCGACTTCTTCGAGCGGGACCGGTTTACGTTTTTTGAAATCCAGCAACCCGCGCAATGTGCAGGCTTTCTCGCCCTGCTCATTGATGATCTTGGTGTATTTTTTAAATGCCTTATAATCGTTCTTGCGAGTGGAATACTGTAGCAAATGGATGCTCTGTGGATTGAACAAATGATACTCTCCTTTTCTTTTCCATTGGAAGAGACCACCTACGTCCAGATCGGCGGGTTGCACGCCCCCGTTTTCTGTTTCATCATGCCAGTTGACCCGGTAATGTTTATCTAAAACTTCCTTCGCTATTTCATCAAAACCAATCCCCTCAATGCGGCTGATCGCCCCCGTGAAACAACGGTCCACCACTTTTTGGCTAACGCCGAGTATTTCAAAAATCTGTGCCCCCTGGTAGGATTGCAGCGTGGAAATGCCGTTTTTGGACATGATCTTGAGCAAGCCACCACCCACTGCTTTGATGTAGTTCTTAATCGCATATTTGTTGCTGGCACTTTCGTAGGTTCCGTTCATTTGCGCTTTCTGTTCGGCGACCATTTCGTCGACCGATTCCAGCGCTACGTAAGGGTGAACTGCCGTTGCACCGAAGCCGATCAGCGTAGCAAAATGGTGCGTTTCAAAGACATCCCCTGCCTCCACCACTAACGAAGTTGAGATGCGAAGATTCGTGCGGATCAGGTGGTGATGGATCGCACCGACCGCCAATAATGAAGGGATCGGCGCACGTTCATGGCCTGCTCTTTTATCGGTTAAAATGAGGATGTTATGCCCCGTCCGAACCAAAGCCTCTGCTTGATCACAGATTTTTACCAATCGCTTTTCCAGGTCACCCGGCGCATAATCCGCCGGAAAGGTGATGTCCAGATCCTCCACCTTATAGTGCGGATGATAGATACTTTTGATCTTGGCCATGTCCTCATGGTTGAGGACGGGCTGTTCCACGCTGATAAACCGGGCATGTTCCAGTCCCATCGTCAACATGTTGCCGCAGCCGGCCAGCCGCATTGAAAGCGACATGACCGAACGCTCCCGGATGGGATCAATCGGCGGATTGGTGACTTGTGCGAATAACTGTTTGAAATAATTGGCCAAATGTTGTGGCCGGTGGGAAAGAACGGCCAGCGGGGTATCCGTACCCATACTGCCGATGGGGTCTTTACCGAGGCTCGCCATTGGCTTCAGGAGCACTTTGATATCTTCACGCGAATAACCAAACAGCTGTTGTTTTTGTAAAAGATTCAAGCCACTTTTAGCAATAACCTCTCTTGCCACCAAATCCTTCATGGTAAGGCGGTGAGTATTGAGCCAGTGACGGTAGGGGTGTTTTTTGCAAATGATCTTTTTCACTTCTTCATCGGCGTACAAACGTTTTTCCTCGAGGTCGGCAATGAGCATTTTGCCCGGTTGCAGGCGGCCCTTTTTAATGACGGTTGATTGATCCACGGGCAATGCCCCTGCTTCCGATGCGAGGATCAAACGGTCATCATTTGTCAGGCAATAGCGGGCAGGCCGGAGACCATTCCGGTCGAGTGTGGCACCGACCAGTTTTCCGTTGGTAAAACAGATGGCTGCCGGCCCATCCCAAGGTTCCACGAGGTTTTCGTGGTATTCATAAAAAGCTCTTTTATAATCTTCCATTCGCTCGTCCATTTCCCATGCTTCAGGGATCATCATCATCATCGTGTGCGGGACAGAGCGGCCGCCCATGACCAAGAATTCAAGGGCATTATCAAAGTAGCCGCTGTCGGACAGCCGATACCCTGTAACGGGTTTCAGCGCATTGATTTCTTCCTCATTGAAATGATCAGACACCAGGTCTCTTTCCCTCGACTTCCACCAGTTTACGTTGCCGGTAATGGTATTGATTTCACCGTTGTGGGCGATGTAGCGGAATGGCTGCGCCAATTTCCATTTGGGAGTGGTATTGGTGGAAAAACGAGAGTGGATCAAGGCGACGGCAGATTCGAGCCGTTCGTCTTGCAAATCGAGGAAATAGGACGGTAACTGCCAAGTAGTTAGCTGCCCTTTGTAAACGATGGTTTTATTGGAAAAAGAAGCAAAATAGAACAAGTCCCGCTGTTCGGGCGGCATTTGCAAATGCACCAGGCGAGAAACATTTTTTCTTAAAATATAGAGCTTTCGTTCCAGCTCCATGTCCTTCAAGCCCTGCTTGTGTTTTACAAAGACCTGCACCATGTCCGGTTCGGCAGAGAGGGCGGTCGCACCTAATTCGGAATTATTGACCCGTACCGGCCGGATGCCCAGCAAGTCAAATTCCCTTTTTTCGATTACCTCCCGCATGAGGGCCAGGCATTTTTGCTGCAATACTTTTTCTTTTGGCAAAAAAAGCATACCAACCCCATACGCTGCTGGTTCGGGAAGTTCAAATCCTATCTTTTCGGCTTCTGCCTTGAAAAGGCGGTGCGGCAATTGGATCAGGGTGCCCGCCCCGTCGCCGGTATTTGGCTCGCTACCGCAAGCGCCCCGGTGTTCCATGTTCACCAACATTTGCAGGGCATCCTTCACCAATTGGTGGGAAGGCGTGTTTTTCAAATGAGCAATAAGTCCAGTTCCACAGCTGTCGCGCTCGGCCTGCGGCACGTACAATCCTTTTTGATCGGTTTGATTCTCGTAGGGAGAAAATCCCCCCAACTGCTGTTGCTGTTCGGCATTTTCAAGCATGTGCAATCAAGTATTTTTCTAAATTATTACGTGTAAAAAATTGGCTTCAGAAGGTGCAAGACCTCAAAAAGGGCGGGCTGCTAAATTTTCAATGTATTTGGTAAGGCTTTGAAAAAATCGAAAAGATATATCCTGTTTGGCAAGGGTTGAATTAACAAAAATAGGGTTTCAATAAAAAATATTCAAATAGGACTGGGAGGGAAACTCAGGAAATCACCAAAATCACACTTGACCCATACAGAGTAATTTTTGGTCTTTTTCCTTATTAGGAAAATTAAAATGCGAAAATAAGGAATCTACAAAATATGATTCTTTTGCACCGTAGAGCAATAGCTCCTTCACCACTCGCTCCATACAACGCAAATAAATACCCCGCAGAAGGAGTTTTGGAACCGCATAAGCTCCACGGAAATATTCCGATGAATAATTGACAGCCAACAGTCGATCGGCCATTGGTATTTACCAGATTCATTTAGCCCCCCTGCTTCTTACTAATTTACCGCTATCCAGAAGCATCCCTGTGTTGGACTCGCGCAGGAAATAGATATAAAAGCCTGGTGGCTGGTCGGCTGTGAAAGTCAGCTGGGCAGTTTTGTTTTGACCGATTGGCAGTTTGGCAATGTTCCTTCCGTCGATCTGGCAGACAAGAATTTCAAGGGGTTCAAAATCAGGCGCATTTTTCACGGTAAAAATCACTTCCGAAGCAAAGGGGTTGGGTCCAACTAACAACTCGACCAATTGGCCAGACAGGTTGCTGGTTGAGGTTGCGGAGCAGTTACCGGGGTCGAGTATTTGAAAGGTTGTGAAGTAGTCATTGTCCAAACTATCCATGACATGCAGTTCCACATTACCTGCCCCTGCGCTGCCAGCATTCAGTTGAAAAGTGCTGGTGGTTCCGTACTGACCTGTGGAGGGAATGATCGTTCCCTGAGAAACGGAAACCTGATAAACATCCCCCAAATATTCTGACTCAGCAAACAAATCAAAAACGAGATAGTCGTCATTTATCACCTCGGGGGTGCCATTGTCATTGCAGGCTACTGTATCTACCAATTCTGCGTTAAATGAAGGTATCAATGGCGAACAGGTTCCCGGATCAACGATCAAAAAGGTTTGGGAGTTGCTGTTATCCAGGTTGTCCGTTACCGTAATCTCAACGTCGCCGTTTCCGGCACTGCCATCGTTCAACCAAAAAACAGAGGATATGCCATACTCACCAGTTGATGGTTCTACGGTTCCGCTTGATGCTGTAACTTCGTAGGCATCTCCCAAAAACTCTGAATCAGCGTATAGGCTAAAACGGATAAAATCATCGTCTGAAACACTCGGTGTACCATGATCATCACAGCCGACGGAATCCAGTTGCACGCTGAAAAAAGGCTCTGTTAAAGAACAGGTTCCGGGATCAGGAACGGTAAACAACAGGTTCACTCCCCCGACAATAACTTCATCGAAGTAGAGTTGCTCATCTCCAGTACCGGCACTCCCTGGCGGGAAATTAATGACCATTTCTTCTCCATAAATGCCCGTGGCTTCATTATTTCCGTAAAGAAACCCTCCATAGCCACTGACTGTAAATTCATTACCCGGTACATAGCTCATCGTGATTCTTAAAATAATCCGGTCATCACCGGGAAAGGCCGGAGTACCATTGTCACTACAGCTGACTTCGAAATGATCCACTCCAAATTCAGGCTCAAAACCCATCGCATCTTTAAACCAGAATATTTCAGTAGATTGCTCAAATTGCGAAGGGGACTCGTCATATTGGACAAAGGGTTCCGGCGATCCGTCACTGGTAAAATCATGCGCAAACGCTCCGGAAATCCCTGCAAAACCAGTGGCCGCAAAGAGGTTAACCACAGTGTCAAAATGCCCTGTGCCATCATTTAAATACCACCTAAAATAGGTGTCGCACAGCAGTAAATCGAGGTCGCCGTCACCGTCATAATCTGCCAGGTCAGTCCACACTACCATATAGGGGCCTCCTTGTCCTTCAAAGTATTCAACCAATGTAAAAACTGAGTTGCCATTATTTAAGTACACTTTGCAATGGCTATCTTCCCAATAACCGGCCGTAGAGTACATGAAATCCACGTCTCCGTCGTGATCAAGGTCAGCAATCTCCAAAGAGACCATATCGACTTCAACATTTTCGATCAATAATTTTCGGTCAGAAAAATTGGCCATTCCGTCATTTTCAAACCAGAAGATCCCACCCTCACTGCCGTTGTACATAAAGATATCCAGGTCGCCGTCAATGTCAACGTCTATCCAGCGAATGGCTCTCGCAAACCCAATGCTATCGGCAACAGTATGCCGCACATAGTTACCCTGTCCAGTATCCTCAAACCAGTCCATTGTTTCCTTATCATCCTGTGCCAGGGCATAAGTAGCGGCGATAATATCCTGGTCACCGTCGTTGTCGACATCGGCCAGGTCCATGCTTCTTATTTCATAATTCAGCTCACCAACTTCTAAATATTCATTAAAATTTCCACTGCCATCATTCAATGCCCATTCTATTTTCGAAAAATCAACGGTAAGTACGTCCAGGTCGCCGTCCTGATCAACATCCAGTGTATGGAGTGATTCACCGCTCGACTTGGAAATAACTTTCTGGTGATAATGGCCAAAATCCTCCGTCCCCTGGTATTTAAAATAGCTTATTTCCCTGGAATTGGGAGAAAACAAAACCAAGTCGTCACTACCATCATTATCTATATCGGCTCCTCCGAACCTGGGCACATCCAAATTAAAACCAAGGTCTTCCCCCAGCGTGACTGGACTGGCAAAACTTCCATTGGTATTTTTGGACCAGGCGACCAGGTCATTGGCCCCCGTCAAATCCAGCCAACCATCGCCGTCCAGGTCAGCCAACACAGACACCTTTATCAATCCGGTTTGGTTGAAGGGGTGAGCATTATTGGCGTCAAATGCACCATTTATATTTTCAAACCAAGTATAGCCCGGATCATTGGTCGGAAAAGCAATGTCCATGTCGGCGTCGTTATCTATGTCTCCGAATGTAATATTAGGGATCAATGCATGATTAGAAGCACCAATATAATCGTCAGTCAAAAGGATTCCGGTGAGCCATTGATCCGATCCATTATTCAGCCACCATTTGATTTCGCCCGTACTGCGATTGGCCGTGACAATGTCGGCATGTCCGTCGTTGTTGAGGTCAAATGCGACCATTTCAGATACCCCCTCACTGATCGCCTGAAGCATGGTAATGGTTCCGGCCTCGACGAGGCAAATAACAATACCATTTGAAGTATTCACGAGCAGGTCTTCGTCAGCATCTCCTTCAAAATCAAAGTTTTTAATCGAAGCAATCGAACCAGGCAAATTAAGCAGTGAAGCGGCCTCTTCGAACCCACCTGAACGATTGTTGCGCAACCAGCGAAGATTAGAGCCAACGGCCACCAGCAGATCCGGGTAACCGTCTTCGTTTATATCGTTCACCCCGTGGATTTCCTGATTTGAGTTGGTCAGCAATCGCGGTTCATGCCTTACAAATTCAACATTCCCGACGTTCTCGTACCAATGTTGTCCGGCCGCCAGATCGGTATCCCCGTCCTGGTCAAAATCAGCTAAAAAGGTCTCCCCTGATATGCCCTTTAGGATAGTGAACCGAGAAAAATTGCCCTCTCCGTCCAGGTTTTCAAACCAATAAATGAATTCTCCATTGGACGTTAAAATGTCGACGTCACCATCAGTGTCAATATCAACTACATGTACATTGCTGGCATCACCACTGGAGGTATAAATGATATTGTAATCAAATACCTGCCCAATGAGTGGTTGGGCCATCAGCGTGATGGACAGAGAAAAAGAGAGCAAAAAAGTAAACTTGATCATAGATTGAGGTATTGAAAGAATGGCCTAATAATACATTTGTACTGCAAATTAACACTAAAATTTACATTGTAAAGAAAAATGGTACATTAAAACAACGAAAACAGGAACGTATCAGGGGCCATTGATTTGGGTCTTGCTATGCCCCTTTTGTTTTATTCTGTTCGCCAATCTGAATGTTGACTTTTGCCTTTTTCAACAACGCATTCACAGCCGGGATTTCTTTTTTCAAAACCTCTCTGTACTTTTCGCTCTGCACCTGCAGCCTTCCCTCTAAAATCGCCCCCACTTCCAATTGCTGCTCCGTTGGTTTGAAATCCGAACTTGACGTTCCAACATCATTCGCCAGCGCCAATAAACGGCCGTATAATTTCATAGGATTTCGAAAAGCATCTTCCCGGGCGCCGGTCAGATTTATATCGTACAGCACTTTTTCGATTTCAATTAATTGCATTTCCAGATAATTGACCTTTTCTCCCAACTGTTTATCCAATTCGGTTTTCCTCAACTCCTGCAAATCCTTACGCATCCACTCAATGTTGTTGATCATATCGGTGGTTTGGTTGATCAGGTGACGGAGTTTCAGGGAAAAAGTGACTTGCTCCTCAATGTCGGAAAGGGTACCCGTACTTTTTGGATCTTTCAGGACCACCAGTTCTTCTGATAACGTTTGGTCATGTGCTTTGAGCCGAACCTTGTAAGTGCCCGGTGCTGCACGGGGCCCTCGCTTACCTCCATTCAGATCCAAATCCCAAGAGTACAGCACCCGTTCGCCTTTATCGTCGAGCGGCACCCAAGGCATGTTGGGTGGCGGATTTCTCAATACGGGCACAGTCGTTGGTTCGTATCGAAAATCCCAGACCATGCGATTGATGCCAGGTTCGTTTTTGCCTTCCAGGGTTCGTACCAGTTGATCGTTTTGATCCAAAATTTCCAATACGACCTTCGATCCAGAAGTATCTTTCAAATGATAATTGATGATTGCTCCACGAGGTGCATTTCGGCCTCTTACATGGCTGCTTTCGGCGTGCCGGTGGGCGTTGCGGTTAAAGCGGTAGGCGTCCTTGGTTTGAACAAATGAACTGGTTTTTCCGCCACTGCCTCGCTCCTGGTGCGTATCGCTGAAATATCATCGAGGATATAAAAGCCCCGCCCATAAGTCGCCACCACGAGATCGTCGAACTCCTCTTGTATCTCCAGCCAGTAGACGGGGGCAGGTGGCATGTTGTTGCGCAGGCTGTGCCAGGTAGTTCCATCATCGGGGGAGAAATACAAATGGTTGTCGGTGCCTGCAAACAGCAGGTCTTTATTTTGATGATCCTGTTTTACCACATGTACAAAGCTCGATTCGGAGGAAGGGATACCATCACTGATTTTTTTCCACGTTTTACCAAAATCTGTTGTTTTGTAAATGTAAGGTCGGAAGTCAGCCATTTGGTGCAGGTCGACGGAAATGTAAGCAGTGCCGGCGTCGAATTTGGAAGGTTCAATATTGGCAATCGTTCCCCATTGAGGCAGTCCTGAAATGTACTCAGTCAGGTTGGTCCAATTTTTACCTCCGTCCGATGTAAGCTGTACCTGTCCGTCATTAGTGCCGACCCAAATCAAGTCTTTCTGAACCGGCGATTCCGCAATGGCAAACAGCACCGAACCGTCGAAAGTCATCAAGTTATCAATGGCCACGCCGCCAGAATTTTCCTGATGGCTTTTTAGATCCAATGTCAGATCCGGCGAAATTTCTTCCCATTTTTGCCCCATCGAAGTGGTCACGTGCACGAATTGGCTGCCCACATACACCTTATGGTGGTCATGCGGAGAAATGTGCAAGGGAAAATTCCAGTGCCAGCGGTATTTCATGTCTTTTGGTGCCCAGCCGTACCCTGCCTCCGGCCAGATGCGCACATCCCGAATCTGCTTGTTTCGTTCATCGTAGACCTGAAGGCCACCATCGTAACAACCTGACCAGACGATGTTATTATCGACTGGATCAGGAGTGGCAAAACCACATTCACAGCCACCAACATACTCCCAGTCTCCGATAGAAATACTTCTTGCACGCGTGTTGGATGGCCCGCGGTAGGAATAACCATCTTGCCGGTTGCCATAGACATTGTACGGCACCTGATTATCTACCGCAACGTGGTACATCTGAGCAATCGGCAGGGTGACCCGTTTGAAGGTTTTGCCATGATTCAGGGTAAATGTAGCTCCCCCGTCATCAGCAACCATAAAGCGATCCGGGTTTTGCGGATCAAGCCAAATATCGTGGGTATCGCCACCACCCCGGGGTGCATTTTTGACCAGCGTTTTACCTCCATCAATGGACATCGCAAAACGTACCGACAGAAAATAAATACGATCCGGGTCAGCCACATCTACACCGATCCTTGTGTAGTAAGGCGCCCGTTCGGCCATGGTGTGGTTGGTACTTTGTTTGGTCCAGGATTTTCCACTGTCATCACTGCGGTAAAGCGATGTGTGGTCCTGCTCCATCAAGGCATAAAAAATATGGGGATCGCTTTGTGAAATGGCCACCGCCACTTTGCCCACATTTGGATCGGCCTCGCCACCGGGCAGTCCGTTTTCCGACATAGGCTGCCAGGTTTCCCCTCCATCCTGGGAGTGAAATACGCCACTGCCAGGCCCACCGCTGTTCAGGCCCCAGGTATTGATATGCAGCTGCCAGGTAGCCGCCAGGAGTTCATCCGGGTTGGAAGGATTGATGGCGATATCGGCTCCGCCCGTATTTTCGTCAATGAATAAAACCTGTCGCCAGGTCTTGCCTCCGTCCGTGGTTTTATAAATCCCTCTTTCCTTTTGCGGGCCAAACGAATGTCCCATCGCTGCGGCCCAGACAATGTCCTGATTGTGGGGATGCACAACGATCCGTGCGATGCGATAGGTTTCCTTCAGCCCCATGTGTTCCCATGTTTTTCCGGCATCGGTCGATTTATAAATACCATTTCCGATCGCATGTGCCGGACGTATCAAAAAGGTTTCACCCGTACCGGCCCAAACCTGTTTTGGATTGCTGGGGGCCATGGCCAGCGCACTAACCGAAGAAACATCTTGTTCATCGAAAATGGGTTTCCAGTTGGTGCCTCCATCCTCCGTTTTAAAGATACCGCCGGAGGCTGCCCCCACGTACATGACCAGTGGGTTGCCCGGCTCGCCAACCACCGCGATGGCACGGTTGCCATCTGGTCCGATGAAACGGTATTTCAACTGTTCAAAGATATTTTCCTGGGAAACAAGGGAAATGCTCAGGAAGAGCAGCCAGATGGTAGGAAATGCTTTGTGCATAGATGGTTGTTATTTTGTTCAGATAAAAAATTCAAAATTTGGCCAGGTCAGTGGAGTAAGGTTTAATGAAGTTGCCTGAAAATTTCTGTTGAGTCAAAATCAACGCCAGGAGGAAAGTCCCAAAACCATCAACAGGTTTATCGAATAATGGCCACATCTCCTTTTTCAAAAAAATCGACTTTCCGGCCATTGCACAGTTCAATTTCAGCTCTCGCAAACCAGATGTAGACGCCGGTATTGTTTTGGCTATTTCGCTGAGAACCATTCCAGCCTTGCGCAAAATCCGTTGAAGTAAACACCATGCCTCCCCAACGGTCGAAGACATTCAACTCAAATGATAATATTGAAAAGTTTTCGCCACGGTACGCCCTGAAATCATCGTTGATGCCATCCTGATTCGGACTAAAACTGTTGGGAACGTAAAAGAAATTCTGGTTACCGATTTCTGGGTCCCAGGATACTTCCGTACTCAGTTCATGTATTTCACAACCATCATCTGCCAGCACGCTGTATTCGCCGGGCTGGCCAACCGAGAGGGAAGGCTCCATTGAGCCATCGTTCCACAACCATTGTATACCAACAGGGCTGCCCGATAGTACTTGAGGCACCAATTGAACGTTGGGTTCCTCACAGGTAAGCATAGTGGACTCCAATTGAATGGCCGTTGCTGGCAACGTTTCTACAAGGACGAAGGAACCGGCCGTACAGCCCTGAGTGTCGGTGACCGTCACATTATATTCACCGCTCGCCAAATTATCAAACACAGGGGTTGACTGAACATTGCCCCCATCAATAGCAAAAGTAAAAGGAGGAGTCCCATTCGAAGCGAATACTTCGATAGCACCATTTTCAATATTCCAACAAGCTGCATTTGTCGAAAAATCAAATGAAACAGCGGGCAGCTCGATCGCAGTTACTGAAACAATGGAGTCACAACCATTCGCAGCCGAATAAATAAATTGTTCGGTAGCTCCGGCAGCAATTAAGTTTCCATTGTACTCAGCAAATTCACCAGGACAGGCCGTAAGCGAAATAGACATACTTTGGGACGGTGCAAGAGTTGTATTCACAAATACGATGCTATCGCAGCCAAATTGATTGGTGAACAGCAACTCAACCGTTCCGGTATCCTGAGCAGAACAGGCTTCGTTTTGAACGTAAGTATAATCAATCGCAAGCTCTTCCAAATCCCAGGCATCAGCGGCCGTACACCCATTGGCATCCACTACGGTCACGGAATAACTTCCACCCTGATTTACTAAAATGGCAGATGTAGTTTCGCCCGTGCTCCAAAGGTATTGTTCAAAATCATCGGCCGTGGCCAAAACAGTCGTGCTTCCTTCGCAAAATGTGGGTTCCCCGGCAATAATGACGACAGGCAAATCCGGTATGATGACCTCAATCTCTCCGGTGCCGGTACATCCATTCACATCAGTGACAGTTACTTCATACGGGCCATTATTGCCGATAACTAAAGTAGGATCAGTTGATCCGTCTGACCATAAATAAGCATCATAGCCATTGCCGGCATCAAGGGTAGCGGTCCCGTCGCAATCGCCAAGGTCCGATTCAATATTTACAGCCAGTGAATTGGTTACTTCCAACAATTGACTGTCGATAGCAGTACAGCTATTCGCATCCGTAATAGTAACGGCGTAAAGACCTTCTGCCGAAACGGAGATGACGGGAGTTGTTTCTCCCGTGCTCCAGGAGATTTGAGTAAAATTGTCGGGAACGGAAAGTAAGGTGCTGCTCCCGGTGCAAATAGACAAGATCCCCATGATTTCCACTTCTGGCGGAATTGGCAAATTGACCGTCAGTTCCGCTTCGCCTGTGCAGCCGGTGCCATCGTTGACCGTCACTGCGTAGATGCCGTCGTTATCTACGTTGATGTTTTGTGTGGATTCACCATTTGACCAAATATAATCCGAAAAGCCTCCACCGGCGTCCAGTGTGGCCCAGCCATCGCACGAGACGCTGGTCGTGTTGATGGTTGGAGAAAGAGAAATACCGACTTCCAATTCATGTTCTGCCATTGCAGTGCACCCATTTGCATCGGAGACAATTACGGAGTAGGCATCTGCCTGAGCGACGTTGATGGTTGGAGCGGAAGCACCGGTATTCCAAATCACTTGCGTAAAATTTCCCGAAACGGTCAATTCAGCGGTGCTGCCCGTACAAATGGAAACCGGGCCAGTTATAACGGCATTCGGTGAAGGAAAGGTATCAACAGTTTGGCTGGCAACCGCCGTGCAGCCATTGGCGTCGGTGGCAATAACAGAATAACTACCGGGAGGCTGGTCAGTGATCGTAGCGGTTGTCTCCCCATTTGACCATTCATAGAGTTCGAATCCTCCGTCTGCCACCAAAGTGGCCACTCCATCCTCACAAATTGCCGCCGGAGCAGCAATATCAATTGCCGGTGGCGATGGCACGGTGACTGATTCGACAGCTGTCCCAATACAACCCATCGCATCACCTACGGTAACGGAGTATTCATCATCGGAAGTAACATTGATAAAGGAGGTTGTACCATTATTTGACCATAAGTAAGTACTGAAACCACTTCCCACATCCAGCACAACTTCGCCTCCACAAGGATCAGCTGTCGCTAAAATGACAGGTAGCGGCGGAGCGCTGATTTCCAACACCTGCTCGGCAGAAGCGGTACACCCATTGGCATCGGTCACTGTCACCTGGTAATTGCCGGATGAATTTATGCTGATGCTATCTGTTGTGGCGCCGGTACTCCAGTTGATTTGTGAATAAATGTTCGGTATTGAAAAGACGGAAGTGCTACCATTACAGATGGCCGTATCACCGGCAATGGTCACCGCCGGCGAGGGAATTGAATTGACGGTCAATTGATCCGTGCCGGTACATCCGGCAGCATTGGTCACCGTTACCGTGTAAGTGCCTGATTGAGCAACGCTGATGCTTTGAGTGGCTTCATTATTTGACCAAATGATTTGAGAAAATGGTTGCGTAAGTCCTAAAATAGCTATTTCACCTTCGCAAAAACCGCTTGGCCCTACCACTTCTGGTTGAGGTGGCGGCGATTCAGAAACAGTCTGACTGGCCGTTGCTGTGCAACCATTTATATCTGTAATGGTGACTGAATAGGTGCCAGTTTGAGAAACGTTTATTTCGGCAGTGTTCTCACCATTTGACCAATTATAATTTTCAAATCCAGCCGTCGCAGACAACTGGCCGGAGGCCGCATTGCACAGTTCGGTTGATCCTGAAATTACAACAACCGGAAGATTTGGCAGATCAATAACTACGTCCGCCGAGTCCGTACATCCAGCCACATCCTCTACGATCACTGTAAATGTGCCACTGGTATCAACCGAGATAGTGGCCGTGGTTTCCCCGGTTGACCATTCATAAGAATGGCCACCTGAGGCCGTCAGCGTAGTTGAGCTGGAACAGTTAAAGGGTGCAGCAGTTATATTAGCCAAAGGGCCACCCGAAAAAACAACTTCTATTTCATCGGAGGCAGTACACCCCTCATCATTCGTTACCGTCACTGCATAAGTACCTCCCTGACTGACTGTAGTCTCCAAATCCATACTTCCATCTGACCACTCATAGGTCTCGAAGGGGCCTCCATTCACCGACAAAGCAACCGGGTTGCCGGGACAGGAAGCAGCGGGCACTGGAATTTCGGGTTCCGGAAAAGGTGCAGACCCGATCGAATATTGACCGGAGGAAGTACAGCCCAAGAAATCGGTTACAGTGACGGAATAAGTCCCCGGGTCAACAACCGAAACGGTGCCGGCTGTTTCACCTGTTGACCATTCATAATTTTCGAAAGTTGGCAGGACGGACAGGTCTACCTCCTCCTGGCCCACGCAGATCTCCACCTCTCCCGTTATGATCGGGTCGATAACATCATAAGTTTCAATCGAAACAGCAGCAATTTCACTACAGCCATTGAGGTCAGTTACTGTTACAGCATAAAACTCCTGGGGCACCCCCGTAATGACCGGCCCCGTTTCTCCATTGCTCCAGCTAATGGAACTATAATCGCCGGGATTGGTAATTTCGATGATTCCGTTTTCGCCAGGGCATAAGAGAGCCGGTGAATCAATTTGAGGTGGAAAACTCGGCAGAGGCTGCACATCCCACTCTTCCGCGGCAGTACATCCGTTATCATCCGTTACCGTTACACTGTAAAGTCCAGGCTCGGTGATGGTAACATCAGGTGTCGTTTCGCCGCCAGGTAGCCAATTGTAAAAGGGGAAGGTACCACCCGTAACAGATAAGGTTCCAAAACCGTTTTGACACAGGCTTACCGGGCCTTCGATCTCAAAATCAGGTGACGGGATGATGTTTGGGAATACTTCCAAGGAGTTAGTACAGCCAAAAGTATTATTGGTAACGGTAACGGTGTATGACCCTGGGTCGTAAGCGATAATATTACTCGTCGTTTCCCCGGTTGACCAGAGGTAGCTCTCAATACCTGTCCCCTCCACACTGATCGGCATACCCACTCCCTCGCAAAACGGACCAATCAGCATGATTACATGAAAGTTCCATATGACCGGCCGAACCATAAAGGTGGCGGTGGCCACACAGCCATTTGCGTCGGTGACCGTCAATGTCACGTTATAGGTTCCATTGCCGACCGGTGGCATCACCTGGATGGGGTCAGTGCTTCCAAAGTTCCAATTGTAACCATAAGGAGGTGTGCCCCCCACGACATCGGCAGTAAGTGTAACGGATGTTCCGGGGCAATACGTTTCTATTGGAGGTCCGTCTATGGTTACGCCAAACCCCTGGCATTGTCCAAATAAAGCTGCGCAGTTGAATAGTTCAAATAATAATAAGGCAAGAAAAAAGAAATGTTTTCGCTTGATTGAACCAGGAGTCATTGTGGGAGCCATTAGAATTATTTTAATGGTAGAACAAAAAATAAATGTAATTACAAACACCCGGATTTTAAAAATTATCTTTCAACTTAAGCTTGTTTTGGCCCCTGCTTCAATCTCTTGTGTCCCCAAATTGAAATTGGGAACCCAACAATTTCTCCCAGAATGTAGGAGCATAGGGGCCCCAGCGATAATTGGCAGTTCATTTTTTGTGGTTATCAGTAAAATGGGAAATGGCCAGAGGGTTTGCATGATAGCTGGCTTTAAGATTATGAATTATGTTGGCAAAACTGGCCATAAGGAAAGCTTCTTAAAGACAGGCCCAGATAAATTTTTGTCCACATTTGCCGTTCCATTTGTCGTAAAAAATCGATGTTTCATCCAAACCAGACGCTCCAAACCTTGTTTAATCTCTCAAAATAATTTTACTTTGACCGAACGGTCAGTCAAAGTAATTTTCAAACTCATGACCAATACCTAAAAAGGGCAGTGAGATTTGTAATGCGGTGGCCAAGCAATAGAGAAGTTAGCGGCAAGCAAAAAAGACTAAAAAAAACAAATATGCCTCAATTAAAAGTATTATCGCCAGTAGAAGTCAGTCAAAAATATTTGACATCTGAGGCATTGATGCAAAGAGTCGATGAAAATTTTAATATCCTCAAGCTTGAGGAACTCATAGACCATATCTCTTTTCCAAATGCTCCATTTAAAAATACTTCACATGGTTTCATTTTACTGATTGAGGGAGAAATTAAAATGATGCTCAATCAGGAGGAATTTAAATTCTACGAAAACTCATTTGTTATCACCCCTGCCGGGCAAATGAACAATTTTGTTCAAATTAATTCTAAGTCAATCGGATATATCGGTACATTTAGTGACCATACTCTTTTTAATCATTCAGGAAGTAATGAGGTTGAAATTTTTCAAAGTATTCTAAGCCCTGCCAAATTCTATTCAGCACTTGATTGAAGACATCAAAAATCAATTTGTCCAATAAGAAATGTGGGAACTTGTCAGGGCTTAGAATACTTTGAAAAATTTCAACCTC
>JBCBRY010000022.1:0-88850 GCA_039819485.1 Bacteroidota bacterium | reverse complement strand
ATTTGTCTTTCCCGTAAAATTCGGGATGACTCATGTTTTTTATTTTTTATTCCTGTCATAATTTTAAAGCGGCGAGGACTCCACCTTCCAGTGCAAAAAATGCCAATAAATATCCAGCATCGATTAAATAAAGTTTCAGCGATTTTTTTTGATACAGGTAATTAATGGCCACTGCGGGCAGCGCGTAAAGGGCACATCCGAGTGCGCCGTGGAAGGCACCGTGGGTGAAAGTCTGTTCTGATACATCATGAAAGTTGATAATGTAATTAATTGCATAAGCAATAATGATCATCATCAGGAAGGCTAGACCATGAGTCATGGCCATGCCCGATTTTGCTTGTTCATCGGTAATGCCGGTTTCCGCCTGCCATGCTTTTCCGAAGGCAAAAGTATACCAGCCAAATCCAAGGAGAAATGCAGCAACGGCTGCAATGAGGAGTTCTAAATAAGCCATATTGTTTTGTTTTGGTGAAAATAATGGGCAAATTACAAAAGGGTTTTGACTATCCGCCCTGCCTAAAAACAAAAAAGGCAGCCTCCAGGAGAAGGCCACCTTTTTAGTTGTATAAAATCAAAAACTTTATTTCTTCACAGACAAAATAACCAGGTGTATCAGATAGGCCAGTGCAGGTCCGGCAAGTAAGCTGCCAGGTACATCTGCATTGGTCATCTCGTAACCGAATGCGGCAATAGCCACTGCGAAAGTAGCTGCCAAACCGATCATCACATACCCGAGTACTCTGCCAAAAATAGTCTTGTTGAATGGCAAGGTCTCGTTGAATGCAGACGCAGAAACATTGCCCATGCCTGCTACGGCAACTTGCTGGCGCATGACAAAAATGACCCCGAAGGACAACATGATCAAGGCAAACAAAATCATTCCCCACTCACCCATGGTAGGTACGGCAGCTGCTGAACATGCCACACCGTCGCAGTTGTTGCTGGCAGTCAGTGGTGTAGCGAGCGGATTGGTGGTACGGTTGAAATTAGCTTCAAAACCAACAAGGCTTTCGTGCAAAGCATCGATGCGATAAAACCCTGGGGAAACTTCCGTCAGTTGCGTTCCGACAGGAAGTGGGTTGAGGGCATTGTCGTACAAGGTGCCTGAAGTGTAGCTGACCAGTTCCCACGTTTCACCTGGATTAGAATGAATGGTGATGAAGTCGTGGAAATAGGTAACGATATTGGTTGCCGGATCAACGATATTCTCAGGGTCGGCACAATCACAAGGATCAGCAATATTTGGCAGGCCGTTTCCGCTGGAATCGACGATGCTGATGGCTGGCGTAACCAATGTCGTGAAAGAAGTAGGCCCTGCAAACGCACTTTGTAGCACACCACAGTCCGTTTGGACGTAGACATCATAGTCAGTTTCATCTGCCAGTCCACTAATGGCGTAAGGAGAAGTAACACCGTTCATGAACAGCACAACGCTGTTGCCTTGTCCGGCACCGGCCGCAGTCACTTCAACGTTGGCTGGTTCACCGTTGGGCGTGGTCCAGTTGATGTCGGCTGAAGTATCAGTAACATTGGTGATACTGATGGCCGTTGGTTCGTCACAAGGGGCCAGAGTCATGAAAGAGAAAGGGCCATCCCAGTCGCTGGTACCGAATCCACAATCCCTTTGTACATAAACATCATAACCTGTAGAGGGTGTGAGGCTCGTAAAAGTGAAAGGACTGGTTACGTTGCTGGTGATGGTACCAGTACCTTGTCCGGCACCAGCATCAGTGATTTCTACGTTCACTTGTTCACCGTTAGCGTCAAAATTTACATTGGCTGCAACATCGGTAATGGCATCGATGGAAACGCCGGTAGCTGGATCACAGGAAGCGATCTCAATCGCTACGTCAACCACAGAGCCCCAGGTAAAATTTGCACAAGGATCTATTGGTAGAAAACCTCCCTCATCTTGGGTTACCCGCATCGTGGTGGTACCGCCGACGGCTCCCGCTGGAACGGTAAAACTATAGTTCTCGGTTACCGTTGGCAAACCTGACCAAGTGTGTACAACTTCACTTGCTTCGAAGATATTGTTGTTGTCAAAATCAACCCAGATAGTTCCAACACCGTCGAAATCACCTCCACAAGTACCCCAGGTCACTGATCCTGAGTAAGTTTGGCCAGGAGTCACATCTGCACTGCTGGTGGCAGTCTGGTCGTCCAGTCCGGTAATTCCGTTACATGGAGGAGTATAGTCGATACTGGTACCGTTGTCACCTGCCAAGGTCAATTGCCCCATATTGGAGTCGAAAATAGAAGACGGACCGGCCATACAAATAGGTGTAGGGGCCGGTGTACCGGTAGCTCCGGTAATGACGATGCTAAGGTCGATGACAGAACCCCAGTCGTAGGAAGCACATGGGTCAAGGGGTGGAGCAATGGAAGTCTCACGTTGCATGACCCGCATTCTCTGAGTGCCATTGACGGCATCAGCTACTGGCAAGGTGAAGCTGAAATTTTCCGTAACGGTAGGTAAACCAGTAAAAGTGTGGATTACTTCAAAAGATTCAAAGACAAAGTTCTGGTTGTAGTCAATCCAGATGGTTCCTGAATTGTCAAAGTCGCCACCACAAGTTCCCCAGGTGATGCTGCCTGTATACATGGTTCCCGCTGTAACCGTTACGCTCAGTGCGGTTTGATCATCGACTCCAGTGATCCCCAAACAGGGCGGGGTGTAATCGAAGCTTGTACCTGCATCGCCGCTCAAAGAAACATTCCCAACATTGGAATCAAATATGGAAGTGGGGCCGGCTGAACAAAATTGGGCATTACTGTACTGGACATTTAAGAGTACCAGTGCCAGGATCAACAGTAAATTCGTTTTTTTCATAAGAAGGTTTTTAAATAAAGAATTATAATTTGACCTCCTTGAAGTATGGAAAGATAATTTGCTTTTCATGAGATCTGATTTATAATTGGTTAAAGAAGAAAAGGCCATTCTATTAAAACAATGACATTAAATAGTTGACCCAAAGGCTGGTTATTGGCGCAAAAGCGCATCCATTTCTTCCTTTATGGTATTGATTGTACTAGCATGTTGGGAATGGCTTGACATTAAGTGGTCTTGCGCAGCTTGTAGCATGCTTTCATACAGTGCATTGACTTTAGCACTGTTTGCAGCATTTGCCGTGAATCTTTGATTGCCGATGCCATCAGTCAATACAGATGCAACAAACTTAATGCGCAACGTGTAGTCCATTTGGGACAAGTTTCCTTGCGCATAGTCATCGTCCAGTTCAGAAGATTTGGTCTCCAGGCGGTCTTTGGCAACATCGCTGGAAACAAAATCCTGCGCCTGTAAGCTGTTGAAAGAAAGGAATAAAAAGGCCAGTAGTGAAGTGTACAACCATCTTCTTGACCTCCGTACAGTAGGTTTGACTTTCATGAGAATTATAATTTGTTTATAAATGATTTTATTCGATTCCTTTAATGACCAATTGTTTAAATATGTGATTTACACATGATATGACATCGGACAAAGCCAGCCGGTCATTAATTTTATTTCAAAAAACCAACATCTGGAAGTCAATGAAAAAATGAATTTAAATCATGACCAAACAGTATCTGCTGGTAATCCATGTTTCAATAATACTTTAGCAATCGGTTAGGATGGGAGCAGGCAGTTGGAAAAACTTTCAAAAATATATTTGCCTGGTATAAAAATAAGAACTGTTAGGGTAAGCTTTTTTCGGAAAAACCTGTGTCTAAAAAGTTGGACAAATGTAGGTAACATTTAAAGGAAAAACAAAAAAATGTTTGTTTTCTAAAACTTGCTGAAAATCAGTTAGCTATGTATTTTCAAGAGTTGTATAAGATGTAGTGGTGAGCAAGAAACCTACCAAGTTTTATCGAACGGATTCAAGGGCGTTTAATTGGGTGGGATTTTATGAAAATATGCTGGAAAATCAGGTAGGGAAAAGGCATTAACAACAGGGTTTTTATGGGCCAGCTTCCGGGGCTCTTTTCTTAGTCTTTATCTTACTTTTTTGATATCAAAAACAAATTAAATTCATTAAAGATTTATCTGAAAAAAACATGGAACCTTGTAAAAAGATTTCAATTCTGTTTGCGACGACAAGGTGGTTGGAAGTATTGTCTTTTTGCAAATCCACAAGCTATATTTGCAATTACCCAAATAGTTGTTTTTCGAAACTTTATCCTCATCAAACAAGTTTAGTCCGGGACCCTGTATCCACTCAATAAATGAACAAAGCATACCTTCAATTGCAGCGATTGAGAAAACATTGTTTTTTATCTCTCCTTTTCATTTTGACCTTTTCAGGGAATGCAGTGTTGTATGCCCAAAATAATTCGTTCGGCAATGAAAATCCCATCATTCAGGTGCAGCACTGGGGCATCGAAGAGGGCTTGTCGCACCGTTATGTTACCTGCGTTCATCAGGATAAAAGCGGTTTGATGTGGTTTGGGACGGTCTATGGCCTCAACCGTTTTGACGGACACGAATTCAAGTGGTTCACCGAGGAAAAACACGGGCTGCAAAATAACCAGATTGACCAGATACTCGAAGATGAATCGGGCAGGATGTGGCTGTTTCATACCGGAAGCTTTCATTCGAGGTATGCCATCAGCATTGACCTTTTTGACCCGTTGACGGAAAAAGTGATTGCTTTTGAAGAAGCTTTTGGTGGAGCAGCCCCGTTCGCTGCGAAGGATATTCTGAGTTTCAACAAGAATAAGTTGGGCCATCTTGTTTTTGTGACATCGGACAAACTGGTCATTTACACCGACCATTTCCAAATCTATCCACTCGCAAACACCAAGCTGAACGGAATAAGGCGAGTACACTGGACAGATGAAGGATTGTTCTGGCTGGTATATTTTCACAACGAAGCTGATATCAAGGTCCTTACTGTTTTGGACAGCACAGGCACCATGCTTCACCGATATGATTTTGCCAAGAGTCACTATTTATATTTGTGGGATCTGGGAGAAGGCAGTATGGTCAGGGTTTCTGATTTTAAAAAAAATGACCCGTTTCAAGAATCGTTGCAACAATATTTAATCCTTGAGCCGGAAGGAATGATCCAAACAGATACCCTGGCAGAAAAATTATTTTCTGATCGCGGCATCACGCAGGACTTGACCAGTCCGTTCCTGAAAAAGTGCTTCGGTCATTATTGGACGCTCACCGCAGCCTCCGATTTTGTTTTGGTTCCAGAACTGGAAAGCCAAGACTTGATAATACTTTCAGAAGAATATCCGCATTTAAAAAACGCCACCTCTATTTTCCAAGATGATATGGGCGCAGTATGGGTGAGCAGTGAATTTGGGGTGTTTCGCATTAAGCTGGAGCAACCTAAGTTTCGCCGCATTCTTCACAACATCAAAGATGAACAGACTGGCGAGCTGATCGCTACCCGGGGAATGGCTACGGCCCAAACCTCGAATGGAACCAGTCTGTTTGTCATGGCCGAGCGTAGTGGCCAGTTAACCAAAATCGACTTGCAGAGCGGGGAACAAAAAATAATGGAAAAGATAGGGGACCATCGCTGGGCCGTTGCAAAACTGCCCGATGAGCAATTGATATATGTGGGCCCTGAAGGAATCCACCAAATAAGCCCCGAAACAGGCCAACTGATGAATCAGTACCCATTTCAAAATAAGGGAGATGCCATTGGGGTTACATTTCTTCATCAGGATAAATACGGCAAAATATGGTATGCCAACAGATATAGAAGAAAGTTGAATTACCTCTGGAATGATCATCAGGTCACGCTGAAAAGTGGGGATGGAAACTCCGGCTACTTTTATCAATTCAACGAAAATGAAACGGACACGGCCTGGGTTGGCAGCAATCATGGGTTGTTCAGGATAGACATCCATACAGATGAAGTCCTGGAGCGTTATTGGAAAAATGGTGAAGGGAAATACCACCTCTCATTTGACCATGTTCTTCATTTCGTGGAGAATGAGGATGGCACATTTTGGTTGGGCACCTCCGGTGGAGGGCTGTTGAAATGGTCACCCGACGAAGGTGTCATCGAGCGGTACACCCGGGCAGATGGCTTGCCCAACAATACAATTTACGCCGTTTATCCCGACGACCACGGCAACCTTTGGCTACCGACGGACTATGGCATATGTGCTTTCAACCCAATTACAGAACGGGTTAAATCATATACCACAAAGGATGGGTTGAGCTACAATGAATTCAACCGTATTTCCCATTGCGCTGATGAGGAAGGCAACATTTATTTTGGTTCGTTGAATGGAATTACTGCCTTTCATCCTGATGATTTTGTAGCAGATTCATCTATTGCCCATGCACCTTTGGTCATCACCAGTTTTCAACAATATGACGGCGATGCCGACGAACTCGTGGACAAAACGGCAGAGGTAAGGAGTACCCAAAAAATCATCCTCGAACCAAACGATCCGCTCATCCGCCTACAGTTTTCCCTATTGACGATGGAAGATGTCAACAATACGCTGTATGCTTACCAGTTGGATGGAGTGGACGAAAATTGGACCTATCAGGAAGAAAACAGCATTCGTTTCGGTCGTTTGCCGTACGGCAATCATACCCTGCTCATCAAAGGACAGGCGGCTGGCGGGCAGTGGTCAGACCAGATACTGCGCATTCAGGTGGTGTCTTTGCGTCCCTTTTATCTGAAAAGCTGGTTTATACTGTCGTGCATCATCTTCCTGTTGGGCGGCTTTTTCCTCTTTTACCGGCAAAGAGAAAAGTCGCTGATCGCACGACAGGCAAAACTGGAAAATATTGTAAAGGAAAGAACGGCCACCATCGAAAAGCAAAAAGAAGAACTCAAATCGCTCGACGAACTCAAATCCCGCTTCTTCGCCAATGTAAGCCATGAACTGCGCACCCCGCTCACCCTTATTCTGGGGCCGCTGGGCAAACTCCTCAAAAGTGGTGAACAAAGGCCGAAACGGTATTTGGAGTTGATCAATTTCATGCACCACAACAGCCAGCAACTCCTCAAACTGGTAAATGAAATACTGGATCTGTCCAAACTGGAAAAAGGCAGGTTGGAGGTGGAAACGGAACCGGTCAATCTTCAGGAATTCCTGAATCCCATTCTTGCCCAGTTCAGTTCGTATGCTCAATCAAACGGGATTGAATTTCAAATAAAAAACAATATACCTGCGAGCTTGAATCTCTTGTTGGATCGGGGCAAGGTGGAAAAAATCATTTATAATTATTTATCGAATGCGCTGAAATTCACGGCAGAAGGAGGCACTGTCAATTTCACTGCAATGGAAGACAATAACGAGATGATTTTCCAGGTGACTGACACAGGGCCAGGCATCCCGGCTGAGGATTTACCTTTTGTTTTCGACCGTTTTTTCCAGACTAAGCAAAAAAATAAATCACCCCAGGGTGGCACGGGCATCGGGCTTTCACTCGCCAAAGAGCTGGCCGTGCTGCTCGGCGGCAGGGTCGGGGTGGAAAGTGTATGGGGCAAAGGGAGTACTTTTTGGGTACGCTTCCCGACAGAAGTTTTTGCCGGACAACCACACCCCATTGAAGTGGAAGCGCCTCAGCAATTGATAAAAAATGGTTTGCCCCAAAAAAGCCCGGTGAATTACTCGGAGGAAGGGACAAAAAAAATACTGCTCGTAGAAGATAATGCAGAACTCCGCAATTACCTAGGCTCCATTCTGGGCGGAAATTATCATTTCCAAATGGCGGAAAATGGGCAAGTTGCCTGGAGCAATCTAAAAAAGGCTACTGTTGAAGAATTACCTGATCTCATCATCTCCGACGTGATGATGCCCATCATGGACGGCATCGAACTGTTGGGGAAAATTAAGGGCAACGACCTGCTCTGCCAGATCCCCGTCATCATGCTCACTGCCCGAGCCGATAGCAAAATGAAATTACAGGCACTCCGGCTCGGAGTGGATGATTACCTGACCAAGCCCTTTCAGGAAGAGGAATTAATGGTACGCATGGCCAATTTGCTGAAAAACTATGCCCGGCGACAAGCCGCACCCGTGGTCGAAAACGGAAAATCCTCAGGCATTCCCACCCTGGCCACCATCTCGCCAGCAGACCGCGAATGGCTGGAAACCTTCGAGGCGTATGTCCAAAAAAATATTGCCAATAATGCACTGTCCATCTCTTATCTGTCCAGCGAGTTTGCCATGAGCGAATCGACCCTCCGCCGCCAGGTGGCACGACTGACGGGACTTACCCCCAAACTCTACCTGCAAGAAGTACGGCTAAATGCCGCCCGCCAATTTTTGGAAAACCAGACCTACCGCACCGTTGCCAAAGTGGCAGAAAAAGCGGGGTACTCCAATTACCGGACTTTCACCCGCAATTACAAAGAACGTTTTGGTAAATCACCGAGAGAGTATTTAAATGTCTGATTGTCAGATTTTTAAATGGATGTTTGACGGAAAACAACACATTTCTCCTGTTTATTTTGACGGAAAACGGCACAAGTTTGACGGTTTTCATCCACCCGCTCTTTTCATCTTTGTTCCAGTTCATAAGGACGTTGGTATAAAATATCCGCTTCACTCTAAAGCCGATTCCACCAACGTTCAGCTACCTATCAAGTGAACTGTATTTCACCACAAATAAATTAAAAACCAAATGACGCCAGGCGAATCTGCCACGGTTGGTGGCGTTCGTCCTGTGCCTCCTTGTGAAACAAGACTGTGAACCTTTTTAATAAGAAGATCTACAGTATCAATTCATCATAAAATGAAAAAATTCTTTTCTACTGGCCAAATGAAAACAGGCACGGAAGACTTAATCATCCTTATTTCTTCCATCATTGCATTAATGCTATTGCACTTCCTGGAAGAAAAAAACGCCCAAAAGACACTTAAAACCGCTTTTCGAAATGATCGGGCAGGCAGATCCACTATCAATTCAGGTGGATTTTGTCCTGCCCAACTTTTCAGGATGTTGGACAAAAGTTCTACTCCACTTTTACATTAAAACTTTAAAAAAATGAAAATATTTGATTTTCAAATTGCCTCTCCTGAGCAGTACTTTCTAAGTTTCCAAATCGATTTGGCGGGGCCTGACGGACAACCGTTTAAGGTTCCGTTGGGCGGGGCTCTCGGCCTCCTGGCGGCAGGTGATATCGGTACTATTGCCTGGCGGCAGAAACTACAACAAGTAAAATCCGAGATGGCCGAACGTACCCAAACTCACCTGGCCGAAGGAGAATAAATGTCAAAACAATTTAAAAATAATTGATGAAGAAAAATACTAAGTTTATTCTCTTAGGCTGGGATGCCGCCGACTGGAAAGTTATCAACCCAATGATCGAGCAAGGTCTCTTACCCAACATCGAAAAATTCATCAACGACGGAATAATCGGCAACCTTGCCACCCTCGACCCGCCGTACTCACCTATGCTCTGGACAAGTATCGCTACGGGAAAACGTCCCTACAAACATGGTGTACATGGCTTCCATGAGCCAATCGAAAAAGCCCCCGGTATCCGACCGGTGATGAGTACGACCCGCACTTGCAAAGCGTTATGGAATATTTTAACCCAGGAAGGTTATAAATCTCATGTGCTCGGTTGGTGGCCCTCGCACCCGGCCGAACCCGTGAGCGGTGTTGCGATTTCTGACTTTTTTGCCCGTCCGGTAGGTCGACAGTATGAGCCCTGGCCAGTTGCAGAAGGGAGTGTTCACCCGAAAGAGATGGAGGAGCATTTCGGTTGGCTGAGAATGCACCCGGAAGAAATCACCGCCAATGTCATTGAACTCTTTGTGCCTGATTGGCAGAAAGCCAATGAACAGCAGCAAAAGCGACTTTCCTCCATCCAACGGGAAACGGCCATGGCCGCCACTTTGCACAATTGCTTCACCAATATCTTACGGGAGCAGGAATGGGATTTTGCGGCACTTTACCTGGCTACCATCGATCATTACTGCCACGGCTTTATGCGTTTCCACCCACCCAAGCGGCCGCACGTCCCGCAGCCTGACTTTGATATGTTCCACAACGTCATTACCGCCGGGTACCGCTACCATGACATGATGCTTGGGCGTATTTTACAGCTGGCGGGCGACGATGCCTATGTGATGCTCATCAGTGACCACGGTTTTCAGCCCGACCATTTGCGGCCACGGGATATTCCGAAAGAACCAGCGGGACCCGCCTATGAACATTCTCCACAAGGTATTTTTATGTTAAAAGGCCCCGGTATTAAGCAAGACGAATTGCTTTATGGTGCCAGTCTGTTGGATATCACCCCGACCATCCTCACCTGTCTGGGTTTGCCTGTGGGCAAGGATATGGATGGTAAAGTACTGACCCAGGTCTTCGCAGCAGAAAAGCAACCGGAGACCATCGAAAGCTGGGAAAACGTAGAAGGTGATTGTGGTATGCACCCTTCAGGGACAATGGAGGATGAAGATGCCAATGCACGTGCGCTCGAACAGCTTGTAGAACTGGGTTACATGGAGAAGCCGAGTGGTGACACGAAACAGAACCGTAAAAAAGCTACTGACGAGTGCAATTTCAATTTAGCAAAAGCCTATATGGACGGCGGCAAAATTCAAGAGGCCATTCCGCTTTTGGAAAAACTGCACGGGGAAAGCCCGGACACTTCCCGCTATGCCTTCCAGCTCGCCACCTGCTACCAGGCTTTAGGAAAACTGAAAGACTGCCGCCGCATCATCGAAGCGATGCGCGACCGGGAAATGTTTGGTGAGATCACCCTTGATGTGATGGAAGCCAGCCTCCTGCTCGGTGAACGGCGACCCATTGAAGCCATTAAACTGTACAAAAAAGCGGAGGGCAAGGTCAACCATTTTCACAGTCGACTCTACCTCCAGATGGCCCGTGGCTACACTATGCTTCGCCGCTGGGAGGATGCTGAGCGGGTCCTGCTTAAGGATATCGACCTCGACTACGACCACGCTGCTGCCCATGCCCTGCTCGGTTCTGTATACCTGAACGATAACCGTTTCGAAAAAGCAGTGGATAGTCTGCTTACCGCCATCGGCTTGCAATACGATAACCCCGACGCCCATTACCGCCTGGGTATGGCGCTGAAAAACCTCGGTCAGTACGAGAAAGCAGCCGAAGCCTTCGAGGTAGTGCTGGTGATGGCGCCAAAGGGTAATGTAGCCCGCCAGCAATTGGTGGAACTTTATTCCCTTTATCTAAACCAACCGGAGAAAGCCGCTGGACACGCCAGGAAATTCGACCAGTCACTGGTCGGCACCATCCATATCGTAAGTGGACTGCCCCGCTCTGGTACCTCCATGCTCATGCAAATGCTGGAGGCTGGTGGGCTGGAAATCTTCACGGATAAAGAACGAAAGCCAGACGAGAATAACCCGAAAGGATATTACGAGCACAATGCCGTAAAAAGCCTGGCAACGAACAAACAATGGCTGCCCGAAGCCGAAGGAAAAGTGGTGAAAGCAGTGGCCAACCTGCTGCCTCACCTACCACCCCGATTCAAGTACAAAGTGGTCTTCATTGAACGTGACCTCCACGAGGTATTGGCCAGCCAGCGCAAAATGCTCAACCGCCTCGGCAAACGTACCAAGGATGACGTCTACCCGGTGGGGCTGATGCAAGCATTCGAACTGCAAGTAAAAAAGGCAAAGGCATGGGCCAGCCGCCAGGCGAATGTGGAGGTGCTGTACGTCAACCATGCGGACATCATCGAAAACCCATTTCTGGTTGCGATGCAGATCCATGAATTTTATAACCACCAACTGCTGCCTGAACTGATGGCGCAGGTTCCTGATACGAAGCTGCACCGGGAGAAAAGCAGCACCATCTCGATAACTCAATAACTCGCAATAAAATGATCATCAAAAAAAACATAAACCATCAGCCCGAAAAAAACAATATCCAAACCCGTCTCGATGCCTATGCCCGACAGGGTAAGAGTTACCGAAAGACCCACCGAGGCAGAATGTCAGGACCTTCCCTTTTTCTGAAGAGCAGCCTGGCGGCGGTGATACCTCTGGCGGCGGCGGGGGTGCTACATGCTCAAACAGGCTGCGAGAATACTTTTGGCACTTTGACTCTTAATTTCCAATCCAATAGTGCCGCTAATGCATCTGACACTAAAACTTTCACGGTGGCAGGTCAAGAAGTGTTTTTAAAAGGTCGCCAATTTGGTGCGCCATTTTTTCAAGTATTTTCTTTATCTGGTAATAATATTCAGTTTTACGGTCAAACAAATACATACAATAATAGGATAAATTCGAAATCTCCAGGTTTTGTTGTGACTCGGAGCCTATCGATTGGAAGCAATAAGTTTTTCAATGATGGATTCCTTTGTGATAATTACCGTGGGTACTATACCTACTCCTCTTGGCAGAGTGATTGTGGTACACTTAACGTCGCAATTAGACAAACCAATGTCTCCCCTAATCGTCCTGGTTGGATAACCATTGAGTTTTTGCCACCACAAGGAGGTCAACTTTTTTTGTCAAGATTTAAAATATCACAAAGAGGGGTAGAGGACCCTGCAAATACACCCACCAATTCAGCAGAAATAGGAGACTGTTCTACCATAGAAGCTTCACTCCCAGTAGAATTGACCCACTTCCGTACCTCCCCACATGACAAACACATCCAGCTCGACTGGGCTACCGCCAGCGAACTGAACAACGAGGGTTTCGAGGTACAGCGCAGCACCGATGGTAGCAGCTTTTCCAAAATTGGCTGGGTCGAAGGCCAAGGCACTACCCATGAATCGCAGACCTACCGGTTCATTGATGACGAGGCACAGTCCAATATCAAATACTATTATCGCCTCCGGCAAATGGACACTAATGGCTCAGAGTCGTTCAGCCCGGTGCGCTCGGCAACTGTCATGGACAACGACGCTTTCCATGTCAGCGATATTTTTCCAAACCCATTGCCAAATGGCCGTCAAGTCGCCCGGTTCCGCTTACATGCTCCTACAGAAGGAGTGGTAGCTATCCAATTATTTGATGTGCGCGGCAGCCAGTTAAAAACATTTGAAAGACAACACTCGGCCGGCCATAGTACTTTGGCAATCCCGGTTACTGATTTAGCTGCAGGTCAGTATTTTGTCAAGATGCAAATGGGGCAGGAGGTGGTTTACCGGAAATTGGTGGTGAAGTGAGCAATTGTAATGAATCAGTTGGAGGAGTGTTTTTTGCCGCCAAAAAACCTTCCTCCAACTAAAAAAATCCTTTGTGGGTGTTCTGCCGCCACTAAACACATCGCTATTTGAGTTAAATACATTTTCCCGCAATGGTCCTCAGTAGTGAAACAAGCCGTTAGAAGCGGAATATATGAGGACTTTTTTTAATAGCTGTGACTTAATTTCTAATTTCCCGTTTCAAACAAATTCTATTCACCAAAGCCTTTTTTTGAAATTAGAAACAAGAAATTAATTACCGCACAACCAGTGAAGACAATTTCTGCCCACCTGATTTCGGATCAAGACGATTAAATCTTTTAAATCATGGGAAAAGTATTTGAACGGGTCGTCATCGTGATGTTGGAAAACACGATGCGTAGTACCGCCTTGGCTAACAACTACCTGAGTTCTTTACGCAAAAAAGGGGTCTTTCTGTCAAATGCACAGGGCGTCACCCACCCGTCGCAGACCAATTATGTGTGCATGATCGCTGGCGATACCATGCAGATCATCGACGATGACGAGCACTATGTTGACTGGTACTGGGTGCCGCCCGTCAAAGACAAAAATGGGAAAACGATTAAGCGTGGTTATTATAATTACGACCAAGCGGGTTATTGCAAACCGACAATCGTCGATCTGTTGGAAGACCAAAACCTGAGCTGGAAATGCTACGCGGAATCCCTGCCCGAAGGCTACAAAGAAGGATTGAAATATAATATGCGGTCGTCTCCTGCCGCTAATTTGAAACGGGTACCGGACGACCACAAGCAGTTTCCCTTTGCCCGGAAGCACGTGCCGTTTTTGTCTTTTCCGAGCATAGTTGGCAATCCCGACCGTCTGGCAAAAATCGTCAATGCGGATGAGTTCGATGAAGATCTGGACAACGGCAAATTGCCTCACTTCAGCTATTACGTGCCCAATTTGATCAACGATGGCCACTCTCAGTCCGAAACTTTCGACCGCATTGTCGGCGACGATATCGACCTTGGTCCTGACACCCCCAATGTCGATCAGATCGAACGTTTCCTGAGCAATTTCCTCGGGCCGGAACCAGTGGCCAAATTTCCCCCCGAAACACTGGTCATCGTCACGTTTGACGAGGCATATCCTTACCCCTTTGACTTTGGCATTTACACCATGTTGTTCGGCGACTTTCTCGAAGCAGGCACCACCAACTCCGAACCGGTCAACCATTACAACCTGCTGCGGTCGGTGGAAGATAATTTTGGATTGGGGACGCTGAAAAGAAAGGATGCGATTGCCAGGCCGTATTGGTTTTTACGGGATTGAACATCGATCAAATAGTTGTTCATCAAAAACACAATGGTGTTACTGTTCGTCAACGGTAACACCAATTTTTTTTAATAATTGCCTGATTACAAAATGACACTTTTATTTCACCAAATGCCTGATTTCCAAGTTTTAAAACTCTTTTTCAGGCAAAGGAAAAGGGTCATTTTTACTCGCACATAATTTTTTCTGTTTAATACCGCAAAAAACGTCAAGAAAATTATCAGTTCTATTCTCAACTTTGCTGCATGAAACAAACAAAGCATTACCTGAAGAAAATGTCGGATGTGGAAAATTTTGTCCGCCAGCATTTGGACAAAAAATTGTCGGTTGATGGTTTGGCGGAAGTGGCTTTTTTATCGCCGTTTCATTTTCATCGCGTTTTCAAAGCGATGACCGGCGAATCGGTACACGAATTTGTTACCCGAATCCGCATGGAGCAGGCCGGACAAAAATTAAAATTCACGACTCAAAAAATAGGTGACATTGCTTTTTCAGTCGGCTATGAAAATCCTGAAACTTTTAATCGGGCTTTTTTAAAATACTACGGAGTGCCACCTCGAAATTTTAGAAAAAACCAAAAAGAATTAGTAGAAAAAAGAATAGATAAAATCGTAAAAGAACGAATCGTTGCCCAATTAATTCCAGTAGAAATAAAAAAAATGGAATCCATCAAAGTAGCCTTTCTGGAACATAAAGGAGCGTATCGAAATGTAGGGGCAACCTGGATGAAATTAATACAACAATTGCCTACTCATTATCCTGTAAAAAGTATTGGCATTTCATACAATGATCCACATCTGACGGATCCATCTTTAATCCGTTATGATGCATGTGTCATAGTTGATGAAAAAATAAATATCCCTGAACATATTCCAGTGAAAAAAATTGGAGGAGGGTGGTTTGCCAGTACCGTACATAAAGGGCCGTATGAGCGATTGGATGAAACTTATCATTTATTATATGGCCTTTGGTTGTCCACTTCTTCGTATGAATTAAGAGATGTGCCACCTATGGAAATTTATTTAAACGATGCAAGGAGTACACCCCCCGGTGAAGCATTGACGGAAATATTATTGCCAATTAAAAAATAAATTATTTGAAATTGGTAATCTGAGTACAGGACAAAATTTAATTTTTAAAAGCAATATGAGTACATCCTCCCCCTAACCCCCTCCAAAGGGGGAAAAAACGGATTTAATTTCCCCCATTGGAGGGGGAGGGGAAGGATTTTCAGGCATAAATTATCAATGTTGAGTTTTGTCCTGTATTTAGGTTGGTAATAAAAAAATGAAAAATCAGCTTTCTATTTAAAATTAAATATTTAGTAATTTCTGGGAAGTTATAAAATGACGTTTTTTCTCTTCTCAAAACAAAAAAAACATGACAAAAATTGATTTCAAAAAATTGCACAAAGATTGGTACATGCCATCAAAAAAAGCAGTTTCCGTAGTGGATATTCCGGCCATGAATTTTTTAATGATTGATGGCAAAGGAAGCCCGGACGAAAATCCTTCTTTTAAAAAAGCGATTGAGGCTTTATTCGCCGTTTCTTTTGGGTTAAAATTCATGTTTAAAAAACAGCCGGCTCCGGAAGGTTTTTTTGAATATGTAGTCCCTCCTTTAGAAGGTTTGTGGTGGATGCCTGATAATAACCCTGATTTCTGGGTGGAGAGAAAAGACCAATGGTTATGGACTTTGATGGTGATGCAACCGGACTTTTTTACCGGGGAAATGGTCGCAGAAATGATCGGTAAAGTAAAAGCAAAAAAAGGACTGGATGTTTTAGATAAAATGCGGTTCGAACCCTTTCACGAAGGAAAATCAGTGCAAATTTTACACGTTGGCCCCTACAGCGAGGAAGGCCCTAATATTCAGAAAATGCACGATTTTGTGGAAGAAAAAGGCTGGGCTCTCACGGGTAAGCATCATGAAATATATTTGGGAGATCCGCGGCGGGCAGCACCGGAAAAATTGAGGACTATCTTGCGACATCCGATAAAAGAAAGCGTTTGAACGATGCGTAATTATTCTGTCATTTTTGTTCCTTTTGTGGTGTAAAAAAATAAACCGAAAAAGGAACAAATGTGGCAATTATTTATGTGGTATATCGGTCTTATTTATGATCCGTGCTATTGGATATAAATTATGCGTTTTTTCATAATGTGGTGTTTGCCGATAAATCCATCCCAATTGTGCCCACATGCTTTTTGCAAATTCCGGATCTGATTTTTTCTTTTCTTCAAAGGCTGTTTTTATTTCGGGATTTTCTTTTAAAAAAGCAGCTGCCTTGTCTTCAAAAACATATGCTGAAAAACCTTCTTTCTGCATTAAGATGCCATCAAAAAAATTCCAGGAAAAATAACTGTCCGGTGCTTCAGGTTCCAGTGTTTCAATAATATAGCGTACAGCAGGCTGGTCCGTAAGAACGAGATAATCCCCTTGGTAAAAATTCCAATTTAATTCTTTTTTTTCCACCTCAGTTGCATAATGTAAATAATGGCCTTCGTACGCTTTTCGGTCTTCATAGTTTTTTATGGAATACATTTCCACCAATGGCGAAATATCTTCCGTTAATTGTTTTATTTCTACGCCGTTCCATCTTAGTCGCCCGATAATTTTGCCATAAGCTCTTGGGATTAAATAGGCAAATGGTTTGTTGATTTCTTTTTTTATTTCAAAATAATTCCAATAAGGTATTTCTTTTTCGAAGGGCCTGTTTTGATCGTAATATAAACGATCCAAGCCAGTGACCTCACTGGTTTTATAGTCGGCTTCATATCCTTTAAAAATAATTGTATCGGCGCGGGAACGGTCTATTTTCCATTCAATTGGAATTGTATTTTTAGCTAAATAATCATGAATGGCTTTTTCGCGGGTTAGCTTTATTTCATTAAATCTTTGATTGGTTTCTTTCAAAACAATATCCATGAAGGCATAAGTTGCTTTCAAGCGGTCGGGATAAGGTTTCAACATATGTGTTTCCGGTACAAAGGAAATAACGTGATGGACACTGCCATAACCCGATCCATAACGCGGCGAATCGTTAAACCCCGGGATTCCTTTGTCGGGTGTGCTGCCCCATACATTTACGTAAGGTGTCATTTCCCAGTTTTGGTCAGCCATTTTTTTATATAAAACAGGCAAGAATTCTTCCCGTAAGTATTTCCCTAACACAGGTCCGAGCTTATCTTCCTGCGTGGTCAGCATGGTCATGGTATATTGATAATCCGCGCCGTTGGAAGTGTGGTTGTCTATGAAAACATCTGGCTGCCAATGGTTGAAAATTCGGTTGAAAGTCTGTGCGTTTTTGGAATCACATTTTATAAAATCCCGGTTGAGGTCGAGGTTGCGGGCATTGCCTCGGAATCCATATTCGTTGGGCCCGTTTTGATTGGCGCGGCTGTGGGCGCTGCGGTTCAGGCCGCCGCCAATATTGTAGAAAGGAATGACGACCAATACGACGTTTTCCAGATGCGCTTGCTGTTCCATTTTTTGCAGATAATCCCGAACCAACATCATGGTGGCATCCACACCTTCCGGTTCGCCGGGGTGTATTGCATTATTAATGAATAAAATGGCTTTTCCTTCTTTTTTTAAACGCCCCACATCAAACATTTTATTTTTTGATAAAACTGCGACGTGCAAAGGGTAACCGGCATCGGTCGTTCCCCATTCCGAGAGTTCCAGCTGGTCGTATTTGTCAGCGAGTTTTTCATAAAACTCGATGGCTTCGAAATAGGTGGCGGTGGTATTGTGGTCTTTTTCAAAAGGAGTTAGTAAGGAAGTTGGTTGGGCAATCATGAAAAAAGGAATTATTGTGAATAAAAGGATGATCGATCTGTGCATCGGCTTGTGCTGTTTGTTGTTCATAATGGATAAAAGTAGGTGATCGGGCAATATTAACCTTAAAATCTGATGGCGGTGATTTCGGAAATCTTCATTTGCCAGAGTTTTGTTGTTGGATTTCGGTCATTTGCTTTAAACAGAGGAAGGAAAACTTTCCCAATTTATGGCCATTCCCGCTCATGGCTTGATTGAGATTATTGATGAAAATATAAAGGTGGAAATCATGAACAACTGTGTTCAATGATCACTCCTGTCAACTAAGGGGAGAAATGACCTCTCGGTTCAGGTATTGATGGCCTGGACAAAATTCTTTTACTCTTCAAGCTGGCACCGTAATTGGCTTATAAGTTGAACCTGAAAGACCTGTCGGAATACCGATTCAGATATTTAAGTATTGTTTAATATGAAAAATTGCAATGCAAGGAAAAAATACCCATCCTTCTTTGCATGTGTCCCTCCCAACACTTAACTTTATCACATTAACTGCAACAGTAACCAGGATAGACAACGGGAATGCACACTGAGCGATTTTTTCAATACCTCCAGTACGAGAAACGGTTTTCTCCCAACACCCTTAGCGCTTACCGCACTGACCTTGGGCAGTTCACTGATTTTTTGGAAATGACCTACGAAATTACGGAGCCGTCAATGGTCAGGCATACGCATATCCGATCGTGGGTAGTGGACCTGTTGGGTAAAAAGAACACCACTCGCTCCATTAACAGAAAATTGTCCTGTCTGAAAACCTATTTCAAATTTTTGCGAAAACAAGGTCAAATCACCCAAAACCCCATGGCCAAGGTGATTGCACCTAAAACCGGCAAACGGCTGCCGGTTTTTGTCAATGAGCATAAAATGGAGCTGCTCTTTTCCGAGATTAGTTTTGGAGAAGGTTTCAAAGGCATCCGTAATCGGCTGCTCATGGAATTACTCTATTGTACGGGAATGCGGCGCTCAGAGCTGATCAATGTCAAGGTGCAAGATGTTGATTTCGCCAGTTTTCAATTAAAAGTATTGGGCAAAGGAAATAAAGAACGACTGATACCGGTGGCCCGGCACCTCATTGACCTGATTGAAGAGTACCGATCGGAGCGACAGGCATTTATGGCAGACAGGCCAGACCATGATTATCTACTGGTGACGGACAAAGGACGGCCGTTGTACCCTGGGTTTGTTTATAAATTGGTGAAAAAGTATCTATCTGACGTCACTACTTTAGAGCAGCGGAGTCCACATGTGCTTCGTCACACCTTTGCTACCCATCTGTCAAATAGCGGGGCCGATTTGAATGCAATCAAAGAATTGCTCGGGCATTCGAGCCTGGCGGCCACGCAGGTATACATGCACAACTCCATTGAAAAACTTAAAAAAGTATATGCGCAAGCGCACCCCAAAGCCAAAACACCCTCCAATGTTTAAGGCATACGACATCGCTATATTCATGTCAAATGCTTAGAACCATGTTTATTAACCTTTTAAATAAAATGTCTATGAAAGTTCACACAGAATCCGTCCAGTTTAAAGCAGACAAGAAGTTAGTTGAATTTATAAACAGGAAAGTTGGAAAGCTGGATCAGTATTTTGATCGGATCATCCATGTAGATGTGAAATTGCGGTTGGAAAATGCCGGCCAAGTCAAGGACAAAGTGGCAGAAGTTCGTTTGGAAGTACCCGGGCAGCGCCTATTTGCAAAAGAAGTCAGCAAGACATTTGAAAAATCTATTTCGGAAGTCGTGGAGAACCTGAGAAGACAATTAACGAAGTACAAAGAAAAGTTGAGGCCGCAAAGCGTATGAAAAGGTACGCTTAGCCATTGAAAATAGTAGAGAAAACTGCACTTGAGCCTGCTTCGGATAAGGAGCAGGCTTTCTTTGTTGAGAGCGATTTTAACTTAAATTGAAATTTTTTTCAAATTCCTTTTGTTAGACGTGTCATTTTAGTTTGAAAAATATACTTTTGCGCCTCCAAAAAAAAGAAGGGAAAATTGAATTGTAATTTTCTTTTTAAAGTAAAAAATCTATCTTTGCGGTCGTTTTTAAAAAAACTACCTAAAATAGGTTAAATGTTCTTTGGAATTTTAGTCAAAAAAGGAGCGCAAAAAGCCAGTATAGCTCAGTTGGTAGAGCAGCTGATTTGTAATCAGCCGGTCGGCGGTTCGAGTCCGTCTACTGGCTCCTTTTCAGACTTCAGTAAGCATTCGATCAAGAGACAATCTCAATGACTGTCGACGGACGAACTGTTGGCTGTTGCCTGAAGACGGGGGCGCGCCGGAGTTGGAGAGCCGGGGCAGACTGTAAATCTGTTGTCTACGACTGAGTAGGTTCGAATCCTACCGCCCCCACTTCTCCGGAAGGATGTCCTGAGGTCATCCTTTTTTGACAATAGCGGGAGTAGCTCAGTTGGTAGAGCATCAGCCTTCCAAGCTGAGGGTCGCGGGTTCGAGTCTCGTCTCCCGCTCAATTGAAATCCAATCGGTTGCGCACTATTATATTGTGCGTATCCATCCTTGGTTAGATTTTTTGGTTCAAATAAGGTGTTGGTGAAAATGTTTGCCAAAAACGAACAACACAGAAAATCTATCGTAGAATTGTCAGCTTGCCAATGCAGCCCAGGCCGGATTGTTTTGTTGCGATTCGGGAGCGCTTGAATCAATGTTCATCATTGGCCTTGAAAGTATGAAATGATAAATGCCAATGTAGCTCAGGGGTAGAGCACTTCCATGGTAAGGAAGGGGTCGGGGGTTCAAATCCCTTCATTGGCTCTGCGCACGTTGTTTTCCAGCTACGTGTACTTCAATCACTTTACTTTAATTCTAATTACTAACCAATTTAAGGTTTTAAAAATTTATTCCGATGGCAAAAGAAAAATTTGACAGAAGTAAACCGCACGTCAATATCGGTACAATTGGACACGTTGACCACGGCAAGACCACATTAACGGCTGCCATCACTGTTGTTCTTGCCGAAGCTGGCGATACGGAAGTTAAATCTTACGACAGCATTGATTCAGCTCCTGAAGAAAAAGAAAGGGGTATCACGATCAATACTGCCCACGTTGAGTACCAAACTGCTAACCGTCACTACGCTCACGTTGACTGCCCAGGTCACGCGGATTACGTAAAGAACATGGTTACGGGTGCTGCCCAGATGGACGGTGCTATTTTGGTAGTTGCAGCGACTGATGGCCCAATGCCTCAGACACGTGAACACATCCTGCTTGCTCGTCAGGTAGGTGTACCTAAGATTGTTGTTTTCATGAACAAAGTTGACCTCGTTGACGACGAAGAAATGTTGGAATTGGTTGACATGGAAGTTCGTGAATTGTTGAGCCAATATGAATTTGATGGTGACAACGCTTCAGTTATTCAGGGTTCAGCCTTGAAAGCCTTGGAAGGTGACGAAGCTGGTGTCAAAGCAATCAAAGATTTGATGGAAGCTGTTGATAATGACATTCCTGAGCCAGAGCGCGTGATCGACAAGCCCTTCTTGATGCCAATTGAAGATGTATTCTCAATCACTGGCCGTGGTACAGTTGCAACCGGTCGTATTGAGCGTGGTGTGATCAACACCAGTGAAGAAGTTGAAATCATCGGTATGATGAAAGATGGCGAGAAGCCTATCAAATCTGTTGTTACTGGTGTGGAAATGTTCCGCAAGATCCTTGACAGGGGTGAAGCTGGTGACAACGCTGGTCTTTTGCTCCGTGGTGTCGATAAAGATGCTATCAAGCGTGGAATGGTAATCTGTAAACCAGGTTCTGTAAATCCTCACAAACACTTCAAGTGCGAGGTATATGTTCTTGGTAAAGATGAAGGAGGACGTCACACTCCTTTCTTCAAAGGATATCGCCCACAATTCTACTTCCGTACAACTGATGTAACTGGTGACGTTGACTTGCCAGAAGGTGTAGAAATGGTAATGCCTGGTGATAATGTAACGCTGGAAGTAAAGTTGATCAACTCTATTGCCATGGAGAAAGGTCTTCGCTTTGCGATCCGTGAGGGTGGACGTACTGTTGGTGCAGGTCAGGTTACCGAGATTCTTGATAAGTAAACATTACATTGAAATACAGTGTGTTTAGATGAATTAAGCATCCCTTTAGTGGGGTGCTTAATTTTTCAGCATTTATACACACGTTGTTTTTTAAAAATTTACGGGCGTAGCTCAGTTGGTAGAGCGGCGGTCTCCAAAACCGTAGGCCGAGGGTTCGAGTCCTTCCGCCCGTGCTAAGTTGGTTCTTGGTTTTTGGTCCTTGGTTCAGATAGAATGAACCAAAATCCAAAAACCAAGAAAACCAAAAACCAGATAAAATGGATAGCATAAAATTGTACGTTCAGGAAAGCTATAATGAGCTGATGACCAAGGTTACCTGGCCAACATGGCCCAACCTTCAGCAAACCACCGTGGTGGTCGTTATCGGGTTAGCAATTTTCACTCTGCTTGTTTTTATCATGGATGCGATTTCAAAATTTATTTTGAATGACATTATTTATCCTGGATAAAATACAAAAATAGATTCATGTCCGAAGTTAAAAAATGGTATTCACTCAGGGTCATTAGCGGCAAAGAGAAGAAGATCAAGGAACGCATTGAACTGGAAATCCAGCGCAGTAATTGGGGGGATTTTGTCACCCAGGTAATTGTTCCCACTGAAAAAGTCTATAAAATACGAAATGGCAAAAAAGTTATTTCGGAGAGAAACATCCTGCCCGGTTATATCCTCATTGAGGCGGAGCCTTCAAAATTGACCGGAGAGGTAGTGACCACTATTGCTAACATCCCAAATGTGATCCATTTCCTGGGCAAGAATACACCTATTCCAATGCGCCAGGCTGAAGCGAACAAATTGCTCGGTAGGGTCGATGAGTCACAAGATGCAGGTGAGCAAATGCTTGAACCTTACCTGGTTGGAGAAACCATCAAAATTATCGATGGGCCATTTTCCGATTTCGTTGGGGATGTTCAAGAAATCAATGAGGAAAAGAAAAAGCTCAAAGTGATTGTAAAGATATTTGGACGCGGCACAGAGGTAGAGCTGAACTTCATGCAGGTAGAAAAAACACAATAACCAGTTTATTGTCCCGGTTTCACATCGGGAGCTTCCCAATGACTGGCGTCTTATAAACAACTTTTCAAAATGGCTAAAGAAGTCGAATTTTTAATTAAGATACAAGCGAAAGGTGGACAGGCGAATCCTTCTCCCCCAATCGGACCGGCATTGGGTGCGAAAGGGGTGAATATCATGGAATTCTGCAAGCGTTTCAATGCTGCCACCCAAGATCGCATGGGGCAATTGCTACCCGTGCAGATTTCTGTTTTTAAGGACAAGTCATTTGATTTCGTTATCAAGACCGTCCCTGCCGCTGTACAATTGATGGCTGCTGCCAAGATCAAAAAAGGGTCTCCGGAATCTAACCGCCAGAAAGTTGGAAAAGTATCCTGGGACCAAGTCCGGACAATTGCAGAAAGCAAAATGTCTGACCTAAACTGTTTTACAGTCGATTCCGCTATGATGATGGTAGCTGGTACTGCACGCAGTATGGGACTTCGGGTAGAAGGAGGTACACCACCTCAACAGCTCAGCTCCAGTAATTAAAAGCTGGTAAAGGACCTAAAATTATACACCGAGGAAGCCATCAGCAAGTAAGATTGTTGAGGCGTCATTACCTCAAAATTTTTAATCATAATGGGAAAAATTTCCAAGAAAAGAAAAATTGCCAACGCCAAAGTAGATGATGATAAACTCTACACGCTGGAAGAGGCAATGGCTCTCGTCAAAGATGTGAACACCACAAAATTCGACGCTTCGGTCGATGTCCACATTAGATTGGGAGTAGATCCCCGTAAAGCCGATCAGGCATTGAGGGGAACAGTCAACTTACCTCACGGTACCGGAAAAACGAAAAGGGTACTTGTTTTCTGTACGCCAGATAAAGAACAAGAGGCCAAAGATGCTGGTGCCGATTATGTCGGATTAGACGAATTAGTCACCAAAATACAAGGGGGGTGGTTAGATTTTGATGTAGCGGTAGCGATGCCAATGTGCATGGCCAAAATCGGTCGGATTGCCCGTATCCTCGGCCCTCGTGGATTGATGCCCAACCCAAAAACGGGAACGGTTACCATGGATATTGCGGCGGCGGTCAAAGATGTAAAAGGTGGTAAGGTAGCATTCCGGGTCGATAAATATGGTATCATCCATTCATCTGTCGGAAGAGTATCTTTTGAGCCTAACAAATTGGTCGACAATGCCAATGAACTGGTCGGCACCTTGGTCAAGATGAAACCATCTTCTGCCAAAGGGACCTACATGAAATCTTTGACAGTGGCCAGCACTATGGGCCCAGGCATCAAAGTTGACACTAAATCAATTCGCTAATCCAAATGTCTTTACTGTTAACCCGGTAGTCAAAAAGACATTAAAAAATATATTAAAATGACTAAGCAAGAAAAAGCAGCTGTCATTGATGAGCTAAAGGAAAAATTTTCCAGTTCAGAGTTCTTCTACATTGCTGATTCATCAGCAATGACCGTTGAGCAGATCAATAGCTTAAGGCGTACCTTTTTTGAAAAGGGCATAGAGATGAAAGTGGTAAAGAATACGCTTGCCATCAAAGCGCTCGAAAGTGCCCCTGAAGAAAAAAACTACGCTGGTGTTTTTGAAGCACTGAAAGGTCCTTCTACACTTTTATTTACAGATGTGGCAAATGCGCCGGCCAAAGTTATAAAATCATTCCGCAAGGAAAATAAAGGAGAAAAGCCGGCCATCAAAGCGGCTTATATTGACACGGCAGTTTATCTCGGCGATGAGCAATTGGACGCACTGGCTGCTCTCAAGTCAAAAGAAGATTTGCTGGGCGATTTGCTGACCTTGTTGAATTCTCCAATGAGCAACCTTCTCTCTGGTCTGGGTTCAGGTGGTTCCAACATCATGGGACTTCTCAAAGCCCTCGAAGAGAAAGGAGAATAACTGGTTTTGGTTTTTGGTTTTTGGTTGCTGGTACATTCCACTAACCAAAGACCAGAAACCCTGAGCCAGGAACCAAATATGGCTTCCAAGTTTTTAACGCATATATTTTTAAAAATCATTAAAACTAATTTACAATGGCTGATTTGAAAGCTCTTGCAGAACAGTTGGTCAACTTGTCGATCAAAGACGTGACTGAGTTGACTAACATCATGGAAGAAGAATATGGTATCAAACCTGCTGCCGCCGCAGTAGCAGTAGCTGCTCCTGGTGCAGGTGGTGGCGAAGGCGGAGGTGAAGCTGAAAAGACCGACTTTGATGTAATGCTTGAATCTGCTGGTTCAGCTAAACTAAAGGTCGTGAAGGCTGTTAAAGACCTGATGGGTCTTGGCCTTGTTGAGGCTAAGAAGTTGGTAGACTCTGCTCCTGTTGCACTGAAAGAAGGTATTCCAAAAGAAGAGGCTGAAAAAATTCAGTCTGAATTGGAAGCTGCTGGTGCCCAGATTTCGTTGAAGTAATTTCTTCCCCATTCGTTTAAAGGGGCAGAAAAGCGGATTTCTACTAATCAAAATTTATGTTGATTCACAACTTTTCTGCTACATACAGATTTTGACCACAGGAGGCTTAGTTGCCCTGATTCACCAGGGCAGCTAGGCCTATTCTTGTTTTACAACTCGAGATATTGGTTTACAAAATGTTTTTTGAAAAGTAGAAGGTAGGCTCAGAGGACACTAAAATGGAAAGCCATTTTATTAAGATCAAAACGCATATATATTCTGGCGCATGTTATCTAAAAATGTGCCATACCTGAGATTTACTGAACACCTATCAGCGGTGCAGCTCACTAATGAGCAACCCCAACAAAAGAGACAGCAACTTAACTAACAATAAATACATTTTCCTAATATGACATCAATTGACAATGTCAAGCGTACAGAAACAGGCAGGATTACTTTCGGTAAAATCCAATTGCCTTCTGAGCATCCTGATCTCCTGGAAATTCAGTTGAAATCATTCAAAGAGTTTTTCCAGTTGGAAACGACTCCTGAAAACAGGATCAATGAAGGCCTATACAGGGTATTTATGGAAAATTTTCCCATCACTGATGCCCGAAACATTTTTGTCCTCGAGTTTCTGGATTATTATGTTGACCCCCCACGGTATACCATCGAAGAGTGTATGCAACGTGGACTGACCTACAGTGTCCCACTCAAAGCCAAGCTCCGGCTTTCCTGTAATGATGAAGAACACGTTGACTTCGAAACCATCGTACAGGATGTATTCCTCGGAAATATCCCTTACATGACTCCGAAAGGTACTTTCGTTATCAATGGAGCCGAAAGGGTTGTGGTTTCTCAGCTCCACCGTTCTCCAGGGGTATTTTTCGGACAAACTTACCATCCGAATGGTACGGCTATCTATTCGGCAAGGGTTATTCCTTTCAAAGGAGCCTGGATGGAATTTGCCACTGATATCAACAATGTGATGTTTGCATACATCGACCGGAAAAAGAAATTCCCGGTGACTACTTTGTTGAGGGCAATCGGCTATGATACCGATAAGGCCATCCTTGAGTTGTTTAACCTTTCCGATGAAATCACCAACGATCGGGACAACCTGATGAATGCCATCGGCCGGAAACTGGCCGCAAGGGTTCTTCGCTCCTGGACTGAAGATTTCGTGGATGAAGATACTGGTGAGGTCGTAACGATCGAACGGAATGAAATCCTCCTGGAAAGGGATGTAGTATTGGACGAAGATAACATCGAGCAGGTATTGGAGTCTGGTCTGGCAACGGTAATCCTGCAAAGAGAAGACATAGAGGAAGATTATAGTATCATTTACAATACGCTGCAAAAAGACCCAACCTCTTCCGAAATGGAGGCGGTAAACTACATCTACCGCCAACTCCGTGGAGCCGAGCCACCAGATGATGAAACGGCAAGGGGTATCATTGATAAATTGTTCTTCTCTGACAAACGTTACAACCTGGGCGAGGTAGGCCGTTACAAAATCAACCGCAAGTTGAAAATGGACGTGCCTTCTGATACGCAGGTGTTGACCAAAGAAGACATTATCGAAATTGTAAAATACCTGGTCCGTTTGATGAACCAGAAAGCGGAGATTGATGACATCGACCACTTAAGTAACCGTCGTGTCCGCTCCGTCGGTGAGCAGTTGTACGCACAATTTGGGGTTGGGCTTGCACGTATGGCAAGGACGATTCGCGAACGGATGAACGTCAGGGACAATGAGGTGTTTACTCCTATCGACCTGATCAATGCCCGGACACTGTCTTCCGTGATCAATTCCTTCTTCGGTACCAGCCAGTTGTCCCAGTTCCTCGACCAGACCAACCCGCTTTCTGAAATTACGCACAAACGACGTATTTCAGCACTTGGGCCTGGTGGTCTTTCGAGAGAACGTGCAGGTTTCGAGGTACGGGACGTACACTATTCTCACTACGGTCGTCTGTGTACAATTGAAACACCGGAAGGGCCGAATATCGGTTTGATCTCTACCTTGTGCGTACATGCCAAGATCAACAAAATGGGCTTCCTGGAAACGCCTTACAGAAAGGTAGATAATGGGATTGTGGACATTAACAACCCCGCTGTTTATTTATCTGCTGAAGCGGAGGATTTCAAAAAGGTTGCTCAGGCAAATGCACCGTTCGATAAAGTTGGAAAATTTGTTAACGATCGTATTAAATCCAGGGAACACGGTGACTTCCCGGTTTTGACGCCGGAAGAAGTTGAATACATGGATGTTGCTCCAAACCAGATTGTCGGAGTTTCTGCTTCCCTGATTCCGTTCCTTGAAAACGACGATGCCAACCGGGCATTGATGGGCTCAAACATGCAGCGTCAGGCGGTTCCGCTGATTCGTCCGCAGTCACCGATTGTTGGAACCGGACTGGAGGGCAAAGTGGCCCGTGACTCAAGGATGTTGATCAACGCAGAAGGTGATGGTGTGGTCGAATACGTAGATGCGATGGAAGTAGTGATTCGCTATGATCGTTCCGAAGAAGAACAACTCGTTTCTTTTGAAGACAACCGTAAAACGTACAAACTGACCAAATTCCTCCGTACCAACCAAGCTACATCGGTCAATTTGAAACCTATCGTCCGTAAGGGAGAGCGGGTGGAAAAAGGACAGATCCTCTGCGATGGTTATGCAACGGATAAAGGTGAATTGGCACTTGGCCAAAACCTGAAAGTTGCTTTCATGCCATGGAAAGGGTACAACTTTGAGGATGCCATTGTACTTTCTGAAAGGGTGGTAAGGGAAGACGTTTTCACCTCTGTACATATTGAGTCATTTGATTTGGACGTTCGTGACACTAAATTGGGTGAAGAGGAACTGACCAACGATATTCCAAACGTGAGCGAAGATGCAACCAAAGACCTCGATGAAAATGGAATCATCCGCATCGGTGCCTGGGTGAAAGAAGGGGATATTTTGATTGGAAAAATTACTCCGAAAGGGGAAACTGATCCGACTCCGGAAGAAAAACTCCTTCGGGCTATTTTCGGGGATAAAGCCGGTGATGTGAAAGATGCTTCTTTGAAAGTGCCACCGTCAACCAGAGGGGTTGTCATTTCCAAACAGTTGTTTGCGAGAGCAAAAAAGAGCAACATACAAAAGACGCAGGAAGCTGAAGTATTGAAAAAACTGGAAGATCAGCATGCCGTTGCGACCAACGAATTGAAGACTATTCTGATTGATAAGTTACTTGTATTGGTAAGGGAAAAATTGTCACAAGGAGTGAAGAGTATCTACGGTGAAGTCATGATTCCTAAGGGAACCAAGTTTTCGACAGAACTGCTACGTACCATTGAATTTACCCAGATTGACTATAGTAACTGGACCGATGATGATGCTACTAATGACTTGATTGCCAAGTTGTTGCATAACTACAGTATCAAACTCAACGAAGAGGTTGGCCGTTACAAGCGTGAAAAGTTCAACATCAGTATTGGGGATGAACTGCCAGCAGGGGTATTGAAATTGGCAAAAGTTTACATCGCCAAAAAGCGTAAACTGAAGGTAGGGGATAAGCTCGCCGGACGCCACGGAAACAAAGGTATCGTGGCCAGGATCGTTCGTCTGGAAGATATGCCATTTACTGAAGACGGAGAGGCAGTTGACATTGTACTGAATCCTCTCGGCGTACCTTCAAGGATGAACCTCGGTCAGATCTTCGAAACAGTACTTGGCTGGGCAGGTCAGAAAAAAGGAGTCCGTTTTGCAACACCTATTTTCGATGGGGCCTCTCAAGAAGAAATCGAAGAGTATATCCAAAGTGAAGGGCTCCCATCCCTGGGCCAAACCTGGCTGCACGATGGTGAAACAGGTGACCGTTTCCACCAGCAGGCTACGGTGGGTGTCATCTATATGCTGAAGTTATCTCACATGGTTGATGATAAAATGCACGCCCGTTCTATTGGACCATATTCACTCATTACACAGCAACCACTGGGTGGTAAAGCCCAATTTGGTGGTCAGCGTTTTGGTGAGATGGAAGTATGGGCATTGGAAGCATTTGGAGCATCGTCCATCCTACAGGAATTGCTCACGGTCAAGTCTGATGACATTGTTGGCCGGGCCAAAGCATACGAAGCCATTGTAAAAGGTGACGTACTGCCCGAGCCAAACATTCCTGAGTCGTTCAATGTACTCGTCCACGAATTACGTGGCCTTGCATTGGATGTGAAATTTAATTAATCAAAGTCGTCCGCTGTTAGCAATTAGCTGCTAAAATCTAATTGCTTACAGTTTACGGCTAAAATAGCCAACAAGCTAATATGCCTTTTAAGAAAAAATCAACAGCACCAGCTCCTGATTTCAGTCAAATTACCATTAGCCTGTCCTCTCCTGATGACATTCTGGAAAGAAGCTATGGTGAAGTATTGAAACCAGAAACCATCAACTACCGCTCGTACAAACCGGAGCGGGATGGGCTGTTCTGCGAAAGAATTTTTGGTCCAGTCAAAGATTACGAATGCTATTGTGGTAAGTACAAGCGTATTCGTTATAAAGGCATCGTTTGTGATCGCTGTGGGGTAGAAGTGACGGAAAAGAAGGTGCGTCGTGAGCGGATGGGCCATATCAAACTCGTCGTTCCAGTTGTTCACATTTGGTTTTTCAAATCATTGCCAAACAAAATCGGATATCTTTTGGGTATTCCTTCCAAAAAATTGGAGACGATCGTTTACTACGAGCGATATGTCGTCATCAACTGGGGGGCTGCCGAAACAGAAGACTCCGAACGCCTGCAACTGTTGACAGAGGAGGAATACATGGACATCATCGAATCCCTGCCACCCGAAAACCAGCAGTTGGATGATGAAGATCCCAACAAATTTGTCGCAAAAATGGGAGCCGAGGCCATTCGTGACTTGCTCATGATGCTCCATCTCGACCAATTGTCATACGATCTTCGCCACCAGGCAGCCAACGAAACCAGCCAGCAGCGTAAGAGTGAAGCGCTTAAGCGTTTGCGGGTAGTGGAAGCTTTCCGCGATGGACAGACTCGCATGGAAAACAAACCGGAGTGGATGATTATCCAATATCTGCCAGTTGTGCCTCCTGAGCTTCGTCCATTGGTACCTCTCGATGGTGGCCGCTTTGCGAGCTCGGATTTGAACGATCTGTACCGACGGGTGATTATTCGCAATAACCGCCTGAAGCGCCTGTTGGAAATCAAAGCTCCTGAAGTCATTCTGAGAAATGAAAAAAGGATGTTACAGGAGGCCGTCGATTCATTGTTTGACAACTCCCGTAAATCCAATGCGGTAAAAGCGGAAGGTGGACGTGCATTGAAGTCATTGAGTGACATTCTCAAAGGTAAACAAGGCCGTTTCCGTCAAAACCTGTTAGGAAAACGTGTCGATTACTCTGGTCGTTCGGTCATTGTGGTGGGGCCAACCCTCAAGCTGCACGAGTGCGGATTGCCAAAAGGAATGGCTGCAGAGTTGTTCAAACCATTTATTATCAGGAAGTTGATTGAGCGGGGTATTGTCAAGACAGTAAAATCTGCGAAAAAACTCGTCGATCGAAAGGATCCTGTAATCTGGGATATCTTAGAAAATATCCTAAAAGGCCACCCTGTGATGCTCAATCGGGCTCCAACGCTGCACCGTCTGTCCATTCAGGCCTTCCAGCCAAGGTTGGTCGAGGGTAAGGCGATCCAGTTGCACCCGTTGGTATGCGGTGCATTCAACGCCGATTTCGATGGTGACCAGATGGCTGTTCACGTACCATTGAGTCACGGTGCCATTTTGGAAGCACAACTCCTGATGCTTTCTGCACACAATATGCTCAACCCACAAGATGGTTCTCCGATCACCCTTCCATCTCAGGACATGGTATTGGGGCTCTATTATATTACCAAGGGGCGGAAGTCTACTAAAGAGCATGTCGTAAAAGGAGAAGGTGGAAAATTTTACTCTCCTGAAGAAGTCCGGATTGCATTTAATGAAAAGAAGCTGGATTTGCATGCAAACATCAAGTGCCGTGTGAGAATCGAAGATGAAAAAGGAGAGATGGTAAATAAGGTCATTGATACCACTGCCGGCCGGGTGCTGTTCAACCAGGCAACCCCTGAGAAAGTACCTTTCATCAATGAATTGCTGACGAAACGGAATTTGAAAAAAATTATCGGTGGAATCATTACCCGTACCTCGTTTGCAGACGCTGCCATCTTCCTTGACAAGGTAAAAGAACTTGGATTTATGTGGGCTTTCCGTGGTGGACTATCTTTTAACCTTGGAGATTTGATCACACCATCTGTTAAAGAAAGAATTCTGAATTCTGCCCAAGAAGAAGTAGATGAAGTCTGGGAAAACTACAACATGGGTCTGATTACCAATAATGAGCGTTATAACCAAATTATTGATAAATGGACCTATGCCGATAATCGTATTACGGATGCACTGATGAAAGAACTGGCATCTCACAAACAGGGTTTTAACTCTGTTTACATGATGCTCGACTCAGGTGCCCGTGGATCGAAGCAGCAGATTAAGCAGCTTTGCGGTCTGCGTGGTTTGATGGCCAAGCCGAAAAAATCAGGCGATACCGGAGGGGCGATTATCGAAAACCCAATCCTTTCCAACTTCGTCGACGGTCTGTCGGTATTGGAATACTTTATCTCCACGCACGGTGCCCGTAAAGGATTGGCCGATACGGCACTGAAAACGGCCGATGCGGGTTATTTGACCCGTCGTTTGGTAGATGTCTCGCAGGATGTGGTTATTATCGAAGAAGACTGTGATACCCTTCGCGGTATTGAAACTTCTGCTTTGAAAGACAATGAGAAAGTCATCGATCCATTGCACAACCGGATTCGCGGCCGCTATACACTGCACGATATCTATCATCCGGTCACAGATGAACTGATCCTCAAAGCAGCGGAGTACATCAATGACGAAACCGCGCAGTATATAGAAGATGAGGGTATCGAAACGGTCACTATTCGTTCGGTGCTGACTTGTGAAACCAAGCGTGGCGTCTGTGCCAAATGCTACGGTAAAAACCTGGCAACTGGCCGGATCGCTGAAATGGGAGATGCAGTGGGTATCATTGCTGCCCAGTCCATCGGAGAACCGGGTACACAGTTGACACTGCGTACCTTCCACGTAGGTGGTATTGCTTCTGTTTCGAAAGCAGAAAGTGAAATCACTTCCAAGTTCGATGGTAAGCTTGAGTTTGATGGTATCCGTACTACGGCTCACCAAAATGAAGACGGCGAGATTATCAATGTCGTTCTTTCACGTACTGGTGAATTGCGTCTGATGAATCCAGAAGGAACGAAAATGTACGTTTCTCACCACATTCCTTACGGCTCTACGTTGTTTGTGAAAGATGGCCAAAAAGTGACAAAAGGTGATATGATCTGTGAATGGGATCCATTCAATGCTGTGATCATTTCCGAATTTTCGGGTGTTGCCCAGTTCGAAAGTATCGAAGAAGGGGTGACCTTCCGGTTGGAAAGAGATGACCAGACCGGTTACGCTGAGAAAGTCATTATTGAAACCAAGAACAAGAAGAAGATCCCAACGATACGGATTATTTCCCCTGATGGAGAAGAACTACGACGCTACAACCTGCCAGTCGGCTCCTATATTTCCATTGAAGATGGGCAAGAGGTGATCTCCGGTCAGAAAATCGTTAAGATTCCGCGTAAGCTCGGTAAGATTCAGGATATCACCGGTGGTCTTCCAAGGGTTACCGAATTGTTTGAAGCACGTAACCCATCGAATCCGGCTGTTGTATCTGAAATTGATGGTGAAATCATGTTTGGTAAAATCAAACGTGGTAACCAGGAAGTGACGGTGAAAGCCAAGGATGGCCAAATCCGTAAATACCTGGTACCGCTGTCAAAACACTTGCTGGTGCAGGAAGGTGACTTCGTACGGGCAGGCACGGCATTGTCCGACGGTACGGTAACACCGAAAGCAATCCTTGCAATCAAAGGCCCATTTGCGGTACAATCGTACCTGGTGAATGGTGTACAAGAGGTTTACCGTTCGCAGGGAATTGCCATCAACGATAAACACATCGAGGTGATCGTTCGCCAGATGATGCGCCGTGTGACTATTGAAGATTCCGGGGATACGACCTTCCTTGAGGGAGAAGCTGTTGAAAAATGGCACTTCATCGAAGCCAACGACTGGATCTACGATAAGAAAGTCGTTACGGAAGGCGGTGATAGCAACAAACTCAAAGCTGGAGCGCTCGTATCACTGCGCCAAATCAGGGAAGAAAACTCTTTCCTCAAGCGCAATGACCGCAAACTGGTACAATTCCGTGATGCAGTGGCCGCTACTTCCAGCCCCATGTTACAGGGGATTACCCGTTCTTCTTTGGGTACAGAAAGCTGGATATCAGCCGCTTCCTTCCAGGAAACGACCAAAGTACTCAGCTCCGCAGCCATCAATGCAAAACCAGACCAGCTTTATGGTCTGAAAGAAAACGTGATTGTTGGTAAGCGCATCCCGGCAGGTACCGGTCTTCGTAAGTTCAATGAACTGTTCGTGACCAGTGTGGAGTCGCACAATGCTTACAAAGAGCGTAAAGCACTCATGGAAGAATATGAAGATTACGACGATTCGTATTAAAGAATAGAGAGCCCCGATTAAGGATCGGGGCCGTTAGCAGAGATTAATGAAACGGTACCATTTATTTGGTGCCGTTTTTTTTTTGCTGCTGCACCTAACTTTTTTCATTCTTATTACATCTTATCATCAGTTCTTGCACGGTTACTTACCGAAACGACAGAGTTATAAGTTAATGCTTGAAATCACCTGTAAAAAATTTTATATTTGAAAAGTGTTTGAAGTACCAAAATTTGAAAAACAAAAACTGAATCGACCTTTAGATAGACTGAATATTAATAGAGATCCAAACGAATAGCACGTTAAATTGATAAACCACACTCTCAAAATGAATCATATTCCCGTATCCTCTATCTTATATCCAGGGTTTCCACCAACATTGGCTGGTCATTTGGCAGAAATATTCCAAGACAAATTTCAACAGCACCCGGTTAAGTTCAAGGCTTTTATCAACAGCTGCAAATTATATACTGCCTTTTTTGATAAAGGATTATCCCGCCAATTAAAAGCCAGTAAAAGGCATGCACATCATTTCATTCATTTGGTAGAACAATATTTTGATAAGGAACACTCTCCAGCCTACTATGCAACCGCCATCCATGTCGGAAACCCAACCCTCCGTAAAATCTGCCAAAAGGAATTGCAGCACCCCCCTTTGTATTGGATCAATTTCCGAAAGATTTGGCAAGCGCTCATCCTTTTAAAAAAGACAGTTCAGCCAATTAAGTCCATCGCATTTGAAGTCGGCATTCATGATGTCAGCTATTTTAGCCGACTTTTTAAAAACTACCTGGGAATGACACCCTCTGCCCTGAGAAGAATTATGCTTTCGCAATGAAGGCTCATTTTGTCCTAATATAAGCTCGTTTTGTACGATTGAAGGCTCATTTTGTCCTATTCTTCCGATAACTATAGTGCCTAAATTTGATCGTCCATTTGATATGATTATCGCTGCACTTCCAGGATGATATTTTTTAACCTTGCTTAAAGGAACTACTATCGTTCTGATAGTCAGTTTTTTATACATGGATTTGTTCTAATTTACATATACCGATTTATCAATTGCCAAATAGTCAAAGTCTCTCTGAATTCGTAAATGTTTTTCATCAATTGCACGTCATGGAGGCTTTGTTCTGAAAATCCAATTCTCTATGAAAGAGCTTTCTCTACTTTCCCTTCTTTTTTTAGTTCCCCATTTATTCTTTGCCCAGGAACGCATCTATCGACAGTATGCAACCCAGCGAGTCCATCAGCGACTATTGGCTGAAAACCCTGACATGGCCGACCGGTTAAAGCAAATGGAAAATCACATAGCTCAGTTCGGCGACAACCCAGGCAGCGATTCCATTGCCGTCATTTTCCACGTACTGCAAGGCCCTAATAGCCTGCCGATCAAAGAAGAAGAAATCTACGATCAATTAGACATGCTTAACCGAGATTTTGGCCCCTATGAAGCTCGGAAAAAAGAATACAAAATGGATGCAGTCCAGGCATTGGCGGATCGAGGGGTCGATATGGGTATCTACTTTTGCCTTGCCGACCAGGATGCCCAACCGGTCAGATATATCCAAACCGAAACCGATGAGTGGTCAATGGATGATGCCATAAAGAAGGCCGAAAAAGGTGGAGCAGCCCCACACCGTCCAGATAGGTACCTGAACATTTGGGTCGCAGAATTGGGTGAAGGGATCAGCGGTTATGCTCAAATGCCTGGTGGTCCCGTTCACACAGATGGTATCGTTATCGACCAATCTTTTTTCGCACGTGGTTTGCCATCTTATGAAAAGTATTACGGCAAAGGCGTCACCTTAACTCATTTGGTGGGTAACTACTTGGGACTGTACGATTTATGGAATGAAGAAACTCCTTGTGCAGACGATAAGGTAGCTGATACGCCCATTCATAATTCTCCGAATGCATCTCCGGGTGCCCTGAACTATCACATGAGTACTTGTCCCGGCTCTCCTGTCGAGATGTCCATGAATTTTATGGACAACACGGATGATGGGGCGCTCACCATGTTTACTCCTGGGCAGAAAAGAAGGGTCAAAGCCAATCTTTCAGCAGGAGGATTCCGCTTTAGTGTTGCTGATGGTACGGCTACCCGCTGTGGAAAAGATGGTCTGGAAGAGATGATTGATCGCTCGGCAATGATGGGAGGCAATGACACTAATTCACCCGACAATAACACCTTGTCTATTTTCCCTAACCCGGCCAAGGATGAAGTCTTCATTGCCATTCAATCCACTGATGAAGGGCTGGGCAAGCTTTCCGTATTCAATTCCCAGGGAATATTGCTATTGCGCAGAAACGAACAACTGAATAAAGGCAATTTTCAAATGAACATCGATTGCCGAAACTGGCCTCCTGGTGTGTACTACATCAAAGTCCTTTTCCAGGATGGATCATCACTCAGTGAGAACCTGACCATTGATCGGTAGATAGCGGAAGGAAGGGGTAGAGAGTAGGGATTAGAAGGATATTCTGTCCTGGCTTCAAGGACCAAAATGGGATGATCTTTCATGACTCAAAATCCCTCAATTCTCTAATCTCCTCCCATTATTCTTTATCCTTTACCCTCTACCAAAATCTCTATCTCTCTACCAAAACCAATCTCTCATTTCAAAAATCAAAAACCATGAGAAATTATATCTCTCTTATCCTATTTTCCTTTCTATATATATCAACCGTTTTTGCCCAACCCAACAACAGCTATATTGACAATGTGATGATGCCCCCTCCCGATGCAGCAAGTTTGGGTAAGTACGGTGACATCCCTGTCAGCTATTACACTGGTGTTCCCAATATTGATGTTCCTATCCATACCGTGGCGGTCGGACCATTGAGCATGCCCGTTTCATTGAGTTACCATGCCGGCGGTGTAAAGGTAGGTGAGCCTGCCAGCAAGATCGGATTGGGATGGAGCCTTCAGGCTGGGGGTATGATCAGCCGTACCGTGCAAGGACTGAAAGACGAAGATCAATATGGGTACTATTATATTGGGTCAACTATTCCGGGCCTTGCCCCTGGCCAGACTGAACAAGATACCTGTGATTATTATGATTACATATATGAGGTAGGTAATGGTGAAAAAGACTCTGAACCGGATATTTTCTCGATCAATATGCCCGGTGGCAGCGGTAAATTTTACATCAATCAAAATCAGGAAGTAGTCCTGATTCCCAAACAGGATATTGACGTTAAGCCCTACTTTAGTTCCAGTTTTCATGATGCAACCCACCTGATTGGCTTTAGGGTCACCACACCGGATGGTACCGTCTATCTGTTTGGTGATACCGGGGACGGGAGCCCCGCTATCGAATACACCCAGTCCTATGATGAAACGTATCCTAAAATCGCCGCTGGCTGGTATTTGAAAAGAATTGAAACTTTTGATGGGGAATACGCGATCAAACTAAACTACGAAGATGAATACTATCAATTTAGGTTTGGTCTCAACAATGCGGGTGGCTGTAGTGGTCAGGGACTACCCTCAGCCCCTTCACTGATTACCAAGACCGAGGCAAAACGACTGAACACCATCACCACCGAACCAGCACTCGGAACGGTCACCTTTTATGAAAGCAGCAGCGTAAGGCAAGACCTCGAAGTACATGGCTCCCTCAGCTATGTTCAGAATGCGAAACCCAGGGCATTATCAAGCATAAAAATCCAGACAGGCTCTTATTCCAAACAGTTTGTCTTTGCGCACGACTATTTCATAGACAATTCCAGCGAAGCTCATCCGACTTACCTGGAGGTGAACAAAAGGCTACGCCTTTTGAGTGTTGAAGAGCGAAACATGAGTGGGACCATCGTCAATGAACCCTATACATTTGAATATTTTTCCAAAACCGGTAGCCCTGACTTTTTGCCCAACCGCTTGACGGAAGCCATCGACCATTGGGGGTATTATAATGGGGTAGACCAGAATAATGACGGCTCATCCATCAACATCCCTTATACAGAAGGGACTTATACAAATGGCGGAGACTGCCTAAACTATACGGAAGCCTACCCAGGTACATCTGATAGGGAATCCTACGAAGACCCGATGAAATATGGCACACTGAAAAAGATTACTTACCCGACCGGAGGGCACACGGCATTTGAGTTTGAAGCCAATGACTATTACGGGACTGTCTCCACGACCAATCTGCTGGTCAAACTCGAAAGGCCCGACCCTTGTTCCAACAGTATATTTGACTACGACTCCGGACAGTCCTTCACACAGAGCGAATTAGATGATTCTGAGTGCGTATTGACTTACGAATATCTCTCCTACTGTGGTTGCGCCAATCAACCCGAAATACAGGTGGAGGCATGGCTATCCGGAACCTGGGGCAACGCAGGATATTCACCAGTGGCAACTACTGCAATGATAACTGCTAACTGTACCGCCAATGGCCCACAGACCTGGCCATCCACCGGGCAACCCAATAGCCTGGACGATGTGTTCGGCGGGCTGTTACAGGCTGGCGTCCACTATGAGTTTGTCATCGTGGGAGACAATTTGGACGGTGATTTTATCGCTACTCATACTTCGCAGCAAACCGGGAACAAAAAAGTCGGTGGATTGAGAGTGCAACAGATTACTTCGCATGATGGTGTTTCAACCGGCAACGATGTCATTCGTACTTATGAGTACCGAAAATCCAGTATTCCCGCCCATTCCAGTGCAAAGCTGTACAACCAGCCAAGGTATTGGTACGGACTTACGTCTTACCCCCAATCCGGCAGTTCATGTGGTTCCTCCGATACCGGCTGTCCCGATTGGCCGGGCAATCCTACCGGTGGTGGGGACGTCTATTTCTTTGACCATAGCATTGTACCGTTAGGTTCATTTGAAGGGTATCACATTGGTTATTCAGAAGTGAAGGAACTCTTCAATGGGGAAGGTCATAAAAGGTATGTATACACCGATGAGTCTGCCAGCTGCCCTCCGGGAGGGTGTAACAAATACCCCGTGGCACCTGAACCAGCGCGCATTGTTGCCGGAAACCTTTCTGTCACCAGGACACTCAATAGCAGCAATACAGAAATAGCAAAAGAAGAAAACTTTCCCTATACCAGTGATTCCTACGAATATAGCACGGGAAATATTTATAAAATAGGTTCCATTTCCACTGGTTGTGGATCAACCTCAAATTTGGTCAACAAGTACAGCCTGCGTACTCGCCCGTACCGACTGGAAAAAGTCGAGTCTACCCTTGATAATGTAAAAACGACCACTGAATATACATACGATTCCAACGGCGACCACCTTTTCCCCATGTCAGAAAAAGTGACCAACTCCGACGGGAAAGTTCACCTGACCGAATATTCGTACGTGTTTGATTATCCTAACAACAATCTCAGTGACTCCCTTGTCGCTTACAATATGATCGCCAACCCCTGGAAGACAGACATCAAGGTGAATGGCACGCAGGTGAATGGAAGTGAAATAGAGTATGCTTTCTTCAGTTCCACCGGAAGTTACCAGACCGCTCCTTCTCAATTTCCAAGGCTTTATAAATTTTATAACTACGAAAAAACGTGGAACTCCTCCGGCACCCTGATCGGCCCCGGAAAAACCCTCAAAGCGACCATCAATGATTACGACAGCAACGGCAACCCCGAAACGTTTACCAAGGATGGCTGGTCGGCTGAAACCTATACCTGGCTCAACGGACGGATCAAGACCCGGCAGTTTGAGGATTACACCTGGACGTACGACTACTACTCCGGTACCCAGTTATTGTCCAAGGTTACCAGCATCGACGGGCAGTTCACCGAATTTGAGTACGATGACCTGATGCGGCTCAAAAAAAGGAAAGGCCGTAAATCCGGCTCGATCTACAACGTGCAGACCGAATACACCTACAACATTGGCGGAACTACGGCGACCAATTACGTGAAAGTCAAAGAAATATTCACCCCTGTTTCCGGCAGCAGCCTGACCGAACGGGCCACCTGGCAATACTTTGACGGCCTCGGGCGTTTATCAGAAACAGTGGAGCAGAAAAAAACACCCGACCAGAAAGATATTCTGAACAAGGTCATTTATGATAATCAGGGCCGTGTGTCAAAACAGTACGTGCCCTACACCAGCCCCCACAGCACCGGACAATACCATGACCTGGGTTGGTCACTGTCCATCTATGAACATACCCTGACGGAATACGAACCTTCACCGTTGGGAAGGGCCGACGAAGTCACTCCACCCGATTGGCATGCAACCACCACGACCTTCGGTTCCAACACAACCAACGAAGTTAAAAAGGATGGCACCACCTCCTACTATAATGCCAATGAGCTGAGCAAAACAACTGTCACCGATCCCAACGGCAACAAGACCACTGCCTTCACCGACAAACTCGGCCGATTGATTTTGACGAGAAAAGAAGACAGCAGCGGAGGCAATGATACCGACACCTATAACATTTACGATGACAAAAGCCGGATAACCACAGTACTCCCACCCGATGCTACCCTAAGCACGCCCGGCCTTCTCTTCGAATACACCTACGACGAGCGTGACCGAATGACTACCAAAAAAGTACCCGATGCGGCTACCATGACTTACTGGTATAACAACCGCGACCTCATGATCTTTATGCAGGACGGCAACCTGCTGGCCAATAACCAGCGCCTCTGTACCTATCACGATGACTACGGAAGGCCCCGGAAGACGGGTTTCGTCTCTCATTCAAGTCCTCCTTCCGGAAATGACCCACAGCCTGGTTCTTCCGATATACTCACAGAAACGACTTATGGTACTTCCGGTATCGAGGAAGGGAAGGTCACTTATACCAAGACCAAGGAGCTGGGAACCACCAATTTCCTTGACACATATTTTTATTACGATAGCTATGGCCGCCTGGACTATAACCGGGGTGACAACCACCTCTATAGCAATACCTCCGCCGAGCGTACCGATTTTACCTATGATTTTGCCGACAACATCCTGACCGAAAACCGTGATCACAAGATCAATTCCTCTTTTACCAATACCATTGATGAAACTTTTACTTATGATCACTGGGGCCGTAGAATCAACCACAACCACCGGATCAACAGCGGTACGGATGTACGCATTTCCAATAGTGTATACGATTGGCGCAGCCGCCTCAAACAGAAGAACCTCCACCTCACCTCTACGGGCAACTATCTGCAGAACATCGACTATACCTACAATGACCAGGATTGGCTGACCAGCATCAACAACTTCCAGTGCATGGGAGGTGGCGGCGGCAGCGGCAGCGGTTCTTCCTCGGCCTCAGCTCCAGAGGGCAACGGCTTCGACGTAGAAGTCGGGTTTGATCCCGATGGCTTTGGCGGTGATATGACCAGTGGTGGCACCCGGTTCAAGGTGAAGGTGAGCGGCTCGGTGGGCACTTTCGACAGTGGACCAATGGAAGACATTTCAATCGAAAAAGTATACGGGACGGAAAGAAAGCCCGACGGCTCTACGTTTGCTGCCCCACAGCAAACCGACTACGCAGCCTTGGCAACGCCGAAAACCATCTCTTACAGCCTGGCAGATACAAAAGTGACCTATGCTAACATGGCTGATGTGCTGTTGAAGGTGGAGGAAGATCTCCTGGCCCGATTTGAAGATCAGGGGTTAGTTGATTATGGGAGCCTCTTGGCCAATCAGGTGCAGCACCTGCTGGAAGATGCCTGGACACCCATTTCACAGGCCGGCTTCCGCATCGCTGAGGAAGAGGCCATTGGTGGCGGAATGGCAGCTGCGGGCAGTGGTAGTTCAGACGACCTCTTCGCCCTGAAACTTTATTATGACGTAAGCAACAGCACCCTGAACGCCGATGCCCAGTACAATGGCAATATTGCCTACATGGGCTGGCAGGTAGGCTGCAACGACCCAGCTTACTATGGCATGGAGTACGACCACCTTGACCGACTCAAAAAGGCCTACTATGCGGAGCAAGACAAGACGTCGCTGGCCTACATTAACCTCAACCGCAACACCCTCTATTGGGTCAATTACGACGAACGGGGCAACATCAGAAACCTCCGCCGCCGGGGGCTCCATTATGGCTCCACCTATGGTTACATCGACTTTTTGCTCTATTCTTATGTTTCGAACACGAATACGCTCTACCGGGTCTATGAGTCAACCAACACTTATTACAAAACCAAAGGGTTCAAGTCAAATAATGGAAGTTATCAATACTACACACACGACGCCAACGGCAATCAGACCAGTGACGGCCACCGCGGCATTTCCGACATCGACTATAACCACTTAAATTTACCAGAGAAAGTCACCTGGTCGAACGGAGACTGGGTGGAATGGACCTACGACGCCAACGGCACCAAGCTCAAAAAAGTGACCAGTGCAGGCAGCACCAGGCACTACATCAACGGAGTGGAGTACAACGGCGGAACCATCGACGCCATCTACCATACAGAAGGTAGGGCCAAAAATGCGGGGATCATTCGCTATGAATACACCATGCAGGATCACCTCGGCAACAGCCGGGTGACGTTCGCCGACCTGAACAGTGACAATACGGTGGATGAAACGGAAATTTTACAAGAGAACCATTATTATCCATTTGGGATGAACATTGAAGGTTCGTGGAGTGCCGGAACGAATAAGTACCAGTACAACGGCAAGGAACTGAACACAGACTTTGGACTGGACTGGAACGACTACGGGGCTCGGTGGTATGATGCGGGGCTGGGGAGATGGACTTCAATTGACCCGCTGGCAACTCAATATTATTCAATAAGCCCATATTGTTATACTGCCAATAATCCAGTCCGTTTTATTGATCCGGATGGAATGAGAATTGGTGAAGGGAAAAACATTTTTAATAAGTTCAGTAGACAAGTGGATAGAAAAGAAAGATCAGCAAATAGAAGAGCTCGAAAATTTAGAAGGAAAGCAGGCAAAGCAACCGGAAATAAGGCAAAAGAATTGAGCGGCCTGGCGGATCAGGCGGAAGCCGAGGCTGCGAATTATAATGCAGTAGCACAAGAGCTGGAGGCTTTGGATAAATCTGATCAGGTCTATAATTTATATACTAAGTCTAGTGATGTTAGTGAAGGTGCAGGAGGAAATGTTAAATATGACCCTGCTACAGATGCAGTGAATATTAATGTAAAAGGTGGTTACAATGCAGGGGCCTTCGCTCATGAATTGAAACATGCTTACCAATTTGAAACCGGTAAACTTTCTTTTGGTATAGGAGGTGAAGGAGGCGGTGGTATATATGATATTCAAGATGAAGTGGAAGCCTATGAAAGGGGGGCTATGTTTGGGTGGCCAAGTAATCCTTCTGCTGAAGAAATCAGTAAAATGAGTAATTACGCAGGTATTGCCGACCGTAAGACTCAATTAACGCTATCCACGCCCAGAGTGGCCAGAATCCCCAATTCTGCTACGTATGGACAACAAATGGGCGCACAAAACAAAAGGGACAAGAAAGCAAACAGGCCTATTCAACATTATTATAAGGACTGGAAAAAAGAATAACTATGAAAAATTATCTGTTAAATTGCTGTTTATTGGTTGTGCTATCCCTGGGATGTAGCTCACTCAGATTTGATAGTCCCGTGGTTTACGAGTACCGTAATAAAGGGATGGGAGTGAATAGTAAATTAATTCTTGATAGCAAGGATATGACTTTTACTTATAGCCATCTGTTTGGTTTGATTACTCAGTCATCTCATGGGAAGTGGGAAAAAAGAGAGGACGAACTAATTCTAAATAGTGACTCCGTTCTCAGATCCGGGTTTATCAGGGTTCAGCAAACAGATAATTTTTCCACACCAGGAAAGGTGAAGGTAAAAGTGATCGATGAAAAGACGAACGGGGCTGTCGCCTATGCTGAAGTCTCCTTTAACGGTGATGAAAGTAAGCTAGCCATTACCAATGATGACGGCGAAACACTTCTTGGAACGAATGACATTACCTCCATAGGAGTTGGTTTTTTAGGGGAATATTATACTTGGGATTTTACGGATAAGCTGAATGGGGATTTAAATATTTTATTGACACCGAAAGATATTACCAAGGCTTTTTTCGAAAATGAAACGTGGAAGTTTTCAGGTAGAAAACTGGTTGCTCCAAGCGGACTGGTTTACAAACCAAAATAAAAGCACAGGGCGGTCGTAAAGCCTGAAAACAGAAGAAAAGGTGGGTATTGTGAGACAGCCTCAGTGAGGTACTCATTCAAAGCCGAGCATTTTTCATGATTGCTCGGCTTTGCTTTTCATCATTGAAGTAGCACCTGTCGTCAATTAAACCGCTTATGTGATTTTGAAATAAAAAAGCGGAAGTTCTTTCAAGTTTAGCGCAGCGTAACCTGAAAGTCAAGGCCAGGCAGTTTGCAACTGCCCGGGCCAGCGGCTCTCCATGTGCGGGAGGCAAGTGGTGCATTAGCCTTTCCGGATCGGTTGCAGAGGATGCATGCGGGGCGTTGCAAACTTGTGACAACAGGTGACTTTTATCAGTGGCGATGGTTGCTCTAGATGCTTTAGCTTTGTCTATATGTATTATCAACTGACAGGGAGGGGAATTAAATTTTTCCATTCTTAAAATCAGCATAGATATTGCATTAAATTAAAATATATAATTGATTAGATGACAATGGTCTGGGGGGTTAGGTTCAATTTTGTTTGTTGCTTTACAAGTTATTGAATCGCTAAGTCCGAGTAGGTTTGATCGTTGAACATGCTCTAAAACTAAATTAAACATGCGTTCTTTAAATTTTCTTTCTCTAAAGATAAATCGAAGATTCTTCGTTTCTCTATCCTTCCTGCTTCTTTTATCGCTGTCCTGTTTTTCCCAGGTCGAAGGCTGGAATCAGGGCTATTACTTGTCGCCTCAGTCCGACACCGTTTTCGGGGTTTTTAATTTTGATAAGGTACCTGCAAAAAAAGTTCGCTTTAAAAACTCTTCGGATGAACGGAAAATAGGACATCTGACTCCACAGGATATCCAATTGATACAATGTGAAAATGGGCTGTTTTACCAGACAACCACCGTTAAACAGATGAATGAATCGGAGGAGATATTTGTGGAGCGGGTATTGGCAGGTCCTATTCAGCTGTACCAGGGAGTGGCCAAAGCAGGCAAAGTCTTTTTCATCGAATCGGACGATCAGGAAGGCCTCATCAGTGTCAACCGGACTTCTCCCGAAACCTTTTTCAGGAACTATTTTAAAGACTGTACGCTCCCTCAAAAAATTGGATTCAATATCAATAGTATGGAACAGGTGATTCTCGCAGTCCACGATTGCCGCAGTGGCGGAAGGCCACCTCTGGTGCCGGCACCAAAAGAAAAGCCGGTATTTTATGTTGGGCCACGGGCCAACCTCTATACCTATCGGGCAGAAATCACCAATGGCCTTTTCTTTTTCGAGGCGTCCGATTACGAAGCCAGAACGAACATTGGGTTTGGTTTGGCCGCTAAAATGGAACTGAACCGGCGGATCGCCCTGAATTTGGGGTTAGAATACCAACAGAAAGAAGTCCAATCGGACAGCATTGCCAGTACTTTTACCACTGCCCAGACCATCCCCAACGACATTCCGGGCCTGCCCCCAATTGATGCGCTCACTGTTTATACCTACCGCTTTATACTTCGTGCTGATTATGCATATATCCGGGCTCCTTTTGGGGTGGAGTATAATTTTACTTCTCACAAAAAAAGTACCTTCTCGGTCTCATTTGGTGGGGCCTTTCGGTATCTGACCTCTGTAAATACCTCTCCGAACCCTTTAAGGGCATCCAGGCTCTTTAGTGAAAACCCCGTTGATCCACCAATAGAATCAGGTGATTTGGATATAGGTTTTATTGAAACTGATAATCGGCTCTACACTGATTTTTATGGGGGAGTTGGTTTCAAGACCAAGCTTAAGGCCAGGTCTATGCTCGAAATTCTCGTTACTTACAACCGGTCCAGTGATCAATTTCTCCAGGGTTATAATATTGGAGGGGAATTAGGAGAGGTAACGGTTACCAGTAATTTTCTACAGGCTTCACTGACTTATTATTTTAGGCTTTAGAAAAAATTTGTTCATTCTTTACCTGCACCACAGATAGGTTTATTTTCTTCCATTTTTCAACAACAATTTTGAAGAAATGGAATTATGCTTGAAAGCTAACCGACGAAACCAGATTTCGGCGTATTTCTTTTTGTACACCATTGGCGAAAGCTTCATTTGGCTTTTTGTAGAATTGGAAGAAATCTGAGTTTTGGAAAAAAATTAAATCACCACAGAATGAAAAAAACATTACTCTTATTTTCTCTTTTTATTTTCTCGATCTGCTTGTTCGCACAAGAATGGGAACCAATGGCCTCCTTGCCGCAGGGCGCTGCGGATGCTCGCCACCATCCAGTTGCTTTCACGATTGATGGCTACGGTTATGTGGCAACCGGAACAGTCAATGGAAATGAATCCAATGACTTTATGCGCTATGATCCCACTACCGACACCTGGGAACAACTTCCCAATTTCCCTGGCCCGGCCCGCGGCTATGCCTATGGCACTTCCAGAGGAACAAAAGCTTATATGGGATTTGGGCTGAGCGGCCTCGGCGGTGCATTGAGAGACCTCTGGGAATATGACTCAGAAACGGAACAATGGAGCCAATTGGCCAGCTGCCCTTGCGAGGCTCGTCTGCACCCTGCTTTTGTCCAGTTGGACAGCCTTATCTTCGTTGGATTAGGAAACAATAGCAATAATTTGAGGGATTGGTGGGAATATAATATCAATACCGACAGCTGGACTCAAAAAGATGATTTCCCTGGTTTTGCCCGTCATCATCCTTTTATGTTTGGGATTGACAGTATAGCGTATGTAGGTTTCGGGCATGGCACTGTTGGTAATCCTCCCATCTATGTTGACTTTTATAAATTTGATCCATCTACCGATGAATGGACACAGCTGCAAGATTTTCCCGGAGAGGCGCGCGTGGCGGGTACCCAGTTCGATTATGAAGGAAAAGGATATGTGTTGAGTGGCGATGGTGACGACCATTCATGGATGGCAGAGGGTGAATTTTGGGAATATGACCCAACTATTGACGAATGGACACAACTGCCTTCGCACCCTGGCAGCAGCCGTTGGGCACCCGGTAGTTTTGTTATCGACAATTATGTTTACTTCCTGGGCGGACTTAGTACGATACAGTTGGAGAGCGATTTGATGCGTTTTAATCTCACGGGAGAGCCACCTTCAAGCACTGATGAAATTTTCTCATCTTCGATTCAGGTTTTTCCAAATCCCACTGATGGTGAAATCGCATTCCTGGAAGATATTACCCAGTTTTCGGAAGTCCGGTTGGTGGACGGTTTTGGCCGGTTGGTCAAGCAAGTACTTTCCAATAATGTACACGTGGCAGATTTACCGAATGGCATTTATTACCTCCAGTTTTTCAAAAATGAAAACATGCACAGCGAGAAAGTTGTCCTTATGAAGTAATAGGGAAAATGGATGCTACAAGCAAAAAGTGCTTCCGACGCCTGGTCGTCGGAAGCACTTTTTGCTTTTAACAGAGAAGATGTTTGAAAATTCTTGTTGAGTCGAAAATACTAAGAGGTTGAGGGGAGGTGTCTCATTAAAGTACGTGGTTGCGCTGTTCATTTTGAAAAACAGGGTTGCCCGTAATAATCAACGAAGGGGTCTTATTAATCTACGAACGGCTTAACATTTAGCAAACATTAATTAGGGTCAAAAATTAACTAGTCGTTATTGAACCAATATTAAACCAAATGGTTAAACCAAATTATTAATTGAGCTGGTTGTGATCGGAAGCAGGTTTCTCCATCGTTTTGGTGGCGAAGCGTGGTTTGGGAACGGGCGTACCTTTCATTGCAACCGGAAACAAATGCTTGACTTAACATTTTCCAAGGAGTTTTCAAACAACTTCCAACTATCACTTTATACGCTGTTAATTGAATTCCTTAAAATTTGCCTCTTCAACAATTCCCCTTGCCGGGCTGCGGGGCATGATAAAAATTTGGTTAACAGCCTATTTAATAAACCATCTTATGTTTCGAAAGATTTTCTCTCTTCGCACTGGTCGGTCACTGATACTGCTGTTCTTGTTTCCGGCAGCTTTGTTTGCCCAGCAGAACAATACGATCAGTGGTTACATCAAGGACGGCGCCAGTGGGGAGACCCTCATTGGGGCAACCGTTTTCATCAAAGAACTGGGTACGGGGACGACCAGCAACGAGTACGGCTTTTACTCTATCTCCATCCCACCTGCCGTTTATGAAGTGGAATTTTCCTATATCGGGTTTGCCAACTGGACCGAAACAATTGATCTGACGCAAAATGTAAAACTGGACGTTGAACTGAATGAAAATGCCGAGGACTTGGTAGAGGTCGTTGTATCGGCGGAATCAGAAAACCGCAATGTTTCGGACCGGGAAATGAGCGTCAACCGCCTTGATGTAGCCACCATCAAAAAAATGCCGACCCTCTTGGGAGAAGTGGAAGTGCTGCGGAGCATTCAATTGTTGCCCGGCGTGAGTTCTGTTGGCGAAGGGGCTTCCGGCTTCAATGTCAGGGGGGGCAGTGTCGACCAAAACCTGGTTTTGCTGGATGAGGCGCCAGTGTACAATTCTTCCCACCTCTTTGGTTTTTTCTCCGTATTCAACCCAGATGCGGTGAAGGATGTCAAGTTGTACAAGGGAGGGATTCCCAGTCGGTATGGGGGCCGGCTCTCTTCCATCCTGGATGTACGGATGAAGGAAGGCAACAATAAGAAGTTTGCCATGAAAGGAGGGGTTGGTCTGATCTTTAGCCGTCTTTCGTTGGAGGCTCCTATCATCAAGGACAAAGCGTCCTTTGTTTTTGCGGCGCGTCGTTCTTACATTGATGTATTGGCGAGGCCGTTTCTTTCAGGAGATTTTGACGGGTCCAAGCTGAATTTTTATGACCTGACGCTAAAGACCAATTACAATATCAACGAGCGCAACAAGATATTTTTGAGTGGGTATCTGGGGCGTGATGTATTTGGCTTTGGGGATCAGGCAGGTTTTAACTGGGGCAACGGAACGGCCACCATCCGATGGAACCACCTTTTCAACGACCGTTTGTTTTCCAACATCACCGCCTATTATTCCAATTACGATTACCAGATTGATTTTGGAGACGAATCCGATAACCTGTTCGACTGGGATGCCGTCATTGTCAATTACTCCGTAAAGCCTGAATTCACCTATTATCTTACACCGGACAACTCGGTCAGGTTTGGCGGTCAGGGCATCTTGTACGAGTTTGAACCAGGCAACGCCGTTGCCGTAAGCGAGGGGGAAGAAACGGATTTCAGCCAACCTTTCAAGTATGCCTTTGAGGGGGCTGCTTATGCAGAGCATGAATTGTCATTGGGAGATTTTGAAATCAATTATGGGCTGCGTTTTTCTTATTTCAATTACATGGGAGAAGGGACTGCCTACACCTTTGGGGAAGCGGAACTTGGGCAGCGCCGGCCCGTGATCGGTGCGGAAGAATTTGACCAATGGGAGTCGATCGCAGAATACACCAACCTGGAACCCCGGCTCTCTTTGAAATACCAGCTGAGCCCGGTCAATTCAATTAAGGCCAGCTACATGCGCACGGCGCAGTACATCCACCTCATTTCCAACACCACGGCTGCAACCCCGCTGGACGTATGGACACCCAGTACCAACAATATTGAACCCCAGACCGCCCATCAGGTAGCCCTCGGATATTTTCAAAACTTCCAGAACAACGACTATGAACTGTCCGCAGAAGTTTACTGGAAAACCATGGACCACCTGGTTGAATACATTGATGGGGCGGATTTGTTGTTGAACGAATTTTTGGAAGGCGATCTGCTGGAAGGTACTGGCAGGGCCTACGGGATTGAACTGATGCTGAAAAAAAATGCCGGAAAAATAACCGGTTGGGCCAGCTACACCCTGAGCCGGACCGAGCGGCAGGTGGAAGGGATCAACCGGGGCGAATGGTATCCCAACCGGTTTGATCAAACGCACAACCTGAGCCTGACCGGGTTTTACGAACTGAACAAGCGGCTTTCGTTCAGTGCCAATTTTGCGATCATTTCCGGTACGCCAACCACCTTTCCGACCTCCCGGTTTGAGCAGCAAGGGTATGTGATTCCGCACAACGCCAATGATACCCGCAACAATGTTCGCATTCCCACCTATCATCGATTGGACGTTTCCGCCACTTTGGAAGGAAAGAAAAATGAGGAACGACGTTGGCAGGGACAATGGGTTTTTTCCGTGTACAATTTGTACAACCGCAGAAACCCGTTTTCCATTTATTTTGCCCAGGAAGACGGCCGTATTCCAACCGGAACGCCGGTCAATACAGAGGCTGTCCAGCTGTCCGTGATCGGCAACTTTATTCCCAGCGTATCCTACAATTTTGAATTTTAAACTCCCTCGCTGGCCGTCTGGAGCATTTGGAAATCACTCTTGATGCTCCCGGGCTGGAAAAAATAATTTTGAAAAATGAAATTTTTAAAATCAAATATCTTCCCTTTTTTATCAGCGCTCCTCCTGTTTGCCTCCAGTTGTACAGATGTCATCGACGTTGAAACTGACCCGGCTGACAGTCAATTGGTTGTGGATGCATGGATCAATGACCTAATGGAGCCTCAGTCCATTCGCCTCACACAGTCGCAGGCCTATTTCGACAACTCTTTTTCGGATGGTGTCACCAACGCCACCGTGATGATTGAATCCAGCGAGGGCACAACCTTTGAATTTGTCCACGAAGCAGAGGGCCGCTATGTCTGGACTCCCAGTGTGACCGGAGAACTCGGTGCCGTGGGAACCAGTTTTGTCTTGACCATTGAATTGGATGGTGAAACGTACACTTCCGAAACCACCCTGTTTGATGCTCCACCGGTCGATTCCATTACCCAGGAATTCAGGGACGATCAAATTGGCGGGCCGGATGGGATTTATACGGAGTTCTTTGCCCGCGACCTGCCGGGCCTCGGCAATACCTACTGGATCAAAACTTTCAAGAACGGAGCATTCCTGAACAAGCCGCAGGAAATGAACCTCGCGTACGACGCTGCTTTTGATGCGGGAGGAGAGATTGACGGCCTCATTTTCATCCCTCCCATCCGGGAAGCGACCAACCGGGTTGCCGATGACGACGGGGACGACGACAACGACGTTCCACCGTGGGAGCCAGGTGATGAGATCAGGGTAGAAATCCATTCCATCTCCAACGCTGCCCATGATTTTATGAGCATCGCCCAGGAGCAAATGACCAATGGCGATAATACCATTTTTGCTATCCCGTTGGCCAACACAACCAGCAATGTTGCAAATGCCGCGACCGGAGAAAGGGTACTTGGCTTTTTTAATGTAGCCAAGGTAACTTCCCTGACTAAGATGATTGAGTAAGCAGCCAGTGGTCTGGGAAACTACCGCATTTGATGCTACGCAAATGGGAGGTAGGGGAGGCGCACCGATTAAATTTTCCTTGAGAAAATTTAATCGGTGCGCCTCCTCTAAACATCCGCACAGTCGGGCCGTCACTGGCGCCGAAGAATGTCAATTTATTTTTGTTACAGTGTATTTGCGCAGCTTTTACAGAAATTTTTTATATTAAAATTTTAATTAAATTGTTTTGAAAATTAAAAAGAGCAATTATCTTTGTACTGTTGTTTTGAACAAACCGATTTTATAATCCAAATTGAACATAACCATGAACCGATCAAAATTTACACATTCCCTTCATTGGCGTCTCTGCCATTTTATTTTTTTCAACCTTTTAAAAGTCCGGCCCGTACCAATCCAAATCAGTAGTTGATACTGTAATTATTTGGTTGGTGAGATAAAGGCTTTTGCTTACCTGCCAATTGTTGTCGAAGGTTTTTAATTGTTTCTGTACATAGGTTTTTATTTTTATAAATAGATAAAAAAACCTTCTTTCCGGACATCGACATCTACCATCATTTCCACACCAGTCACTATTGGAAAACTACACGATGATTAATTGTTGACCATTAATTGCTGATTGTTTTATTTATCGGTAATTAATCGTTGTTTATAATTAATTAAATAATTAATATTTCTTGATTTGCTTTAAATGATTGTAAATCAATAAGTTGGGCTATTGTTTAAAAATAGATAAATCAGCTTTTTATTTTTAAATAATTTATTGGTTTAATTGAAAAAAGCAAATTTGATTTAATTGAAATTAATTGGATTTAATTTCAACGGTCGCTCCAATGTACATTCCTTAAAAACCAAATTGAGCGAAGCGAAATCCCGCACCACAGGTCGGGAAACCAAAAACCAAAAAAAATAACCGATTTAATCAAGTGAAAAAAGCAGGTGAATAAAAACGAATTTTTCCTGTATTTAACCAAACCGATTTTATTAACTATTTAATGAAAAATGCAAAATGAATAATGAATAAAATTTTTCATTCATCATTCTTCATTTGTCATTAGTGATTGTAATCCATGAAAAAAACGATTACACCGTTTGCCCAAAAACGGGACAACTTACACTCTGCCGCCAAAACCCTTTTGACAACTGTTTTAAAAAAACGAAATAATAAAAAAATAAAACAATTTGACGGCCTGCTATTAACAATTATAATCTCATTTTTTACAACAATTAATCCGGCCGGGGTAGCAGCTCAGGCCTATTGTGCGATGGCGTGCAATACATCCGTCAATGTGTCCCTTCCGGGAGCCTGTGAAGCGGAGATTGGATACGACATGATCCTGGAGGGGACTTATAATTCCAGTACCTGTTCGCCCAATGGGCCGAGCGCCTTTGTGGTCGTCGTGATGGATGGAACAGGGGCTCCCATCCCGACCAGTCCCATTGTCAATTCAACCAACATCGGCCATACCTATTTGGTAAAGGTCAAGCACTGGGCCACGGGCAATAGTTGTTGGGGCAGCATCACCGTAGAGGACAAACTGGCACCGGGCCTCACCTGTCCGCCCGACCTGACGGTAGCGTGTACCGAGTCCACCGATGTGTCCGTCACCGGAGAAGCGGCAGCCACCGACTGTTCGTCCTTTTCCATTGATTTTAATGACCACGTCACCAACCTCGGCTGCAATGGCTCTGGCAATGCCGGATTGGTCCAGCGTTTCTGGTCGGCAGAAGACGAGCATGGCAACACATCCACCTGCACCCAGACCATCAACGTAGCGCAGCCATCTACCAGCGATGTGGAATTTCCACCCCATTTAGATGATAATTATGCTCCTTCGCTTGATTGTGAAAATCCAAACACCCACCCATCCAACACCGGACAGCCCTCGATCAACGGGCAGCCCATACCCAACGGCATCGGTTTCTGTAACATCGCTATTGATTACGACGACCTGCCGCTGGCGCTCTGTGAGAACAGCTTTAAAATTCTTCGCACCTGGACGGTCGTCTATTGGTGTACGGGAGCTATTGTGACCCACACCCAGGTCATTTCCGTTAAGGATAAAACGGCCCCCAACCTCACCTGCCCACCCGCCCTGACGGTGGGCACCACCAGCGCCACCCAGTGCGAAGCCTCGGTAATCCTGCCAACCATCGGAATTACTGATAATTGTTCCACGAATTTTACCGTCAACATGAACACCCCGAACGGCTGGGTTCCTGGCAATGGGGGCGTCGTTCACGGTATCAATACGGGTACCTATCCCGTCACCTATCAGGTGACCGATGATTGTAAAAACACCTCTTCCTGCAGCTTCCAGCTGACCGTTGAAGATGACGACTCACCGACGGTGATCTGCGATGAATTTACCGTGACCACACTGAATAACGGTGGCATCTCATTGGTATTTGCCACTACTTTCGACGACGGCACTTATGACAACTGTGGCTATTTTGAGCTGGCTGTCCGTCGGATGGATGGTGGCTGCAATTCCACGAATACTTTTGCGCCAACTGTTCTGTTTTGCTGCGAAGATGTCGGGGAGTCGATACAAGTGGAAATGCAGGCGACCGACGGATCGGGCAATACGAATTCATGCATGGTCTTTATCCATGTAGATGATAACTCGGAGCCGGCCATTCTCTGTCCAGACCCGGTCACCATCACCTGCCAGCAAGATCCTACTGACCTTAGTCTGACCGGAGAACCTCAGTCGGTCGTGGCCTGTGGCTCGGCAGATATTACTTTCAGCGATGCCAGCGATGTCAATCAATGTGATGTAGGCACGATTACCCGCACCTGGACGGCGACCGCCAGCAATGGCAACAGCAATTCCTGCAACCAAACGATCGCCCTGGTGGATAATACCCCTGTCAGTGTGACCTTCCCGGCCGATTATGAAGTGATGGGATGTGTGGACATTGAGGATTTGAACCCCGAGAACCTACCTTCGGGATTTGATTTCCCGACGATATCTAGTGATTGTGAAATGATGGCCACCAACATCAGTGACCAGGTGTTCAGCATTGCTTCCCCTGCCTGTTTCAAAATAGTGAGAACGTGGACCGTTATCAATAAATGTGTTTATCAAATTGGTGGGAGTGCAGGGATATGGACAGGCACCCAAACCATCAAAGTTACCGACAATACCGCGCCTACTTTTACCTGTCCCAGCAGTATCCAGGTGGAAGTCGACAGCGATTGCAAGGCCGATGTTTCGCTTCCGCAAATAACTGATATTCAGGATTGTAGCCAGGATATTGAAATCTTTGTCAGTTCCGACCTTGGGGTGGGGGCAGGACCATTCAATAATGTCAATGTGGGCAGCTATTTTGCTACTTACACGGTTTTTGATGGCTGCGGAAATAATACTTCATGTACCATCGACATCGAGGTGGTGGATTTGAAAAAGCCAACACCCTATTGTAAAACAGGCATCGTTGTCGAGCTCATGGGGGTCGATACCGACAACGACGGAGTGATCGACAACGGGATGGCCGCCACCTGGGCCAACGACTTAAATGATGGCAGTTTTGATAATTGCCCCGGTAGTTTGAAGTTTTCTTTTTCCGCTGACATCAACGATACGGGAATGGACTTTAACTGTGATGACATTGGCCAGAATGTCGTTGAGATCTGGGTGACCGATGCCGCTGGCAACCAGGATTTCTGTATCACTTCTGTGATTATTCAAGATAACATGGGAGTCTGTACGGGCAATTTGTACGCAAGTGCCGGTGGGGCCATTACCAACGAAGAAGGAGAGGATGTGGAGAATGTAATGGTCTACGTGAACGACGGCATCACACCGCCGGCGATGACCGGCCCGGATGGCAATTTTGAGTTCCAGACCTTGCAGCTCGGTAGTGATTTCACCTTGTCGCCGGAAAAGGACTCCAACCTGTTGAATGGAGTGACGACTTACGACATTGTATTGATCCGCAAACACGTGCTGGGAGTTGAGGCGCTGGGTACGCCCTATAAAATCATTGCAGCAGACGTGAACAATTCCGGGAGTGTGACCACTTTTGACCTGGTGGTTTTACAAAAAAACATTTTGCACGTGGATGATGAATTTCCCAACAACAGCAGTTGGCGTTTCATCAATGAGGATTATGTGTTCCCCAATCCTAATGACCCATTTGAAGATTCGTTTCCTGAAATCTACAACATCAACGATTTTCAGGGCAACATGACGGATGTCGATTTTATTGCGGTAAAAATTGGCGATGCCAATGGTTCTGCCATACCCAGCCTGAACCAGCCGGCCGAAGACCGCAGCAGTGGTTTGCTGACCCTCTCAGCCACAGACCAGCAACTACAGGCCGGCAGTGAATACCGACTCGACTTTACGTCCGACAACTTTGACCACATCATCGGTTATCAGTTCACTTTGAACTTTGACCTGGCCGCATTAGAATACATCGGGATAGAAAAAGGCGATCTGCCTGCTTTAACCGAAAAGAACTTTGGCTTCGCACTGCTCGACCGGGGAGCGATCACCACGTCCTGGAACCATACCGAACCTGCCAGTCTTGGTCAGGGGGAAGTACTCTTTAGCATGGTGTTCCGGGCAAAAACAAACACTACCTGGGGGCAGGTCCTCCAGCTCGGCTCTACTTACACAATCGCCGAAGCCTACCACGACGACGGAGAGCTACTGGATCTGGAACTGCTCTTTGATGAAATCTCGCCATCCAATGTCCATGGTCTGTCGTCAAGCGTCTCTCCTAACCCATTTCACAAAGCTACTGTCATTGGTTTTGAGCTTCCTGTACCGCAGGAAGTCGTACTGACCGTTTTCGACCAGGCCGGCCGCCAGGTCGAAACGGTCAGTGCTTTTTTGGATGCCGGCCCGCAGCAGTTGGTTTTTGAAGCAGCTGAAAACCTGCCCGCAGGGGTTTTCTACTACCGGTTGAAGACGGCCAGTGAAATGACAACAGGGAAAATGATCAAGAAATAGTGCAGCATGACCGGAGCAGAGAGCTGAGTATTTTTTCACTCATCACTATGCTTTCAACTCTTAGCTGTTTCAACTTTTAATTAGGGGAATATTAGCCATATATCGGCGGGCTGGCGGTTACCAGTCCGCCCTTTTTGTAACACGAACGGCCAGCCATGAAATAGACAAACTGACTGCCTGTGTTACCTGCGTCGGTGCTGTTCTTTAATTATTTTCTTTCTTTTATTCTGCTTGTAAACCCATAAAATGATTTTTACATATACCGTAAACAGCGCAATCAGGAACAAGAGAAAAGTGACAAACATGGATATTTTTTTAGTTAGAAAAATGGAACAAAAAACCAATGAATAGGTTGGTGCTGCGGCAGTTATTTTAAATAACCTTCTTAGTTTCGTCCCCATGATCACCGCATTATACATCGCTGCATGTTTGGCCTTTGTCACCGGGGCGGCCCATTCCTATTTGGGAGAGCGCTATATTTTAATTCGTTTGTTCAGAAGGCAAAATTTGCCGAAACTTTTGGGCGGAACAGATTTTACCAGGCAGACCCTCCGTTTTGCCTGGCACATCACGACGGTGCTGCTCTGGGGATTTTCCGCCTTTTTCATTTTAATGGCAAACGAAAGTTGTACTTTTCAAAATATCGCCTGGATCGGAGCGGCCACTTTTATTATCACGGGAGCCATTTCACTGATTGCCTCTAAAGGCCGGCACTTGTCCTGGATTGCCTTTTTGTCGATCGGGTTTATTTGCCTTTATGCAGCTTTGATTTAGCGCAAGCTGTACCGTCCCATGTCCTCTTCGGCGGTAGCACTACAGGCTGAAGAGACTCTGGCTATACTTCATTAAAATAAGCTTGATAAATTTTTTTTCTTGGGTAAAAACCGGCGTAGATACCCGGGTACATCGCTGCTGTCATCAAGGCGTTTGGTCCTTTGAAGGTAATGTCATCTACAATGCAGGATGTATTCTCCGTTACCTTTTGCACAATGTGTTTGTGTCGCCAATATTTGAGAGGCCACGGCAGCTTGACGCCTTCATCGATAAAATAGGCTTCCCCATTGTTGGCTCCATCCTCGGTGATGTGGCTGATCCACTCTGCTTTGATCGGGCTGTTGAACCTGATATGCACTTTGTCCCCTTTTTTTGAACCGGTAAACGCTACTATTTCCATATCCGCCCCCTTAGGTTTCAATGCTTCAAAAAGCTTTCGGTCAAACCGTTGCATGACGGACAGGTAGTGGCCATGCACGATGGTCTTGATCTGGATATTCATTGATGTCTTATTTTACTAAGAGGGAAACAGGGGAGGGGAGATTAGGTTTTTTGTGGTGTATGCTGCGTGTGCAAAGTATTTGTTTCAGATAAATGATTGGTCAAAAATGAAGATCTCAAATTTGCTCTTTGTAAACTCGGTGCCTCCTCCGCGAATCTCTGCGTAACCATTAGAAAATTAATAAGTTACGCAGAGAAGATGCAAAGTTGCGCAGAGATATCAGATTAGTTTGATCAATTGCTTAAAGTTTTAAGCCCGTAAAAACCAATTCTCACCACGGCTGTTAAAACCACCAAAAATTAACGAAATGAAAAAGTTGTTTTCTGTAATCTTCAAAGCGTTGTTTATTATTGTCTGCTTCACACAGGATAAGATCAATGCCCAACCTACCGACGCCATGTCCACAGATTCTTTTTATGATTTTAAAATATCTGCCCTGACGGGAGATGAAACGATCGACTTCAGCCAGTACAAAGGCAAAAAAGTCGTCTTGTTGAACGTCGCCTCCCGCTGCGGCTATACCCCTCAATATGCCGATTGGGAAGCGTTTTATAAATCACACGGAGACCAGGTGGTGGTATTGGGATTTCCTGCCAATAACTTTATGGGACAAGAGCCCGGCACAAATGAGGAAATCGCATCATTTTGCCAAAAAAACTATGGAGTGACATTTCCCATGTTTGAAAAAATCAGCGTGAAAGGAAAAGACCAGCATCCGCTCTATCAATGGCTTTCCCAGAAAGAAAAAAACGGTTGGAACGACAAAGCTCCCAGCTGGAATTTCTGCAAATATGTGGTAGATGAAAACGGCGAATTGACCCATTTTTTTAAATCGGGTGTGAAGCCGGACGATGCGGAGTTTAAGGTAGCAGTGGGGCTGTAGATAAATGCAGCGGTGTTACCGTTCCAAAACAGTAGCACCGCTACATGGTTTACTTTTTCAAATTCACTCCGATGGTGGTCAGCCCGTTTTTATGATTAACGGTGACCGTCAGGTTGCCCCTTTCCCCGACAATCATGTCGCCCTTGTCTCCAAAGGGAATGGTGGCCGGATCAAAGCCGTTTTTTTGGAGCAAGGTTTCATACACTTTGACGTTGTCAGGTGTGGTGCCGCTAAATCTGGCGACCCAGGTCATGTCTTCATTGGAACTTCCATCCTTCAGTTCTGACAATCGTCCAAAGAGAAAAGGAGGGACACCTTTGGGAATCACCGTCGGCCAGTCAGCACTGACTTGTTCTTGTGGTGCCGGAGCTTGTTGCTCTGTCTGTGCAGCCGCAGGGGGGCTCTTTTCGTTTGAGCTGTTGTCACAGGCAGTGGTGAAGAGCAACAAAATGAAGAATGATTTCACCAAAAAAAAGTTGGACATTTTTTTCATTTATCAATAGTTTGGATGTTTAAAGATTAGGGGACCTGGTGTTCATACGCGGCCTTCCTCACCCGGTCCATGATGGCGATGCCGATTCCTTCTTCCGGTACGGGCTCGACCAAAATAGTTTCAATTTCATCATTCGCTTCCATTTTATGTATGGCCGCAAAAAGATTTACTGCGTATTCTTTTAGGTTTTGATCAGAAGTGAGCTGGATGACCTTTTTAAAACCGGTTGTCTCGTTTTCGGAAAATGCGAGCAATCCGGTTTTTTCCTTCTTAATTTTTTCTACAACAGACGGATGAAAAATATGCAAGGGTTTATTTGGGCTGTAATGCGATTTTAGCATGCCCGGTGCAACGATGCCTGCTTGCCTTTCCGATGCATGATGCGGAACGATGCGTTCCAAATCCTTTCGCGTAACAGCACCATGCCGCAGGATTTCAAAGCCATCTTCATGCATACGGATGATGGTCGATTCGATGCCGACCGTCGTTGGCCCACCATCCAAAACGAGGTCAACGGCCGGCAGGTTTTTGGTTACATGCAACGCTTGCGTCGGGCTGACCCTGCCAAATTTATTGGCACTCGGTGCAGCGATCGGGCGCTGGGCCTGACGGATCAAATCCAATGCCATCGGATGATTCGGCATCCGAATACCAACGGTCGGCAATCCCGAAGTGACGATGTCCGGCACAACTTTGCTTTTTGGCAGCACCATGGTCAGCGGTCCCGGCCAGAATTCGGCGGCCAGTAGCTGAATCCGTTCATCACGTACCGAAGTCAACCGCTCAACGTCAGCCAAATCCGCAATATGCACGATCAAAGGATCGAAAGAAGGCCGTTCCTTGGCCTCGAATATTTTAGCGACTGCGTACGGATCGAGTGCATTGGCTCCCAGCCCGTAGACCGTCTCCGTGGGAAAGGCAACAAGTTTGCCCTCGCGGATAAGTTGGGCCGCAAGGGGGATGTTTTTGGATGGTGGTAATGACTCCATTCAATGCTTTTTTCTGAGCGCAAAGGTTTTGGAAAAATTTGGAATTTTTTAGGCTACCTGATCCTGTTTTGCCAAATCTGGAAGATTTGGTAAAACTTGAATAAGTAGCCATGCATGATGTTCCCCTTAAACCCTTAATTAACAAGTTAATGAGGCTCGATGGTCTACCCCGAACTCGCTTCAGGGCCCCATTAATTTGAATGAATAATTTTGCGTGATTACGTGCTTGGACAAAAATAAGGAGCGCTAAAAATGACACTTTTATTTTGGCAAATATTTGATTTCAAAGTTGCAAAATTCTTTTTCAGGCAAAGGAAAAGTGTCATTTTTTTTGACCACCTGCTTACTTGATTCGGAGACGGTAAAAAATAGCTGGTTAATGGTTTTGGCGTGGGGAGATTCACTAAATGTTTGAAATTTAACAAATCGTAGATTACACCACGCGCACTACCAGCCCTTCAATCGTGCTACCTTTCTTGGCATCCTTGCTACCGGCCCAGACTCCGTCTTTTGCTTCAACCCACTTGGATGAACCTTTCACTTTTACCGCATATTCGACGGAATGCTTTGCAGCCATCTCACCTTCCAATTTTATTGAAATGCCAACGGTGGAGCGGCGGCGGTCTTTGATGCCGGCGAATGAGCCGTCCTTGCCTTTTTTTACACCGATGTTTTTCACTGTCACTTGATAGGAGATGGAGAGTTCGGGGTGGAAGGGGTCAACGGAGAGTTGGCAACCGAGGAAACGCATGGCTTTTTTGGCAGCAGTGGGAGCGGCTTTTTTGCCATTTTCCAAAATCGTTTTATCGCTCTTGTTGAAACGGGCGATGCCGTTGGTGGTGAAAGAAACCTTGGTAGAGGGTTTCACTTTTTCGCCAGCTACTTTGGCATTTTCTACCGCTTTGAGCGCATTGAGGCGGCCGTACCCATAAAAGGGGCTGTGGCCTTCGGCGTTGTAGTTGCCGAACGTTTCATCGATGCGGTCGCAGGAGTTTTTCATGATGGCTTTCACCTGGTCCCAGGTGAGGTCGGGGTTGACGGAAAGCATGAGTGCCGCAATACCGGCAACGCCCGGACAGGCGCTCGAGGTACCACCAAAGGTAGTCGTGTAATTGCCGGCTTCGTCCCCTACGATGTGTTCGGCGTTGAACCCGCCGGAATTGTAGCCCTTTCTGCCGGAACGGTCAGTCGTCCAGATGCCGCGGGTGAGGGGACGGGGGTGGTTGAATTCGGGCATTTCAAAGTCATTGCTGGGAAAACAGCACCAGACGGCATCCCCAAAATCGCTGTAAACAGACCGCTTGCCCTGGTCATTGCAGGCAGCCACTGCGATGACTTTGTCGTAGCTGGCATACTCATCAAATTTCACATCCTCATTGCCGTTGCCGGCAGCCCAGGTAATGACGCAGCCCTTGCCGCCCCGGCCGTGCTTGATGGCATAATCAATGGCGGCCTTGGCACTGTCAGGGATGCGGGCGAGGGTGAAATGACGACGGTCACTTGGGTCCCACCAGGGGCCGTCCATTGGGCCCCAGCTACAGGAGATGACATCGGCCCCGTTATCGGCGGCCCACTTGAAGGCCTTGGCCTCACTGATCGAACCGATACTGCCCAAACGGATAGGCATCAGTTGCGCCTGCGGCGCAACGCCATGTGCTTTCTCTTTACCGGAGGCGCATGCGACGCCGGCGCAGGCTGTTCCGTGTCGGTCGGCGGTGTGTTTTGGGTTCGCATCGTTGATGTTGTGGATGGTATCGCGGGGAGCTACAATTTTACCTTTGAATTCTTCGTGGTTTTCATCTACTCCGTCGTCGAGTACAGCGATGGTAATGCCTTTGCCCTGGCTGATTTTCCAGGCGGCCTCGGCGTCAACATGCTGATTGATGGGCATACCGTTGATGACGGTTGATTTTAAGTGCCACGCCTGAGGATGCACAAATTTGAATTTCCGTTCTCTTACCAATTCCGGGTGACAAGAGGCAACGCCTTTTTCCTGGAGCAGTTTTTCCGCCAGCGCAAAGACCTTGAGCCCGGTGCCTTTGGGCCCTTCTACAAAATAGGAATTCTTGGTCACGCCCAGCTCCTCCTTGATCTTAATACCATGTTTTTTCATGATGGCCTTGCACGCTGATTTTTTCAGGTCATCCTCAAATTGTAAATAAATATTTTCTGTGTAGACCACCACGGAGCCCGTGGAAGGATCTTTCAAAACCCGCCCGGCAAATTTGATGGCCTTTTCATTTTTTAGTGTTTTTCGAACCGCATTCCGAACACTGGTGGGAGAGCTTTCATCGGAGGAGACACAGCGGTAAACGGTGACATTGGCTTCAGGGAAGGCTGCTACCGGCATCAAGCTGGGCAAAAGGTCACGGGCCTGGCCGGACATTTTCAACTGACCAAGTGGCGCTGCTTCTTTGGTACGGATGACGACGAGAGATTTAGCTTCAACTAATTGGAAAGAGGTTCCTTTTTTACCTCCGTATGTAAATTGATACATGATGGTGAGATTTGGTTCTTTGAAAAATACATGAAAGCCAAAGTTAATGTAAAAGAGAGAGTGAAAGAAGTAAGCAAGTGAGAAATGTGAGAAGGTTACAGCAGATATCCAACCGTTCCGGTTTCTTAAAGGGGCAGATTCAAGCGCAATTCCTCAGAAAGAACCACTTTCACCCCTCTCCCTCTCTCACCACCCTGTCGCCATGCGACTTTGGTTGTGAAATCACTAAAAAGTGAAGATCGGTCAAAGCCTTGTTGTGTATGCAGTGTGTTGTCCCGGCCGGGATATGGATACTTTCCGAGCCATTGACGGTGATTTGCTGGCCGTTTACTTCAAAAGTAGCGGTACCTTGTAAAATGTAAAATAGCTGCTGGGCCCTTTGGTGGAAGTGGGGGGTCTCCGAAGTGCCGGGCGGCATCATTTCCCGGATGACACTGAGGTCCTCGGATTTGAGCAGGTGCCATCCCTGGCAATTGTTGCCCCAGAGGTAATGCTCGGAATTATCTGTTGTCCGTTTTAGGTGATTTGGTGATGTTTTCATAGGGCCGGTGGTGCATTTCTCAGTAAGCTCTGCGCGATCGCTTTTCAAAAATTATCACACGCAGAGCCCGCTGAGGAATATTTTATACGATCATTAATGTCAATACAATGAGCCATTGTTCATTTACTCTTCTGCCTCAAACTCAGGGCAATCGACCCGCAGCGATTTCGTCTGCAACGACTTGTCAAGAAAATTGCAAAAATGCTCATGGCCTTTGTGGCCTGGATTGTAAAACCGGCAGGCAAAACACATGCGCTGCAACTGGATGATTCCTGATTGGTGGAGATAATCGACCATCCGGTAAAGCGTTTGGTAGAAATTCAATTTTTCACCAGGCGTCATTATTTTGAGCGGGGTAGCGATGTGATCGGAAAAATCAGCGGTTTGATCAACTGCTTTTTTTCCTTTGGCCGTTAGGTGGAGAACGTAACTGCGGGAGTCCAATTGGTCGGTTTCTTTTTTTACCAGTTTTTTGGCCAATAATTTTCTTACCGCTTCACTGATGGTGGCTTTGGTCAGATTAAATTCAAGTGCCAAGTTCGAAACCTTGCATAATTCGTCTTGGTGATAGGCCAGGTAGATCAACAATTGGATCTGGATGGGACTCAGTCCGGTCGCCTTGCTTTTTTCCCAAAGGCCGATCCGAAAGGCTTCCGATAGCCGCTCGAGTGCGGCTACGATTTTGGCGTCGATTTGCTTTTCTTGGATATTTGGATCGAAATGCGACAAACAGAATTGGTTTGAAATACGAACAAAGATAAACAGGCCGGGATAATTTCCAAGCCTGTTTATGGTAAAATAATATAGTTAGTAATTCTAACTAATATTTTTAACTAAAAAAAAGCCTAAGCTGCTTTTACGTCTTCCATGCTGGCACCAAAATTAATATGCAGCACGTTGCTGTTTTCCAGTACCAACGCTGGTACGGACTGAACACCCGCAGCCTCAGCGGTGGGGATTTGATCAGGAGCCGTGCCCAGATGAATGATTTCCAGTGCATATTTGTTTTGGTCAATGGTGTCGAGGATGTCTTGTTCGGCGCTGACGCACACCGGGCAGCCAGCATGATAAAAGGTTGCTTTTTTCATGTTATTATTTTTTAAAGATGAATAAATGGATGGTCAACGTTGATGAAGCAAATATAGTTAGTAATGCTAACTAATACAAGTTTTTTATAAAAATTAAACATTGTTGTTTAAATAAAAAAAGCAAGCCACCTGATTTTGTCAGGTGGCTTGGACCTAAATTCGACGTATTAAAAATTAAATAATAATTGCTCGACTGTTAATTCATCTTGATGAGCTTGAAATTAGCAGGGCTATTTTGTTCTCCAAGAATTTCAACTTCATATACTCCGTTGGGAATTTGCTGGTCGATCCGTAAGATAATTGCGTTCATTCCTTTGACGGTATGTTCTTTACGTTGCTGAATCAATTGTCCGTTCAGGTTGTAGAGGTTGATCGTCAAATCCTTTCCTGCCGTTTCCGATTGATATTCGACGGTGAATTCGTTTTGGAAAGGGTTGGGATAGATTTTGATCTGACTCTTTTCATCATTGTACAGCGTCTCATGCCCATGATGCGTCGAAACATTTCCTGGGTTTATGATTAAAGGAATTGCAGTGGGCGGAGAGTTTGGACTGCATGGATAATCCGGGTCGCAAGTATCTCCCACGCCATCTCCGTCGCAATCAAACTGGTGCGGGTTATTAGATTGCACTGGATTGTCAGGGAAAAAACAATTATCAAATTGCGAGCCGTTGAGGAAATCAGGAACGCCATCATTGTCCAGATCATTCGTTGGGTGCAGATTGTCGCAGGCGTCTCCGACATCATCGCCGTCCGTATCCAATTGCGTTGGATTGTAATCATTTACGCAGTTGTCACAAGTATTCGGAATTCCGTCGCCGTCGGTGTCTGTATTTTCGTCAAATGTTTCACAGATATCCACATCTCCATTGCCATTACAATCATTCGTGGCCGGATCTTGTATGGGAGCGGGGTTGTATTCGTCGTCACAGGAATCCATGAAATCTGCGATCAGGTCACCATCGGTGTCGATACATTCCGGACAGTCGGAAGGGGCGGTTGTCGCATTGTAGGTTCCATTGATATTGATGTTGATCGTTTGCTGATCTTCGAGGAACTGATTGCTGCAAGGGTCGGCTGTCGTGCTGAGCGCAATGTCTGAATAATTATTGACGAAACAGGTACGTGCTTCACAGCAAGAACAGTCAGGAAGATTTCCGAAAGGTGTGAAACTGCCGCTTCCTGAGTCGATGCCATTGACCGTAATTTGACTTTCATTTTCGCAGATGATCGTAACGGAGCAAGCTCCAGACGGGCAGCCGCTGTTGTCGATGTTTGATTGGATGTCTTCGACCCCGCCAAATTCGAAGTCAACTTGAAAAGTACCGCACCAGATTTCATTAAAGCAGGAAAAGGCATGGGCCCTGGTATCGGTTACTTGTGAGTCGATGCTATATGGACCGTATACGTACGTGTCGCATCCGTCCGTCACTTCCAGCAAATAGCTGCCTGGGGATAAGCAAGAGAGATCCTGTGTGTTATACATTGTTCCAGTACTTTGTTCTGTCCACTGAAAATTGATCGGATCGGTCCCACCCGAGATAGAAACGGATATGCTTCCGATGGGATAATCTTCACAGGCATACGGGATATCTACCGTGACATCGACAGTCGGAGGGTCAAGTACGTCAACAAAAACAGACTCTTCGATGAAACAACCATTTGCATCGGTCACCATGACCGTATACTGGCCTTCTGCCAGGTCAAAGATGTCCTCTGTGGTGGCGGTATACCCATTGGGGCCAGTCCAGGCAAAGATGTAAGGGCCGGGTGCGTTTCCTGAAATGGTCAAGTTGACATCCGATTCTCCCGGGCAATCTACGTTTACATTAAAACTTGCAAACATTTCTTCATACGCCTCTACCACGATCGGCTGATTGTATTCATATCTGCGATCACAGTCATCACGGATATAATTGACCGTGTAAGTGCCGGGGCCCATATTTTCAAAGACGATCGTAGTAGTCGCGGTAGGTAGTCCGTTGGAGTATTCAATATAATCTTCATCTCCTTTTTCCAGCCAAATACTGTAGGGTTTGTTGCCTCCCGACAATTCAAAGGTGATGGTGCCGCTTTCCTGGCCTTCGTATGGACAGGATGCTTCGGTGAATGGACCACTTTCCAATGTGAATGGCCCCATGCTCAGTCTTTCATCGACGAAAAAGGAATAACTGGCAGTACAGCCATTAGAGGCCGTGATCGTTACTTCATAGGTTCCGGTCTCAAGGCCAGAAATCAAGGCATTGTCATTATCGCCTTCAATCACCGTTGTGGACAACATTGGTTCGATGCTATAGGTATTGGTAATCTGGCCACCACCAACGTTGTAAACGTCAATTATTTCAATGATGCCGTTTGCTTCTCCTTCGCATTCTGGGAATACCTCATATAGATTCAGAACAGGGATGCCCGGTGTATACAATTCTAATTCAAAATCTGCCGTACATCCGAGTGCATCCGTAACGGTTATGGTGTACAGCCCTGAAGGCAGGTCGTTGATGCGGTTATTTCCGGGCTCGGTGAAAACGGTTCCGTCCTCATGCGTAGCCACGTATGTATAAGGTGCCGTACCTCCGGTTGGGCCGGTAATAAAGCGCAGGAAGCCAGTGCTTTCACCGCAAACGAGCGGAGGGTTGGCATTGACTAAACCTAGTGAAGTCATTGGGTCGCAGCCTTCGAGGGTAAATTTATCCTGATAAGTACAACGCCCATCTTGAGTTGCAAAGTAAGTGTAGGTCCCTGGACACAAGCCTTCGATAATGGTAGGGTTTCCAGTGCTCAGGTTGATCAGTTGTTGGCCTCCCTGTGGATAGTTAAGGATCACGGACACACCTGTTATTCCGCTGATGGAAATACTGCCATCACAGTCGTTGGAAGGTTGTTGGAGGATTTCAACTTCGGTCAAGGCTGGGTCATTGGGCACCGTAAGGTCAAACGTTTTTTCGATGGAGCAGCCGTTCGCATCCGTAACCGTCAAGGAATAGTAGTCCGGCGGTAGGTTGTCGATGCGAAGCGGATCGGTGGAGCCATTGCTCCAAGACCATACATAAGGAGGGGTGCCTCCATTGGGGTTGGCAAAGCTAACGTAGTCGATTGATCCGTCACTCGCCTCGCAATCGGACGGGTGGACAACCGTCGGTGGGTTGACCATCTCAAATCCAGGGCATGCTTCAATGGTGAAGTTTTGCTCAATGGTACAGTATGCGGTGGGCGGCACGCCCACGTCGGTGGATGCAATCAGGGTATAGTCATCACCGCACAATCCTTCAAAAGTATACGTTTCGTCGATGGAACTGAACTTGGGTATAGAGACCGCCTGCCCACTCGGATAAAGATTCAGGTGTATGTGGGAGCTTACGCCACTGTAGGTTACGTGTACCGTTGCGCTTCCTGAACAGTCGTTTGCTACATCATGCTGAATATCAACTACTTCGACGGTGAAATAAGTAAGGCTGCTCGTATTGTTCTGGATCATGTAGGTGTATTCGGAAGTACAGCCATTCGCATCGGTAATGGTCAGTGTATATTGTCCTACTTCCAATTCATCGACGGAAAGAGTTGTTGCTCCGTTGCTCCATGCGTAAGTATACGGTGGCGTGCCGGTTTGTGGTGTTTCGGTGCCAAAATCTATCGATCCGGTGGCAACCGGAGTGCCCTGTGGACTCTGACAGGATTCAGAACCGGTAATAACAGGCTCTTCGATGAACACTCCCTGGCAAGCAGGCAACTCGACTACGATGCTTTCGGTGCAGCCATTGGCATCTTCCACTTCAATGTAGTAAGTGCCGGCGCAAAGCCCATCGTACGTATATTGTAGATTGCTTCCGTTGGTGCTGAAAATGGTCTGGCTCAAGAGTTCTACGTTGATTGCATACGGAGGTGTTCCGCCTTGGATGTCCAACTGGATACTGCCGTCACAATCGGGATGGTTGGGGCTGGTATTTTGGGTACTGAGTTCCAGTGAATTGATGGCTTCCAATTTTACCATTTTGCTTGCTGTACAGCCATGTTTGTCCGTCAACGTAACGGCATAGATACCTTCGGGCACATTTTTTATGTGGTCCGTGGTTGCACCATTGTTCCATAAAAACGTGTACGGCAGCACGGCGCCGGTAATCTGACTGGTCGGGATGTCGATGATCCCCGATTCGTCGTCGCAGTTGACCGGCTGGGTAATATCGAACTCAGGCAGTTCGATATTGACGGTGGAACAGTAATCACCGACGTTGACACATTTGGCAACATCACAGCATTCTCCTGCAAGATTGGTGGTTGTGACGGTGACGCAGTACTCTCCGGGGGCCAGGTTTTCCCGAGTTGGAAAGGTGGCACCCTGCAGGTCTTCCCAGTAATAAAAAAATTCATTGGAGGGAAACGAACCCAGATAGTCTGGAATGACGTTGATGGAGCCATTGTTGGTGCCAGGGCCGGTTTCGGGGGTGATCTCGAAGCCTAGTTTCATACACGGATCGTCATTTGGAACTCCGTCGTTCCCACCTTCTCCTCCTTGTTCGTTACCTGAGCATAAATAGTCTAGAAAGAAACATTCTGTTGCGCTACAATTAGTGGTTTCATTAAGTGCTGTCACACAATAAAAACCGGAACCCAATCCAGTTGCTGCTTGTCCTGTTTGTGAGGGATTTGTATTCCAGGTATATGAAAGATTATCAATTGGGACAGTAGGTGGGGTTGTGCCCGTGTATGCTTCAACATAAATCCAACCATTTTTTTCTCCAGGTTTAGATTCTGGCTGTATAATTAATGCCTCAAAGTCGAAAGTTATTTGTTGTTCTCCAGTTTGGCATAACTCTACATTAAGCATATCACTTGTTGGGCTGGGACAGCTTGCATTGTACGGAGCTTCCAAAGGGGAAATTTCGATGTAATAGACTTCTCCAGCATTGACAGAACCAAATTCTTGACGGAAGTTCCCTTCACTGCCATCGTAGGTACCATCCAATAAAAATACTGTTCCCCCTGATCCAACTTGAATTTCCTCATACACCTCAACTTCAACAGGTGTCGGAATGCCAAAAAAATCAATTTCTGCAACTAATTGGCCATTTATGACAGAAAGGGAAGGCTCCGGGCAGGAAATGGTATAGCATTCTATTTTTGGGGGGCATGCTGTTATGAAGTTAAGATCAGTATACTCTAAGCAGTATTTGTCACCTATTTCAGGTTCTGATGAATAATGGTTGAGATTGAAATCGAGATCAACGCCGTTGGTCTCGGCAGAAAAGATCGGAACTCCGTTTTTGGTTAGCGTAAATTGTAACCGTGGTGGAGCTGTTTCAAATATAGTACCACTGGGTGGAGAATATACATCAGAAAAGATTAGTTGTATCATATTCGGGGCGGTCTCGATCCGGGGGCATTCTACACATTCGTTTTCTTCGAATAAAAAAATTCCTTGTGTCCAATTGACATTGTGACAATATGATCCTAAGGGGCACTCCGAACTTGCTGCATAGGAACATGGAGATTCTATGCAAGATTCATAACAGGCAATAAGGTTTACTATATAACCTTCGCCTTCATCAGTAAAATCGTCTACACAAATACTACATTGAATAGTCGAGCCTGGTTCTGGAACAAGACATGCTGCACAATTAGCAAGTATCCAAAGACCTTCTACAATATTGAAGATTCTCTCTGTGTCGGTGCCAAAATATTCTTCACTCAAGCATCCATCCATGCAAGAAAAAAGAGAACAACATCCTAAATTGGACACATCGCCTACTTCTAATTCGAACTGCTTTCCGTTCACAATTAAAATTGATTCCGCTGCATTTAAAAAAGAATTTAATTTAGTGTCATCGACTCTTAAATTATTTTTTTTATACAATTTTTGTGACTCACTACTTTTGCTATAGGCTTTGATTTTGCCGAGATCCATTTGCAATTCCTTCGCGGCCTCTTCCCAATCGTTGGTTAAATAAGTATGCCCGCGTTTGACCAAATAATCTAAATATTTGTCGGGATATAATGCTTGGATCGCAAGCTGCCTAAGCGTTTCTTCTCTGCCTTCTTGTTTTTGCGATGCAGTTAAGTTTTTGTTGAACCCTTCTACATCGACTGGAATAATATTCAAAATAACTTTGTCTGGATGAGCTTTCACAAAAGGTTCGACCATCTGTTGAGTAACGATGCTTTTTATGTCCTTGCTTACAGAATAGAAGTCAATCACAAGTTTTCCTTCTTGTTTCAATTTTTTCTCAAGTCTTTGTCTAAATGGATTCTCCGTATGAGAAGCAGCAAGATGAAAATCTTCCAATACATTGTACTGGCCATAACTCAAACAGCCATACAGCATCAGGAAAAATAAGAGAAAGGTCTTTTTCATAATACATGTTTTTGTGGCAAGGCAAAGGCATCCAAGTGCATTGGTGAACCATTGCGCCTGCCATTTAAAAAAATGGTTTTAAAAAAATTAATTGATGGTTGTGAGGAGGTTTTTCAGATTAATTCAAGCAATTAATTTTGATCGGTATGTTGTCACGCTTTTACGTGAGCAAATAATTGTGGTGAACACCACGGTGAAAAGGAAAGGTTAAACCACCGGGAATTAGAGGTCGTCTTTTATGCATGTTTTTCCAATTTTTATTTAGAGGACATTTAATTAAAAACCGTTGATTGATTAATAATTACCAATTGGCTTTTGTTATGACCTTACCAGATAAAAAAAAAGGTAACCCCGATTTAAATATTTTTTTAAAAAAATAAATAGAAATTATTTTGGAGGAAGGTAATTTGTTTTTGAGTACAGGGCAAAATTTAATTTTTAAAAACAAAACGAGTGCCTCCTCCCCCTAACCCCCTCCAAAGGGGAAAAAACGGATTTAATTTCCCCCCTTTGGAGGGGGTTAGAGGGAGGATTTTCAGGCATAAATTATATCAATGTTGAGTTTTGTCCTGTACTTAGAATTTGTTTTTGAATTAATTTATTTCAGATAATAAGGATTCCGCTTTTTGATAAAAAAAACCGTTTTTATTTTCCGTTAATTGTTCGAGTTGTCTTTTACTGTTTTCTGTTTCATTTTTATTTAAATAAACCAATGCGGCATACCACCGCGCGTGGTCCAGGTAGGATGATTCCGCATGCTGTAAAATAATATTAAAATAATCAAGCGCTTTATCGTTGTTTATTTCCATAAAAGAAATACCGGCAGCCAAAAGCAGTTTGTCATCGGCCGTATTTATATCCACATATTTTTCAAAAATCGGGGCAGCACTTTTAAGGTCATTGTTTTTATAAAATCGGCTGGCCTCAATGAGCGAGCGCTCCACCTCTGTATTTAGATCTCGGTTGGAAAAGGTGATCGGGTGGGGTTCAAAAAAATCGGCATAGAGCCTTTCGTTCAATGGCGGGCGCAGCCACATCCACAAACAAAGTGCGAGGGCTACCAGTCCAATGGCGGCGATGGCCCACGAGCGGCTGTTGAGAGTTCTGACCTTTGCCCCTTTCGGCTTCGATGCTTCGTGTATCCGGTTGATTCTTTTGCGCATGCGGAGGTCACCGATGGTGTCTACTGCTTGCAGCACAAGTTGCTGGGTCTGTACGGCTTGTTTAAGAGTGGCGTCATTTTCCATTTCTTGTTCGAAGGCGTTGCGCTCCTCGGTGGAAAGGCGTCCGAGAAGGTAATTGTCTATTTTGTTGATGTCATGCTGTTCCATAATCGAATCTCAGGTCAGGTAGTTTTTATAATGGGGATTTTCTGAAAGCAATGTTTTTAATTTTTGCAGACATTTTGATTTTCTGTTTTTGGCGACTTGCTCACTGTTGTAGCCCATGAGTTCCGCAATCTTTTTCATGCGCAGCCGGTCGTAATAAAAATAGATCAGCAATTGCTGACAGTTTTCTCCGAGGCTGGCCAGCAATTTGTCAAAAGCCGATCTCTTTTCTTCTTCCAGGAGCGTGTACAGCGCAACTTCCGGAACGGCGACCGAATTCACTTCTTCTTCGAGGTCCACGGTTTCTTTTTTCTTTTTCAGTTGCTTGAACCACAGGTTCTTGCTGATCGCCATCAAGTAGGCCTCTACATTGTGGCAATTGTCCAGCTTGCCCTGCCGGGCAAGTTTGTAAAGTGCCAGCAGGCTGTCCTGGAAAATATCCTCGGCATCGGCGAGTGAGCCTTTATATTTTTTGATAAAGTTCACTGCCATTTGGTACACCTGCTTATGTAGATAGGAGAGCGTTTGATCCACGGTGCGGTCGTCAGTTGCTTTTAATCGCTGTACGATCTCTTCATCTGAGAATTTCTTCATATGGATTCACTCTATTCGTTGTACATCACAGGTAAAAGGTAACCTGGATGGGTGGTGATTTTTGTAAAAAAGCTGATTAATCGCTGTGAGGTGGTGTAAAGAAACCGGGGATCGGCAGAGGCGAAAATAGTCAATGGCGGCAGAGTTTGTTAAGTCTTTGGCCTTAAACATAAAGCTACAATAAAAATAAATCCAAAAAAAATTCCAGAAAGCGGTTACCTATTTTCTGAAAGCGGACAGGGTAGGGGCAGAAGCATGCTTTAAAACTTTTTTTACCGCACTCTCTAAGCACCTGAAGGTGGCCATTGCTCCCGGGTTTTTGCACGGGAGTGGTCACCGAAAAGGTTCTTTTACACAGTTACTGGTCGATCCTGCAGGGTTACTAGTTATTGATTGTTTGAATTGACCGGAGGGACTACCTTTGGATAGGGTTCGGTTCCGAACCTGACACTTTTCTCTTCGGCCTGCTTCATCAATCTTTCTAAAACCCTTCATTCGAGCTGGAACCACTTAACAAAATCTCCGAAAGGAACAAATGGACGGCTTGCGCGTCCGACCCAATTATTGTCGAGGTGAGCAATCGACGAATGGTTCATTGTTTTTAGTCTTTCTAATTAACTAAAAACAATTGTGATGAAACTAACAACTAACTTATGTAAAGTAATTTTCTTTTCCTTGATCCTGTTTGCCTGTAAAGATGTGCGGGCATTTGGTGATCCGCCAATTTACACGAACTGGTACAACTCCAAGTTGGAATACAGCAATCCGGGTATTTGTGTCAGCCTCGCATCGGACAATGCCCTGATATTTGATGCCCGCGTGCATTTTGCCGATAACCAGATTCAAAACTATCCGCCAATGATGTTTTACGTCAATCTGCCATTGGAAGGGGTTTCGTTCTTTACATCGTCAGTCAAGCCACAAGATGTATACGCTATTCAAAAACACGGACAGACGTTTTATGAGGCAAGTTTCCTGATAGACTTAGACATGAATGCATTTTGTGCGGCCTACAATGATAATTTTTGCTATAACCTGGAAATACAGCTCGTAACCGATTATGACCTCAACTATCCGAACATGGTGGTCAGTTATCCTTACGCCGACCACCCCGGCCTGTTTCCGCCAGCGGTTTTTGATATCACTGGCAATGGCGGCCGATCCAATTATTATATTAAAACAAAAGAAATGTGCTGTTTTAATTTTGATCCGGCTACTGCCAATGATCCATGTGCTGGTCAAGGGGGCACTGCTGTAATCAATAACGCAGCCAGCCCGTTCAACCCTCCACCACCTCCAGGCGCTTTGGTGGCGAATCCGAACAATATCCATTCGGTCACGGGCACACCTTTATCGGGAAGTGCCGAAAAATCCAGTGGGACATCAACGGCGAATATGGAAGCGACCGTTAGCCCGAACCCTTTTTCCGATGAGTTGAATATTTCATTTAACCTTCGGAAAGGGGAGCAGGCCAGGGTTGAAATCATGGACCTGCAGGGCAGGCTGGTCAGTGCCAGGGACCTGACTGTTTTATACACCGGGCAGCAACATATTAATTTCCAGTCTTCGACCTGGACAACAGGAGTTTATATCGTGAAAATAAGGACAAGGGATGACATCTTTACTTACCGAATAATTAAATCTTAAAAACATTATTTTACTGGAGAACAATGCAGCATGCTTTGGCCGTACCATTTTCAAAATGGTGTGGCCAGGGCATGTTGCCGTTTTGTGTTATTTGTTCCGTTATTTGGAGAATAATAAATGCCTGGACAAAATGAGAGTACGAAAAAGACATTTCTGATTTTGCAGTTGACTGGTTTTCAACGTCAGGAAGCAAATTTTTTGGCAAAGGAAAAATGACACTTTCCCTTTGCCTGAAAAAGATTTTTAAGACTTGGAAATCAAACCTTTGCCCAAATAAAAGTGTCATTTTTAGCGCTCTTTATTTTTGTCCAAGCACTTACTTTAGTGAAAAAATGAAATGAAGTTTTTGCCAATTAAAATAACCACCCTTTTATTGACAATGACCTGGTGTTTTACGCCTCTTCCTGCCTTTTGCCAGGAGGTAGATGACCTGGAAAAAAAAGCGGATAGCCTGATAGCCCGAGTCGATATTTACAATAAGCCGAACAGCGAAAACATACCACGCTTGCTGGAAGCGCTGGATTTGTACAAGCAGTCCGGCAATATGGAAAAATACCTTGACCACTCTGGAGATTTAGCCTCGGCCTATTTTTATGAAAAAAACTATAAGCATTATTTCCCGATCGTCAACTTGATCACCCGTACATCGATTGAAATGTATGGCGAAAAATCGGCGGAGTATGTCAATTCGCTCTATTTTCTTGCCCATTCCAATTTTTTAAAAGGAAATGCCAAAAGGTCGGTGGAGATATTAAAGGAATGCCTGCAGATTTTGCAGGAAAACTTTCCAGAAGAGAAACCTTTGTATGCGCTCGAATCTACAGGTTATATTAATTCAACGTTGGGCGATTATGATGAGTCTGTATTTTATTACCAGGAACTGCTCAAACAATTGGACGAGACCAATGAGGAGGATTACCACCAGCTCAGCAGGACTTACCGGCAGTTGGGTTGGTGCTATATCAAAAAATCAGATTACGAGCAGGCCCAATACTGCTATCGGAAGTGCCTGTCCATTTTGAAAAAACTGCCTCAGTCTTCTTTCTTTCAACAAACTGAGTGGTATGCCCACCAAAACTTATCCGAACTGTACCTGAACAAAAATGTGCTGGACAGTGCGCTGTTCCATATCCGTAAAGCCATCCAGGTGCAGGAAGCTTCGGCACCGCTCGAAGCTTATAAGTCCTACCTGCAGTTTGGGGATCTCCTGCGGCAGGACAATCAACTCCAGGCAGCACTGTACAATTATCAAAAAGCTTATTCACTCGCCATCGAAGAATATAGTGATTTTAACAAACACCCAAGCTTTGGAAGCTGCCAGGCCAAAATAGCAGCGGTCAGTTATACAATGCACAGGGATGAGGAGTCACTGGCCTTATTCCAAAATGCACTCTCAGATATCTCATTTGAATTTGCGGAAAAGGATATATTCCAAAACCCGACCGGCGATCAATTGATCAACAAAAAAATCGGACTGGAAATATTGGAGAGCAAGGCCAGCGTTCTGTACGATTGTTATCTGGACACTGGAAAAAAGGATTTGCTGTCTGCGGCACATGAGTGTTATCAATCCATTTTTGAATTATTGAAGGATATCCGAAAAGACTATTTGGCAGAAGGGTCGAAGCACAACCTCGCAAGACGGGCTGTCCCCCTGTATGAAAGGTCGATCAAGGTCTGCCTGGAACTGTATAAGCTGACCGATGACGAGGCGTTTTTGCAGGAAGGCTTGTTAGTCGCAGAGGGAAATAAATCGGTACTTATGTTTGAGAGCATTAAGGACGAAATGGCCAAAGGTTATGCCGGCATTCCGGATTCACTGCTCGAAAGGGAAAGGGAAATCATTGCCGAGCTGAATTTTTATCAAAAATCTATCAACGAATCGAGGCAGAAAAAAAAGGGAGAAAATATTGAAAAAATAAAAATGTGGGAAAGCATGGTTTTCAATTTGCGGAGCAAGTACCAGGCCCTTACCAGCTTTCTGGAAAGTGAATTTCCCAGTTATTATAGCCTGAAATATAACGAACAGTCCACCTCGGTCGATTTGATCAGGCAGTACCTGCCAGATGAAAAATCCGCATTGGTTGAGTTTATGCTCGGAGACCAGAGCGCATTCGTTTTTTACCTGACCAAACATGAACTTAAAGCATACGAATTAAAAGACATAGCTTCGCTCGGTGAGCAGATCCATCAATTCCGCCAATTGGTCATGTATCCCCCCAACTCAAAAGATTTTAAAACGGACTTGGCGAAATTTAAAACTTCAGCCAGTGGCCTTTACGACTATTTATTGAAAAAGGGACTGGAAGACCTGTCCGGGGGAATCAATAATTTGATCATTGTCCCTGACGATGTACTGGCTTACCTGCCGTTTGAAATATTGGTTCGGGAGCTATCGGAAGATGGAAACGATAACTACTCGCCGGCGGTTTTCTCCTTTCTGATCAACGATTTTAACGTTAGTTACCAGTATTCTGCTTCTTTGATGGTGGCCAGTAAGGACAAAGAAAAACCGGAAGAAGACATAGCAGGCTTTGTTGGTTTTGCCCCGACTTTTGATGGGGGCTATTCCCAAAAGCGCACCTGTTCCAGTGACCAGTTGTACAGCTTGCTGTGCAACGAACAGGAAATAACGGCCATTCAGAACATTCTCGGTGGCGAAATATTTGTGGCAGCCCATGCGGGGTTGGACAGGTTTCATGAAGAAGCTGCCAACTATCGAATCCTCCACCTTGCCACCCATGCCTGCGTAGACAACAGCGACGTGGGCCTCAATAAAATCTATTTGTCCGATGGAGACCTTTCTCAGTTTGAACTGAACAATCTCCGGTTGAATGCCGAGCTTGCCGTACTCAGCGCCTGCAACACAGGCACCGGCAAGCTGCAAAAAGGGGAGGGCGTGATGAGCCTGACCCGTAGCTTTATGCTCGCCGGCAGTGAATCAGTGCTGACGAGCCTTTGGTCGGTCGATGACTGCGCCACTTCTGATATCATGGTCGAATATTATAAGTGCCTGAAAAAGGGAATGAAAAAAGACATGGCGCTTCGAACAGCGAAATTGAATTATATAAAAACGGCCGATCTGAATAATTCCCACCCATATTATTGGGGAGCCTTTGTACAGTTTGGAGAAATTGCTCCTCTGGAAATGCCCGATCAAAACAGGTGGTGGATCTATGCAAGTGTAATTGGACTGTTGGTCGGAATCTGGTTGTTCTATAAAGGTTTCAGGAACAGAGAGAAGCTCAGGTAAATTCAAGCAGGTGAGCAAAATCAAGTACACAAAGCCCACAGGCAATCTGGAACCCATATTCGGTGCATGGTTCAAGCGGGCCTGCTTCAAAGAAGTAATCTTTGCATGGGGCCTCATTACAATTGGAGCTGTAAGCTATTTGCCACGGCTCGTTGCTGCCCTTGGGCCGGAAGCGGGTGGCTCTCCAGGAGAAATAATAAGTCAGAAACGGCTCTTCGAGCAATCCATTTCCTTGAAATATGTAGGTATAAGTGTTGGTCGTTTCATCCAGATTCATCACATAAAAATTGCTTACATTATATTCGCAATCTTGAGCGATGCTTCGGCAGCAAAAAGTGAAGAGCAGCAATAAAACAAAACCCGCTTGTTTGAAGTAAGAGTTATTTTTCATTTTGAACGTTTAAAGGTGAGGAAAAAATGCACTCCATAAAAACCATAAATGCGATCCGAAACATCAGCTCCAAACCGCCGCAGAAGGCGGCCACTTGACTGACATTTTTACCACAAATAGAATTTAATACTGGGCACACTAACTATTAACCCCTTCTTTTTTTCAGCAAAAAAGAAACCTCTTTGGTCATTGGTTTAGAGGCAAAAAGGAAATCTCCCAGTTCTTTTACGAATCGATTCGTAAAAATTGCAACCAATACCCATTGACCATAGTCATTCTCACAAACAAACCACTTTACACATGTTAAGAAATTACCTGACCATCGCCCTGCGCAACTTCCGCCGCCAGCCGGGCTACACTTTCCTCAATATTTTTGGGCTGACCCTCGGCATTGCTGCCACCTTGTTTATTTTATTGTATATCACCGAGGAAACCCGGTACGATACCCACCACGAAAGAGCGGACCGTATTTTCCGCATTTCTTCTGATATCACAGAACCGGATGATCATTTCCGGTGGGCCGTCACCCAGGACCCACTGGCACCGACGCTGAAAGCAGAGTATCCGGAGGTAGAGGAGTATGTGCGTTTTATCGAAAACGGACGAACCCGTTTTGAACACCAGGACCGCTTCTTTTTTGAAGAACGGATCTACATCGTAGATTCGACGGTCTGCGATGTTTTTACCTTTGATTTTATCGAAGGTGACGCCAATACTGCCCTGATCGAGCCGAATTCCATCGTTGTGAACGAATCGATGGCCAGGCGGATCTTCGGCGATAAAAGCCCGATCGGGGAGCTGCTCAAAACAACCAGTGACCGGGAATACAAAGTGACCGGGGTTTATAAGGATATGCCGAACCACTCTCACATTATTGCGGATGCGATGATTTCGGCAAATACTTTTCCGGGCATCATGAATCCTTCGCCAGGTTCGTGGGGCTCGTTTAATATTTACAGCTATGTACTGCTCCGGGCAGATGCCGACCCGGATGCATTTGCTGCCAAGCTCCCGGAGGTGATCGAAAAATATGTGGCAGTCATTTTTGATGAATTTGGCATCAAGGTCAAATATGAACTGCTGCCGCTTAAAAGTATTCATCTGACCTCTGATTTCGAGGGGGAGCCCGAACCGACCGGCCAGTTGGGGTTCTTGTACATTTTTGGAGCGGTGGCTCTGTTCCTGTTGCTGATTGCCTGTATCAATTATATGAATTTATCGACGGCACGGGCTACTAAAAGGGCGATGGAAGTCGGGGTTCGGAAAGTGCTTGGGTCAGAACGCAAACAATTGATCGGGCAGTTTTTATCGGAATCCATTTTGTTCACCCTGATTGCTTTGGTATTGAGTTTTTTGGTGGTACATCTGCTGTTGCCGGCCTTCAATGCCACCTTCGAAGTCGAATTGGGCAGGGGGCTATTATGGTCGACTCCCGTGCTGTCGGGGGCACTGGGCATTGTGATTCTGGTAGGAATATTAGGGGGCAGTTACCCTGCGTTTTACCTGTCAGCCTTTGAGCCGATGAAGGTATTGAAAGGCAGCCTGGCCAAGGGGACGGGCAACCCCTCCTTGCGGAAAGTACTCGTAACGGTACAATTTGCCATTACCATTTTTATGTTGATCGGTACCGGTATCATATACGACCAGATGAACTTCCTTCGCAACAAGGATCTGGGTTTTGACAAAGAGCATGTGATGACATTTTCATTGCAGGGCAGATCGGTAAGGGAAAAGTATCCGGTGATCAGGGAGAAACTGCTACAAAATCCGAAGATTACGGCGGTGGGTACCAGCTCCACGACACCTGGCAGGGGCTATTCGAAAAACCTCTGCAATTTTGAAACGAATAAAGGCAGCATGGAACAATATGGTGTCGATCTTTACGGAGTAGATTACGAATTTTTCCCGACCCTGGGAGCCGAGTTTGTTGCCGGACGAAACTTCAGCTCCGAGTACGGTACTGACAGTACGAATGCCGTTCTCATCAACGAGGCGATGGTAGAACGGTTCGACTGGGACGACCCTATCGGTAAAAAATTTCAGGCAGGTACCAATGACACTTTGCCTTATATGTTGGTCATCGGAGTGGTGAAAAATTTCCATCAACGCTCATTGTATGAGCCCATCTCGCCCCTGCTTTTTTACCCGCAGGCAAATAACCGGATTGTGCATGCCCGGCTGAACCCACAAAATCCGCAGGAGTTGTCACAAACTATCAACGCAGTGGAACAAGAGTGGCGGGCTGTTTTTCCCAACACTCCATTTGAATACGATTTTGTCGATGCTTCGTTTATGGAGCTTTATGAGGCTGATCAGGTACGGGCCCGAATCTTTACCCTGTTCAGCGCTTTAATGATCTTGATTGCCTGCCTGGGGCTGCTGGGGCTGGCTTCCTTTACGGCCGAACAGCGAACCAAGGAAATCGGTATTCGCAAAGTCATGGGTGCCCAGACGACGGACATCGTTTATTTGCTTACCCGCAATTTTGTTTTCCTGGTCGCCTTTGCTACGCTGCCAGCATTTCTTGCAGCCTGGTATTTTATGAATAAATGGCTGGACACGTTCGCCTATCACACCAAAATGAATTTTCTGTTATATGGTCTTGCATTTTTTGCGGTGGTCATGATCACTATTTTGACAACTGGGTACCACGCGTTGCGGGCAGCACAGGGCAATCCTGTGGAGGCATTGAAATGGGAATAAGAAAAGGTTGTTTGACTTTTTTCAAAGTGATTTTTTAATGACAATAAAATAAAAGGTTGATAAAAAGTTGGTGTAAAAAAATGGTCTGGCCATTTCGACTTTTTATCAACCTTTTATCAGTAAATAACAGTTTGAAATAATTAATTCGATTTGCGATCAACATGGCGACTGATTAATAGCAGCAAGAAGAAAGATTTATTTTATCACGCATATGTACTTTTCACGTTCTTACGGACAGGTGTCCCTCTACTTTTTTCCTTTTATTTTCTTCATTGCAACCTGAGCCAATTAATTAAAATTCATTTATTGCTAAAATAAACACCAACCTCAATTTATAATTTTTGTATGCTTATTTGTTTGCGTGAATTTTTTGACATACATTTATGTATTAATTTTTATTCTGGCCTCTCTTTAAACATAACTGGATACCCCTCATAAAACCACTTTCCTTTTTGTTCCCGGTAATTGAGGAATCCTCTTTTTTAAGTTTGTAAATATAGAATGACCAATAACGGCTTCGCGGCTAAGCGACCCTTGTTGATTAAAAACCATTATTATGAAACCTCTTGTAAAAACCATTTCCCTTCTTGTGTTTCTATTATTTTTATTTCAAAGCTGTGGTGTCACCCGTGTTGTAGCCGAGTACGACTGCGATACTTTTGATAACAACCCGGAGTATGAAGAGACCTCTGTAAATTACTGGTGGGGCCTGCAACAAGCTCGCGATATCGATCCTAAATGTTGCGATGATTGTGCCATCAATAAATTTGAAGTGGTTAAACAATTCGACCACTTTTTTATCTCTTTTATTACCCTAGGCATCGTCATTCCTACCAGGGTCAAATGGTGTTGCAGGCCACCCGATGCAGAAATTGAAAATATCGATTAGAATGAAGAATGAAAAATAGCTTTTCATTTTTCATTCTTCATTTATAAATAAACCAATTAACCATGCGAACTCCAAAAAAATTACCGGAAGGGATCAGGCTTCTTAAAATAAAGGAATGGACCAACAAGCACGAAAATTTTACGCAAGATTTGAAAAAAAATGCTTCGTTTAAATTGACGTGGCCTTCGTCCAAAAAAACAAATGCGGAAAAGTATCACGCCACTACCAAGAATTTTCAGTGGCTGATTAAATACGCCATAAAAAATAAAATAAGACTGCGGGCCATGGGCAGCGGGTGGTCTTTCTCCAAAGTTGGCGTAACGGAAGGTGGTATTGTTGACACTAAATCGTTGCGTTTGGCCTTTGGGATGAAAAAAGATAAAGTAGCACAAAAATATTTGGACAGCGGCAACAGCCCGAAGAATTTATTTCTTGTTCAATGCGGCATGTCCATGCTACAATTAAATAAAAAGATGGAGCGCGGATCTTTAAAGCGTTCGCTTAAAGCTTCCGGGGCAAGTAACGGCCAAACCATTGTCGGTGCGATGTCCACTGGTACCCACGGTTCGGCATTTAAAGTAGGCGCAGTGCAAGACTTTGTTGTGGGGCTGCATATTGTGACCGGGCCGGACAGACACGTCTGGATAGAGCGGAAAAGCTATCCGGTGACGAACCAGGCTTTTGCCGACTGGATCGGTGCCGAGGTAATTCGGGACGACGCAATTTTTAATTCGGCGTTGGTCAGTTTTGGTAGCTTTGGATTTATTCATGGCGTCATGATCGAGACGGAGCCCATATTTTTATTGGAAAAATTTAATTTAAAATTTTCCTACGACGATCAATTAAAATCCATCATGGATACCTGCGACCTTACGCAGATGCAAAAAATCATTCCGAGTTACATTAAAAGTGACATCAACGACCTTTACCATTTTCAGGTGATATTTAATCCGCACAATATGTCCGGTAAAAAAATGTATGTCGGATTAATGTACAAAGGACCGTACGACTCCGATTATGTACACGAAAATAAAATGCCGGAAGGGTTTACTTATGGTGATAGCCTGACGGGTGTCATCCAGACAATTATTGATGCGGCGGGCGGTGTCATCCGGCCTTTAATTCCAAGGCTGACGACCTTGTTTTTTGGGCAGGCGTACAAGCAGGTGGAGCGGAAGAAAGGAAAATTTGCCACTGTCGGCGATATGTTTGGTGCCACCAATACGAGGGGCACGTTGGCGAGCATGGCCGTCGCCGTGGATGCGGCAGATTGTACCAAGGTGCTAAAACTAATGTTGGATTTTAATAAAAAATGTCCTTTTCCGGGTGGGCTTGGCGTTCGATATTTAAAGGGGACTAAAGCGACACTGGGCTTTACCAAATTTGACCTGTCGTGCGTCATTGAACTGGATGGACTGGACTGCGATATTGCCCGCGAATTTTATGAAGATTTTTATAAAATTCTGGAAAAGGAAAAAATTAATTTCACGTTGCACTGGGGCAAATTTAATTATATGCTCAACCGCGGCCGGGTGCGCAAAATGTACGGAGGGAGAAGGATGAATACCTGGATCAGGAGCCGCCATGCTTTATTAGATCAGGATACAAGAGAAGTTTTTGCCAATGAATTTATTGAAAAATGTGGTTTGCATATCGGGGCAATTGCGTGATGTATTTTTTAAAAAGCACATTCATTAAAAATTCTCTTGGTGCCATAAAACCATTGGAATCCTGCTTGCGATTTTTGTCGGTATCCACGAAATGAATTCGGGATAAACCCACCGATAAAATCGAACGAAGGGTTTATGGTGAGTCCCGTTTTGATTTGCCACGAGATTTTAAAAACAAAAAAACTGCACCGGCATTCGCCGGTGCAGTTTTTTTTCTGAAAAGTATTATTTCCAGTACAAATTAACGCTGAACCGTGAACGCTTTGCTCACGCTTCCGTCAACTGTATTTACATTCATGAAATACTGACCGGCCGCTAAGTTGGAAATGTCCAATGTCACGTTATCAGTTGTTCCATTCATGTTTCTGGTGGTAGTGGAAATGATTTGTCCGTTGTTATTGACGATGCTGTAATCAACACTTTCGAAGACTTTTGAGAAATTAGTCTCAACGTTGATAAAGTCGCTAACTGGGTTCGGGAACATCTCAAAAGAACCAATTTCAGGATTGTTTTCACCGACACTGTTCTCAAATTCGTTGACGATGAGAGCAATCGAAACTGGGTAGACCAGGTTGCCAAAGTAGTAGCCGTCCGCAGGAGACATGACTGGCTTGAGTGTGGCATCCCATTCCGTTACAACGATGTGTGGAAACTCAATTCCAGTAGGGAATTGGTTGTAGTTGCCTGCAAATGTCTGCTGATAACCACCATCAAATCCCATCCGTACGTTCAAACTACCATTGTAACGTACACCGACAAAATATTTTTTATTGTCCTCTGGAATCAGGTAGCCGGGAGTAGTCTCTTCAAAATCCAGGATTTGAACACTTTCGAATCCAGAGCTTGCTGTTTCATCAGTAAATGCATCAAGCACACCGAGTCCTACAATGGTCAGTTCATTTGTTTCGGGCAACGAGTCATTGTTCAAATCGTCCCAGTCATACACAAAAACGGAGACGTTACTGGCTCCCACATCGGCAAGAGTTAATCCAGTGCCATCATCATCCACCCAGATAAAGAAGGTAGCAGTATCCAATACCAAACCAGCGGCATCAGGAAAATCAAATCCAGTAGCGAACTCCACAGCACCGCCCGTACCGGTTCTCACAATGTTTGGAGAGTTGGGCTCTCCGGTAGCTGCATCGTACCTTCCTTTTGAATAAACTTTTTCAGTCACCTGAAATGAAGTAATGACTTCGTTGTCACTTTCCAGTTCGTCTGTACTATCAAAAGTTACGGAGTATCTAAGATCGTAATTACCCTGTCCTTGATCGATGACAAACTCAGTAAGGCCAATGGCAATCGTTGTGTCAACAGAAGCTTCACTGGCAGTTTCATTGTATACTTCAGAACCTCCATAATTGATGGTAGCGTTCAATGTAGGGTTGGTAGCAAGATTGTTTCCGGTATTTGCGATTTCGGCGGCAGGCAAAAATGACTGCATGGCAGCATCTACCTGGGCCTCTGGAGCTGCTCCGTAGAAAGACCTTGAAATAGACTCGCTGGTGATCGCAACATCATTGTCAAAAACAACAAAGCCGATCGTCATATTCACAGTTCCCATGGCAATCTCGTCTCTAACGTTCGCTCCGTCAGTTTGGGAGATCATAACAACGGGAATAGTAACATCAGTGGCAAAGTCACCAGCACCCATACCAACGGGATCACCGGCAACATTGTTAACGATCACACAGGCAATGGCTCCAGCATTCTGCGCGTTGAGCGCTTTCAGGCTGAAATTACAATTTCCTCTGTTCACAAGGGCGATTTTTCCCATTAGCTCATCCGAGTTGACCAGTGAGTCACATCCCAGGATTGGGTCTTCTGTAGAGCCGTCTCCAACCACTGCGACTACATCCGCAGTCCAAGTACCGGTTGTGAGATCTGCCCCCCAGCCACTGTCAAAAGCATTGGTAAAGTTGAGGCCCCCTTCCAGGTTGGCAGGTGAATTAATCAATACCACCTGGGCAGAAATCGTTAGGCCCAAGGCAGCGAATAAAAAAGTAACAAGTAGTTGTTTAAGCATAACATTAAATTTTGAGTGATTGAATAGTAGTTTTGAAAAGAAGGGCTAAAAGTAAAAAACTGCTTGGCTAAAGCAATTGATTATCTTTTAGAAATTCGTCTTTGAGGTGCTATTTAATGGGATAATAGGCGAAAAAAACCGGGCTAAAGGCAATAGAGAAGCGGGAAAGGAAGAAATTGGAGCGGTGGTCCGCCCCAATTTCAGTGAAATTTTTCTGCCTTAAACGGGAGAAGGTGTCGTGCGCAGATAGGGCTTGATCACCTTGTGCCCTTTTGGAAATTTAGCCGGGATATCTTCCGTTGCGATGGAAGGAGAAACGACGACGTCCTCCCCTTGTTCCCAGTCGGCCGGAGTTGCAACACTGTGATAAGCAGTGAGTTGCAAACTGTCGATCACCCGTAGGATTTCCAAAAAATTGCGGCCGGTTGAAGGCGGGTAGGTCAGGGTCAGTTTCACCTTTTTGTCCGGGCCGATCACAAAAACTGTTCGAACGGTCACCTTTTCTGTGGCATTTGGGTGGATCATATCATACAGGGTGGCTACGTTGCGGTCTTCGTCGGCAACGATCGGAAAATTCATCGTTACGTTTTGGGTCTCTTCAATGTCTTTGATCCACTCGTGGTGGGAATCCAGCGGGTCAACGCTGACGGCCAGGGCCTTCACATTGCGCTTGTCAAATTCACCTTTCAAGGCAGCCGTGCGACCCAATTCCGTGGTACAAACCGGCGTGAAATCGGCGGGGTGCGAAAACAAAAGTCCCCAGCTTTCGCCGAGCCATTCGTGGAAATTAATTGCTCCTTCAGTGGTTTGAGCGGTAAAATCGGGAGCTATGTCCCCTAATCTGATTGCCATGTTTAAATGAGTTTATTAGTTAATAAATGGTAGATGGATAATGGTAGATGGCATTGGCCAAAACCGAACTGCCGTCTACGGTTAAAACAAAAAAGCCTCTCCGGTCTGGAAAGGCTTTTTTGTTTTTATAAAATCAAACAAAATAACTACCGGCGTAGTCGGCCTTCCCACTGGGAATTGGTACAACAACAGCAACAACAAGTAGTCATATGTTTATTGGTATTTTTCATTGAGTCGCAAATATATGATCAAACAATCCATAGTTGCAACTACATGAAAATATGAACTTACTTTTGAATAATGGAATGAAGGGGGTTATTGAGATATTGAGTTATTGGGATATTGAGGTATTGGGTATTTTGCTTAAATATGTGTTCCAAAAAAATTAATTGCGTTATCCCAATATCCCAATATCCCAATATCCCAATATCCCAATATCCCAATATCCCAATACCTCAACCCTTCATCCATGCGCAACGAATTCATTGCTTTCTGTCTCATTTCCCTTTTTCTGGTCGGTTGGGTCGCCTATTTCTGGTGGCCGCCCATTTTGTGGTCACTGATCATTTTGTTGCCGCTGATCAATCTGGGGCTTTACGACATGTTTCAAACCAAGCATGCCATCATGCGGAATTTCCCGTTGTTCGGGCGCGGGAGGTACGTGATGGAATACCTCCGGCCCAAAATCTACCAGTATTTTATCGAGTCCGACACAGACGGTACACCGATCAACCGGATCTCCCGCTCGGTGGCTTACCAGCGGGCCAAAAAGGTGCTGGACTCGGCGCCGTTCGGTACGCAGCTCGATGTGTACGGAGACGGTTATGAATGGATCAACCACTCCATCGCAGCATTGGACGCACATGGCCTCAACCATGACCCCCGGGTAGTGATCGGTGGGCCCGATTGCAAACAGCCTTACAGTTGCAGCCTGCTCAACGTGTCGGCTATGAGCTATGGATCGCTGAGCAAAGCGGCCATTGCAGCATTGAATGGTGGTGCGCAAATTGGCGGTTTTGCACACAACACCGGAGAAGGAGGGATCAGCCCCTATCACCTGCAATTTGGTGGTGACCTCATTTATCAGATCGGGACGGGGTATTTCGGTTGCCGTACCAAGGATGGGAATTTTTCGAAAGAAGAGTTTGTGAAGAGGGCGGCTGAACCTTCTGTGAAAATGATTGAGCTGAAACTTTCGCAGGGAGCCAAGCCTGGCCACGGTGGTATTTTGCCGGGCAAAAAAAATACGCCAGAAATAGCCAAAATACGCGGTGTCGAGCCAGGTACCACCGTCAATTCCCCGCCATATCACAAAGCCTTTTCAACACCCATCGGCCTGCTTGAACTCATCCGGCAAATGCGGGAACTTTCCGACGGTAAGCCCATTGGCTTCAAGCTCTGCGTGGGCCGCAAGAGTGAGTTCATCGGTATCTGCAAAGCCATGATCGAAACAGGGATCAAACCCGATTTCATTGCGGTAGATGGGGGAGAGGGCGGCACCGGTGCCGCTCCTTTAGAATTCTCCAATTCGGTCGGCATGCCTTTCCGGGAAGGACTGGCTTTTGTGTACGACACACTGGTCGGGTTCAATTTGAAGAAGGACATCAAGATCATCGCCTCCGGTAAGATCATGACCGGTTTCCACATGTACCGCGCCATTGCCCTCGGAGCGGATGTATGTTCCTCCGCCCGCGCCATGATGCTGGCCCTGGGGTGTATCCAGGCGTTGGAATGCAACAAAAACAATTGCCCGACGGGCGTGGCCACGCAAGACCCCGAACTGGTCAAGGGCCTCGTGGTGAGCGATAAGAAGGAACGCGTTGCCAATTATCACCACAGTACCCTTGAAGCCTTCGTCGAGCTGCTCGCCGCTGTTGGTGCCGACGACCCCGACAATATTAACCGCACCGACGTGTACCGCCGCACTTCCATGAATGAAGTTAAACGGTACGACCAGATTTACCCATATCTCACACCGGGATGCCTGCTGCAAGGTGAAACGACCCCGGAATCCTGGAAGCCCCTGATCGCAGAGGCCCGGGCCGATAGCTTCAAGGCCGACCTCCAATTGTAACACGGACGGCCAGTCCGTGCCCACGTGCAACACGAACTGGCCGCCGAAATTTTTTTTTATTTTTTTTTCTCCTCCTGATAACCCTTTCCCCTTTCCCGTATTAACAGACAAATGAATCATTGAAACGCATCGCAAACAGCGGCAAATGATTCGCAAAATTCACCACCTCATTTAATTCGGTTTTTCCAATAAACCAAACTGACTTGCCCTTTGGCGAGGGAACCCGGTTTATTTTTTTTCAAAAAACCAATGAGCTGTGCGCAGCACGGGGTGGCTGGCCTTTGCCCGATTCGGAAATACTAAAACCTTATTCAATAACCTTTAAAATCTTTTGAAAATGAAAACAATTGAAAAGAAAAATCCAGCAAACAAAAATTTTGATCAGTTTGAAGACTTTATTATTGGTTTTAATCAGCAAAGTGAAGTGAAGGGAGGGATACTTGGTACTGACGAAGTGATCATTCAATAAAAATAATAAGCCCAAATTCATTTATTTTGAATTTGGGCTTTTTATTCTATTTGTTATCCAAGAGCGCCCATTTAAAAATTTATAGTTTTTTATTTTTTTTAAAGTGATTTTTCGGAAATTATCTGAGCTTTCTAATTTAAACTTATTAATGGAAATGAATTTTATTACTT
>JBCBRY010000021.1:0-88867 GCA_039819485.1 Bacteroidota bacterium | reverse complement strand
AGAAAAATTATTTGTAAAAAAATGGAATTATTAAATTGATCTTTATTTTACAAATAATTTTTCTTCTAAAACACCTTGTGAGGTTTTTATTTTAAAGACGTACTTTCCCGGCAAAATATATTTTTCGTAATGAACAAAATAAGGTTGATCACTTACCTCCCTTTTTACGATCATATCCCAACGAAATTGATTTAATCCTTTTTTGCCAGTGTATTGATGTACCCATATTTTTTCTTCTTCCCTATTCAATATGGAAAATTCGACTTCTTCATTTTGCAACAGCCAAAAACTCACCGGGATTTTCGAGAGGGTACTTTTATCAATATCCTGATGAGTGTCTCTTTTTTTAGGATATTGCCCGGCGGGTATTTCAAAAAAATGATTTTTTGAAAAAGGGAAACTCATTTTATTTAACTCGTAAATGGGATTTAAATTCATAAAATAAATACCCCGGCCGTGGGTACCGACAATTAAGTCATTTTCCCGTTCCTGAATTTCTAAATCACCGACACTCATGGCAGGCATATTGTCCCCCAGCAAGTACCATGTCAAACCACGGTCCATCGAAATGTAGACCCCACGGTAACAGCCTGCGTATAAAATGTTTTCATGAACCGCATCTTCCAAAATGACATTGACCGGCTCATTGGGCAAATTAGCAGATATATCAATCCACGTTTCACCATAATTTTCGGAAATAAAAAGGTGTTTATTTAAATTATCATTATTCAGGCCGGTCATCGACAGATAAACCCGGGCGGGCTTAAAACGAGAGGGACAAATGCTCCGGATATAATAATCTGGCAGACCATCAGAATATTCGACCCACGTAATTCCATCATCCTTACTGCACCAAAAAACACCATGGTCGGTACCAACATACAAAAGTCCTTTTTGCAACTTTGATTCGGCGATGGCGCCGGCCGCAATAGATTTTTTTTGTGGAAATCTTGAAACGGACAAATCGTTACTTATTTTTTTCCAGGTATCTCCACGGTCTATGGTTTTCATTAAATAATTACCGCCGTGATAAATCGTTTTTGCCTCATGCGGTGAAATAAAATAAGGCGTAATAAAATTGTATTTTAATATTTCCCTAAATTCATCCAACCTTTTTGGTGCAATTACTTTGGACGTATCCGCGGCCATGTCACGTCGTAAAACAAAACCATTCTGCATACTAAAATAGACCGTGTTCGGGTCATCGGGATCAACCTGAGTGACGCAGCCATCGCCACCGCTCCATGCATCAATCCATAAATATTTCCACGGGTCTTTTAATGCGGGATCAAATTCCCTGGCGGGGCCAAAAACCGTAGCATCGTCCTGTGTGCCTCCATATATTAAATAAGGTTTTTGGTTATCCACCGTGATGTCATAAAATTCTCCGGCGGGAATATTGTTCAGGTGCAGCCAATTTTTCCCTTTATCATAGGACACATTTAATCCACCGTCGTTCCCCAATATTAAATGGTTCGGGTTCAATGGATTAATCCACATCTCGCAATGGTCGAGGTGCAGTGTTTGTGCAGGACTTGGATGAAGGTGCTCCACATGCCCGCCTATTAATTCGAATGTTTTTCCACCGTCGGAACTATGCGCCAACCGGACACCAAGGCCATATATTTCCTGATCATTTTCTGGATCAACGTAAATATCTGCAAAATACCAACCGATGCCCGGAAAAATACGCAATGTATCCGTATGTGACTTAATCCATTTTTCACCGCCATTTTCTGTTTTATAAATTTCTGCTGCCGCTCCCCTTTTAAGGTTTCGGTTGTCTACCAACGCGTAAACTTTATTTGGATCTTGGTGAGAGACGGCCAAACCGATACGTCCGATCTTTGGCTCGGCCGGCAGGCCATTGTTTATTTTTCGCCAGTTTTTTCCACCGTCCATACTTTTATATATGCCACTTTTGGGGCCGTATACAGACTCACTTAAAACCGTATCTAAATTATTTTCCCAAAAAGAAGCATACATGATATTTGGATCTCCCGGTGAAATGACCACATCGTTGGCACGGGTATTTTCATTTACATATAAAACCCGTTCCCAGTTTTTTCCACCATCGGTGGTTCTGTACAAACCCTTTGCATCTCCAGGTGTCCAAAATTTTCCCATGACTGCCACCAAAACAATATCCGGATTTTCAGGATGCACAACTATTTCACCTATATGCCAGCTATCTTCCAATCCCAGGTGCCGCCAGGTTGCACCACCGTCGTCAGAACGGTAAATACCATTCCCTGGCATGGTAAAATTTCTGTTCTTTCTCAAACTTTCTCCAGTGCCGACATAAACAATATTTGGCTGGGAAGGCGCGAGTGCTATATCCCCGATACCGAGGGCGGGCATATTCTCAAAAATGGGCTCCCAGGTCATTCCGTTATTTATTGTTTTCCACAAATTGCCAGAACCGAATGCGGCGTACATCGTGCCGGGAGCGTTCGGGTCGGCCTGTACAGCTTCCACCCTTGCGGAATTTAATACAGGGCCAGCGGAAATCCATTTTGTGTGGAACAGCGAATTATTTTTTGCATTTAAATATGCTTGAAAAGAATTGGTCAAAGGAGAGATATCTGTTTGGGTAAACAGCAAATTAATTTTTAATAAAAAAAATAGAAGTAAAAATAAATTCTTCATTAATTCGATCACTAAAATTTCTTTTTATTAAACACATAGGCACATAAGAACAAATAGAGATTTTATGATACAAAACTATGTGCCCTATGTGCCTATGTGTTTAATAAATAACCCGGCAGACCAAGACTTCCCGCATTTCAAGTAAGCAGCCGGGATATTCGTTTTTTAGACGGCTCAATATACTCGGTTTCTCGCAGATTTGCGTAATGTTTTACCCCTATCTTGCAGCCCTTTTACGATAAAAAAACAAGTCATTAAAGGGCCACAAAATTTTTTACCAGAAAAACATACCTACCCCTTCTCCAAGTTATATTTCACCTTTTTTAAGATATCCCTCGCCTGTTGACTAACGATGCCCGAAACGACCCCGGCTGCCAGCCTGAGTACTCCTTTTAATTGAAAAGACAAGTTGATTTGTAAAACGCAGCCATCCGTTTTTTCCAATAAACGCAGGTCTGCCTGAATGGGAAATATGGATTCCAGGGTTTTGGCCGACATCAACTTATTTTCTTCAAAGGCAATGACCTGATAGGTCGTTCGCAGGCGGCGACCCGCAATATTCGCCACCTCAATGTACCGACTGCCCAACCGGATGGGCGGGGAATCCAATAGGATGACTTCCTCTAGTGCAGGTATATAATCTTTTCGGTTTTCTACCTCCAGCAGGTAGTTGAAGATCGTTGGTGCGGGTGCGGCAATGGTGATACTTTGTTCGACGGTCATGCTGATTTATTCAATTGTTAACGGGGCAGCCTTTGTTAAGAATGCAACCAATCAGGAATTGTTTGTAGGGGATGGCCGCTCAAGCTCCGACGACCCGTTACTTTTACATCGCTAATTTGTCTAATGTTTGTCCTGAAAGACGAACATTCCTATTTCTCAAAACATTAATAGTTTAAACACGTATCGTAACACATCAAATTAAAATCGAAACCAACCATGACTATAGCACCTGAATTAAACGATTTAATCATCCTCATCACGGGCGTTATTGCCATTTTCCTGCTGACAAGAAAAGATAAAACCAAAGAAAGCAACGGTTGAAAAGACTGTTTGCTTTATCCTGACAATTAATATTCTTTTTTGTCGACATAAACACGACCACCTCTTCCCCCCAGATTGAGGGCAGTATTTTTGATACTGCCCTCAATTTATATTAAGAAACTGTTAAGTCATTTCCAATTTCCAGATTTTGCACAAAGTCATATACATTTACCCCAAGAATAAGCAAAAATGAAATCACCACGCCCCTTCTTATATTTTCTTTCCTTTCTTGAAGGCGGTTCGGTCATGGTCTGCGAACTGGTAGGTGCCAAAATGCTCGCTCCGTTTTTTGGCACTTCTCTTTATGTGTGGGCATCCGTTTTGGGGCTGACTTTGCTGGGCCTGACCTCGGGTTATTTTTCGGGTGGTGTTTTGTCCAAAAAATATGCGAATGATGAGCGGTTGCTGTTCTGGGTATTGGTGACAGCAGGTATTTTCCTGGCGTTGATGCCCGTAACCAGCCGATGGATCATGGAAGCGACGATCCACCTCAACCTGGAAAGCGGTGCCATCATTTCACTGATGGTTTTTATGTTTCCTCCGCTGGTATTCATGGGCATGGCTTCGCCCATCATCATCAACCTGCTCACCCAAGAAGTGGATAGTGCGGGCAACAGTGCCGGAAATGTTTATGCCATTTCGACGGTCGGCGGCATCCTTTTCACCTTTTTGATGGGGTTTCATTTCATCCCCGAATTCGGTGTTTCCAAACCCGCCGTGATCACCGGGGCCTTGTTGGCCGTTTTGCCGGCGGCAGCGCTGGTCCGCCAGCAACAAAAAATTGCCGGTGCCTTGATGATCCTCCTGATCGGTTTAGGCGGCTGGAAAATCAGTCAGGCAGAACGCTATCCGGCCAACTACAAGGTGCTTTATGAATCCGAGGGCATTCTTGGGCAAGTGAGAGTGGTCGATCACCCGGCGTTCGAAATCACCCCTGATGCCCGCATGGGACGGGGGCTGATCGTCAACAATACGTTGCAGACCTATGTCGGCCTGGAGCATGATCTGCAGCATAGCATCTGGCCTTCGTCCAATTATTTCCCTACCACGGCCAGCATTTTCCCGGTTGGCAGCAAGGTATTGCTGTTGGGGCTTGGTGGAGGTACGCTGGTCAAGCAGTTCAACCGGTTGGGCTACGAGGTAGACGTAGTGGAAATCGACAGGCGCATTTGGGATATTTCGGTGAAATATTTCAATATGGACCCGGCAACGAACGTCATCATCGACGATGCCCGGCACTATGTACGTATTGCCAAAAAGAAATACGACATTATTGTTTTCGACACCTTCATCGGTGAATCGGTCCCCGAACATTTGATGACGATGGAAGGATTCGATGACGCCCGCCGCATCCTCAACCCGGGCGGCATGATCATGGCCAGTTTTTATGGATTTATCAATGGAGAAAACGGGAAAGCCGCCCGGTGTGTTTTAAAGACTTTTCTAGAGGCTGGTTTTAAGACCAACATCCTGGCCACCCCGGGCACCGAAGATGCCCGGAGCCTGATCTTTTTGGCCAGTGAAGAAGAAAAGGACTTTTCTACGGCCAGTTATCAAGAGAACGGTTTTGAAAAAATAGACAATTTATACGATTATTTTCTGGACATTAGCCACATTGACACCTCTCAGGTGGAGGTACTGGTAGATGCCAAGCCACGCCTTTCAAAGCTCTACGCCAAAGCGGCCATGCAGTGGAAAAAGAGCTACAACAAGTACTATCAGAAATATTTTTTTGGGAAAAAATAATTGGTGGTTGCCAATTGTTGGTCGTTGAAATTGCGCTGAACCGGAGGCAAGCAATAGCAGCTGTGTAAAGTTTGTAAATTCTGTGGCAGTTGCAAACTGCCTGTTTTGCAGTATCAGTTTCCAAGCTTGACACAACCAAGTAATTCATTCATTTTAAATTTGAAGTTGCTTAAAAATTTTCAATCTTCAATTAATAAAAGCCACTCCACCAACTCCCCACTATCCACAATGCTCCACGAGTGGGGGTGTCGGGAACCGTCCGGGCGGTAGCCTTTGTTTTCCGTCAAGATCAGTTCCGCATTTTCATTGCCCAAAATATTTAACTGGTTGACGACTGCCGCTGCGTCCATTGCATTCATAGAATAAAAATCGTTGCCGCGGTTGTCCATCCACCATTGCACGTCGGGTTCGGTGTAGGCGCGGAAAGGCGTATTTTTTAAAATGGCTGCTTGGCCTCCTTTTTCCATTTCATGGCAATAGGGCGAATAATCATAATATCCACTGATATTTTCAAACGGTGTTCCGCCGAGATTCTTTTCCAGTACGGCCGTTACCCACGTTGCTTCATTGGCCGATATATCATTTAATTTAAGCGTCTTTGAGCGGGTCAGTTGTTTCCAAAAGCGAACCATGTCGAGCGGGGCGTCGCATACGGCAATAGCGGCGGGCGTGAGGTCAAAAGCAGAATTTCCCAGCTGGCACCAAATACCAAACTTCATGGCCCGTGTGCCCGCCAGCGACATGCCGGCAAACAACATTTTTTCTTTTGGCAAACCATTTTCCGAAACAGCCTTTTGCAGGTAGGCATCTATTTTTTCAAATTGTTTTTCCTCAAAAAGAAATTCAAACCGGTTGCCCGTCGTCACGTAGAGGCAGGCCACCTCCTTCTTTATTGCATCGGTATAAAGCCGCATTTCAAACCCGGCATGAGCAGTATCCCTCCCCGAATTGAACATGACGACAACTGCTTTTGGCTTTTTGTTTTTGGGTAAAATAAGGGTGTAGCCCGCATCTTCTTCCGGTATGGAAATTTGATCGGTCAGGACAGTGAGGCGGCCCTCGGCCGGTTCCGCATGTTGGATGACCTCGGCAGGGATGGGCACTTGCGCACAAAGATTTCGGGCAAAAAGAAAACAGAGTACCAGGGTGCTAAAAGCGAGATTTTTCATTTTCACAATATTGATTGAACGACACCCCTGAGTACACCAAAGTCCATCAAACGTTCAGCTCACCCCACAACCCACCGTCCACCAATGGTTAAGTTTTCCCAATGACAAATGGTTTTAAAAATTTCAGCAAAAACAATAATACCTTTGCCAACTTGTTTTAGCGGTGTTGGCAGTGAAGCAAAATACACCACGTCTTTTTTTGGTCGTGGGCCCAATGCCCTACTGAAATAAAAACACGTCAATGTTTACATGTTCCAATATGACTGTGGGATTTATTGATAAATAAAAAATCATGCAGGACGGTTAACTAAACTGCCTCTCATCAATACACAGTTACTATTTTATTTAAAATAAATGTACATGCGTAGAGTTACCCTATACTTTTTACTCTTCTTTTTATCAATGAATACGGCCTGGTCGCAAGAAGCAGGCACTGATCTGACCATTGGCCAGTGGAAGCAGCACCTGCCGTTCAAGGCCGGTATTTCCGTCACTCAAAGCGCCGGTGAAGTGATTTATGCTACTGCATTTGGCCTGTTGTTCATCGACAAGGCGGACAATTCCTTGCGGCGTATGACTAAAGTGGAAGGACTCAGCGGGGTGAACGTCAAGCAGGTAAAATACAACCAGGGCAGCGAAGTACTGGTGATCATTTACGAAGATGGCACCATTGACCTGTTGAGCGAAGAGGGCAACCAAACCTTACTGGGTGTGCCGATCAGCTCGGTCATTTTGGGAGAGAAAAGAATCAATGATATCTACATGGCCAATGATTCTATTGCCTACCTGGCAGGGAATTTCGGCATGGTGACCCTGAATGTAAAAAAGGGATTGTTCCCCAATACCATTCGCATGCCTTTTGAGGTTTTTTCGGCCGTCAGTTACAACGGCCGTATTTATGCCGCTACCGAAGATGGCATTTATACCATTCCCGAAGACAACTCACTCAATATCGACGACTTTGCCAATTGGAACTGGGTCAGTGGTACAAATGGGTTTCCGATCAACTACACCACCACCACGATGATCCCTTTTAACGATGACCTCTTTCTTGATATAAATGACAGCCTGTACGTATACGATGGAAACATGGCCTCTTTCATCCGGCATGAAGAGGGTTTTACCGTAAAATATGTATCGGCGGAAGGCCAGCACCTGATCGCCGGTTTTGACTGCACGACCAACTGCAAGGGGAAGGTTTTCATTTATGATACCGATCTCAATTTCAGGGAACCCTCCGGCAATTGCTTGATTTTTCCGACTTATGCCGTCGAGGACGAGAGCGGCAACATCTGGTTCGCAGACCGGGCCAGTACGTTCAGGAACGAAACGGGCGGCGGCGGAGCCTGCAACCAGATTCCTGCCAGCGGTTATGCATCCAGTCTGGGTTTTGACATTGAAATTGCCGACGGGCAGGTTTGGGTCGCATCGGGCGCTATTGACCCGGCCGGCATTGCCCAGTCCAGCATCGAAGGGTTTTCTTCCCTGATTGATGGTGAATGGACCCAGTACAGCCTGTTCAACACGCCCGCCATCTCCAATATTTCTGATTTTATAGATATAAAAATCCATCCGGAAAATGGAAAAATCTACGCCGGCGCCTGGCAAGATGCACTCGTAGAATTTGACCCAGTTGAAGGGTCGTTTGAAGTGTTCCAGGAAAACAACTCCACCTTGCAGACAGCTACCGGCGACCCCACCCGTACCCGTGTGGCAGGGATGGTTTTCGATGATCAAAACAACCTCTGGATGTGCAACCACAATGCCCCCCGGCCTCTCAGTGTCCTCAAGGCAGATGGAACCGGTTTTGAAAGTTTCGAATTCGATTGTACAGGTGAAACGGGCATCCTCCGCATTGCCATCGACGCCTTTGGTACCAAATGGATGGTCACCAATAATGCAGGGACGGGTGTCATTGTCTTCAATGAAGGTGACATCAACATAGCCGTGGACGACCAATGCCGGGTACTCAATACCACTAATTCCGAGCTACCGACCAATGACATCACTTCCGTCCAGGTCGACTTGGACGGTGCGGTCTGGGTGGGGACCAAGGAAGGGGCCGTGGTCTTCCAGTGTGACCCTTTCAATCCTGATTGCCGGGGTTCTCGCCCCTTTGTGGAAGTAGATGGCTTCGGTGCCAACCTGCTGGAGGACCAGAACGTGACCGCCATCGGCATCGACGGAGCCAATCGCAAATGGTTCGGCACACAAACAGGCGTCTTCGTCATGTCGCCGGAGGGGAATGAACAAATCACCAAATTTACCGCCGAGAACAGCCCGCTGTTCAGCGACAATATCCTCGATATCGCTTTTAACTATGAAACCGGAGAAGCATGGATCGGTACCGCGGAAGGATTGATTTCTTATCGCAGCGATGCTACGTTGGGAGGCAATTTCCACAGCAGCAACGTTCTCGTTTTCCCAAATCCGGTTCGCCCTGATTATGAAGGCCCAATTGCTATCAAAGGCCTCGCACAAGACGCAACGGTCAAGATTACCGACATCACCGGCCAATTGGTCTTCGAAACCGATGCCAATGGCGGCCAGGCCATCTGGGATGCCCGCGACTATAACGACCGCAAAGTGAACACTGGTGTCTATCTCGTTTTTGCCACGAGCCGCAACTCCGCTGATCCGGATGTAGCCGTTGCGAAAATTTTGGTGGTCAATTAGACCTCATTCCAACGTGTCAGTGGTGTTGCTGCTTGCAGCGGCAACACCACCAGCTCAGGAACATCTGAGCGGCTTGGATGGAACAATATGCCGGTGCCCCGGAGCGTTTCTAATGCTCAGAAATAATGCACTCCCCTCTTTTCAGCCCAAAAACGTTACTCAGCAGCCCATCTTACAATGCTAAACGGACAACTATCACAAAAGGATATTTTGATACAATTTGGTGACTTGTTTACTTTGCAACGTCTATAGAGGCAACAAGAGCATAAAGAGTAGTTGCTCGAATTTTAAGCAAAAAAAGAGCATCTAAAAAACGCTATCTAAATCCGTCTACTCTCTACCTTTTATCCTCTAACAGCCCAGCAAAACCAAAAAAATCCACCACCTGACCGAACATTATAAAATTTTGTTACATTTCAGGTTCGAATGACAAACACTTCACTTTACAAATCAAAAAGAAGCCAAGGTTTAAGGGACATCTAACATTTTGCCTGGCTACTTTGTAAAAATGATTATGCGGATAAACTTTACCGAAACTCTTTAGAAAGGACGGCTCACCTTTACAAAAAGAGCCAATGGCTAAGCACAACGTGCCACAAGCCAGTTTATCAAATCGCATAAAATTTTTAAATCATGACTAGCAACAATCCATCTAATCCAAACCAACCCAAGGTTACACCGACCTACTCTTCTAACCAGAAAAAGGACAACAAACAGAACATTATCGCCATCGCTGCAACCGTCGGTGTTATTCTGTTGGGTGTAATTGGCTGGTTGGCCTACAGTAACATCACCAAAGCCAATCAACTGGAACAAACCGTCTTTGAACTACAGGAATCCAGCGACCTCCGCTCAGAACTGGAAGTTCAGTACAACCAGGCTTTGTCCGACCTCGAATCACAAAAGACTAACAACGAGGAACTTAACGCCATCATCGACCAGCAAAAATCAGAACTGGAAGCCCAGAAAAAAAGAATTTCCGGACTGCTGGCCAGCAAAGGCAAGCTGAACAAAGCACGGGCAGAAATCGAAAACCTGAAAACGCAGGTGAGCGGCTACATGGCACAGATCGATGAACTAAAAGCTGCCAACGACTTGCTCGCAGGAGAAAATGCCTCCCTTACAGAGGAAAAGAACATGCTGACCTCCGACCTCAACAGCAAGGTGGCTGAAAACGAAATGCTGAGTGAAGCCAAAGCTCAACTCGTCAACGAAAAAGCCAAGTTGAGCGACAAAGTGGCCATCGCTTCGGTCATCAAAATGAAAAACGTAAAAGTGGAAGGCATGAAGGAAAGAAGCAACGGTAAAAACAAAGTGGTCAACAAGGCCAATGCCGTTGACAAGATTAAAGTTTGCTTCACTACCCTCGACAATGATGTAGTTGCCTCTGGTACCGAACGTTTTTTCATCCGCCTCATCAACCCACTCGGTGAAACACTGGCCATCGAAGACATGGGCTCCGGGGTGATCACCAATAAGGCCACTGGTGAAGAAATCCGTTTCACTCAATACGAAGAAGTGGATTATATGAATGAAGAGGCCAACTCCTGCCTATACTGGCAACCTCTCAACCTCGCTTTTATGGCAGGTACCTATACCGTTGAAATTTACAACAAAGGCTACCTGGCGGGCATGGGCTCGTTCAGCTTGAAATAAATTGGTAGCTCGGACGGCCGTCCGGGTTAAAGGACAACATCCCGAATTACTGATTAACTAACCATAGCATTATGATGCCGGGCTTCCGTTGGGAGGTCCGGCATTTTTAATTAGCCCAAGCTGCAAACACGTTGTTAGGGTTTAGCGGTAACACTGTTTTAGAACGGTGTTACCGCTAAACCCTCTACCAATGTTTACCTACTTTCTACATCACAACTTGAATTAATTTCATAAGTCTGCCCACTAACTTCTATTTCACCACCACCAACCGTTTGGTCAGCCTTTCACCATTCGATATCAGGTTGACAAAATAAAGTCCATTGTTGAATGCACCGTTGGACAAATCAAGTGTTACCAGTGAGGTTCCTTTGTTTGGCTGGATGCTTTTAACGGTCCGCCCCATTTGGTCAGTGATTTTTATTTCACCGGCCTCCACAAGTCCATCAAAACGGATGGTGACTACGTCATTGGCAGGATTGGGCGACAGCTCCAACCAGCTGCCTTCAGGCTCGACAACAGAAGAAGGCTCAATTGACTGAAGGTGTGTATCATCTGAGCTATTTCCAGCTAAATTAAACGTCGATAATACGTTGACGGAATAGTCTTCCACTTCGCCTTCGGCAAATAGCTCACAAGGGTCGGGATAGCTGTCGTATTTCATGGCCACTCTCATTTGAGTAGGACCGCTGGCCGCCCAGGATGGCACTGTAACCGTCCGGTTGATGGTCCCGTAGCCATGGCCCGAAGCAGCCAGTTCATCTATCAGGTCAAACGTTCCATCCTGATCCCAGTCTATCCATACCCGCCAATATTCATGGTAAGCACCATTGGAAAACCCGGGTTTCAATTTAATATTGTAGTCATCATTTTTATACACATCGGTACTTAGATGTGTGTAGTCTCCATATCCTCCGTCATCGCCCGAATTATTGTTGATCGCCCCCATTTTGACTCTCTTGATCCATTCATAAGCAGTACTTTGGCCTTCGGAAGAACAATAGGAATTACAGTTGTTTTGAAAAGCTTTTTTGACGACATTGGATTCCCCCAAATAAACCGTACAGCCATTTCTTCTTGCACACCTGATATACCAGGTGGTTTGTGAAATAGGGGCTGGATCGTAACTATCCCCAGTGGCGCCCGAAATGACCGTCCAGCCACTCATGTTTTGTGTTGGGGGCAATCCATGAGAAGTGTTTTCCATCCACAGGTATTCCAAAACACCACTGCCACCAGTGGGCAATGCAAGGTTACTGATCGCCGCAGGGTCATTGTTGGCAGGACAAAGCGTTTCATCCTCACCAATTTGGCCACCGTTGGATACATTATCACAGGCATTGATGAAGACACTGTAGTCTTCCGTTTCACCTTCAAAATTCTGGCTGCAAGGCAACTGAAAGCCATCAAAACTCATGATGACCCGCATCTTAGCCGGTCCGGTGAGTGCCGTGGAAGGAACATGAACTGTACCTGTCTTTTGACCGTAGCCTGCTTTCTGTATTACTCTTTCCGACGGATGGGAAAAAACGCCATCCTGATTGAAATCAATGTAAACCCGCCAGTATTCCCAATAAGCGCTTCCTGAAAAACCGGGCGTCAGTACCATCGGATAACTCTCGCCAGTCGCTAATGTCGCTGTCAGAAAAGTGAAATCGGCGTACCCACCATTGTCACCTGAGCTATTGGCCAGGTCGGTCAGGGCGACCGATTCTATCCATTCATATTGGGAACTGGCATTTGCCGGCTCATCAATTTCTCCGTTGCAATTATTGTCCATTCCATCGCACAGTTCACTGTTTCCGGGAAAATTATTAGCGTTGCTGTCATCACAATCGCCGTCACAGACGGAAACGCCATCCCCATCCGCATCGGCGTTGCCGGGATAGTTGGGGTGGGCACAAGGGTCGCAGGAATTGGTTCCATCATCGGCACAGAAGGCGATGAAGGCACTGCCATCTACTTCCAGCAGTCTTATATTTTTACCACAGAGCGCAATCAATTCAGGAGGAATACAAGGCGTCAGGTTGTTGTTGTAAAGAAACAGGCCAATAGAGATATTGGTCAGGTTACTCAACTCGACTGGAATGTCTCCGGAAAATTGATTGCCTTGCATCTGCACATAAGAGAGACTGGTCAAACTACCGAGCCCCGGAGGAACAGGCCCGTCAAATTGATTATTGGCCAGGCCAAGATTTGAAAGACTGTTCAAATTTCCAATGGACGGAGAGATGGTGCCGCTTAGGTCATTATTATTAAAATTCAAAAAGGTCAAATTGGTCAAATCCCAAATTTCAGCCGGAATGGCTCCGGTCAATTGGTTGGAAAAAAGGGATAAAAAGGTGAGAGAAGACAGGCCGCCGATTTCAACCGGAATGCCCCCCGTAAAATTATTATCGCCCAAAGAGAGGGTTTGCAGATTGGTCAAATTGCCCACCGATGCAGGGATGGTTCCATTAAAATCATTGGAAGGCATGACTAAAAATTGCAGTGAGGTGAGGTTCCATAGCTCGGCAGGAACAGCCGTCAGGTTGTTGTTGTTGAAATTGACCGCCGTCAGCTCGGTCAGGTCGCCCATGGCTGGCGGAAGTGGCCCCGTCATATTATTATTCGGCATGCTCAACGACGACACCCGGTCGTTGGTAGTACAGTTCACGCCGTTCCAGTTACACACGTCACAGTCATTCAAGTCCCAGGGGGTGTTCCAATTCGCACCGTCGGTCGCATTGTAAAGAGCTTCAAGAGCGGCGTAGTCGGGGTGAGCACATCCACAGGTACCAGAACCATCGGCACAGAACTGGGCCCAGGTAAAAGGAAGCGGATTGCCACCGGACAATACGATCAAACCGTTATTGCTACATAAATTCGACAACTCCTCCGGAAAACACTCTATCAGATTATTTGAAAAAAACAAGGTGGTCAAGTTGGTCAAATTTCCAATTTCAACAGGCAGTGACGTGATCTGATTACCCGAAAAAGACAATCCGGTCAGGTTAACCAGGTTGCCGATTTCAACGGGAATGGCAGTCAACTGATTATTGGAAAAAGAAAGACCTTCCAGGTTGACCAAATTACCAAGCTCAACGGGCAGTGCGGTCAGGAGGTTGGTTCCCAGTGATAAGGAAGTCAGATTGGTCAGGTTGCCAATTTCAGGTGGAATTGTCTCAAATTGATTGTTGCCAAGGCCCAGTGCTTCCAGATTTATCATCGACCAGATTTCAACAGGAAGAACACTTAACTGGTTGCCGGCTGCGTGAAAGAACCACAACTCACTCAAGTTTGACAACTCACGGGGAATTGCCGTCAATTGATTGTTGGAAAGGAACAAAATCTCCAAACTTGCCAAATTGCCTATTTCCGGAGGAACTGCATTCAACTGATTGTTCAACAGCACCAGTCTTGTCAAATTAACCAGATCTCCAATTTCAGCTGGCAAACCGGTGAGCTGGTTACCGAAAAGATCCAAATCCAATAAGCTGACAATATCCCCGATTTCGGACGGTAGCATCGTCAGGTTTTTCGAACGCAAACTCAATTCGCTGATGTTTCCACTGCCATCACACGTTACACCGTCCCAGGTACAAACATCACAATCGTTCAGGTCCCAGCCCAGCGTATTGCCTGGGTTCGCATTGTAAATGGCTGAGAGCGCACCGTAATCCGGATGAGGGCATTGTGCCTGCAAAGCGTAATTATTCATAAAAATAAAAAAGCAAATAAATGCCATTTTCAATTTGAACAAGTAAATTAATTTCTTCATTAATTATTGATTTAAGGATTAAAAAATTAAGCAATAAATTATCTGTATTCAGTGGTACAACACCCTAAACAGATTTGGCTTTTGGGCCATTAATTTTACATGTAGCTCGGATTGTCAATCCGAGAAAAGGCTGCTCGGATTGGCAATCCGAGTTACTTCACATTAAAAACCGGAAAAAGACGAACCTCGAGCAAACGGGAATCATCAATTAAAATCCATTTTATCCATAGTCTTCTCAGTAATAAAAAACGTTACAGGCAATGAATGCTTTTTTATAACCCGGATCGACAATCCGGGCAGGTCTTTTCGGGACTGGCCCTCCGGCTTACTCTATCAGTATTTTTTCCATCCACCTTCCAGACTCAGACTGCCAAAAAATAAAATATTGCCCTGCCGGAATATTTTTTATTCCATAATTAATTTCCATTTTATTTTCCTTTAATTCTATTTTTTCTTTTTTAATTATTTGACCGATATTATTGATTAAAATTAATTCGCCATTTTCTGATTTTATATTTTTAAAAAATACTGACAAATAATTTCCGGAAACGGGATTTGGATATATTTCAAAAATATTTTTTAATTCCTTTTCCCATACCACATTTATTATTTTCGAGAAAGAAAAATGCCCGTCAATATCCACCTGCCGAAGCCGGTAGTAATTCATGCTCTGCAATGGATTTTCATCTTTAAATAAATAATTGTTTTTACCAGAACTGTTTCCCCGTCCTTCCACAAAACCAATTTCGCCCCATGACCAACCATCGGCAGAGCGTTCCACAAAAAAGCCCCGATTATTAAGTTCACTCAAGGTCTGCCAATTCAATAAAACATGGTCGTCTTCTTTTTCCGCCTTAAAATCAGTTAATTCCACCGGGAGGACAGTTTGAAAACCAATGACCACATTGTCCGCATTATAGGTAATGGACCAGTCAGAGTTATTTGGCAAATTGACCGTACCGAACTGAGAGCCGCTAAAACCTGTGGCAGTCATGATCACAAAGCTGGTGCCCGCAGGAGGTGTATCTCCGGAATGGGTGACATTTAAGGTGCCATTCAAGGTGGCCGCACCGGTAATGTTTAACAGGTCAAAATCGACACCGGGCGAATAAAGGCCAAATGGGTTGGTAGGGGATATTTCGATATTAAGCTCACCTCCGGTATTATCGAAGGTATTGACCGTCAAAATACCGGGAGAATTACCGGGGGCGAAGCTGCCATTGTTGGTCAGGCCACCCAGAAAATCATAAATGCCCACCCCCTCAACGCTACCCGCATTCTGGTTTTCGAAACTTCCGGCAAAACTGAGCGATGTGGTGCTTTGTGTTTGCCGGAGGGCCCCTCCATTGAGAAAACCGGAAAGGAAAGTGGTTCCGAATGGCGGATCGGTCAAAGCATTTTCCAAAGTACCATTATTGATGAAGGTGCCGGCCCCGGTGATCTGTCCATCAAAAGGTGGTGCCGGGAAGGGCGGCGGCGGGGCGTTGACGGAGATTTCCAAATTGCCCGTATTCGTAAAAGTAGTCCCGGCGGCCAAGGTAACCTGCCCTCCGTTCCAATCGTACTGTCCACCATTTTCGATACTTCCGTTCGTATTCACTTCCACCATCCCAAAAAGTTGACTGGCCATTCCATTGTTCACAAAAGCCTCGGTAAGCGTAACCGTTCCAAACCCGCCTAACGTAGCCGTTCCGCCTGCATTGATCGTGGTAGGCACGTCGAGTGTACCTCCAAAAAGCATAAAACTGCCATCCACTACAATTGTACTGCCATTGCTGGTTGAAACGTTTGCGCCCGAAACGTTCATGCTACCGTCACCACCGACCGTCAGCGAGGCATCTACATGGAGGTTGCCACCACTTGCATCGACCCCCGCGAAGTTGTCAATGATAAAAGCGGCATTGATACTTCCCCCGCCCTGAAGCTGGAGGAATGTCTCATCATTCAGGTTTACCGAACCATTTTGGGTAAAACTGCCAAAAACAGCCACATGTGGCGCATAGCCGTTCATCGTAAATGTCCCATCATTGATGAAAGGCAGGTTGATGATTAAATCCTCCAGGCTCCCCGTAGAGGCGAAGGTGCCATTGTTATCAAAAGTGCCGCTGCCATCAAGGCTTGCAAAAAAGACATCAATGCTAAAATTTCCATTATTGGTAAAAGTTGTTCCTCCGGCAATGGAGACGCCCCCGCCCTTCCAATCATAGGTGCCGGTGTTGTCCATGCTGCCACCACTGTTCAGGTTAAAGGTACCGCCCGTTTGGTCGATGGTTCCTGTGGCTCCGTTGACCAGGGCCGAGTTGATGTTCCACAAGCCATCGCAGTGATTGGCCATCCCATTGATGGTGAGGGAGTTGGAGAGGTCTTTTTGAGCGGCTCCACTGAGGGTCAAGTTACCCGACCCGGCGATGGTTGTCGGTACGCTGAGCGTGCCTCCCTGCCAGGTCATCTGACTGCTGAGTGTAAGATTACCACTGCCGGCAACGGTGCCTTCCTGAAAATCAAAATGACCTCCCAGGGCCAGAGAGGTATTTATATTCAACGTTTCCGAGGCACCCTGCTTGGTGAGCTTGCCTGTCCCGGTAAAATTGAAAACTGCTCCGTTGATGATATTGGAAGTAGTCAAAACGAGGTTGGCGCCGTTATCAATGTTGATGTTTCCGGCAGGGATGGCCATGCTGTTCATGGTCAATTGCCCCAGGATGGTCCACGTACCAAACATGGACATGATGGGGGTGAAAGTGAGGTTGGCAGTTGTGGTTTGTTCGAAAGTCCCCTGGTTGTTAAAATTGGCGCCGCCGGTCATGGCTGCTCCGTTTGCGGCAATGTTCAGGTTAAAAGTGCCGAGGTTGGAAAATTGGTTGGTGACATTTAGAACGGCACCGCATTCGAAGGTGCTGCTGACATCCGAGAGGCCGCCGCCTAGTGTGAGGGGAGCATTTTGATTGACGGTGGTATTGGTCAGGTTTAAGTTGTTGACGGAACTGCTCTCTACGACGTTGACGGTCCCATTTTCCACCTCGACGTTGCCAGTGGTACTGATCGTACCGCCGCCCAGGGTCAATATTCCCTGAATGTTCAGTTCGGCCGTTCCATCAACGGTTCCGGCGAAAGTTTCAAAGTTGCCCTCAATGGTCAGTGGTGCGTTGAGCGTGTAGGTGCCGGCACCTGTTTTCCGTAAGGTAATATGGCTGTTCAACGTTGTTGCGTTTCGCAGGGCGCCCGAAGCAATTTGAATGGTAGTTGGTACAGAAGCGAGGATGGTTCCACCCAAATCAAACGAACAGGTAAAATCGAGGCCGCCTGCCTGTATGTCGAGGATGCCGGTATTTTCAAACTCAACCGAAACAGCGATGTTGCCCACCCCACCACTCTTCGCAAATGTGCCCGCATTCTCGAAATCGCTGATCCCGCATCCACCGTCGATACTACCGTTCACGGAAGCGTCGAAAGTACCCTGGTTGTCAAAGACTGCATCCGCATAGAGGGAAATCGCAGCGCCACTACTTTTAAAGTTATAAGTTCCGTTGTTGATGATTTCGCCCTGGTCATTATTGATCAAGTCATTCACCCGCACGTTGCCTGCGAGGTGTTCGATGATACCTTCGTTCGTGAGGGTTGCGAAAATACTGTGGGTAGCTCCGGTCAGGATATTCATGGTGGCGCCACTGTTGATGGTCACATGGTTAAAAAGATTTCCTCCATTCCAATTGAAGGTGCCCGCAGCAATCAAACTGCCTGAATCACTGCTGCTGCCGAGGGAACCGGCATTCAATTCCACCGTACCCGACACCGTGATGGTATTGTCAAACTCCAATGGGAATGCCCCATTTTTGGTCAGTGTGCCCGTAATGTTCATGGCAGCGTTTCCCAGAATGGTAATGCCCTCCCCGATGGTCAGATGTTGAAAGGTTACATTGCTGCCGAGCACTACTGATTGGCCGGCCGTCATCCCAAAAACAGCTTCCGTATCTGCTCCCGGCACCATACCACAACTCCAGTTGCCTGCGTCATTCCATTGATTGTTGCCCGTCCCATTGGTCCAGGTGCAGATATCGTTACAGATGTCAGATACCTGCTGCACACTATTGCAACCGGCATCATTGTTATTGATGGTGGCCGTTCCGCCTGCACCCAGAAAATCACAAATGCTCTGAATATCACAGACAGAAAGAGAGGTGTTGTCTTCTATGAGAAGGGAGGCATTGATCCCGAAGGTGGTGTTGGCCAAGGTACTGATGTCGTCCAGTACAGGGTTGGCCTCCAAATTCAACTCACCGTTGTTTTTTATTTCATCAAAACTATTCAACCCGCCCAGACTCTGCAGTGAACTATTATCTTCAATCAAAAGGTCGGTCACCCACTCCAAGGCGGTCAGACCATTCAGGTTGGTCAAGCCGTTATTGGACAAAATTGTCAATTTATCATTCACGAAGGTGATGTCCGACAGGCCGGACAAGCTGATCAGGCTGGGATTGTTCCAAATCATTAGGTCACCTGAAATACTGGTAATGCCCGCAAAGCCCGACAGATCCGACAGTTGAGGGTTATTGGAAATAGTGACATCAACCGACTGAGAAATATTGGTCGTTCCATTAACGGCAGTCAATGCATTGTTGCTGGCCACCGTGATATTGTTTATTTCCGAAGGAGCGCTCCCGTTATTGTTCGGGATACTGATCGTTTGAATGGCATCGTTGTTCGTGATGGTAAACTCTTGCCACAACGTGGTGATCGTATTGAAATTATTGATGCCGAGTAATTGGGCATTGTCTTTTATGATCAGTGCCTCACACAAATTGAGCATCGGAAAACCAGTGATATTGACCAGCGCATCGTTATTTTCAATAATCAGCGCATCGGTAAAAATTGTTCCACCGCCGATGGAGGTCAAACTACCAAATCCACTGATATCCGTGAGGGCCGCATTCGTTCTGAAAACCACATCTTTATCAAGCATCGCAATATCGTCAAATCCGCTCACGTCCGTCAGTCCGCTGTTGCCAACGATATGGATGTTGACAGATGAATTCCCGTCCACCGTGGTCAGGTCACTGAATCCTGAGATGGTATTCAATGCAGTATTCTGTTCAATTTGTATCCAGCCATTGACGGTCGTCAGATTATTGAAATGGTTCAGTTCTGTCAGGCCGGGATTAACGGTGATTTCCAAATCATCCCCGATAGCGGTCACTGCGTTCAGGCTGGCCAATGAGGCAAGCGCCCCGTTGTTTTTGATGGACAGTTCCCCGCCAATTGTCGTCACACTATTCAGCCCTGAAATGTCGGAAAGCAAAGCACACTTTTCAATGATGAGCGAACCGCTCAAAGAAGACACCCCCTGAAAGGCATTGTCCAGCGTAACCAACGCATCGCAGTCGTCGATCCAAATTGCAGTCACCGAGCCCACTCCGTCCAGCGCACTGATATCGGTTAAAAGTGGATTGTTACGAATGGTCAGGAAACTATTAATGGCGGTGAGATTGGAAAGACCTGAAATGTCGTCAATGTCAGAACTGCCTGAAACAGGGCCGATCGTCAGTGCGCCAGCAATGGTCGAGCAGGTAGGATAATTGGCCACGTAGCCGTCCACATCCTGTTGGTCATTCAGCGTAACGTTTCCGGGCGGGCACTGGGCATTTAAATTATATATTCCTGTAAAAAAAAACAGCAGGCAATAAAGAGCTGTTAATTTTATTAAGGGAAAAAAATTATTTTGGGTCGTTTTTTTATTCATCGTTCTTTTTTTTAAAAACTCGGATTGCCAATCCGAGATGTTTTTATTTACCGTCCGGGTTACAATAAAAGTCGGCCAGCCCGACCGGGTGTCAACACACCCTCAGGCAACCAACGAATTCTATTTTTATGAGTGATTGCGGGAAATCAGGAATGAAAAACTGGATTTTTTGGGGTCAAACTTTTGGGCCAGGTATTAATTTTATTTTTGAAAAACCTGGCTTGTTTTTAACGCTCCCGCAAACCGTTTTTAAATTCAACTAAAAAAAGTGTCTTTAATTTTTTTTGGCATTTTTTGAAAAACAATTTAGCCAGCAGTTTTACGGATTATTTGGGATTAAGTGTTAATTTTCAAATGCACGAATCCACAGCAAAATAGGAACTACCACTACTCTATTTTTCTGTTTTTTACAACTGGCTTTATTTTGTTATAAGTGGCAGGAATTATAGCTGTCAGGTTTTGGAAATAACAAGTTTTGGATTTTCAAAAAATTACACCACGATCAACCTTGCCATAAAATCCGCCTTCTTGCGTCTCGATACGTCCAACCGCAATCCATTCGTCAGTTCGACTTGCCCGCCATCGCCTTTGTGGTATTTTTTGACATGCATCAAATTGACCAGGTAACAGTGGTGGATGCGCACAAAATATTCTGTTGGCAACAATGCCTCGATGTCTTTGAGTTTGCGGCAGGCCACGTGGCGCCCACCACCCTTCAGGTATACTTTGGAGTAGTTGCCATCCGACTCGCAGTAGAGTACATTGCGCACGTCCGACAGTTGATAGCCCCCGTTCTGTGGCAGGGCAATCCATTTTAGCGGCATTGAATTCATTGATCTTTTATTGCGGTTAAAAATAGTGTACAACTGGTATGGCCACCAAAGACATTTTTTCTATTTTGCAGAAATATTTTTTCAATTTATGATTTATAAATTATTATTTATTTATGTATATAAATCTGAATATCAATTGTAAATCATGAATTACAAACCATAAATCATAAATATTTTGCAGAATTTTCTGACATGTATAAATCGAAATTACTAACCCTTTTTCGGACGTTGACGGCGGCAGAATGGAAGGCGTTTGGGAAATTCCTGCATTCGCCTTACCTGAATTCCAACAAGCGGCTGATCCCTTTTTATGGCTATTTAAAAAAGCACCACCCCCGTTTTGACCACAAGCAATTGGAAAAACCGACAGTGTTCGCTGCGCTCTTTTCAGAAAAAGCAAAGTATGACGACAAATTACTGCGGGCAACTATGGCCGACCTGCACAAAGCGGCCATGCGGTTTCTGGCCCACAAGCAACTGGTGGAAGATGAATTGTTGCAAATGGAATTACAGGCCCGTCATTTTGGGCAAAAAGACAATTACCAAAAATTTGAAAAAACCCGTCTGGCGGAGTTGGAGAAAAAAGCAACAGATACCGTTAAAGACATGGATTATTTTTATAGAAATTTCCTGGCTTATTATCAGTTGTATTTTTTTCCGGGCAAGGCAGGGTCAAAAATTTCTGCCACCTATCTGGAACAGGCAGATGAACACCTGCACTTGTTTTATGCTGTGGCCAGTACCCGGATCGAAGTGGAAAAAAGAGACCGGGACTCCCGGCTGGCCGGGCAAACCGGAAAAACACATTTATTAAATATCAAAAAATGGCTGCAGGATAATAATTTAAAAATACCTCCTTCGATCATTCTCAACAGGGGGCTTATAAACCTGCTGGAGCAAAAAAAGGGCAACCATCCATATTTCTCTGAACTAAAAAAAAACTATTTTAATTCTTATGAAATACTCGACCAATTCGACCAGAAATTAGTTTTTCAAAAACTGCAAAACTATATCAACAAAGAATACCTCAAAGGGCACGCCGGGTATTTATCCGAATTATTGGACATGTACAAATTTGGGCTTTCCAAAAAGCTGTTCTTTTACGGGAATGAGATCCATGAGAATACCTTCATCAATATTGCCGTCACCGGTGCCGCCTGTAAAGACTTTGTCTGGACAAAGAATTTCATCGACGATTATGCCCTGTTTCTTTCCCCCATACTCCGGGACGATGCAAAAGCATTTGCCAATGCCAGTTTAGCGTTCAACCAGGGAAATTTTGTCAAGGCCACAAGTTACTTGCGCCGCATTGCCAACACCGGATTTTACTATAAGCTCAGAGTGGCACCGCTGACCATTCGGTGCTTTTTTGAACTATACATCAGAGATGAAAGTTATTTCGATTTATTGATTTCTAAAATTGAGGCATTTGAAAAATATTTAAAAAGAAAACATTTACTCTCCGAACAAAGAATTTTAGCTTATAATAATTTCTGCAAGTTCGTGACCAAATTAGCGATACACACCTATAGCCACTCAAACCATAAATATGCTGATAAAAAAAGTTTAAATCGAATCACTGAAGAAAAAACGACCATCAACAGACGATGGATTTTAGAAAAAATAAATGAAATAAAAAGCCGATGACCCTACCGGGTTATCGGCCTTTATCGGTTCAGCCCTGTATAATATCGTCATTCCCAATAATATCGGACTCCTCTCCACCTTTCACCTGCTTTTGTTGTTTCACATTAATTAATTGCGGTAAAAATTCCTGCAAAGACTTTTCATTCTTTTTCATAACACAAATAGTTTTGGGGCTGCCGTGTGGGCATAACATGGCCATGTCGCCTGACGGCAACCAGGGTTTAATTGAAAAAATTATAGCTCGAAGACGACCGTGAGCGGGCCCGCCCACAGTTCGGAGTTCATGGCTTTTTGGGTGAATTCGAGGTATAGTCTATCGAGGGAAAGGAAGCGTTACGGGGAGAGGTTTTTTTTTTGGTTTTTGGTTTTTGGTTTTTGGTTTCTGGTTTCTGGTTTCTGGTTTACCGACCTGCGGTGCGGGATTTCGCTTCGCTCAATTTGGTTTTTGGAAAATAAATCTAAAATCAGAGACCGTTAATCTTTTAATCGTAATTCAAGAAGGATAGCGGCGAGGGAACGTCATGCGTTTAAATACTACTATTATTCCAATAATTAAAGCCAGCCCGGCGAGCCCCCAGTACCAAACCATTCCATTTTCAAATTCCAAAGGTGACATATCCCCGACGGCAATAAATGACGCCCAGTAAAATGGGTGTGCATCGCGGTTGTTTTCATAAAATTGTTGTTTGGCGATTTGCAATGCCTCAGCTTTTGATTTTCCAATATTTAATTGTCGGTAAAAATCGGGCATCAGGTTCTTGGCCGATTCATCATTTACCTCCCATAAAGTGGTAACAATACTTTTGGCCCCCGCATCGGTGAAACCTCTCGCCAGGCTGATGATGCCTTCTCCTTTTTGCAGTTTCCCAATACCTGTTTCACATGCACTTAGCACCACCATATTGACCGGGAGTTGTAAATTAAACAAGTCTAACAAATAGATTTTGCCAGCCGTACCTTCCTGCTCAGCCCCCGAAAATGCGATATAAGAAAGTTTGCTTTCCCGGTCATCTGCCTGGGCATGGGTAGCCAGATGAATAATGCCAAAATCAGGAGCGGTATTTAAAAAATATTCTCTGGTGGCCTTTTCATTTATTTTTTCCTGCCCCCCCATTAAGCTGCTCAATTCGCTGACTTCGTAAATATTGTTTTTTAAATAACCCAATCCTCCCCTGCTGCCAGTAAGTTTGTCCGTTTTATTCCCAAATTTCGGCGCCATGCCCAAGAAAGTATTTTTAACAGTTGGCCTTTTTTTCATTTTCATCCAAAGTGCTGCGGAATAAATATAGCTGATTGTTTTTTCTCCAATTAAATAATCATAATCACTATAATCATAAATAACCGCAGGTGCACTCAATAAAAGGGCATCAAACGGGATATAGCCGAGCACTCCATCTGGCACAATGATTAAAGATCCCGGCAATTCTCCCAGAGATGCGATCAAAACCTGGTAAAGATTTCCGGCAGCAGCAATATATTTCTTTAAGTTTTGTTCATCATTTTTAGCCGGACCATATTTCCAGTCAATGATGCCGTCCCGCATTTCGGCCACCCATTTTTCCAATGGAAAATCTTTTTTTATTTTTTTTATCTCAATTCCGTCCTTCACAATTTTAAGGACATAGATATTTTTATCCCCGACAAAATAATCTAACATCACGGCTTTGTTTGACAACTCATTTTGAATTCTTTCGACACTGACAGCCGCCTGCTCCTCTGGCCGGCCTGCACATTTTGGACAGCTCTCAGCTATTTCTAACCTCAACTTTGACAATAATTCCTTCGTTTCAAATATACCTTCTTCAAATGACCTTAATTTTTCATCATTGCTTTTTTCCGTGTTATTTTTTTCAAGCAAAAGCTTTTTTTCTAACCAGATAAGCTTCGTATTTAAATCATATTGCAGGGACAACAAACTATCAGGAACATTTATATCTATTGAATTTTCAGCGGCCCGGATAGTTTCCAGTAAAAAAAGGTTTTTTGTTTGCTGGGAAAAATAAAATGCATCTTCCAGGTATTTTTTTTCTTTTTTTTCCTGCCATAAATGAATAGAGAGTTCAATGGCTTTTTCCAAATGCTGGCGGTTTTCATTGAGTACTATGTAATGAGAAGATTCGTAACTGTAGGTCTCGCGCAACTTTTTCCATACGTTCAGCATCAGTTTATAACAGTCGACCGCCGCAATTAAATAATCGGTATTTTTTGCTTTTAAGTATAATTGTTCCAGCACATTGGCCTTTAGTGTGAGTGCCTCTGCAATGGTATTCTCAGCATATAATAAATCGACCGTTGGATTTGTAAAATTATTTTTTGGTGCAAACACAGGAAGAATTCGTCTGAGGGCAATCTGGCAGCTTTCAAGAGCCCGTTCATATTTCCCCATATCACACTGAAGGTCCGCATGGTCGACATGTAATTTTGCAATCTCCCTTATATTCGGATTGTGATAGATTTCATAAAAAGAATAAATGGCCTTTTCAAAATATTCTTCCGCCTTGTCCCATCTTTCTCTTTTGTGGTAAATTCTTGCCATCATTTCATGGACGACTGCCTCCCTGTTTTTTCGTTTGTTTTCACTTTGAATATTTTCTAATCCTTTTTTTGCCAGCCGTATCAACTCCAATGCTTCATCCGATTTCCCACTCTGCAATTTATTGATCGCTGAATTTGCCTGCAACATATTTAAGGCGACTTCGCTTCCCTGGCCAACGGCTATTCCCTTTTGAAAAACACTATCTGCTTTATGGTGGTTGCCCTGCACAGCAAATGCCAATCCGAGGTCATTAAAAGCTTTGGCCGCCCTTATCCACAATTTATTTTTTTCAGCGGTGCCGGCCACTTTTTTTAAATAATAAATTGATTGATCAAAGTCACCAAAACGCGTATAGATATTTGCCAATGGCAGCATAAAATAATGGGCCACATCAACGCTGTTTTCTTCCGTGGTATGTTCTTTTATTATTTTGAGCGCCTTTTTATAGTAGAACACAGCCTGTCCAAAATCCTCAAAATATTTTTTGTGGACATTGGCTTTTTCTACATATAGCCATGCAAGGGCATCCCATTCTTTTTCCGTTGATGGCGGCCAATATTTTTTGTGAATAAATTCCTCATATAATCCCAGCGATTTTTCCGGTGAATTTAAATCCGTGTGATAATGATAGGCCGTCAGCCGATAAAAATTAATACAGGCAATCAGCGATTTGTTCTTTTCAAAAATCAATAATGCTTTCTCCCTGAAATAACGTGCACTATCTTCGTTCGAATTCAAGAGCTGATCAATTGACTGGCCGCGGTAAGTAGCAGCCTGCAATGAATCCGGGAAGGCATTTGCACCAATAATTTGCAAGAAAAAAAAGGCACCCGCCAGCCAGAAAATTCTATGTTTAAATAAAACTGTCATCTGCTCCGCAATCGTGACCGGTTTCTAAAAAACAAATAACCAATGCCGGCCAGTCCAATTAAAATTCCGGCCGAGGTCATAGGCCGATGCAGGAAAAAACACTTCAAAGAGAATTTAATACAATCACAAGTACTGGTGCTGCCACATTTGCAGCTGTCACTATTATTGGCTTGTGCAAAAGAGGAACGGGCATCTTCATTTTTCACAGAAATTACCGGTGCTTTTCTGCTAAATTTTATATTGGCTGCAACAATGTCCTTTAAGCCACCGTCCCGTCCTTCGCACAATTTATTTGGGCCGTTGGCCGAAAAATGCACCTTTACACATTGGGGCGCATATTTCCCTTTTTCCTTCGTGCCGGGAATGGGGCAGGGCAGGCGGTACTCAGCTCCGTTGAACAGGTCGTTGGGCGATTGGAAATTAGCCCCACCCAGATCACAGGTATTTCTTTTATCAAATAATTTTTCGACCCGGTAAACCCTTGGACACGTCAGGCCAAGCTTTTCCAACTCCAGCAATTTCACGGAAACATCCTTGGCTGCCACATTTCCAGCATTACATATTTCAAGATCAAAGGTCAGTTGGCATTTTTTATCGTTAAGGGTACAGTGGCAGGTTTGAGTCAGTCGAAGTCCGTTGGGATCGTGGGAGGTTTCCAACAGGAGTGCAGTGTCCCTGATGTCAACCACATACTGGCCATCAATCATCGGGAACTGGGAATCTTTGAAAATCTGATCCACCCTACCCTGGAGCGGATGCGAAACCTGTGCGAAGTCCATTCTGCGAGAATCATCGGGAGTCGTCACAACCACTAAGAAATTGAAAAGACTGTCCGCATAATTGAAGCTCAGCGGATTGGTTTTAAAACTATGGAAAATGCGACGTTCATCAATTGCCTCAAGCGGTATGGCGATGGGAGCCCCGTATTTCACGTAATTCGTATACATCGTTTGTATGGCGTTTGCTTTTAACCCTGGATCACCTGCCAATTTAAAAATGGTATCCGCCGCCGCATTTTGATTTTGCCTGGCATAAAAAGGATAATGGGATTCATTGTAGGTGAAAATGCTATCCACTTTGACCAGTGTTGCCGGGTCGTCGATCTGTTGTTTGGCACCATAAAAAAACCACAGCTGCTGTTCATTGACAGTATCCTTGGCATAAGAGACCGCAAATACATTATCAAAATTGGCCCGTGGCGTATGGTTGACCCGCATGGCCACTTGCCGGTCAAAAGGCACCTTCGGCACCGTTTCCAAAATCACCGTGTTATGGTCTGGCGTTGCGGGCGTGGCCTTTCCATTATTGCTGGTTCCGTCTTTAATGATTCCAATTGGCGGCTTCGGCGGATCGTCATTGGAATATCTTTCGGTCAAGTATACTGTCATGATGATGGATGACCGCCCGGCAGGCCATGCGTCATCGTATTCAACGTACGCCGTGGAAACAATATCGGACTCATCCGGCACGTACATAAAGTTGCCGTTGTCAAATATCCAAAAGATGCCGTAGGCCGGGGGGCGGTCAGGGCTATTGGAAGAAAAGGCCTCTAAGTTTTGCAGGTGGAACGTGGTGGGGTTGGAAGTGGAGGCCGAGACGGTGAAGGTAGTATCACGATATTGTCCGAATAATTGAAGGCTAAAAAAAACGAGGCAAAAAACGAGGCACTTTAGTCTTTGTGGAAATTTCATAGTTTTCAAATGTTGTTTGAGTGCAGCCTTGTCTCGGAACGTTCAAATCGTAAGTTATCCTCTTTTCACCAGACCGCCTAATCCAGTCAGCAATTCCTTTGTTAGGTGGTCTTTTATTGAAATAAGTGGCAACATATCCATATATCTGGCAGCCCCTTTTACATCGCCCACATTTATTATCTTCACCCCAACGTAACAAAACCCATTGTTCGACAGACTGAAAGTATGACCGACCGTTTTGACGACAAAGCACTGCTAAAGGCCATTCACAAAGGGGGCCGGCAACTGGAGCAGGCCATGCACTACCTGCTCCGTAAAAGCGGCTGGCAGGAGGGCATCGGACAATACATTAAATCGAAAAGCGGCAGTCGGGAAGATGTCGAAGATGTGTTCCAGGAAGGGGTGCGCCACCTCATCGTAAATGTGCGGGCAGGCCGTTTCCACCAGAACAGCTCGGTCAAAACCTACCTCTCCTCCATCTGCAAAAACTTGTGGTACACTAAATTTACGAGAGAAGTCAAATTAAAAGAAATTAAAAACCAACTGCCTCCGGCACCCGAAGGGACGCCAGGCCCAGAACATCATTTGATATTGAATGAAAAAAAAGAATTGCTAAATTCCGTCCTCGACCAACTCGGCAACACCTGTAAAAAAGTGCTCAGCCTATGGTCCCTCGGTTTTTCTTTCAAAGAAATCGGGGAAGAAACAAGCCAAAGCGCAGGTACCGTCCGCAAGCAGAAGTTTGACTGTATGAAAAAACTCACCTCTCTAATGGCCGCAAGACCGGATCTGGTGAAAGCATTGAAGGAATGAAGAATGGAGAATGAAGAATGAAAAATAGCCTGTCCCGAACTCGCTTCGGGAAAAAACGGAGAACAGTAAAAAAATAAAACAATGAAGCCATTAAATCACTTCGACCGCATTTTTGCTTATGCCGAAGGGCAGATGGACGAAGGCCAGCGCACTGCTTTCGAGGCGGAGCTGTCGGCCGACGTGGGGCTGCGGGCGGAGTACGATGCCTATTTGGCTTCACAAAAGGCGGTGGAATTACTGGCATTGGAAGAACTGGCGAACAGGGCTGTTAAAGATGAAAAAAAAGAACCACCAATCATTCCCATCTGGCGAAAAAGATGGGTGCAGGTGGCGGCGGCGGCAGCTGTATTAATCGCAGCAGCTATTTTATTCTGGCCCGGAAGTCGTTCCCTGACGCCACCGCAACTGGCAACGAAGTATTACGTTGCCCCCAACCTGAGCCCCGACCGGAACCTGGCCGACCAAAACAATCTCGAACGATCAAAAGAAGCTTACATCAGCGGCAGCATGACCGATGCCATCCGGCTGGCCGGTTCCGTTCCTCCTGATTCCTCCGATTATATCGAGGCTCAATTTGTGCTGGGCCATGCCTACTTCAAATCCAACCAGCACGCCCGCTCCGCTGCCGCTTTTGCCAACGTGACCATGGGCAGCGATCAGGGGAATGCCGCCTTCACCCGGGCACTTGCCCTTTTATTGGCAGGCCAAACAGAAGCAGCCAAAGAGGCATTAAAAGTTATTATCGATAAAAATAATAGCAGCTATGTGGAGGAGGCCCGGAAGCTTTGGGACGACCTGGACAAAATGTAAGCAGGCGATCAACAATACGGCGTGTAAAAATGACACTTTTGTTTTGGCAAATGCTTAGCTTCCATAGCTTGAAATTCTGTTTCAGGCAAAGGAAAAGTATCATTTTTTTGAACAGTCATTTATTCAATTTGACCACCTGCACCATTTTTTGAACTGAACCGTACAAGAATTATCAACGTAGTTATTCCTCCATTTTCAATTAAGAACAAAATGAATAAACATCTACCCCTCCTAGCACTTCTGTTTTTCTGCTTCACCTCCCAATTCGTTGTTGCCCAAAAAGATGCACCGGTTGCTGGCGATGCCGCCAAATTGGTGGACCTGCTGAAAAAGGACTACAACTCACTCGATCCGGCCACCCGCGGAGAAGAACTCATCCGCGACCGGGCACTGGTGCTGGCCACTTTTAAGTCGTATTTATCGGTCACAAAAAAAGACGAACTCAAAAAAAAGCTGGACAGTACCGATCGCCAGGAATTTGATACCAAACTCAAAAAGTACAACGAAGCCAAGCAGGCATACGAAACTTTTAACAATACCAATTTCTCTATTTCCAACGGGAGTGTTGAACTGTTGAAAAAATTAGACACCACCACCGCTAAATTATCCGAAGAAATCGAAAAAGCCCGAAAAGATTATTTTACAGAAAAGATCAAATTAGATACTACTGAGCTATCCAGTATAGGTGCTGTATATAAGGGCTCAAATCTTTACCTGGCCCACATGGCCCGTCTGTTTGTCGAAAAATATGGACAGATCGAGAAGAATGCGGCCGATGCTTTCGCCGCTCCCAATTATGCCTCCTCTATTCAAAAAAGCATTTCCTTCCTCGGCGGCGACCTGGCTTTCGAAACCATTATTGAAGGACTGAGCCGGTTCCTGGCCAAGCGCATCAAAGAAGAACTCACCACCTACGCCATCAACGAAGTACAGGAATGGCTCAAAAACCCCAGTGAAGAAAGCCCCCTGAACGAGCTCAAGGTGCTGCTGCCGATTACGACCAAATATTTACTGTCCTTCCAGGCCGACCAAGTGACCAATTTTACCAGTGAAATCAAACAGTACATCGAGGACGATCTCAACCACCTGCTGGAAAACGCTGCCGACCTGAAAGGGACACCCCGCTTTAAGAGTTTGATCGAACAACACCCGGACGTTGACTTTGCCTTTGAAGCACTTGAACTCATTCCCAACTTGTCGAAGTTGAAAAGGCCGATTGATTATTTCAAGATCATCGAAAGCAGCCGGAACATCAACCGCTGGAGAAGCGATGTTTCGAAAACGACCAAATTCAATCTTGCCAATACGCTTCACCTCGCCAGCATGCTTGCCCACAGCATGACCATTATTGAAAACGGGCAGCCCCGGTTTGCCGGCAGTGATTTTTTGGGGAGCTATGCTTCCGAGTATGAGTTCTTCGTGTTGTATTTTGGCTTTTTGCGGCAGCAGAATTTAAAGTACTACAATGTTGAATTTTCATTAAACAAAAAGTTCTCCGTCAAAGCCAAGGAAAAAATGGAATTCACCCTCCCCAAAAATGCTATTTACAAGAAAGACAAAGAAACGCCTGATACCGTTTCCGCCGATAATACCGTAGTAGGAATAGCTGCAAACAGCACCCTGTCGGTCCTCTCTCCTCCGGTGCAGTTTGAAAGTGCATTTGCCCGCATCATGGACAAAGCAAAACCTGGAAATATTGAGGCATTAAAAGCACATAAACGGTTTTTCGAATCCGTGCTGACACAGGTGGGTAAAAATGCCGAAAAAGTATTCACGGCCGCACAAGAAATCAAAAAAGCCAACAAGTCGGGAAATAAGATTGGTGCCGATACGGTCCACACTTTTGTCAACAGTGCCATCGACCTTTCGAAGGAAGTGGTCTTCTCTGCGGATACCCTTTTAAGGTATTTTGCCCCGTTCGTCAACAGCGATGCGAATGACAAACAACAGACACTAACATTTGAACTGAATCGAGACCTCCTGAACTTGCAAGACCTGACCAAACCTTATTTCGAAGTAGCTACCACGGCCAATGATGTGCTGTTGGACTTAAAAAACAAAAAATATGCAACGGGTCTTTTAAAGGCACTCGAAATGACCCGGAACTTCTTACCCGTTTCCACCAGCGAAGACCTCTCGGATTTATCGGAGACGATCCGGACCATCGCGGCGATCGAAGAAAACGGGCAATTGAAAAATTGGAAAAGGGCCGTCAAGGCGCTTGCAAAAGAGGAAATTGAAGAACTGAGGTACGAAGGGAACCTGGCGAAAGCGGCTAAGGCCATCGATACGGAACTGGGCAAAATAAAATTGTTTTATCGGCAAGAGTTCGAAGATACTTCGGCCCTGGGCGACATCAAGGTATTGCAAAAAGTATTGCGCACCATTTATTTAGATAAAAACTTTGACAGTAACTCCCCCAACACCCGAAAAGCCAAAGATTTGATAAAAAACAACGACAAATTCAAGACCTTGCTGATTTCTTATTACAGCCGTAAAAACCTTGAGGTGTGGAGCAAGTCCATTTTTCTACGAATGGGAAGAATCAAGATTTCTAAAGACAACAAAGAGATTTCAGTATTTGACCCGGATGATATAGCAGCAATCGAAACGGTCTATAACAATTACCTCAACGCAGCTTATGATTATTTAATAAATAACAAAAACAAAAATGACAAGGCATTTACGCTGGCCCAACGGCAATTAAAAGCGCTGGTGCAAGGTTATTTCGCAGCACTTCCTCAAAAGCTGGACATGATCACCGACCCGAGGGTCGTCAAACTGATTCATTTCCTCAACGATATGGCCCTTGCGGAAGATGCCGAAGACGTGGAAAAAGCGATCGAAGCTTTCGCTTTGCCGTCTGGCAGTTTTGCCATCAAGCGAAAAGCCAAGTGGAATCTATCCATCAACAGTTATCCGGGCCTGCTGCCCGCCTTTGAACGTTCCAAACGACTGGATCTCGAAAACAACGAAATGAAAACCTCCTGGTCTACAACGCTTGGCTTCACGGCACCGGTAGGCATCAGTTGTACCTGGGGATTGAAAAAGGGAAGCTCCCTTGGCGTTTATGTTCCGGTCTTTGATATCGGAGCATTGACGCGCATCCACCTGGACAGCGACACCACTACGACGGTCTTGCCTAAGTTCAATTTTAAAAACATCCTATCGCCTGGGTTCTATGCCCACTATGGGTTCCGCAATTCCCCTTTCTCCATCCACGCCGGTATACAATACGGACCTGAATTAAGACAGATCACTCCCGGCGAAAACGGAGAGGAGAACACCGACCTCTATGACTCTTACAGGATCGGCCTCGGCATCGTACTCGATATTCCTTTATTAAATATCCACACCAAACCCCGATTTGAATACCCATGAAGAAATGCCTGGCGATATTATTATCATTGACTCTGGCTGCGCTCCTCAGCGCCCAGACCGACCCTGTGAAAAAAGTGCCTAAAAAGGCAGATGCAGCGAAAACACTCGCAGAGACGGACTCATTGGGAAAAACCTCTGACCCGCTCATAAAATCCGGTATTCTTGAAAATAAAATTACGGAAGAAAACCTTTTCAACTTGCGGTACAGCAAATTCAATACAAATACCGACGACCCGGAAGAGTACCTGAAAAATGAGGTCATCAAAATATTCAGCCCCCAAGCAACAATCAACCTGAACGTCGAGGACGTATCCCTGGAACAGTTCCAATTAGAACAACCGGAAATTGTGCGTCTGAAAAAAGTTGTAGATCCGATAGAAGAAAAAAAAGAGGTCGTAGTTGACGAGTCAGAGCTTCAGTTCGGCAAAAAACGGTTGCCCGGAGGGCCCTCCCAGTACGATAGCCGCATGGAAGTAAGGCAGCTCCCCCCAATAGACAATTGGCAGCAATCCGTGCTCCGCAATGCAAGTTCGGTCGGTATCGTTGTGGAAAAATCAATGCTGCACAAGGTGACCGACAGTATTTACCAATTGGACATCGGAAGTACACTTGGCCAAAGGTTCAACCTCTGCGAAGGGGAAGCCTTCGCCAGTCAGCCTGTCGTCGGGGAGGGAACGGCATTCATTGTCGGTGAAAATGAGATGATGACCGCGGCCCACGTGTTTTCGCAAGGACTGGAACGATATGCCGTGGTTTTTGGATTCGAAATGATCAACCGGCAAGGTGCATTTGAATCGCTGATCAGGGCTTCGAATATTTTTTACCCGAAAGAATACCGGTTACTGGATACCGATTTCGACATTGCCTCATTCACGACCGACCGGCCGCTGAAAAGAAAAGTCCTGCCAGTTGCAACGGATAAAACATTTCCCGGCGGCACCCGCATTTACATGATCGGCCATCCATCGGGGCTGCCCAAAAAATTGGCGGTCAACGCAAGCATTACTGCTGACGAACATCCGCACTATTTTTACAGTACGCTGGATGCCTTTCAGGGAAATTCAGGATCACCCGTATTCGACTTATTGTCTCATGAAGTGATCGGCGTATTGGTCTCGGGCGAAATCGACTACCATTGGACGGGCAACTGCTATACCTCCATTCCCTGCCGAATCCCCTATTGCAAAGGGGAAAAGGTGATCAGGGTCGGGGCGGTTTATCCAAATTAAGCATAGAAGTTTTTTTTCAAGTCCACCTTTGCTCCATTATTTCAAATCATTCATTTCTACTTCATACATCAGGTCAATATTAAATTTTTCAATATCGGATAACTCAAAGTAGATTTCTTCCGAAGGTATGGTGGTGGGCTGGTACCATTCTTTTGCGGAAAAATGAAGTTTCAAATCGGGAGAATTAAAATCATATCCATGATAAGCGAACAATTCGTTACGCATGATTCGCAGTTCAGTTTTGTCGTATTTTTGAAAGTATTCCCGGTCGAACCGTTTTAAGGAAAGCATCCCATATTGCCTGGCGGACAAGGAAGCTTCCAATGCCCGGCTGATCACAAATACCTCTTTGGTATCTTTTAAATGCACGACGACCGCATCATATATATCGACTGCTTTTTCTACTTTTTTATAAATAATATTTTTTTCGTGGATTAAATTTTCGTTCGGTTTAAAATCGTCCGTCAGGTCGTAGTATTCAAATGGATAAAAGGAAACAAAATAATAATCAGCTTCATCATCACCATAGACATCCGACATGTATTTAATGCCGGCGGCATGGCGGTCGCCATTGATCGTTTCGATACCATGTATTTCAAAAGCATGGTCAAACAGGGGCGTCAAGGATTTTTTGTTCCATTCATAGACCGATGTAATATTTTGGCAACATTTCTTCTCCGGCCCGGTCAGCCATAGATAGACTTTTTTATTTTCATAAAAGATTCCGATACGGTTGATGATGGCCTGGTCGGCCTGTTGGTACAAGGCCTGTTTTTTAACCCAGATATCCTGATGTACATTTTCGGCCCAGACGGTATCCGTTCCGGAAATAATGCAGAATTGATCAAAACCATTTCTGTCGGAAGCGGACGAGTCCGCTAAATAAAAAAGGATTTTTTCGCCGGCACCATCCCGGTCAATATCGACGACGGCGCTGTGCACTAGTTGTTGGCCGATGGAAGGAAACGCAATGAAAGAAAAAAATAAGACAAGGTAGAGTGTTCTGTTTGTCATGGAAAATAATTTGTGAGTGTGTGAAAATTTCGGGCAGTAACACGAATGGCCAATCCGCACGTTGGTCGTGCGAATTGGCCATCCCCATTGCTGTCAATATCAGGTGTCAACTTTCATATTTGTTCTCTGCAAAAAACGTTTTTATCCGTTCATCCAATTTTTCTGCGTCTTTTACATAGGTCGGGGTCATGGAAGTTTTGCCGGGCATTTCCTCGACGAACAAAGTCTGGGTCGGGAAGGCAAAACGCACGCCCAGTGCTTCGGCCAATCTTAAAATACCGAAGGACAACTCTTCCTTGAGCTGCAATTCTTCCGGATAGGAGGTCGTGAATAGATGGGTGCGAAACATAATATTCAGAGAGCTGCTGCCAAAAGCTCTGAAATGGACGAGGTAATTATCTTTCTTGGTTTTCGGATGGCTCTCGATGAGCTGTTTCAGTCCTTCGATGAATTTCTCCAACAACAGAGGCGGCGTGTCATAAGTAACGCCCAGCGTTACGCTGAATACCCGCATGGTTCGGACGCCCATATTGGTGACGGCTCCGGAAGCAATCACGTTGTTCGGCACGGCGATGATCGTGGTATCGACCGTTCTGATGCGGGTCGACCGAAAGCCAACTTCAACAATTTCCCCTTCGTTGCCACCCGCTGACACCCAATCACCGATCTGAAAGGGCTTGTCAAAAAAGATCATGGCCGAACCGATGAGGTTTTTCACCGTGTCCTGAGCCGCCAGGGCCAGGGCCAGTCCACCTATGGACACCCCTGCGATCAGGGCTGTCACATTGACGTCGAGCAATTGCAGCACATAGATCAAACCAACGATCACTACCACAATCTTTAACATGCGCCGCAAGATGGGAATGAGCTGTTCATCCAGTTTGTGCTCAGTCAGGGTTGCGTACCGCAGCGCATATTGCATGACGACATTGACAATGCTCAGGCCAAGCAGCACCCAAAAAACAATGCGTGTGACTTCCAGTCCAACAAGGATAAATGAATTGGCCCTGACAGTAAATTGCAGCAATGGCAATGATGACTTCAACAACCAGAGCAAGATGACAAAACTGGACAAACGGGCCACTTTCCAGAGCATGCCCTTGTCTTCCAGTGGGGAACTATACCTCGACTTGGCCAACCACTTGACCATGGGCCGTAAGATCCTGGCCAGGACAAACTGGAAGAGCCAGGTCAGGATCAACAACACGCCGATGCCCACCCATTGCCAGGTGGCCAGTCCCAAAAATTGCCGTTGCGCCCCTTTCGGAAACAGGTTGACCAGAAAATCGGTACCAAAGGGATAGAGTTCTTTGTGCAGCCTCGGAACCGCTTCCACCGTCTGTCCGGCGTAATACCATTGATCATCGATTTTTTCTAAATAGACTTCCGGCAACTGAGTGGGAAACGGCGTATAATATGGTTTATGCGTCAAGGTATCCTCGTAATCACTTTCCTGTGGCAACAGATTCAAGTGCACAAAGAGCCCACGGCCGTCCAACACTTGCTTCAACTGGATGGCCAGCTTCCTCGCCTGCAGGCTATCGGCCAGGTTGATGGTTTTGGCGGCAATGGCTGGTTCGTAACTGTCGGGCTGCAAATAATACAGGTGTACCAGCATCGTATTGTACGGGCTCTCCAGCGTCACCGGCGGTGCTTGCTGTGCCTGTGCAAAAGCATTTACTAAAAAGGAAAAGGCAAATAGAAGAAGCAGGGCTGTTCTGCGGGTTAGCATTTTGTACATGGTCAGTGCTGTTCAATTGAAAGGCAAAAATACCAATCATTGCAGAGCCCCCTACGATTAACGGTCAAAAGATTGGGGATTAACGATTTTTGATCGGTACCGATCAAATCGAACATCTGCTAACTGCGCCGAGCGGCCGATAGGCCGACTGCGGCGCCAACTTAGCGAACATTTGACCCTAAGTTGATCAATCAATACATTTATTCGTTCATCAAACCAGTATTATCTCCCCTTCCGGCAGGGAGCTGTCAGGGCGGGCATTTTCAATGATCTGGGCTTCTTTGTCCCTGCGCTTTAGCAGTCCGCCCAGCCCTTTACCTTCCCAGATGCGCTTCATTGAGCGTACCTGCGCAGCGATGCGGGGCAGGTCTTGTGCTGCCACCAGTGGCTTGATGGCGCGCATTTCCCGGCGGCTGGACCTTTGGCTGAGGCTGGGCCCGCGGTTGTAGACCAAGGACAGCAGCATGGCCTGTGCATCGGCAGGGAGTTTTTCCACACCGGGGTAAGTTCGGTGGGTGATCTTAGCCCAGTTGGGCAGGGTGGCCGTCAAAAACACTTCTTGTGCTGCGTCAAACGGGATAGAAATATTTTTCAGTTTTTTGATCTTTTTCTTGGCATCACCTTTCTTCAGACCTGCCACTTTCAAGAGAGCGTTGAGATCGACATCATCAATTTGACCTTTCCAGTCCTTTTCAATTTGTCGTTTGGGCTGGTACCCCACGTCATAACCGATTCCAATCGTGACGCCGCTTTCGCCGCCCGGCCAAATGGGTGATTTTAAAAACCGGTTGTAATAACTCTTGGAAACGATCTCAAATTTTACCAATTGATTGATCCCCATCCGGGAAACACGCATGGTATGGACCACAGGCTCTTCCGGCGGGCCAAGGGCCTTTTCAATTACGTTTTCGAGCGCCGTTAAAGTTGCCGGGCCGATGATACCATCAGCAACAAGCCCCAGTCGGGCCTGAATGTCCTTGATCCTTTGTAAGGTCTTTTTGCTTGCCATGAAATTTGGATGGTTTGAATGGTTGAATGGTTTCCCGACCTGTGGTGCGGGGTTCGCTCAGTTTGGTTTTTGGTTTTTGGTTTTTGGTTGCTGGTTTTTGGTTGCTGGTTTTAAAACTTGCCAACTCATAACCCATAACCCATAACCCTCACGGGAAGGTGATGAAATTTTTTGACTTGGGGAAATTTGTGCAGCGTTATTTTGGACGGAATGGTAGCTACGTCGAAATCTCAAATAGCGGATTGTCAATCCACAGTACGTTTTCATAAATTAGCCCCTACAAATTATGGGTTATTCAAAATTGAAAATCAGATGCTCTGCAACATTCCAATTTCTTAATTTCGAATAAAGTCAACCAAGCACATGGCTTACAGCAAAGAATATAACCCCATCAAAGAAAAGATCCACGAAGTTATCTTCGAAGCGGATACGCCATTGGGTAAGCGGTTCGATATTGCGCTGATGATAATCATAGTTGTCAGCGTGGTGGTGGTTTTATTGGAAACGGTCCCATCTCTGCAAGATAAATACGGTCCATTCTTTTACGTCCTGGAATGGATCTTTACGGTCATTTTTACCATTGAATATGCCCTGCGGCTTTATTGTGTTTACCGGCCCTGGAAATATGCCAAAAGCTTTTTTGGCATCATCGACCTGCTGGCCATTTTGCCTACTTATTTAAGTCTCTTCATTGTGGGGGCACAGTCTTTACTGGTGATTCGCATCCTGCGCCTGATGCGCGTGTTCCGGATATTCAAGCTCTGGCACTTTCTTTCTGAAGGTCGCCAACTGATCAAGGCACTAAAAGCCAGCCGGGCCAAGATCACCGTGTTCATGCTGTTTGTTTTATTGATGGTGACCATCATTGGATCTATCATGTACCTCATCGAAGGGGGGCAGGCAGGCACAGGTTTTTCCAGTATCCCCCAGTCAATCTATTGGGCCATCGTCACCCTTACGACTGTCGGCTATGGTGACATTACCCCCACTACCGATTTTGGCCGTTTTCTTTCTGCCATTGTGATGATGCTGGGTTATGCGGTATTAGCTGTTCCGACAGGCATTGTATCTGTCGAAATTTTTAAAAGCGCCAAAGAGACCAATACGCAGGCCTGCCGTTATTGCGCGCATGAAGGCCACGACGACGATGCAGTGTTTTGCAAATATTGTGGGGAGCGGCTGAATGAGGATATTAAGTAGGCGAGTGGGCGAAATTTATTGTTATGTGAATCAAAGGTTAGATCATAGGCCAAATGAAACGGATATTTTATTTAAGGACCGCCAAGGGTCTATATCCCCGGATTTGCTTCGGAATTTAATTGGGGGGGGAGGTCACTTAGCGGCTGTAGGAGCAAATGACAGCAACAGCATTTTTCATTTGCCCAAGCTCACATATAAAAAGACTTATAAGTATAAATATCTTATGTATCTCAAATTCTTTTTTTTCTGCAACCCATCATTATCTTTGTTTGGTTATTTGCATTTTTATTCCTCTCATATATTAAATATCCAGGACAACTTAGCAACAAATTCCTAATGCCTCCAACGTCTGATTAAAGCAGTTCACCCCTTTCTTGTCCTTCGTTTTTCGAATTTCACGTGTCAAAATTTTGTGTACTACCCTTTCTGTTTTCCAGATGGCTTAACGTGCTTAAATCATTAAGCGACAGCATTTTACATTAACCAAAAAACAATAATCACTATGAACTCAAGGCCATGCTATCGCGCTTTGCTTGCCGCATTTTTAGCTTTTTTCATTTGGCAAAATACGAATGCATGTGGCTATTCGTACGTATCGGATTGTGCCACGACACTCAACATTGAAGCGAACGGGAACATTTCCGGCTTTCAGGTTTCCGAATGCCCCTACCTGACCGTATTCAACAATCACAACTTTGGCAATGTGACCAGCCTGACCATCACACAGGCCCAGTCCGTCACTTGGGAAAGCTGTAACAACGAAGTAAAAAACGCCCTTTTTTATTACCGCATCTATGAGCAAACAACCGCACCTGGCAGCTTTTCAACGATTGAATTGCCACAGGTCAATATCGTTACTTTCGGCTCGTACCGCACCCGGTACCGCGAACAACAGACCAATCTCAACTTATTGGCAGGGCTGGCGGCTGGTCAATATTTCATCGAAGTATACTTCGCATCGGAGGTAGGTTTTGACCAGGGCAGTTCGAGCGTTGATGATGTGATCACTAAAAACAATAGTGGCCAGTACTACCGGGCCTCCTTTACCGTAGGAAATTCACAGGGTGGCTCCCTGGGCTTACTCATCTCCAACCAGTTAAACGCCTCTTGTAACGGCAACGCCAACGGAAGTGCATTGGTCAGTGTGACCAACGGTACTCCCCCGATCAGTTATTTGTGGTCAAACGGAACGATCGGTCCTTTCATCGAAAATGTATCTGCCGGCACCTACGGCGTGACCGCTACCGATGCCAATAACGAGACCGGGGCCCTGAGTGTCATCATTTCACAACCGACCTCGTTGCAGGTCAATTTGAGCAGTATAGCCGAAAGCTCTGCTTCTGCCAGCGACGGTTCTGCATCTGTCCAGGCATTTGGCGGGACACCTCCCTACGTATATTTGTGGAGCACCGGAAGCACAGCTGCTACCATCAATGACCTGGAGGCCGGCAGCTACTCCGTTTCCGTCTCCGATGCCAACGGTTGTCTCTCCATGGGGACCGTGCTGGTGACCATTACTGGAAATGATCCAACCAACTATTGTCCGGCAGAGGGGGAATTCCCCTGGGTAGACTGGATCACTGGGTTTTCACTCAATACCATCGCACAGGAATCGGGCAAATCACAGTATTCCGATTTCACCACCAACAGTACGGACCTTAATGTTGGTGGTAGCTACCCCGTCGCAATTGAAAACAGCTACAGCTGGCAGACCTACGATGAATACATCAAAGTATGGATTGATTACAACCGCAATGGCAGCTTTGAAGAACCGGACGAAATTGCCTTTCAGACCTCCATCCCTGCTCCACCGCTCGGCACTGAATCCTCCATCTCCAACGGAACCATCAACGTGCCGGCAACCGCCGACGAAGGCGCTACCCGGATGCGGATAGCTTTGAAAAGAGGAGCCTACCCAACGCCCTGTGAAATCATTCCTTTCGGTGAAGTAGAAGATTATTCCATCAACCTGACCAGCGGCGGCGCCATGCCTTGCAACCTCACGGCCAGTATTACCGATATAAGCTGCCAGAACAATGGCACAGCCACCGATCCTTCCGACGACACTTTTGACTTTCAGCTGTCCGTTACCGGAAATAACGCAAGCGCCAACTGGACGGCCATGATCAATGGCACTCAGTACACAAACCCATACGGCAATAAAATTTCCATCGGGGGAATTCCGATCAACGGCAGCAACCTGATTTTCACCATTATCGACGAGGTAGACAGCGCCTGTTCGGTAATACAAAATGTGACACCACCAGCCCCCTGTTCCAATACCACCCCGTGCAGCATTTCAGCAGATATGTCCACTCCTATCTGCCAAAACAACGGCACCCCCGACGATCCTGTTGACGATTCCTATACTTTCAACCTGACCGTCACCGGAAATAATACCGGCGGAAATTGGAACACGAACGTCCTCGGCCAATTGCAAAGTGGCTCCTATGGTGTCACGACTCAAATGGGGCCATACCCCATTGCCCAGGGCTCTCAGGTGATTACTATTTCCGACGAATCGGACAATGCCTGCCTGACGGACTTGACCATTAACCCTCCGGCCACATGTAGTGCCGGCACCAACGGCAATGACTATTGCAGCTCCACCTCTGGCTTTCCCTGGCACGACTGGATATCAGGTGTTTTATTTGAACAAATCGACAACGGATCAGGCAAAACGGCTTTCAGTGATTTTACCAACCAGTCGGCAAACGTGGCTGCGGGCAACAGTTACCCCATCGCAATGACCTGCGGATTCAGCTGGTACACTTATGACGAACATTGGATGGTCTGGATCGACTACAACCAGGATGGCACCTTTCAAGAACCTGACGAAATAGCGCTTTCCATCTTTGAACCCGCCCCCCCGAACGGTACTGACAACCACACCATCTTTGGCAATATCGACATTCCCGGAACTGCCCTCAGCGGCCCCACCCGCATGCGTATTTCATTGAAACGTTCTTCTGCCGCTGCGCCCTGTGAAACCCTGCCTTTTGGAGAAGTGGAAGACTATACCATCAATATTGTCAACAACCTAAATGGAGGCGGCAGCTTCCTCATCGTCGACCTTGAAGGCACCCCGGACATCGAACATGTCGACCTCTACGCCATGGTCAACACCGATGTGCCGGGTAGCTGGACCCTGGAAAAATCAACCAACATCCTTGATTTTGAACTGATGGAAAACGGTAACGCCGCGGGAGGGCAAATGACAGTACTTCATGTACAGGACGACGAGCCGGCCGATGGCCAAAACCATTACCGCATCTCCTTGTTTGATGAAAATGGCCACCTGCTATCCAGGACTTACACGACCATTCCCTTTGAGCATGTTGCGACCTTCGGCCTGTTTCCCAATCCAGCCAGACAGCAAGTTTCGATTCGACTTTCGGAGCTGCTCGGCCAAGAGGTACGGATCGAAATTTTCAACCAAATCGGGCAACCCGTTTACCAAAAGATGGTGGGTAAAGTGATTGATCCAATCCATTCTTTTGACATTGACCACTGGCGGGACGGACTTTACCAGGTCATTGTTTTTCCCGAAGGGAAAAGAATGGTGAGCCGGCAGTTGGCCGTTTTGAAATGAAGAATGAAAAATGATGAAATTAAATAAAAATATGATGAGAACTGAGGTTTTATTTGTCATTCATCATTTTTCATTCATCATTCATCATTCATCATTCTTCATTAAATCATGGAACAACTATACTTTGCCGTTTCGTGGGCACTTGTTGGTCTCATCTGGGTCATTCAATTGGTAAAATACCCGGCCTTTCATTTCGTCGACGTTTCCCGCTTTGTCGAATACCACCAGCACCACACCCGTTCAATTACGATCATCGTTGCGCCATTGATGATGGCAGAATTGGCATTAACGGGCTGGCTGCTCTGGCAAAGTGGCTGGTCGGCTAAGTACCTGATTTCCGCTGCTGTAGTGGGAGCCATCTGGTTGAGTACAATGACTTTGCAGATTCCGCAGCACCAGGTCTTAGACAAAAAGAAAAATGAAAAGGCGATTGACAAGCTGATAAAAACCAACTGGATCAGGACGATCCTCTGGACGTTGAAGGGAATTTGGCTGTTGGGGATTTAGGGGAGGAGGTTAGACCGCTTCGCTGGCGGAGGTCAGATGTTGTAAGATGCTTCAGCACACTTATCGTCTGGCTTCTGACAGCGAAGCGATCTGACCTCTGACAGCGAAGCGATCTGACTCCTGGCCCCCAATGATCACTGCACCACTACTTTCCTGCTCATTACGCCATTGGCTGATTGCAGTTGCAGAAAATAAATGCCCGCCTGTAGATCCTGGGTATTGAGCACCCAACGGTTCTGCCCTACGTTGGTTTCCCAATCGAATTGTTCCACCGTCTGGCCGGTCACGGAGATCATTCTCACTTGAAGGTCCACAGGTTCAGTCATTTGCAAATCGAGTTGAAGGTTGTTTCCATTGGTTAGCGGGTTGGGCATCAATTGCATGCCATTTACTTCTTCGATATCTTTCACATCGCTCAGCATGCCAGTGAAAAAGGAGGATGTTTCTGTTAAATTATCGCAAGTATACTGGGCGTTATACGGACGCAGTCGCCAGTAGTAAGTTCTATCTGCCTTAAAATCCGTACTCACGAAAGAAGAGCCTTCCACTTCGTAGCGATGTTCCACCAAATTGAAGTTTTGGAAGCGGCTGACATCCACGATGTAACCAGTTGCCTCTGCGATGGGTTCCCATTCAAAAAACACTTCCTCATAAAAATCCACCGTACTACCTTCTGCCGGGCTGATAGGGTTCAACACGACTTCTGCCGGCGGCAAAAGTTCGTCCATCTGGCCGATCAGGTTGGCCCTTTCCTGATTTACGTTGGCGTGCATGGCGTCGATTTGTTCTTCGGAAAAACGGCTGCTGCAGTTGTCGAGCGCATAGGACATAATCAACGACCCATCAGAACGGAAAGTAACGCCGTCGGGGTCTGTTTGGGTCTGGTTGCTCAGGTTGTCACTGCTACAAGGCCAGCGATAAGCAAGATAGTCTGGTGGGGTATCGCAAAACCCATCTGCCGCAAATTGGCAGTTGCTGCCATCCATTCGTTCCACTGCTTCACCGCCCACAAAATTAGGCGCTGCCTCATTGTAGGCAAAGTCGGAATCAGTGCCCTCCCATCCGAAAAATGGGTGTGGCAATGATAGATAATGCCCCACTTCATGGGCCCAGGTATGATCTGCTGCACCCATGCAGCTCTTGGCCAGGGCGATGCCTCTAAAGTAGTTGCTGTAACCACAGTTCCCGGCCGGGCTATCCACCACATAACAGTTGATCTTAGCACTTACATTATTCTGTGACATCATTTGGTTGCCCTGCTGAAAGGTGTGGTCATAATAGTTGTCATTGTTGATATAGTTGATATCACCTGAAATGAAGAACTGAATATCCGCCTGAACAAAATCATTGTTCAATGTGCAAAAAGCATCCAATAACCTGCTTACAGGAAAATGTCCCTCTCCCTGGCTGGTACCTACCAGATGGACTTTTATCGGCAAAAACAGCGTAGCGCCGGAACGTTCAAAGGTTCCTCCGTCGGCCTGATAGCGGGCCAGCCACTCTACTTTTCCATCTTGTGTACCGCAGACATGCAGGTCACTTTTATCTTGTGCAGGCAATAGAGTAACGAGGGCCATTGACAGACAGCCCAAAAGAATAGTTTTGATGTACATTTTGAGTTTGATTAGGATATTTTGTTTTGAAATATAAGTAGAGAGGAGACCGTCGTTTTCTATTTTCGGGTTGCGAAAGTAATAAGACACGAAGATTCCTTAAAACCCCCATAACAAAAGATCAAAAAAAGGGTTGGCAAACGGACACATCTATTTGCTCAAATGGTAATAGCCATTACTTAATGCGGTCATTTGTGGGACAGACCGATATTCTTCGAAGTATAAAAACCCTTTCTGCAGGCTTTCCCAAAACAGTCGATGCTGTGGATACACCTGACTGTTTTTGCGTAGATTTTCTGCCGTCATTTCAAAAGGAAAAATATGGACAGGAATTTTGGACTGGCCTTGTGTTAGGGCCTCACTGGCCAGCACCCACAATGCTTTTATTTTTTCATTGGTAATGGGGATGCACCCTACCGTGGCACATCCACCGTGAATAAAAATATCGCTACCCGGTTTTTGCTTGTCTGCTAAAACCAAGTCGGCGGCATTCGGATAATTGATCCCCAGCGACAAATAAAATTTACTCTTACCATTAAAACGGTCAATATGGTAAAAACCTTCTGGTATCTGCTGGTCGCCTTCTTTTCTTTTAGGGCCTAGCGTTCCGCTGTTTTTGCAAAAAGGATACTCCGCAATCTTTTTGAATTTTTCAGCTAATTTATTTTTGGCCCACACTTCCAGTATTTCTTCTTGTTTAAATACCCGGATCAACAGTTCCAAACTACTGATTGCAACTCCATTCTTTTCTAATTTTTTGGCCAGCTCCCCGTAACATTCGTCATAAGCCACCTCCCCCCTGGTCATCGCAGCGCCTTTATTTTTTATTTTTCCTTTACAGGAAAAAACAATGACCAGCACTAAAAATGAAATAGCCGCAATCAATAGTTTCATCTTGTCTCTACTTTTAATTTTCCATAATATTCAATGTCTTCAACCTCACCGGTTTCGATGCGAAACTCCTGGCGCAGCAACCCTTCCAATTTAAATCCTTTTTTGACCGCCAATCGCCGACTCGGAATATTTTTTGGGGAACACTTGATGAACAATTTATTCAGGCCCAATTCATTGAACAGATAACTCATCGCCCGGTCCATTGCTTGGGACATAATTCTTTTCCCTTCCCATTCTCCACCAATAAAATAGGCCAGCTCGCCTTTCGGTATCCGCCAATCAATATTTTTGAGAATAATACCGCCCGCTATTTTTTTATTAAATAAAATAACAAAGAAATACAACTCTTTTTGTTCGGCCTGTTTCACCTTTTTACTTACGTAAATCGTGCTTGCCTGCAAACTTGAATTTTGTGAAACAGTAATTGGAAAATATCTCTCCAACCGCTTTCGATTCAGTTCTATTAAATTGTGAAGTTCGGTGGCATCTTCTTTTTCCAGCAAACGGATATTTAGTTTTTCTTTCATTTTATTAAAATTGCTCGGATGACTAACGGTATTGCCGCTTGCAGCGGCAATACCGCCAAAACTTCATCTATCCATAAAATTCCCCAAAATGCCACAGCACGCCCGATGGATCATGCAAAAAACACTCCCGCCCCCAATCGTATTCTTTGATTGGTGTCAGGCGCACTTGCTCGTATTTATGATGTAGTCCCAATTTATTCAGCGCCTTCCAATAGTGCGCCACATCATCCACTTCCAAAAATACCATTGAATTATCCACCCATTCTTTCACATAATAATCCTGCAAATAAAACCCCAGGTTATCGCTTATGCGAAAGTAGGACATCTTATCAGAAACAACCGATTCTGTAAATCCCAATTCTCGATAAAAAGCCCTTGACAAATCAAATTCTTTAGCGCCGATAAAAGTGCGGATGGATGTAGCCTGGTGTTTCATTTTAATTCCTTTTTTCTGTTTCAACTCTGTTTATTCCTTTACCCGAACACTGTGTAACAAAAAATAACACAAAGCTTAAACGGAGAACAGAAAAGAGGTTTGACAGAGTGGTTATTACAAGAATTTAATTGGGTATTATTTTTCAAACTTTATATTCCAAAAGAACGACCCGGTTGCCCCGCGCCTGCACCGGCAACTCGTCTGTATCCGGGTTTGTAAAATATTCGACGATGGCAAATCCAAAACTCTGGTAGTAAGCGATGATCGTTGGGTTGTCGGCCCAGGTATCCATTCGGACGAATGGAATATTTTTTTCCTTTACATAATTGACCGACCATTCCAAAATCTGCCCGACCAAGCGTTGCCCTTTGAATTTTTTATTAACTACGATTCGGTGCAGGTAAACAGCATTTCCCTGGTCCCGTTCCCGCCAGGTTATTTTATCATCAAAACAAATGGTAAAAATACAGGCAATCTCTCCGGCAGGATCGACTAATTTAAATTGCCTTTTTTCTCCAATATCAACATTTAAAATATCCTTGTCATAATTTTCCCAAACGGGAAAATTATTCCTACGCTGATATACAATAGCATCATCAAACATGGAATAAATAAATGGCAGATCAGAAATTTCCGTATTTATTATTCTGTATTTTTTCATATTAATTTCCTCTGTTTCAACGCTGTTAAGTCCTCCACATCAGCGCTGTGTTATTTTTTGTCACACAGGGAGTAAACGGAAAAGAAAATAGAGTTGAAACAGAGAGATTGGCACAAGGCATTTAAATTTATTTTTTAAAGGAATCAATTGCGCGTTTATTCCACGTGGTACAACACACCAAAATCAAATGGCGACCAAACGGATGTTTTCACTCCAGCTTTTTTTAATCCTTTATTAACCCAATTATTGCAAGTCCGCAAACAAGAATAATTCCCGGTCGCTTCATAAAATTTATCGTTGGAAAAATAGCCAGCACCGGCTATTTCCATAATCTGTAATTCATTGTTCTTTGCAAAAGAATCCATGACATAATTGATCAATGCATGGAGTTGCTCTTCACATAATTCAATTTTGCTCCAACGATCTGACTGGTATTTATATTGAGTAACATGCATGGCCGTTTCACTTTTAAAAAAAACGGCGTTGACCGCTACGCTAAATTTTAATTGGTCCCAGGTCGGTGTTTCCAAATAGAACCCTTTGTCGCCCCAGCCAAAAGAAAGATAATTTACGGAGGCAGGCACATTGAATATTTCAATTAAATTGTTTTCCAAATATTTTGTGGGAATTATGATATCCAAATGAACACCGTTGGTAGTGAGGTATATTTCCTTATTTTTTTTACAATTAACCGAATCAGGGCTGGTCGGAATAATGGAGAGAATCAATCCGGTTAAAATATAACCAAAAATTGGAATTAATATTCCAGCGAGAATTTTTATAAAATATTTTAAAAACTTTTTCAACAATTATTCCTGCGTTAAATAGTGAATTATAAAAACCATCTACCATCTACCATCTATCGCCCTGCCCCTCCTCGCATACGCTGCAAAATACTGGCACTCCTCGATGATCCACTCATAAAAATCCGTTTCCGAAAATTCATTTTTCAACCGGTCGAAATTATAGAGATATTCCTGTGGCAGCAGGGGAATATTATTGCAGCAGGGCGGTGGCTGGTACAAATCACTCATAAAAAACAGTTTCTGCTCACAGCGGGCGGCCTGAAAAGTTGCTTTGGCTTTAAGCTCCGATGTTTTGGCCATGAGCCGGGCCTTTTCAAAAAAGAAAAGGGCACGGGACACATCTGTGTTTTCCCGGTTGCCGAGCGGATACTCCCAATACGGGTAGGCCCCTCTCCGGCTTTTGTCCAGTTTATTCCAGGTGGTACCGCTGCGGAAATAGTCCATGGCCTTCCACTCGTAGCCAAAGTAACTCATGTTGTAATGGGCGAGCCCCAGTTTATAATAATAGATAGGCGCCTTTTCCGGATTGCCTTTGGCCTGAAACTCCAACTCCAATAAGGTATTGATCAGGTCGCCCCGGTTGAGGCTGACCGTTTGCGTGAGCGAATCTTTGCTGCTGTCAATATTCACGAGGTCATGAAAATTTTCAATAAAAGGATTGTACTCGCCATATTTCGACCACTCTGTGGCAGGGATGCGCGCGTAGAATTGCGCCGCCGCTTCCATCTGCCCTTCGCCCATCATGTAGATAGCCTTCAGGTCGAGCAGGTCACTGACAGAAAAACGTTCGGTGAGCAACCGTTCCAGTTGGGTGCGTTCCGGTTTTTGCAGTACCGCCAGGAGCTCGTCCACCATATTTGGTACGGGATTGACCTGGAGGATCTGCAAGTTGCTGTAGGTGAGCAGTGCTTTGCTATCCTGGCCGGCCTCTTCATAGAGGTAGCGCATCTTGTCGCGCAGATAGGATTGGAAACTGGGGTACCGGCGGTACAGTTCATTCTCTTTCATGATGGCGTAGGCCATGTCTTCCACCCTGGAGGTCGGCTTGTCAAACTTGGCAATTTCCATGGCCAGCAGAAAGGCGTCCAATTGTTCTTTCAGTACTTCGTCTTCCACTTTTCTCGCCGCTTCCGTGAACGTTTTTTCGGCAGCGTAAAAATCACCGGCGAGAAACTCCAGATAGCCTTCCGTGATCAGCCAAAGATTGGGACGGGGCACTTTCGTCTCCGACCTCACTTTCCTGACAAATTCCTGTAAATCAATGGCATAGTTCTCAATACCGGCTACAGGGACGCCGTACCGCCTCTTGTTTTCCTTCCGCCTGTGGTTGAATTTCAGCCCTAACAAATGCCGTTCTATCTTACGGATTTCCTGAAGCAGCAATGGCTCCAACTGAGGGTTGGCAGGATCGAGCCGATAGATGGCCGCCATTTCTTCCACCGCCCTGCTTTTCGGGTTGGAGGCCCGGATGGCATAGATCATGGCCCGCTCTTCGTCGGACTGGCAGAGCTTCAGGCAATCGGCCCATTCTTCGTCGGTTTGGATGGAAAAACTCAGGTAAGCCGATTGCCGGCGGCTGGGACAAAACCGGAATATTTTGGCGTACAGGTAGGATGCTTCTGCCCGCCGCTTCCGTTTTAACAACGCCCCGGCCCGGTGCCCTTCGATCCACCAGGGAATAATGCTCTCTTCGTAGCGGCTTTCGAACTTGTCTATTTTTGGCAACAGCTTGTCATACAGATTCAAGGTTTCCTCGTACAGTCCCGCATAATGTGCCAAACGAATAATTTGGTAAGCATACCGCAAGCGCATATAATGCGACTTGGTCCGGTTGAAAGCTTTCCTCCCGGTTTTTATCAAATGCTGCATGGCCGGCACATTGCGGCGGGATATTTCCCAACTGCTTTCAGCGGTCACATGGACTTCGCACCGCTTGGCGAAGATCAGATATTCGATGTTTTCGGTGCATTTATTTTCCCACACATATTCCGCAAAAGAATTGCCCCGCAGACGGAGCGGCACCTGCAACGACTTGCTCCCCATGTTGGTCAACAATATTTCCAGGTCGGTGGTGTCGGATTTATAAACCATGAATTCGAGGTCTGCTTTTTTTACCAAACCACAGTACCGCTCCTCCCACTCTGCAATATTTTCATTGATGATGACCGAATCGTTTTTTGCAAAATAATTACCGTAAAACTGGTCAAACACAGCTACGACCGGTGGAGTCGTTTCAACCGCTTTCTTTTTATTTGCTTTTTTATCTTTTTTAAATAAAATATTTTGGTTGAGAAAAGTATAGCCGTGAAAAGAAAAGGGCTGAGGGCCACAGGCATTGGAAACGGAAAAAGGGGCTAACAAAAATATAAGACAGATCAATTGAGGGAGCCATTTTAACTTACCTCTTAAATTCAAAATATCTGTGCTTATAAAAATATTGCAGTGCATTGCTTTTTTATTTAATGGACAATAATAAGGAATATTTTTAAACGCTTTTTCAACCCATGCCCTGACGTGCATCAAAACCGATCGATCACTTTTTTAAAATCTTCATATTGAAACGATGCCAGCGTTGTGGTGTCCAAATGATAAAAAGAAATAGTTCTCTGACTGCCTGTGTTGCTACCTGCAGACTTAATAGATTTTTGAAATTCAGCAAGTTTTGCTCCAGCAGCATCCAGTAACGCTGCATCTATTTTTTCGAGGCGGATTAAATCGTCTTTGTACAGATAATACCCTTTAAGATAGGTACTTTTTTTTACCGCATATCTGTTTTTATTTATGTTAAAAAAACGGGAAGTATCTGCGACAGCATTCCGACTTAAATTATTTATTAAATAAACGAGCTCGCCGTTTCGGAAAACCACGCCCCATTTAAATATTGGCAATGCACAATCAAGTGGGATGGGATACTGGGTACCGGGTGTCAGGTATTTTTCGGCCGTGGGCATTTCCAGAATTGAATTTCCGGTTTCCCAATTTTCCAGATTTCCGACATTATAAAACATGAGCATCCCTTTGTCCACCGGAGGCACGCCGGTCTGTTCAGGGTATTTAAACTGGTGAAGGCGGATGGTGGAAGAAAGTTCCCGACCTCTCGGTGCGGGATGTCGCTTCACTCCATTTGAGTTTTGAGTTTTGAATTTTGAATTGAAACATTCTAAAAAATAAAAATAATTTTCGCGGGTGGTTGGGGTCCAGTCACAGTCAAATTGGATTTCGGTTGGCAAATAGTTCGCAGTGGGATAGAGGCGGTTATTTATTTCATTTATTTTTTTAAATATACGGCTGGCTAATTGTTCAATATTTTTTTTGGAAATACTTTTAAAAGTACGGTGGGTAATGAATACGGTGGGAACGATGACAGTTTCATCTAACAACTCCCCATTTATATCGACTACCGCATGAGGAACGGGCTGGCTGTTTCCATCTAAATCTATATCAAAATATTTAACGTACAATTTTTGGACATTTAACAAGTCCATTAATCGGCGCTCCGCAGGTGTAATTTCCAGGTGGGTCTGCCAATGATAAAAAGCCGGCACAGCACTTGTGCTTTTTTCATAATTACAGGAAAGAAAAAAAAGGAAAAAGGAAAAAGGAAAAAGGAAAAATATTAACACGCTCGTCTTTCCCCTTATTAAGCCGTAGGTTATAAGACCTTCTCCATTTTTCATTATCAAGTATAAGTTATCAATTATCAATTATCAATTAAACCAGCCCCTCCCGCACCAGGTCATGCAAGTGTACCACACCAACGTAATTTTCGCCTTTTAACACTATTAATTGAGTGATGCTGTTGGCCCGCATGAGTTCGAGGGCTTTGACGGCGAGGGCGTCGGCCTGGATGGTTTTTGGAGATCGGCCCATGATTTCTCCGGCACTCAAATGGAAAATGCCCCTGTCACCTTGTTGTTCCAGTTTTCTCCGCAAATCACCGTCCGTAATAATTCCGACGACCTGATCTTCTTCACTTAAGACCACTGCGCAGCCCAGCCGTTTGCCCGTCATTTCCAGCATCACTGCCGGTATTTTTGTTTGGGCAAAAACGGCAGGTCGTTCATTTTGCGGATACAGGTCACTTACCCGCAAATACAATTGTTTTCCCAAAACACCGCCGGGATGAAATTCTGCAAAATCACTGGGCTGGAACCCACGCAAGGACAACAAAGAAATGGCCAGCGCGTCCCCCAAGGCCATCTGGGCCGTGGTACTGGCCGTGGGGGCCAGGTCGTTGGGATCGGCCTCCTTGGAAATGGGAATATGTACAAGGTAATCAGCCTGTCGCCCAAGCCAGCAGTCCTTTTGACTGACCACGCCGACCACGGCCACCCCTCTGCTCTTCACAAGTGGTACCAGTACTTTTATTTCAGCAGTAGAACCACTTTTACTCAAGCAGATCAAGATGTCTTCAGGCTGGATCATACCAAGGTCGCCGTGGATGGCATCGGCTGCATGCATGAAAAGTGCCGGCGTTCCGGTAGAATTAAAAGTAGCAACGATCTTTTGGGCCACGATGGCACTCTTGCCGATGCCCGAAACCACGACCCTTCCTTGCGCACCGTGAATCAGGTCAACCACGCGGGCAAAATGACCATCAATACTTTCGCGCAGGTCCTGCAACGCTGCTATTTCAATGTCCAATGTCTGTCTTGCAGACTTTAGGATAGCCGATGAGTGGTCGGTGTTTTGCATAAGGCAAAGGTACAGTTAGCACATTAAAACTCCTCCTGCGCCCGGCCATACATCAAGACTTTTGACTTCAAACCAAAAAAAAGAATATTTGAAACGACAGAACGGTAGATTGTTTTAAAAAAGACTGCATTGGCCAAACCAAAAACAGCCATCAACACACAGGTCAAGAATTTTATTTTCAGCAATAATTTATGCTGCGCCAGTTTCGATAATTTATTTTGTATTTCAGTCGTTAATTTTTACTTTTGGCTGCTTTTTGAAAAAACATATTTATTTTTTATTAAAATAACATATGTTTTTCAAGGCTAAAAACGTTTTATTCGAGACACTATAGACAGGTATATTGCACAATCCTTCTAAAACAAAGGACCGACAAAAGCTCTCCTCAATCTTTTCCCTTAAGTATTTTTTTGAAAACGGGATTTTTAACTACATTTATCAATCGAATTTTTTAAACCAGAAAATCTTTCTACCGTTCTTGACGTAACCTTTTAGACCAAATAAAAATATCCTAACTATTCAATTTTAATAAAACATCAGCGAAAATGATGGTAGCGGAAAAAGCACTTGTACAGAACAACCTCCACGAAGCCCTCCACAAATATTTTGGTTTTGATTCCTTTAAAGGCAAACAGGAAAAAATAGTCCAAAGCGTTCTCGATAAAAAAGATACGTTTGTCATCATGCCCACTGGCGGTGGCAAATCTCTTTGTTACCAATTACCTGCACTCATGCAGGAAGGTACTGCACTCATCATCTCCCCGCTCATCGCCCTGATGAAAAACCAGGTGGACAGCATCCGGGGATATGGCCAAAGCGACAGTGTTGCCCATTTCCTGAACTCTTCCCTCACCCGGGTACAGATGAAGGAAGTGAAGGCCGACATTGTGGACGGCAAAACCAAAATGCTCTATGTGGCCCCGGAAACATTGACCAAAGAAGAAAATATCCAGTTTTTTAAGAATGCCAACATCTCCTTTGTTGCCGTCGATGAAGCCCACTGTATTTCCGAATGGGGCCATGATTTCCGCCCCGAATACAGGCGCATCCGGGAAATGATCGACGCCATCAATCCCGACATCCCGATCATCGCCCTGACTGCCACTGCCACCCCGAAAGTGCAATCGGACATTGTAAAAAACCTGCACATGGACGATGTGAACATCTTCATATCTTCTTTCAACCGGGATAACCTTTTCTACGAAGTGCGGCCAAAAGGGAAAAAAGATGCCACCTTCAAGCAGATTGTCCAGATCATCAAAACCATTCCCAACCAGTCCGGGATCATTTATGTACAGGCAAGAAAATCGACTGAAGAAATTGCCCAGGTCCTCAATGTGAACGGCATCAAAGCTGCTCCTTACCATGCAGGCCTCGATGCCAAAACCCGCTCCGCCACCCAGGATGCTTTTTTGATGGAAGATGTGGACGTGATCGTCGCCACCATCGCCTTTGGAATGGGGATCGACAAACCCGACGTGCGTTTTGTCATCCATTACAACATGCCAAAAAGTATTGAGAATTACTACCAGGAAACCGGTCGTGCCGGAAGGGACGGCCTGGAGGGCCGCTGCGTGGCATTTTTCTCTTACAAGGACATGGCCAAGCTGGAAAAGTTCCTGCGCGACAAGCCAGTGGCCGAACGGGAAATGAGTTCACAGCTCATGCAGGAAGTCATGGCTTATGTGGAAACCACCGGCTGCCGCCGCCGCTTCCTTTTGTTTTATTTTGGCGAAGAATTCAGCGAAGCCGATTGCAGTGACATGTGCGACAATTGCAAAAACCCCAAGGACAAAGTCAAAGTGACCAACGAGATGAAAATCGCCCTGGAATCGTTGCAAATACTGGAGGAAAATTATAAGATAAAAACTTTGGTGGATTTCGTCATGGGCAAGCAGACGAAGGAAATGAAAGACTACCGCTTCAACAAGCGGCAGGGGTTCGGCCAGGGAAAAGACAAAGAAGAAATATTCTGGCATTCCGTATTCCGCCACGGCATGCTCAATGAACTGATCCGGAAGGATATCGAAACGTACGGTGTTTTAAAAATGACCGAAAAAGGTCTCGCTTTTTTGGACAAGCCGTTTGACATTGAAATTCCGATCAACCTCGACTACGACAACCAGGAAGTCGAATACGATGGCGGTGGCAAAAATGCCGTCCTGGATGAGACCCTGGTAAAAATGCTCAAAGACCTGCGCCGCCGGGTGGCCAAGCAAAAAAATGTCCCACCCTACGTTATTTTCCAGGACCCGTCGCTCGAAGACATGGCTACCCAGTACCCAATCTCAATGGACGACATGACCAAGATCCAAGGGGTCAGCAGTGGCAAGGCCATGCGTTATGCCCGTCCGTTCCTCGAAATGATCGCCGAGTATGTAGAGGCCAATGAAATAGACCGTCCAACGGATGTGGTCATCAAACAGGTGGCGAACAAATCGAAAATGAAAGTGGCCATCATTCAGGCCATTGATAAAAAATTGTCGCTACCGGAAATCGCCCGCCAGAACAACTTGAAAGAATATGAACTAATGGAAGAACTGGAAGCCATCGTATCTTCCGGCACCAAGGTGAACATCGACTATTACCTGGAAGACACCCTGGATGACGCCATCATCGAAGAACTATACGAGTATTTCATGGAAGCTGAAACGGATGACCCCGAAGCAGCTTTCCGTGAACTGAAAGACGACGATTACGAACTGGAGGAAATTCAACTGGTACGGCTGAAGTTTATGTCGGAAATGGCGAACTAATTTGAAGTAAGCGAGTAAACAAGTAGGCGAGTAGGCACCATTGGTATTGCTTACTCGCCTACTTGTTTACTCGCCTACCTGTCTACTCAAAGTTAAATGAAGTTACTAATCCTCAATGGTCCAAACCTCAACCTCCTCGGCAAACGGGAACCGGAAATATACGGGCGGCAATCTTTCGAAGACTATTTCGAAAAACTACAGATGAAATTTCCCGATATAACCATACATTATTACCAGAGCAACCATGAGGGAAAGCTGATTGACCAGTTGCATGAAGCAGGTTTTACCTACAATGGTATTATTTTTAATCCAGGTGCCTACACACACACTTCCATCGCACTGGCAGACGCCATTGCCGCCATCGAAACACCGGTTGTGGAAGTTCACATTTCCAATACTCTATCGAGGGAATCTTTTCGGCACCATTCGTATACAGCAGCCAATTGTGTAGGCAGTATTATTGGCCTGGGTTTGGAAGGGTACGACCTGGCAGTGGCTTATTTTATGTCTTAGCCCAAAGTGACTCGGATTGTCCGTCCGAGCAAACAACATTCTCGGATCAACAATCCGAGTTACGCTATAAAATCTAATTTCATGAAAAACCTTTTGACCTTCTTTTCTCTATTCTTGTTTTCCTTTTCCATCGTCAAAGCACAGGTTCCGGAAATGACCGACAGTACCAATACCGTATTGGGCATGTTGTTGCTGCCGGAGATGAAACTGATGGATTATCCGAGTATCGAGGAAGGCATCCTGGATACCTGGGACCTGGAACAAGACGATATTGATGGAAACGATCAGACCATTTCTTTTCTGTCAGATGGCATTACTTATTTAATTGCCATGATCCCTGCGCCAGTACCGGGAGAACAACTGGAAACGGCCGTGGAATATTCGTACCTGTGGAAAGATGCCCGGTCGGCTTTGAATAACCAATCGCACATTGCCATTGCAGTAGTTGGAGAAAAAACGCCGTTGGAACTCAATATAGCCTTCACCAAAATCACGGCCATCCTACTCGAAAATTCTGATGCGACCGGGGTCTACTTAAATAATCAGACATTGGTTCTTTCCAAAGAATTTTATCTACAAGAGGCAGCAACCATGGACGAAGAACAACTGCCACTCTATTTATGGATTTACTTTGGCCTGCGCCCCGGCGACGAGGGGAACTCCGCTTACACATACGGCCTGAAAGAGTTCGGGCTCAAAGAAATTGAAGTGGTCAATTCTGAAAACAGCATGGACGAAGTAGTCGCCTTTATTTACAGTGCCAGTCAATATGTGCTGGCCGGCAACTTAGAACTGAACGATGGCGAAACCATCGGCTTTTCAGAAGAACAAAAAATAAACATCACCTTGTCCAACGGCGTAAACCTGGACGGAGAAACATTTAAACTGGCTTATTAATGAAAATGAAGAAAAATAATTTTTCATTCTTCATTCTTCATTCCTCATTCCTCATTCACCTATGATCGTAGTCACTGGAGCGGCGGGTTTTATCGGGAGTTGTTTGGTCAAAAAATTAAATCAAAAAGAACATACGGATTTAATTCTCGTCGACGATTTTTCATTTCCTCAAAAAAATAAAAACCTCGAACATAAAAGTTTTTATTCCAAGATAGACCGAAAAGATTTCCCCTTGTGGTTCGAGAATAATGCGGCGCAAATTGATTTTATGTTCCACCTCGGCGCCCGTACGGATACCACCGAAAAAGACACCGCAATATTTGATGAATTAAACCTTGGCTATTCCAAAAAAATATGGCACGTCTGTTTTGAAAATAATATCCCGCTCGTATACGCCTCCAGCGCCGCCACCTACGGACTTGGTGAACACGGCTACGAGGACAACCATCAAATTGTCGAAAAATTAAACCCGTTAAATCCTTATGGCGAGTCAAAAAACGAATTCGACAAATGGCTCCTCTTAGACCAACAACCAAAATTGAGCGCAGCAAAATCCCGCACCGCCAGGTCGGGAAACCAAATCGAGCAAAGCGAGATCCCGCACCGAATGGTCGGGAAACCAAAGCCCCCTTTCTGGGCCGGCTTAAAATTCTTCAACGTATACGGCCCGAATGAATACCACAAAGGCCGCATGGCCTCCGTCATTTTTCATGCCACCAGGCAAATAAAAAAAACGGGCGGCATGAAGCTATTTCGTTCACATCGTCCTGACTTTAAAGACGGTTACCAAAGCCGCGATTTTATTTACGTAAAAGATGTGGTGGACGTGTGCTATTTTTTTTATAAAAATCCAACACAAAGTGGCCTCTACAATGTAGGCACTGGAAAAGCCAGGACCTTCCTCGACCTGGTAACGAATACTTTTAGATCAATGGACGCTGCGCCCAATATTTCTTTTATCGATACCCCGGTGGATATTCGGGAAACGTACCAATATTTCACCGAAGCAAATATGGATAAATTACGGGCAGCAGGGTACGATCGGCCATTTTATTCCCTGGAAGATGGTGTGGCAGATTATGTGCGGCATTATTTGCTGGAGGAAAATATTTGGTAAAAACGTGACTTGGGTCGCCCGCAATGATCGCAAAGTTTTGCGCAGTGTTCCGCAGACTTTTCGAAATGGCTCAGGGAAACCATGCGCACCTCTGCGGGAAACCCGGGCCATCTTTGAATTTTCCGTAGATTTGTAATTCACAATGTCAGCAGCCCCTTCACCTTAATTTTAACACTCATTTCAAATTGAAAAAAACCTTTTCCCTATTCGTCCTCATATGCGGGCTGATTTTCATTTCCGCAGCTTCCTTCAACCGGCAGGAAAATCCGTCTAATATATCCATTGAAGAAATTACGAAGGAACGGCATTGGGTCGACAGTATTTTTCATAAAATGACGCCCGACGAACGGCTTGGCCAACTGGTCTGGGTACGGGCCAACACCGACTGGAGCGACGAGAACATGGATGCCGTTGCGGAGCAAATAAAAAAATACCACATTGGAGGCGTCTGTTTTTTCAACCCGACCCACAAAAGCAAACCGGAAAAACTGGTCGAACTGTCCAACCGTTATCAGGCCCTCACCAAACACGTCCCTTTGTTCTCTACCCTCGACGCGGAATGGGGCGTGGGCATGCGCTATAAAAATTACGCGCTCTCCTTTCCCCGGCAATTGATGCTCGGAGCCATTCAGGACGAAACACTGATTTATGAAATGGGCGCCATCGTGGCCCGCCACCTGCGGCGGGTAGGTGTGACCATCAATTTTGCACCGGTCGCAGATGTCAACAATAATGCAAACAACCCGGTCATCAATTACCGTTCGTTCGGAGAAAACCCTCAAAAGGTAGCCGTCAAAGCCTTCCAATATATGAAGGGCATGCAGGATAATGGCGTACTCGCCTGCGCCAAACATTTCCCCGGCCACGGCGACACCGACGTCGATAGTCACCACGACCTGCCCATCATTCCCCATTCGATGGGGCGGCTCGACAGCATGGAACTGTACCCCTTTAAATTATTGATCGACCAAGGAATCGGAGGCGTAATGGTCGCCCATTTGAACGTGCCAACCCTGGTAAAAGAAGAAAATACTCCAACGACCCTCTCCCACGCAACCATCACGGATTTGTTAAAAAATAAATTGAATTTTAATGGGCTCGTCATGACCGACGCCCTGGAAATGAAAGGTGTCGTAAAATACCACGGTCCGGGAGAGGTAGAGGCCAAAGCCCTGGCCGCTGGAAATGATGTCTTGTTATTGCCGAGCAATGTGGACGCTGCTTTTAAAACCGTAAAAAAATGGATTGTTGAAAGCAAACTCGATACGGCATTAATCAATAACAGCGTCAAAAAAGTGTTGCGATGGAAATACCGGATGGGCGTCACGAAAGTCGAAAAATTAAATCCGGCAAACACCAGCGCTGCGGTGAATGATCAGGAAGCAAAAGCCTTGCGGCGAAAATTAGTGGCAGGGGCAATGACGCTGGTACGGAACAATGATCAATTAATCCCTTTCGGAAATCCGGCCTCTCCCGCAGGGTTGACAGGTTTTAAAAACCTGGCAAATCTAAACCTCGGGGCGGTTGCCATCGGCACAAAAAAAGGCAACCCTTTTCACGAACATTTAAATTTTTACAAAAAAATTGATACGTATACTTCCGGCAAAGATGTGTCTGAAAAAAATAAAAACAATTTAATTAAAAAACTCGAACAGAAAGATGCAGTCATCGTCAGCCTGCACAACATGTCGCAATTTGCCAAATGGAAATATGGCATCAATAACAGCGCTAAAAATTTTATTGAAGAATTAAATAAAAAAACAAAAGTGGTGCTTGTTGTATTCGGCAACCCATATTCGTTGAAATACTTCGATCACATTGAAAATATATTGGTCGCCTATGAGGAAGCGGACGACATCCAGGAAATAGCTGCGCAGGCTTTGTTTGGAGCTTTTCCCATCAATGGAAAGCTGCCGGTCACCGTTACCGGAAAAAGCAGAGCGGGCATGGGCATCACCACTCCTGCCCTGCAAAGGCTCACCTACGGATTGCCCGAAGAGGTCGGCATGAACAGCGAAAAATTATTGAAAATCGACAGCCTTGTACAAGAGGCCATCGACGAAAAAGCAACACCCGGAGCGGTGGTTTTGGTGGCCAGAAAAGGGAAAGTTATTTTTCATAAAAATTATGGACGCCACACCTACAGCAGCAAGTCGAAAAAAACACAGGCAGACGATATTTTTGATTTGGCGAGCATCACAAAAATTGCCGCGTCAACGGTGTCGTTAATGAAATTGCAGGACGAAGGGAAATTCCATTACAGCAATCCGGTCAAAAAATATATTGCTGAATTTGACACGACGGACAAAGCAGATATCCCGTTGTCAAAAATGCTCGCCCACCGGGCACGCCTGACGACGTGGATCAAATTTTATGAAAAAACCATTTCCGCAAAAAAGCAACCACTGAGTGAATTTTATAAAAGAAAATCGAGCGTCGGTTATTCTCTTTCCGTGGCGAAAGATCTATTTATAAAAGATGATTACCCACAAAAAATATGGGAAGAAATATTGGCCAGTCCGCTGCGGGAAAGATATGGCTATAAATATTCCGATCTCGCATTTTATATCGCAGCCGAAATAATCAAAAGGCAAAGTGGGCAACCCATCGACGAATATGCACAAGCGCATTTTTACGGGCCTATGGGCATGGAAACCACCACCTACCGGCCCATCGCAAAATTTCCCGTCGACCGCATGCCGCCCACGGAGGAAGACCGCTATTTCCGCCAGCGCAAAATACAGGGATATGTACACGACATGGGAGCCGCCATGCTCGATCAGGTGAGTGGCCACGCCGGCCTTTTTTCTAACGCAAACGACCTCGCCAAACTGATGCAGATGCTATTGAACAAAGGCTCTTATGGCGGCGTACAATACCTCCAGCCACAAACGATCCATCAGTACGCCACCCGCTGCAACGGTTGTACCCGCCGGGGCCTCGGCTTCGACATGCTCCAGCTCGACCGCCGATACGATCCCAATTTCTCGCTTTCTGCCAGCGATGAAACTTTTGGGCACCTGGGCTTCACCGGTACCGCCGCCTGGGCCGACCCGAAAAATGACCTGATTTATATTTTCCTCTCCAACCGTACCTATCCGAAAATGCGGCCGAACAAATTGGGTGAGATGAATACGCGGGTGCTGGTAATGGATGCAGTGTACGAGGCGATGAAGGAGTGAGGTGCCTCCTTGATTTTTCCCCAAAAAAAAATTGCCATTGTGAGTACTGAGCGGTTTAATCACAATGGCAATTTTATTTTTTTTTACAATGAAAAATTCATCTTCACGTTATTTCCAACTACTCTTCTTTTATGGCATTCTATTATTATTAAGAAGAATTATCACGACATTTACTTGGGAGTATTTTGGTATTTTCAACGGCGTAGGTTTCTCTTGGATGGATACCTTTTTCTATTCCATTCTCCTTTCCATCAACGAGTTGGGAGGCATTGTTTTTTATTTTATTGTCTTTTTGTTAATGGCAAGATTTTCAATTAACCACTTTCAGGTTAAAGGCCCGGCCACCATTTATTTTCTTTCTGTATTCGTTGCTTTAATTTCACTGGCATTAATGGACAATTCGCTTTTAAAAAGCCGTACGTACCATGATTTTTCGTGGACAAAAATAAAAGCGGCAGAAATCAGGAACGGTTTTCAGTTTTCAACTTTTTTGGTTTTGTCATTAATTTTTGCCTTCCGTTTTAACAGGGCAATATAGAACAGCGTTTTGCCGAATTCCCATCCAGTTTTAACCTGAACCTGGACTATGAACTAACCATACATTCCCCCGCCACCAGTTCATTTCGTCATAACCGGCGACAACGGGATCAAGAGAAAAGATTTTATGCTGTACGAATGATTTGCTGAAAATTGGAATTAAGCGAATGAAAAAATAATTCGCACAATTTTCAATTTTATGTCTTTGGATAATTTAGCTCCCCAATTGCTTTATTTTATCCACTCCCATTTCTGTTAATCTTTTTTTGTTCCTTCCTGGCACTTTATCCACTTCCGGATAATTGTCAATGGCCTCGGCTACTTCTTCTATCCTCAAAATATGAATAAATGGAAAAGGCGAGCGGTTGGTGTAATTGGTCACATCGTTTTTTTCGGTATTTTCAAATTGATAATCAGGATGAAAACTGGCCAATTGAAACTGGTCGTCTTTATTTTGTTCTTGCAATAATTTTTCAGCTAAAAAATAGAAATCCAAATATTCGCCAAAATCATTCAGCCCATTTGGAAAAATTAATATGGCGTTCGAGATCTTTTCCTTTGGTGCTTTTGCCAAAAGTTCTATCTCTTTCCAGAGGTCGGTTAATTGTTGTTCCGCTTCACTTGCAAGGCAAACTTCAAAACGCACCTGATTCTTATCATATGGCCGTTTCGCAAACGGGCACAAATGCAGGCCGATGACAAATCGTTCGACCCAGTCGCGGCTTTTCCTTATGATGTCTGCTTTTTTCATTGGCGACACAAAAATTCATTTTTATCTATTCAAAAGCAACTGATGTCGTTTTTTGCTGTTAAGAATTGGAAACAGCAGTTAAATCGATATGAATCAACTTCAACACGAGACGTCCCCTTATTTATTGCAGCATGCCCACAACCCGGTACATTGGCATGCGTGGAAGCCCGAAGCATTTGCGAAAGCGGAAAAAGAGGACAAGCCCATTTTGGTGAGCATTGGCTATTCCACCTGCCACTGGTGCCATGTGATGGAACGGGAAAGCTTTGAAGATCAGGAGGTGGCGGATTTCATGAACGAACACTTTGTCTGTGTAAAAGTGGACCGGGAGGAGCGACCCGATGTAGACCAGATTTACATGGAGGCCTGCCAGGTGCTTACCGGAGGTGGAGGCTGGCCGCTAAACTGCTTCCTGACTCCGGACAAACGTCCCTTTTATGCCGGCACCTACTACCCGCCAATGCCCGCACACAACCGGCCCTCCTGGCTGCAAGTACTCATGAACATTTCCCATGCTTTTCAAAATAAAAGAGAAACGGTTGAGGACCAAGCCTCCCGCCTGACGGAGATCATCCAGAATGCCGGGAAAAACTTTACCGAAAACAAATTGCAGGTCGTTACAGAAGATGGGCCTTTCAACAAAGGGGCACTGAATAAAATCTTCCATGGCCTGCACCGGGGATTTGACACCAAAAACGGTGGATTTGGCGGGGCCCCAAAGTTTCCGGGTACGATGGCACTAAGCTTTTTATTGGGCTATCACTATTACAGTGGCAAAAAGGAAGCTACCGACCATGTTCTTTTCTCTTTAAACAAAATGGCGAATGGTGGCATCTACGACCACCTTGGTGGTGGTTTTGCCCGCTACACCGTCGACGCCAAATGGCTTGTGCCGCATTTCGAAAAAATGCTGTACGACAATGCACTTTTGGTCGGGCTGCTGGCCGATGCTCATAAAATCACAGAACAAGGGTTGTATAAAAATGCAATTGAAGAAACACTGGAATGGGTGGCCCGCGAAATGACCCACCCAGACGGAGGTTTCTATTCTGCACAAGACGCCGACTCGGAAGGGGAAGAAGGAAAATACTATGTCTGGAGCAGGGAAGAGATCAAACAAGTAATTGGTGACGATGCTGTATTTTTCAACGGCTTTTACGGCGTTTCGGAAGCAGGGAACTGGGAAGGGAAAAATATTTTGTGGCGACAATATGGCCTGGAAGAATTTGCCGAAATAATCGGAGCAGAAACAGGTTTTTTGAAAAATAAATTGGATGCTGCTAAAGCTAAATTATTTGAGGTTAGGGACAAACGAGTACACCCTGGCCTCGACGACAAAATTCTCTTGGATTGGAATGCCCTGATGTGCAGTGCCTACGCGAAGGCATATGCCGCCCTGGGTGACGAACGTTACAAAGCAGCTGCGGTGAAGAACCTCCATTTCATCAATGAAAAATTCACCCAACCTTATGTCGACCAACTTTTCCATACCTTCAAGGAAGGCCAGGCACAGTACGATGCCTTTTTGAACGATTACGCCTTCCTCATCAAGGCCCTAATTGATGTGTACGAAATCACTTTTGACACGAATTATCTGCAACAGGCCCAACGGTACACCGATTACGTTATCAAGTATTTCATGGACGAAGAAGACCACCTTTTTTTCTTCACTTCAGCCGAACAGAAGGATGTGCCAGTAAGGCGGAAAGATTTGTACGATTCCGCCACTCCTTCGGGCAATTCAACGATGGTGCATAATTTGCAACGTTTAGGAATCTTATTGGGCAACGACACTTACCGGCCTCTGGCGGCTAAGATGTTAATCACCATGAAGAATGCCATTGAAAAATACCCGAGCTCCTTCAGCCAATGGGCCTCGGCCATGATGAACGAGGTTTATGGAATGCCGGAGATCGGGGTTGTTGGAAAAGATGCCGAGCAGGCCGCAATTTCGGTCAATCGGCAATTTATTCCTCATAAGGCAATGATGGCAACCAGCCAGGCGAATGATGAGTTCCCTTTACTGGCAGGAAAAGAACCAGATAATGAAACACTGTTCTACCTGTGCCAGGACTATGCATGTCGCCGTCCCGTTAAAACCATTGAAGAATTGAAACAATTAATGAGGGAAGGTATAAGTTAAATAACAAAAGACCTTTACATTTACCACAGACACGCCGAGCAACTTCCTTAATAGAATTCAAAAGTCTATGAAAAAAATAATTACGATTCTCTTCCTTGCCACCTTTGCCTATACCGGCCTGGCCCAGCAAGCTCCCCAATATAGTATGTACATGTGGAATAAATTTGCTTTCAACCCTGCATATGCCGGGCTGGACAATTCACTGAGCATCACTGGCGTTTACCGTAACCAATGGGTGAACCTTCCTGGCAATCCCACTTCACAGCACGTCAATGCCCATATGCCACTTTATATTGCGGGAGGAGGTATCGGAATTGCTTTTGAAAACGAGACGCTCGGCTCCTGGACCCACACTTCTGCTACGGCATCCTATAATTACCAGTTGGTCATCGGCAATTCAGGAGTGCTCTCGCTGGGTCTTTCTGCTGGTTTTATCCAACGGGAATTTGATGGTACCAAAGCCCGCACACCAGGCGGTGAATTTCAACCTGACCCTACCGACCCTAATTCTGTATACATTGGTCACAATGACCCGATTCTTCCATTTTCGGTAGAATCAGGCAATGCCCCGACTTTTAATGCTGGTGCTTTTTATCAGGGTGAAAAATTGGAAGTAGGTATTTCTGTTACCAACATAGCCGAAAATGAAATCAGCCTCTCTTCCTTGAGCTTCCTGCCCGAACGCACTTACTATTTCTACACGGGCTACAATTTGGACATGGGTCGAAAAGTACAACTGACCCCCTCTGTGCTGGTAAAATCTGACGTTTACCAAACACAAATGGATTTTTCTCTTGTGGCTCGTTATAATGAAAATATTTTCGCAGGCGCGTCGTTTAGAGGTTACGATTCCAACTCTCAGGATGCGGTAGCAATCATTGGCGGAATCAAGCTGAACGAGAACTTTACCCTGGGCTACTCATATGACCTCACACTCTCTAATCTCAGCAATACAAGTAGCGGTACTCATGAACTGCTACTGAACTATAACCTGGGAAAACCAATCGGAAAAGGCAAACCACCAATTATCATATACAACCCCAGATCTTTATAATACCACACGTACACGTCCACTTATTAAAATGTATTCCATCGACTTCTTTTCGGGGAAAGTAGAATTGAGAATACTGCTCTAAGTCTAAATTCTTATTTGAAATTTACACCTTATTGAGGTGCATCGTTCACGAGTTGACGCATATTTGGCATACTTAATGGTTTTTGAATAAAAATTAACTTTTTTACACTAAGTCCAAAATCTTTGCGTTCTGATTGCCTCAAACTGTTAATTTTGCCAGCCAATTTGCAGAAAATCAAGCTGATAGTTTGAAATCAACCTTAAAGCAGTATTTTTACGTCTCTTTTCACAAAAGCAAGGAAAATTCGGGTGTTTAAAATGAAAGAACTATTAAAATCTTCGTTAGCACTGTTTGTATTAACAGTAATCTTATCATCCTGTGGAACTAAAGAAAACGGCCAACTGGTCGGTGTTCTTGACCGTCCTGACTGGAAAGGCATCAATCCTTACGGAATGGTTTATGTACCTTCTGGCACACTCCACATCGGGCCAAGTGACCAGGATATCACCAATACATTTGTTCAAAGACCAAAAACCATCTCCATTCAGGGTTTTTACATGGACGACACAGAGATCACCAATAACGAATATCGTCAATTTGTTTATTGGGTACGTGATTCCATCGCTCATACCTACCTGGAGCACTTCATCGAAGATGAGGATGGCAATGAGCAGATTGATTGGGAATATGAAATTGATTGGGAAGATGAAACGTTGGAAGATCTTTATTATCAAGGTGACGACCGTTTTGCAGGCCGCAAGGAAATCAATTCTGAAAAATTTGTTTTCGAATACCAGTGGTACGATTGGAAAAAGGCTGCCCATGATCGTGGCCGCTCGCCTCGTAACACTTTCATCAACAGAGAAAGTTTCGAAATCTACCCAGATACTATGGTCTGGATACGTGATTATTCATACTCTTACAATGAGCCGATGACACGTAATTATTTCCACCACCCTGCATTCGACGACTACCCAGTCGTAGGTGTGGATTGGAACATGGCTAATGCATTCTGCTATTGGAGAACAAATCTTTGGAACAAATACCAATCTCTCAGAAACGACGGCATCAATTCTGAAGATTTCCGCCTGCCTACAGAGCACGAATGGGAATACGCTGCTCGCGGTGGCCACGAAATGGCTCCATATCCATGGGGTGGTTATTATACCAGAAATTCTAAAGGATGCCTGTTGGCCAACTTTAAGCCTGGCCGTGGAAACTATCCGGAAGATGGTGGTCTGTATACAGTGAAAGCGGATGCCTACTTCCCAAATGATTATGGTCTTTACAATATGTCTGGAAATGTATCTGAGTGGACTTCGACCATGTATCACGAAAATGCCTATTCTTTCCTTCACGATCTCAATTCAGACATCCGTTACGATGCCAAGGACGACGATCCTGAGGCATTCAAACGCAAAGTGATTCGTGGCGGGTCCTGGAAAGATATAGCTTGGTTCCTCCAAACTGGAAACCGTCACTGGGAATTTCAAGATACTACCAAATCCTATATCGGCTTCCGATGCGCACTCACCTTCCTCGGCCGATCCATCAACGACTTTTAGTAGTTAATTCAGCATAAATTGAAATGGATAGTAATACAGTTACTATCCATTTCTTTTTTATACTTTTGCGCGACGAAATAAAATTTCGTCAAAAAGCAGTCTTGTGGGAAAAAAAATCTATTTCTTTCACGGTTCCCTTGTTACTTTTCAAATAAGCGACATTATCTTGAAGGGAATTTTTTTAAACTCCCCCATTCGAAATCTATTTAGCTAACCTATTTTAAATCGACAAAAAATGAGTTTCTTAAAAACGAAAGGATTCAAGTACTTCAAAAATCTTATCATCGGTGCCGGTGCAGCAGTTGTATTGATGGGTGCCCTTTTCAAATTGGAAAGTTTACCTGGTGCAAGTGAAATGCTTACCATCGGATTAAGTGTTGAAGCTTTCATTTTCTTATTCTTAGGGCTTATCGGTCCAGAACCAGATTATTATTGGGACAAACTCTACCCTGGATTGGCAGATTATCATTCTAACATTGCACCACTTACAGCAGGTGAAGTGGGAGATGTGGGAAAGCCATTGAACGGTGAAATAGTGGAAACCCAATTGGGCGGAATGCTGACTGAACTACAAGGCATGTCCAAAAGCCTTTCCTCTTTAAAGGCATTGCAGGAAGTTGATTTCTCCGGTACCAGTGAGCAGATCAAATCAATGAACAATTTCTATACTAAACTGAATGAGGCAATGGCCGACCTTACTGATTCTTTGGAAGACACCAAGGCATACAGGACTCAGATTTCTGACTTGAACAGCAACTTGTCAGGGCTCAATAATGTCTATGGTGGCATGTTGAATGCAATGGCACCATTCAGCCCGCAGAAATAACACCGGAGCTGTAGCAATTCATTTTCTTTTATTTTTTAATCTAAAAATCTTAGCACATGTCTATTCCAAAGGAACCCAGGCAACTAATGATCAACCTCATGTACCTGGTGTTGACGGCCCTCCTTGCCCTGAACGTGTCCGCAGAGGTGATGAATGCTTTCTTCACCCTTGACGAAGGGAATAAAGCAAGTATAAATACAGTAGACTCTCAGCTTGACCAAACGGTGAAAGGTTTGAAAGACCTTCTCAGCGATGAGTCGAAAGCTAAATATAAAGCCATTGAACCAGCCGTTGATCAAGTCCGCGCTGATGTCAGCTCTTTTGGCACTTATATCGATGCCCTCCGGGACGAATTGGTAGATGCCGCCGGCGATAAGAGTGGAGCTGTCGACGATGGCGACTTCACCGTTAGCTACGGGAAAAAGGTACCTAAAGGTAAAAAGAACAAGGACATTACCACCCGCATGTTAGTTGAAGATGGTAAAGGAGAAGAGCTAAAGGCAAAAATCTTAGAAGTAAAGCAAAAAATGGTGGACACTTACACCCAACTGCTTAACGAAAACGGTGAAAACTTTGGCCTCAAGAAAGAGGAAATTGACAACCGTATCAAGAACATCGCCAACAACCTTCCACTTTCTATCGATGATGAAACTTGGAAATTAAGCAAGGACAAGAAAAGCTGGGCCGATTTTAAATTCCGCCAAATGCCGCTAGCAGCAGTTATGCCGCTCTTGAGCCAAATGCAGTCAGATGCCAAAAGCTCTGAGGCCGCACTGGTCAATAATATGGCGGAATTGGCTGGTGGTCGTGTAGTTGAATTTGATGCATTCTTCCCTGTTGTACAGGCCGAGAAATCTTATGTCATCAAAGGTGAACCATTCAAAGCTAAAATTTCTGTAGGTACTTACAGTTCATCGCTGAACCCATCCGATATCGGGATTTTCGTTGATGGCCGTAAACTTCCGGTTAACAACGAAGGTATTGCAGAATACACTGGCTCTGCCGGTTCTGTCGGAACAAAAACCATCAAGCTCCGGGCTGAAGTTATCAACCCTTTGACCGGTGAAAAATCCGACGGTGATGCAACATACACTTACGAAGTAGGAGAACGCTCAGTAGCTATTTCTGCTGATAAAATGAACGTATTCTACATTGGTGTTGATAATCCGATTTCAGTTTCTGCAGCCGGGGTGTCCAGTAACGACCTCAATGTAAATATTGCCGGTGGTGGTGGAAAAATGAAGAAGACAGGCAGTAACAGCTGGGACATTACGGTTTCTGAACCTACCAATGATTGTAAAATCAACGTGAGCGGTGGTGGCATGAACGCCAGCAAGCAATTCCGCGTCAAGCGTATCCCTGATCCAACTGCCCGCTTGGGTAACAAAGCAGATGGTTCTATGGGTAATGGTGAATTCAAAGCCCAGCAAGGTTTGATCGCTTGGCTCGATAATTTTGACTTCGATGCCAAATGCCAGATCCAGGGCTTCAACCTGGTTAAAGTAGCCAAAAGATCTGATCCGGTTGAAGTAGTCAACCAGAGTGGAAGGTTTAACAGCAAAGCTGCTAACCTGACAAGATCCGCCAAGCCTGGTGATACATTTTACTTCGAAAATGTAAAAGCAAGATGTCCAGGTGACAAAGCTGGACGTAAAATCAACTCTCTCGTTTTTAGGATTAAATAAAATTCATACTTTAGATACTAACTACCGGGATTTCTCAGTTAATACCCGGTAGTTAGAACTTTTTATCACTTCGTAATTAAAATCTTTGAGAATTATGAAACTCGCTTTGAAATTGTTTGGCTTCGTATTCTTACTTGCGCTTTGCAATACAGCTTTTGCCCAACAACCTGACAATATACTCACCGAGTCCAGTGATCCAAATGCAGGAAGACCTTTGGATGACATCACTCAAAAAGTAATCACCAATGAAAGGCAAGTACTTGCTTACGACCATGTGCGTGAAGCAGATATTTTTTGGGAAAAACGTATCTGGCGGGTAATTGATATCCGTGAGAAGATGAACCTCCCTTTTGCCTATCCGGAAAGGCCCTTCTTTTCCATTCTGATGGATGCTGCCACCGAAGGTGAAATCACTGTTTACAGTACTGAGGATGATAAATTTACATCCCAATTGACACCCGACGAAGTAGCTTCTATGGGAGCCACGATCGATACCGTCATTACTTTTGACCCCGAAACTTATGAAGAGCAAATTCAAGTTGTGCGGAACGATATCAACCCTGAAGATGTAAAACGTTTCCGTATGAAGGAGGTATGGTTCTTTGACGAAGAATCTTCCACCCTTCAGGTCAGGATTCTGGGTATCGCACCATTGATCGACAAAACGGATGAAAACGGTAACTTCCTTTATGAGAAGCCAATGTTCTGGGTCTATTATCCAGATGTACGTCAGATTCTTGCCCGTGAAAGGGTATTCAATATCGGCAACGATGCTTCTGCAATTACTTGGGAAGACCTGATGGAAATGCGCTATTTTTCCAGCTACATTTTCAAAGAATCTAACGTAAGAGACCGCCGTATTCAGGACTACCTTACTGGTGTTGATATCCTCTTGGAAGCCGACAAGATCAAGCAAGAGATTTTCAATTTCGAGCATGATCTCTGGACTTATTGATCAGATAGAGAGTTTCTATTCTCGCAAAGGGTTCAAATCCACAAGGATTTGAACCCTTTTTATTTTTACTTGTATCCGTAGTGTCAGTCCTAAGTCAACGGTTAGTAGTTATCAGTTAGTTCGCGCCTTGACCAACTTGGATTTATAAATTTGAAAGAAAAATTTTATTTCAGAATAAAGACTCTCCATCCTCAACTGCTTACCGGAAACTGAAGACTGCGAACTAAAAAAGCATGGCAAAAAGAAGAAAAGAAAAACTTTCCTATAAAGAGCAGTTCTCCGCATTAAACAACCTGCCGCGCTTCTTCGGAATGATCTGGGAAGCCAGTCCGCCGATGGCCATTTCCAACGCGGTTCTCCGGTTGCTGAAGTCAGCCATTCCATTATTGATGTTGTATATCGGAAAAGAAATCATTGATGAAGTCCTCGCCCTCATCGATCAACCTGGCAGTATGAACAGGCTCTGGCTGCTGGTTGGTTTTGAATTCGGCCTGGCCATCATTAGTGAACTTATGAACCGGGCAATTACCCTGCTTGACAGTCTGCTCGGGGATCTGCTCTCCAACCAGAGTTCAGAACAATTGATCCGTCATGCAGCTACACTTGACCTCTACCAATTTGAAGACTCTAATTTTTATGATAAGCTCGAACGGGCCCGGCGCCAAACTACCGGGAGAACTGTTCTGATGTCTATGGTTTTGACCCAGGTCCAGGAATTTATCACCATCTTATTCCTTGGTGGGGGACTGGTAGCCTTCAACCCTTGGCTGATATTGATCTTGGCCATTGCCGTGATTCCTTCCTTTTTAGGGGAAACACATTTTAACCAACGTACTTATTCCCTCACGACTGGATGGACTCCCGAACGCAGAGAATTAGACTACCTTCGATACATTGGCGCCAGTGATGAGACGGCTAAAGAAGTCAAAATATTTAACCTCGCAGATTTCTTGGCCGACCGTTTCAAACTTATTTCAGATAAATATTTCAAGGCCAATTCAAAATTGGCGATTAGCCGGGCCTCCTGGGGAGCCCTACTTTCTGCAATTGGTACTATCGCCTACTACGGCGCTTATGTATTTATCTTGATTCAAACAGTGGGAGGCATCATAACCGTGGGAACGCTGACCTTCCTCGCCGGTTCCTTCCAAAGGATGCGGAGCATGCTGCAAAGCATCATGAATCGCTTTTCAAAAATTGCGGAGCAATCTCTTTACCTACAAGACCTGTTTGATTTCTTCGAAATAGAGCCCCAGATTTCTGCTAATGGAAAAGGACATATGGTCCCGGATGAAATAAAGGAAGGCTTTGTCTTTGAAAATGTCAGCTTCAAGTATTTAAACAGCGAGAAATGGGCTGTGCGCAACCTTTCATTCCACCTGAGAAAAGGAGAAAAAATGGCCCTGGTAGGAGAAAATGGAGCTGGCAAAACGACCGTTGTCAAGCTATTGGCCCGACTCTATGAGCCTACCGAAGGCCGCATCTTGCTGGATGGTATCGACATTCGGGATTATGACCTGAGATCGCTCCGCAATGCCATTGGTATTATTTTCCAGGACTATATCCGCTTCCAGATGAAAGCTGCGGAAAATATCGCCGTCGGTAGCATCAACAAACTGGAAGAACGGCCCACTATCGAAACGGCCGCCCACAAAAGCCTCGCCGATACCGTAGTTGAAACCCTACCTAATCAATACGAACAAATCCTCGGCAAGCGCTTTGCCGATGGTGTCGAACTCTCCGGTGGCCAGTGGCAAAAAGTAGCGCTTGCCCGTGCTTATATGCGAGAAGCCCAGCTCCTCATCCTGGATGAACCAACCTCCGCCCTTGATGCCCGTGCCGAACACGAAGTGTTCCTTCGTTTTTCAGAATTGATCGAAGGGAAAATGGCAGTACTGATCTCGCATCGTTTCTCAACGGTGCGCATGGCTGACAGGATTTTATTCCTGGAAAACGGCATGCGGAAAGAATTGGGCAGTCACGAAGAACTCTTGGCTAAAGGCGGGAAATATGCGGAGCTGTTTCATTTGCAGGCAAAGGGATATTTGTAAAAATAGCTTTCATGTTGAAAAACATGCGCACTAATGCATTTTTACCAATCAACGAGGCTTCGCAGACCACCAAAATCAAGTTAATACGGCACGGCTACTAAAAATCCATGTTATATAAATTCAATCATTCTAAATTCCTCAATTGGTCGATAACCTATTTTTGAATAAATACTATTAGACGTTGGATTAGCCTGGTCGGTGAACAAAGAACAGAAGCGGTATTTTTTTAACATCAGCTCGGTCAATTTACCTACCACCGCTGTCGCATAACCATGCCCCCGAAATTCAGCAGGGGTATAAACATAATTTATGGCTATACCATTGCGGCTCGGTCGGGAGGCTGCAGCCATCGATACGGCCCTTCCGTTATTTTCCCAGATAAATAATCCGCCGGTAGTTATTTTATTTTCTGCGGTTAAAATAGCCCCTTGCCGATCGTCTTCATCCATGGCTTCTTTGGCAAATGCGTGAAACCAATTTCCCACTATATCTAAATCCTTCATCTTTGCTTTTCTGCAAAATCCGTTCGTGTATTTGATTTCTTTTATTTCATCCAATCGGTAAATCAATTGCTCATATTTTGTCTGCCACTGAATATTGTTTTTTGCGCACCATTTTTCTGCAAAAAAGGTCGACACTTTTTTCGGTCCGATTACTCCCGGAACAATGATATTATTTTGGATCATAAAATCAATTAATGGAACCGCAGCAGACTGATGGTTAAGGGCATCTCCTGACACCAATAAGTTTTTGGGCGGAGTCTGAATAGCTGAAAAGACAATTGAATTGCCAGCATGCACAGATAATAAGACTGGAAAAGGATTTAGTACTTTTTCATTTTTTAAGGAAATGGGTATACCAATCAATAAATTATTGACAGCCTCCCTCTTTTCTAAAAAATCGAGATTCTCGCTTAAATAAGTGCTAATATTTGAATATTGTTTGACAGTCATTTTCATTAAATCAAATTTATAAACAAGTACAATAAATTCTAATCATTTTTTCATTAATTTGTCAAATGTCATACGCCGATTTTCAGACCATTATTTATGCTTGGATAGCCTTGGCCCTCCTGCTTTTTCCAATTCAGTTTTGGCGCATCACGGCCCCGTATGGCCGTCATATCAATCAGGAATGGGGGTTTTTGATGGACAACCGATTGGGCTGGGTCGTCATGGAATTGGTATCACCAATTACTTTTGCCTGGTTTTTCATTACAGGTGAAAATGAAAAAAACCTGCCACTGTGGATTTTCTTTTCCTTATGGTTATTGCATTATATGAACCGTAGCATAATTTACCCGCTGCGCACAAAAACCACTGGCAAAAAAATACCTGTATTAATTGTCTTGTCTGCTATTTTTTTTAATTCAGTTAATGGTTGGTCAAACGGTTTTTATTTGGGAACGGTTGCTGAACCTTATCCTGCAAATTGGATAACAAGTCCCTATTTTTTGTTTGGTATAATTATATTTTTTACGGGAGCTATTATCAACATTAAATCTGATAATTATTTGCTCGGCTTACGAAAGCCGGGAGAGAAAAAATATGCGATCCCCCGAGGAGGTTTTTTCAATTATATTTCGTGCCCCAACCATTTTGGTGAAATACTCGAATGGACCGGCTTTGCAATTTTAACATGGAACATAGCTGCGGCAGCATTTGCTATCTGGACAGCAGCTAATTTAATTCCCCGTGCGCATAGCCACCATCAGTGGTATTTAAAAAACTTTCCTGACTATCCCCAGGACAGGAAAGCGGTAATTCCTTTTATCCTTTAAATAAGCCACACTCCATGAAAATAGCCATCATCGGGGCAACCGGACATATCGGCATCAATATGACAATCGCCTTGGCCAGAAAAGGTTTTAGCATAAAAGCCATCTGCCGTAGTCCGCAAAAAATGAAGGTCATCAATGAATTTAATATAAATACGGTAAAGGGAAATATACTCGATCCGAGTGTTTTAAATAGAGAATTAAGCGACATAGATACCGTCATTAATCTGGCGGGAAAAATTTCCATAAATGGAGACCCAGATGGAAGTGTCATGCAGACCAATGTTGCCGGTACAGAAAATATAGTCGCCGCCTGTTTAAATAACAACGTCAAAAAATACATTCATTTCAGCTCGGTACATGCTTTTAAATATAACAGGCATACTCCAATTGTTAATGAAGAAATCCCCTACGCCGATACAAGTTCTTTTAAATATGACCAGTCAAAAGCGCTGGGAGAAAAAGAAGTTTTGAAGGGAATAAAAAAAGGATTAAACGCCACGATAATATGCCCCACTGCGGTAATTGGCCCACACGATTATTTTAATTCCAGAAGTGGCGAAATGTTGATAAACCTTTTTACAGGAAAAATGCCAGCCATTGTCTACGGCGGTTTTGACTGGGTAGACGTTCGTGATATAATTTCCGCCGTAATTTATATTTTGGAAAATGGAGCCGCCAGTTCCCGTTATTTATTAAGTGGTCATTGGGCAAGTTTTACGCAGCTTGCAAATATTTGTCAAAAAATAACAGGTATAAGATCGGCAAAAATAGTGTTGCCTGTTGGGGTTGGAATATTGGGTCTGCCATTTATTCAATTGGCCCGATTATTCTCCAAAAAACCACCACTCTATACGTACGAATCATTAATGATCATCAAAAATGCGAACAGAAATTATTCTTCCGCTCTGGCCAAAAAAGAATTGAATTATAAAGTCCGACCTTTGGAAGAATCGATCGAAGATATCTACAAATGGTGGAAAGAAAACAAACAATTAACAGGTGTTACACAGGTCTAAAACGGAGAGGAAAAATGAGTTAAAAAAAGGCTATTTATTTATTAATAAAATTAACCGAATAGAAATTCAAAATTAAAAAAAACCAATTCATCATTCATCATTCATCATTTATCATTTATCATTTATCATTTATCATTCTTAATCTCCTCCCAAGTCTGATAAATCGCCATTTGTTCTGGGCGGTCGGCGGGGACTTCCCGCAGCGGCTCGCAAGGCCTCAGTCCGTCCCGGCAAAGTTGTGGCAGTCGTTGATAGAGCGCCGTGCCTTTTGTTTTCCAGGCCAGCATTTCATTACTCACCTGTTTGATGATTTTTCCGGGATTCCCGACCACCAAACTGCGGGATGGAATAGTGGATTTGGCATTGATGAAGCAAAGCGCGCCAATGATGCATTCGTCCCCGATAATGGCATCGTCCATGATCACGGAATTCATTCCGACCAGGCAATTTTTGCCAATCGTAGCTCCGTGGATAATCGCTCCATGGCCAATGTGCGCAGCTTCTTTCAGCCGCACTGTCACCCCTGGAAACATATGGATAGTGCAGTTCTCCTGTACATTACAGCCGTCTTCAATAATTATTGCGCCCCAGTCGCCGCGGATGGCTGCCCCGGGTCCGACATAGACATCTTTACCGATCTCAACATTGCCTGTGACCACAGCCTGCGGATGTATAAATGCAGACTCGTGAATGATAGGACGGAATCCATTAAATTCGTAAATCATAATAACGAAAAGGAGCTAAAGGCGAGAAAGAACAAATATCAATTCACGAATTCACCATTCATCATCTCTCGCTCTTGATCTTGATCAATCGGTGGCTTTCGGAATAAACCGCATCGACAGGGAATTGACACAGTGACGGGTATTTTTTTTAGTCAACCGTTCGCCAACAAAAACGTGTCCCAGATGTCCGCCACAATTGGCACAGAGAATTTCCGTGCGCCGCCCATCGGCATCGGTCTCCCGCATGATGGCTCCGGGAATTTCATCGTCAAAGGCAGGCCATCCACACCCTGAATCAAATTTGTCTTCCGAGCGGTAAAGCGGCGCCTCACAACGGCGACAGACATAAGTGCCCCCCGGCACAAAATGTTTGTCATATTCTCCTGTAAATGGATATTCTGTCCCTTTGTCCTCAATCACTTTCGCCTCCTCGGGCGTCAGCATATTCCAGTTTTCTTTTGTTTTAGCAGTCATTTTAAAAAAGTAAAATTGAAAAAATTAAAATCCCGTATTTCAAATCGGGAAATAAAAAGTCATTCACTATCGCAACAATAACTAAATTAATTCAAGTTGCGATGCAGAAAGTAGGTGGACATTGGTAGAGAGACCTAAGTGAATAAGCGCCTGAAAAAAACAGGCAATTCTGATCAAAAAGATCTTTCTACTTTCTACCGTTTACGCTCTACCAAGTTGTTCGCAACTTGGGTTAAATTAAAAAGAAATCACCACTCACTCCTCTCATCCCTCAAGCATATGTGCAAATTCCTTTCGAAATTTCTGTACTTTCGGATTGATGATCACCCGGCAATAGCCTTGATTGGGGTTGTCGTTGTAATAATTCTGGTGGTATTTTTCGGCCGGATAATATGCCTCAAATTTAGTGATTTCCGTAACGATGGGATCACTCCAAAGCGTTGGGGCAAATTCATTTTTCACCCGCTCTGCCACAACCTTTTGCTCTTCTGTATGGTAAAAAACAGCAGACCGGTATTGAGTGCCACGGTCAGCTCCCTGACGGTTCAAAGTGGTGGGGTTGTGGGTAGCAAACAGGATCTTCAACAAATCCTCATACGATACGACCGACTCATCAAAATGGATCTGCAACACTTCGGCATGGCCGGTCGTTTCGGCACATACTTCTCGGTATGAAGGGTTCTTAACATGTCCGCCGGAGTACCCGGACTCCACGTGGTGAACGCCTTTTACATCCTGAAAAATAGCCTCTACACACCAAAAACAGCCCGCACCAAATGTGGTCACTGACAATCCTTCTTTTAACATAAACAACTGATTTTCTTTTTTTTAACTAAAATATCAGAATTATAGAAAAGCAATTTTCCTTTGTCTAAACTCTGTTTTCGTCTCCGTTTAAACTCTGTGCAACCAAAAGAAGTATAGAACTCCTGCAAAGCTCAAGCAAAGATTAGATAAAAAACAGCCAAACATCAAAAGGGTTGAGAAAATATCAGTACAGGAATTTACTGTACAGGCAGGGACATATATCAAGAAGAGAATGAAGGCGCGGCTGAAGAAAAAACTTAGATTTCATGGTTGGTCAATGACCGATTCTGGTTTTTGGGCATTTTCTTAAGCAGTCGTAATCATCCCGTCAGATTTGGAGCGCCACATGCTCAGCAATACGATTCCCATGCCCACCATAATCGACACGTCGGCCATATTGAAAATACCAGTGCGGAAAATGCCCAAATCAATAAACAGAAAATCCGTCACAGAGCCATAAGCGATGCGGTCATAGATGTTTCCAATGCCACCACCAATAATAAAACTAAGCCCGACGACCGCTGTCTTGGGCAGATTGGTGCGGGTCAGAACCGTAAACAGAATGCCGAGAATGGCGAGGGAAGGTAACAATGCCAATAAAATACTTTTCAGGGTCGGGGGCAGATCGGAGAGCCAGCCGAAGAAGGCGCCAGGATTTTCCACATTGGTCAGGATCAGGTTATCCTGATAAATTTCGATCCAATCCTGCTTTTCAACCGATTCCCGAACAATGATCTTAGAGACCTGATCGCAGCCGATATTGGCCCCAATCAAAATAAAAATGAATGCCGCGCGCAATATTTTATTGGATAACATGAAATTGTGTATTTTTATAAAGATGCAAGTTAAGCCTTTTTTGGTGGTTGTTAAATAACGGGGGGACGGGTGAAATTGTTGTCACTCAAAAAAACACTGGTCCTCAACCACCACTAAAAACATTGTTCAAAAGTATTTTTTTTAATTTTAACACATAGTCACATAAATCAGACTACAAATCAGTATAACTTCCTCACTATCTAAAAAACATGAAATCAATTTTACTTTCTCTTCTTTTCATTCTTTTCTTTTCAGAATTAGATGCACAGATATACTGGCCGAACGATCTCGAATATTTTAAAACGGAGCTTCCGAAAAGGCATAAAAACCTGTTTTTCAAAATGCCCAAAAAAGAATTTGACGCCAGGGTTGATGCCTTAATCAAAGAATCCATGTCGCTGCCCGATATTGCAATTGGCGTGCGCCTGCAACAGCTATTCGCTGACATCGGCGATCCACATTCCAATATCTCCATGCGGGTCTTTGTGGACGGAAACAAAAATATTCCCATCCGGACGTACTGGTTCGAAGACGGAATTTATATTACCAGAACATCGGAAAGCCACGGAAAAATAGTTGGCAGTAAAATCAAAACGATTAACGGCCATCCCATCGAAACCATCGTCGACAGCCTGAGCACTTTGTTGGTACAGGACAACCCATCGATCAATAAAGCGTATTTGCCCAGTTATCTCCGGGTCGGTCAGGTATTGGAATATTTTGGTTTTGTGGACACAGAGCAACCAATTGTATTTTCGCTGGAAAACAAAAACGGTACGTTTGAAGAAATATTCGAACCAAATAAAAATGAAAAAATCACGACCCAGCCCGATGTAAAGAAATTAGGTATCGGCTATCAGGATACCAAAACCTATTTCTGGGAGCGCTACCTTGAGTCGGACAGCATATATTTTGTTCAATACAACAGGTGCTGGAGTAAAAAGCTACAAAGAAAATTTGGCAATAAAAAAAAGGCCAAAGACCTTCCAAAATTCAAATCATTTTCAAAAAAGGTTTTTGCGACCATCGAAGAAAAACCGATCAATAAATTCATTTTTGACATGCGCCACAACGGCGGCGGCAGTTCCTTGCAGGGTTCCTTATTTGTCAGAAAATTAAAAGGTTATAAAAAAGTAAATCAGCGAGGAAAATTATTTGTCATCATCGGTCGAAATACTTTTTCTTCGGCAATTATAAATACATTAAATTTTAAAAACCAGACAGCGGCAATCGTGATCGGAGAAGAAACAGCCGGCAGTCCTGACCATTATGGAGAAGTCAGGGTTTTTAAGATGCCTTCATCAGGGGTACAGATCCGTTATTCTACCAAGTATTTTAATTTCACCAAACAAAACCTGAAGTCGATTTTACCCGATAAAGAAGTTCCAGTTCATTTTTCTGATTATGAGAAAGGGGTTGATGCTGCGTTTGAATTTGCAAAGAATTATGCGCAATAAAAGACAAGCAATAAAAAGAGGGTTGAAATAAAATATTTCAACCCTCTTTTTATTTATTTCCAATATACTTTATATCGTCACATTGCTCACCAGATCGGCCACTGTCGGATGATCGCTACCTTTGGCCGGCTCAATGGTAACATTTAAACTTTCGGCATTCACTTTAAAAGGGATCGACACCAGTTCATTCAAATTATTGTTCGAGATAATACCGACGTTGACCATTTCCCCATCCACATCTGCCCACATTTGCAGGCATTTATCTTTTGGCAAATCAGGTAATGAAACGATATTCAAAAAAGATTGTTTTGACTCGTCGTTCCAAAAAGCGATGGCTCGAAATTCAGGCGCTTTATTATTACCATTTAAAATAAACTTTCCAGTATTTGGATTATTTAAAAAATTAAATTTTTCTTCCAAAATACCACAGCGTTCCTGTTGAGTGAGCAATTCGTTTTCCATCTTTTTTAAAACGACTAAGAGCGTGGTATTTTCTTTTTCAACCGCTGCTTTTTCGCTCCAGAAATACAGGGTAGCAACACTCAGCAATAATGCGGTAACTGAAGCGGCCACAGCCAACCAGTTACGTTTTGGCTTCAATGGAATTTCTTTGGCGACGGAGGGTTTCTCCACCTTGTTTATTTCCGATAAAATATCAGCTTTCAGCCCAGCTGGCGGGGTCAGGGCCTGATGCTTCGCCCATTGCTCCATCGTATTTTGCAGGTCGTTAAACGCCTTTTTTACTTCTGGATATTTTTGGACAAAAGCCTCTACCCTGCTGGTCTCTGCAGCATTCGTTTCGCCGAGCAGGTAAGACTCCAACAAGCCTGATTCCAAAAATATTTTTACACTTTCTTTCATGTCATCATTAAAATAATCAACGATACCAAAACAAGCGGATCATTGAATATTTTCCTTAATTCTCGCAAGCCGATTTTTAATCTCGTTTTGACGGTACCCAAGGGTATGTTAAAATGGTCACTCACTTCCTGCTGGGTCATCCCCTTGTAAAACAGGGCATAAAGTACCTCTTTGTACTTGTGTTCAAGGCTATTCAAATGCTTGGCCACATCCATATGTTCCGGCCGAATATATACCACATTTCTACTTACGTCCGAAGAAGCTTTTTGGATTTCGTGCTCCGTTCTTGTTTTTTGCGACCGCATGTAATCAATGGCCGTATTTCTCGTAATTCGCATCAGCCACGTAAATAATTTTGCTTTTCCGGCCTCGTATTTACCACTGTTTTTCCACACCTTGATCATGCTCTCCTGCAAGACTTCCTTGGCGGCCTCTTCCTCCTTGAGCATATTAAAAACAACACCATAAAGCGTACCCGCATATTGGTCATAAATCAACTCAATGGCTTTTTTATTACCTGCATTCAACAATTTTACAATATGACTTTCGGTTGCTGTCAAAACAAAATTTAATTTTTGCTCAAAGGAAGCCACAAGCTGAATTAATTCTACTGTCAACTTGCCACAATAACTTTTGGTAGAATAGGAGCGTAACAGTAAGAGATAATTTTGGTTTATTTTTTTATTGAAATTCTGTACTTCCTTCAAATAACAATTCAACATTTTCCTCTCCCCGGCCCCCTCCAAAGGGGAGAACAGAACACGCGTTTCTTCTCCTAGGGAAGGAGCCAAGGGAAAGAAAAACCAATCTAATTTAAAATAGACATTTCGAATTAATTTTTCTCTTAACAAAATTTTAAGCATTCCTCGAAATCCAAAATAAAACCCAGGGCGTAAGTAGGTCGATTTTTTTATTATTAAACACTTCAGGTGATTTTGGTAAAAAGTTTAAAGGATAGAAATCCATGATTATCGAATCGCATTTTTTCCTTTCGACTTTTTACTTTTTCCTTGAATAAATCAAACGACTGTTATTATGAAAATCCAATCATTTTTGATCGCCCTTTTTTCTTTAGCTATTTCTTTCCAGGCCGTTGCACAATGTGGCAGCCACAATAAAAATGCAAAAAAAGCGTCCTGGAGCCAAGAGAACGACATTATTGATATTGCCTCTGGCAGCGAAACTTTCGGCACTTTGACTGCGGCAGTAAAAACGGCAGGACTGGTAAATACTTTGCAAGGTGACGGGCCATTCACCGTTTTCGCTCCTACTAATGCAGCTTTTGCCAAACTACCTGAAGGCACCGTTAAATCCCTCCTCGAACCAAAAAACAAACAACAGTTGACCAAAATTTTAACTTATCATGTGATCGCCGGTGAATTCAAAGCAACCGATGTTGTCAATGCCATCAATAGTTCCGGGGGTTCTTTTACAGTGGAGACGGTCAGCGGTGATAAATTAACTGCCAGCCTGCAAAACAATACAGTAATACTAACGGATGAAAACGGCGGCACAGCAGCGGTTACCCAAACAGATGTGGATGCCTCAAATGGCGTAATTCATGTAATTGACTCAGTGGTTTTACCGAATTAAATTCATGAGTTTTAAGTTATGAGTTATAAATCACGACTCATAACTTAAATGACTGATTGAGTATTCAACAATTTCCTTGTGTATTTTCTTAATGAAGCTGTCCTGCACTTTCAGGGCAGCTTATTTATTTAACAAAAATAATCAACGCTAAAATAAAAAAGCACTGGCCATCATCGTCAATAATGCAGCACAGATAAATACGATTATATACAGGACATTGATCAAAATAAATTTAAAAAAGGTCATTCCCCAAGACTGTTCATAAAATCTTTTCAGTGCAAATAAAAAATAAATAATAATGACAATAAAGGCCCAATTTAATATTTCAAAATTTTTATAACTGCCTATCAGAAAAAGTACACTGTACAACAAAAAACCAAACGTATGGGTATGGAAGGAAAAAATAAGATGTTCAATATACAGGAAGGGCTTTTTTAAATAAAGTAACTTTAACACCAACGCCAACATGGGCATCATAATTAAAGTCATCCAAAGTATATTACCTATTGCATAAAATAAAAACCCCTTCAGGCTTTTTAGTATCCGGATATTCTGTACAAAAATATAACGTTCCCAAAAACCATTGACACCATATTTTACGGCGATTGAATCTTCTGACACATTTATCAAGTCTTCGACCGCCACTTTTATTCCGGAAGACCTCATATTATTATCGTCGAGAGAAACATCAATGATATCGGTAATTTCTACGCTATCAAATTCAATGAGCGGATTGTTTTGTAAAAAACGGGCATTGAGGGAGTCGAGTGCTTCGTCGACATGGCCATACTCTTGCGTAATTCCCTCACTTAAAGAGTCAAGCTGATTTTTCAAATATTTTAATTCGTATGCTTTTTCCCTTTGCTCCCATAATCTGTCGACGTCGTTGATGTCCGTTTTCGATACCGTGTAAGAAAGCAGTGCAATGAACAAGGCACCCGCCAAAATGAACAACCTCACGGGATGGTAATAGCGAATGTGTTTTCCTTCAAAAAAATTTTTGGTCAACTTGCCCGGCACTACCAATGCAGCCGTGGTCTGGAAAATACGGCCATCCAGGTTCAACAAATCAGAAAAAAACCGGCCGACCAATTCCTTGACCGTAATCCGTCCATCGGTGTTTTTTTGCCCACAAGCCGGGCAAAAGGAAGCACCTTCTGGAAGGGGGTGCTGGCAATTTCGGCAGGTGGTATTTTGCGTGTGTTCCATTTAAAGCAGGTATCATTTTTTGTCGGACAAGCCTTAAAAATGGCATTTTAGCGCTCCTTATTTTGTCCATGCAATTAAAGCAAGTTCGATTCGGGCTGATAACAAGTTGACAGCAGGTTTGTGGGAGGGTTGAGATTTTATTATCTATGTTTTTTTATCAATCTTCACCAACTTAAAACCGACCCATTCAGGTTCCCTTCATCTTGAAATATTTATTTTAAAAGTAGAAATATCCATTAAACATTTTGTCTGGTTGACCAATTATTTACAAAATCGTTTTATTTGCAATTCAATCCTATTAAATGAAAAATTCTTTAGATATATACGATCTCATCATCATCGGGGCCGGCCCCACCGGATTGGCGGTGGCCATTGAAGCGAGGAAGCATGGCCTGAATTATTTAGTATTGGAAAAAGGGGTATTGGTCAATTCTATTTTCAACTTTCCGGCCAATATGACTTTTTTCTCCACCTCACAAAAACTTGAAATCGGTGATGTGCCCTTTATTTCGCACGTAGACAAGCCGACCCGGCGGGAGGCCCTTGAATATTACCGCCGCATTTATGACAGCTGGAAATTAAAGGTGAATTTGTACGAGAAAGTGGAGCAATTGGAAAGATCAGAAAAAGGCCCCTATAAAATAATTACCTCAAAAAAAGACTATACAACCCATTCTGTAGTAGTGGCTACTGGCTTTTATGATACGCCAAAATTGATGGACGTACCGGGTGAGCATTTACCGAAGGTAAAACACTTTTACGATGAGGCGCACCACTACGTCGGACAGAAAGTACTGGTGGTCGGTGCAGCCAATTCTGCCTGCGATGTGGCCCTGGAAACTTATTATAAAGGCGCCGACGTGACGATGGCTGTCCGGGAAGAAAAAATCTACGAAAAAGTCAAATACTGGATTCGGCCGAACATCGAAAACCGGATCAAAGAAGGCAGTATCAAAGCCTATTTCAATACCACCGTAAAAGAAATCAAAGAAAAAAAAGTCAGCCTGAATACCCCCGAAGGAGAAGTGACTTTAGAAAATGATTTTGTGCTCGCCATGACTGGGTACATGCCCGATTTTGACTTTCTAAAAAAGATCGGCATCGTTATAAACCACAGCGAGCTGAAACGCCCCGAAATGAATAACAAAACATTCGAAAGTAATTTACCCAACGTCTATCTGGCAGGTGTGGTGCAGGCAGGACTTAATACCAGCAAACTATTTATTGAAAATACCCGTCACCACGGAGAAGTGATTGTTTCAGAGGTTTTAAAGAAAATACGTGGATAAGATTTTCTCCCACTTTTAAAAAACACATCGGCACATAAGGACACAACTTGTCCCTTATTTTAATCAGGATAGAAAATCATGAAGTTGTTTGAAAATTCCTATGCTGCCCTACGTGCCCATGTGTTTTTTAAAAATAATCAATCTCCAAACGGGTTCGACCACCTCTCATCCGTGTAGACATCCGTTCCGCCGAGGGTCCGCAAAAAAGCGATGAGCGCATCTTTTTCCTGGTTGCTTAAATTTAAGTTCTGTCCATTATTATTACCGCCGCCCCCGCCAGGCCCACCGCCCCCACCCCGCAGGCGATTGTCTAGATTATTGTTGCCGGGCACGATCGGGATATCATCGTAATGGTTAATGACATCGAGCATCGTGGCCATACTGCCATCATGCATCAGCGGTCCGTTCAATTGCCCGCTCGGGTTGAACATATCGCGCAAAGTAGGCGAACGGGTAATGGTCACATCGATGGCATTCGGATTACCAATTACACCGACTACGCCATTGTTGTCCGTATTGTTGTCGATGCCAAATTCTGGTGCCTGGTGGCAGCGGTTACAGGCCGCCCCGTTATTGCTCATGAATAAATTTTTGCCCTGGTTTTCCTGTTGGGTAAAATTCGGGAATGGGTTATTGTTGTTGTTCACCTGCGAGCGCCCCTGGTCATATTTTGAATCGAAAGACTGAATGCTCCTGATGAATTGGGCGAGAGCGTTCTGCATGCGCTGCTCCGTGATATTGGCATCGCCATATACGAACTCAAATAATTCCTGGTAATAGCCGATGCCTTCCAGTTTTTCAATTAAATCATTGATGCCCGGGTCGCCATTTTGTCCGCTGAATCCCATTTCCACGTGGTCCTGGATCGGCATGGTCGTTTGTGCCTCAAGGGTATTGGCACGTTCGTCCCAAAAGAACCGGCGTTCCTCGGCAAACCTCGCATTGATCAACCGCATGGAATGCCGTCCCGTCAGCCCGTCCACGCCCGTGCTCTGCAGGTTATCATCGCCGAAAGCAAATTGTTGTTTGTGGCAACTGGCACAGGAAATGGTATTATCGACCGACAGGTTTTTATCATAAAATAAAATACGCCCCAATGTTGCCCCTTCATTGGTAATGGGATTGTTGCCCGTATTGTCCTCATCAATATAATTTGGGATAGCCTGGTTTTCGTAATTCAATAAATTGCTCAGGTTGATACTTCCACCAAATGCGGCGGCCACAGAAGATAGGTCTGTTGGGTTATTACCTCCGTTATTTCCGTTATTATTTCCATTTCCATTGTCCGATACGGTCGTGTCATCATTATCGTTATTATTGCTCACGTACCCGGCAGGTTGATCACAATCTAAAATACTCACTGCCGGATTGCCAAGGCCATCACCATCGGCATCCTGGTACCAGTTTGTTTCGTTGCAGGTAATGTCTTCGTCTTTTTGACATGCGGTAAAAAACAGGATGGTTGCTGCGACCGCGCACAGCAGGATTGAATTTTTCACTTTCATAAATACTGTCTTTTTTGATTATGGAATCAGTATAAAGACAGACAGGAAAAAAAAAGACCTACTTTTTTTATTTTTCGATTAATGGTTAAATTAAATTCTCTGTTCAAGCTCTGTGTCTTCTCCGCGATGCTCTGTGTCACTTTTTTCTGTTACGCAGAGTTTAAACCGAGAAGACACAGAGTTTCGCAGAGCTAATTTTTCTTCGCATAAATCGTTAATCCCTTAACCATTAATCAAAATAAAAAAGTGCTGGTCAAAAATTAATTCGACCAACACCTGACAGTATTTATGAAAGTATTTCCTACGATTATCCTTTGATTAATTTCCTCGTAAAATATTTATTTCCCGTTTCATCAAAGCCAACCATCAAATAAATACCCGGCAATAAATTATTGGTCACCAACCGGGCACTGCCATTGGTAAAATCCAATTTGACGCTTTTGAATTTTTTGCCAACCACATCATATACTTCCACCTTTAATTCCACTTCACATTCGCAATGAATATTTAAATAATCATTAAACGGATTTGGGAAAATCACGAGTTCATGCTCTGCCAGCACATCTCCAGTTGCATTGGGTGAGCAATCGGGGTCGTCGACGGGCAAGACATTTAACGCTAAAACTCGAATGGAATCACAACCATTGGCCGCTGTGAAAAAATCGGTATAAGTGCCCGTTTCAAAATAGCCTTCATATTCTTCGCCATCACAAATTTCTGCCGTTACGACGGAGGAAGGAACGGGCAGCACATCCAAAATCAAAATACGGACAGAGTCACATCCATTGGAGCCCACAAATTCGTCGATATAAGTACCCGGCAAATCATATCCCTCATAATCTTCGCCTTCGCAAAAAGCCGCTTCCACAATTTCTTCCGTATTTGGCAAAACAAACAAATTCAAGACGCGGGTGGAATCACAGCCGAAACTATTGACGAACTGATCTTCATAAACACCGGGCTGCGAATAATTTTCGAATGTCTCTCCCTCGCATATTTCAACATTTAATACGGTCATATTATTATCACCACAAAACGGGAGGATGGTCAGCGCCCCATTTTCATCAAATGGGTTCGACCATTTTTCATTGGTATATACATCGCTGCCGGTGAGGGTGCGCAGGAAGGCAACCAAGGCTTCTTTTTCAACTTCTGTCAATTGTAAATTTTGTCCCATGGGAGGAGGACCGCCCGGGCCGCCGGGGGCACCTCTCAGCCGGGGGTCAAGATTGGTATTGTTCGTATCTATCGCAATGCTGTCATAGTGATTGACGACAGACAGCAAACTATTGAAAGCACCATTGTGCATCAGCGGCCCATTTAAAAATCCATTCGGGTTTACGACATCTCGCAGGGAAGGAGAGCGGGTCACTTCAATGTCGAGGGCCATCGGATCGCCTAAGACGCCTGTCACGCCGTTGTTGCGGCTGTTAGGATCAATATCAAACTCGGGAGCACGGTGGCAGCCCTGGCAACCGGCACCACCCTGTTGGGGAGGAGTAGAAAAAAGGGTTTTACCTAAATTTTCCTGCTGGGTGAAGTTGGGAAAGGGTGCATTATTGTTGCCGGCCATGGCACGGCCTTCATCGTATTTTGAATCATAGGACTGGATGCTCCTGACAAACTGGGCCAGCGCCCGGCGCATCCTTCCTTCCGAAATCTGTGGGCTGCCATAGACGAAAGTGAACAACTCCTGGTAATAATCAATTTCCTCCAATTTACGGATCAAAGAATCCAGGTCGGGGTCGCCATTTGCACCGCTGAACCCCATTTCCACGTGATCCTGAATGGGCATGGTCGTTTGAACTTCCAGGGAGTTGGCCCGCTCGTCCCAGAAAAACCGGCCCTCATCTGCGAAGCGGGCATTGATCAATCGCATGGAATGCCGTCCCGTCACGCCATCCACCCCTACGCTGACGCGGGCCGTATCGCCAAAAGCAAATTCCTGCTGGTGACAGCTCGCACAAGAGATGGTATTATTGACGGATAAATTTTTATCATAAAACAAGACCCGTCCCAACGTAGCACCGCCGTCGGCCAGTTCGTTGTTGGGAGGAGTATTGTCCTTGTTGATATAATTGGGTACTGGCTGATCGGCATAGTTGAACAATTCGTTCAGGTCGATCGTGCCAGAGATCAAGAGAAGGCTGCCCGCAATGAGTAAAAAAGGAGTAAAACTGTTTTTCATACTTTGTGGTTTATGTTTTTCATCTGAGTACAGGACAAAATTTAATTTTTAAAAACAAAACGAGTACATCCTCCCCCTAACCCCCTCCCCTCCAAAGGAGGAAAAAACGGATTTAATTTCCCCTTTTGGAGGGGGTTAGGGGGAGGATTTTCAG
>JBCBRY010000020.1:0-94712 GCA_039819485.1 Bacteroidota bacterium | reverse complement strand
CAACTAGCTAATCGGACGCACGCCCATCCCCCGCCGCCGGAACTTTGCCCCGAAAGCCATGCGGCTCCCGGGGACCATACGGGATTATTCACCGTTTCCAGTGACTTTCCCCCGGCAGGGGGCAGGTTGCGTACGCGTTACTCACCCGTGCGCCACTCGTCAGCAGGACCGGAGTCCCCTGTTACCGTTCGACTTGCATGTATTAAGCCTCCCGCTAGCGTTCATCCTGAGCCAGGATCAAACTCTCCGTAGTAAATGAGTTGTGAGTCTTGGACTCGTTTCTTTGAACCCGCCGGTCGACCACCTGCCGACATCGTCGGCAAACGGCTGCCCGGCTTCGTCCTTACCTTCCTTCCAGTGTCAATGAACTTTTTAAAACCAAGAAAACTAAATTAAAAAAGCACTTGGTCTATATCGTTTTGCCCTTTGGCATTTAACGTCGAAATAGTGGTTTTTTGAAATGGACGGCAAAAGTACACTAACATTTTTTATGTTCCAAAATAATTTTAAAATTTATTTCAAATAAAATCAGAAAAATTTTGCCGAGCCTGTTATTGGGTTTTCAAATCGAAATTTTGTGTTGGAGCGTTGCACTTTAAGTGGGATCATTTTTTCTAAGCGGGCGCAAATGTAGGCGCGGGTTTTTCGTTTTCCAAACTCTTTTTCATTTTTTTTTAAAAAAAAATCAATCTCTAAAATTTAGCTAAAAAGGAGCCATTCTATCGCATTAATATATTGGAAATCAGTGGCCGGAAAAACTACTTTTGCCGCTCTTTTTTAACAACACCATCAAAAGCAATTATGTCTACTTCAGTCAAACAACATAATTTCAGCGCAGGCCCGGCCATTTTGCCACAAAGTGTCATCAAGGAAGCAGCGCAAGCTGTTAAGAACCTGAATGGAATTGGGCTTTCGATTCTGGAAATTTCCCACCGTAGTGCCGAATTCAAAGCAATCTTAGCAGAAGCAGAAGCGTCTGTACGGGAATTGGCCGGTATTGGCGATGACTATGCAGTCCTTTTCCTTACCGGGGGGGCCAGCTCCCAGTTTTACATGGCACCTATGAACCTTCTCAAAGCAAACGAGACTGCTGCCTACATCAATACGGGAGCCTGGTCAAAAAAAGCAATTAAGGAAGTGAAGAATTTTGGACAAGCGGAAGTCTTGGCATCAAGCGAGGACCGGAACTTTGCGTATATTCCAAAAAGGTTTAAAAAGCCCAAAGACGCCTTATATCTTCACCTGACAAGTAACAATACCATTTTTGGGACGCAATTTCACAAGTTCCCCAATGTCGATATTCCATTGGTAGCCGATATGTCATCTGAAATGTTCAGCCGCCCGATTGATTTTAGCAAGTTCGGATTAATTTACGCAGGTGCCCAGAAGAACCTTGGGCCAGCGGGCGTCACATTAGTGATCGTAAAGAAGGAATGGCTCGGCAGAACCGAACGGTCCATCCCCACGATGCTCGATTACCAAACACACATTGAAAAGAGTTCTGCCTTCAATACCCCTCCGGTCTATCCAATCTACGTTTTGATGCTGACCTTACGCTGGATCAAATCGAAAGGAGGGCTGGCCGGAGTTGAAAAGATGAATAAATCCAAGGCTCGTTTGCTGTATAAAGAGATCGATGAAAACCCGTGCTTCCATGGGACGGTAGATAAAAAAGACCGTTCGCTCATGAATGCCTGTTTTTTACCAACTAAAGAAGAGTATGCTGCCCCATTTCTTGAAATGTGCAAAGAGGCAGGAGTAGTTGGTGTCAAAGGTCACCGGTCGGTAGGCGGTTTCAGAGCGTCCATTTACAATGCCATGCCAAGAAGAAGTGTAAAAGTGCTGGTTGACGTAATGCAGGAGTTTGCCCAAAAACATGGGTGATCAATGGCCTGGTTTCCTTTTAAACCACTTAACGCCGCATTGGTACACTACTAATGTGGCGTTATTTTTTTGCCTAGCTCCACGGTTGATGGTAATTTAAGCCGATTCATTGATTTAAATTGAGCATTCAAAATGAAAATTTCATTTTTGCACCATGAATTGGTTACCAAGCAGACGGACATGGTTACAGATTTTGTTCTGGGGGCTTCTCTGGATAGCGACCCCCTTCCTCCTAACCGGTGTCAGCGGTGGCGAAAACCAGGAACGCTATCTATACCACAGCATGGTCCTATTCGCCGGCACGGTGATCGTCATATATACTAATGTAGAGATCTTGATCCCCAAACTGTTTTTTGCGAAAAAACAAATTCCCTACCTGGTTGCGGGAACAGCACTGGTCGCACTGATCACGTTCTTGGACGAATGGGAGATCACGCCATGGGAGCAGTATTTTGACAGAACGGCCCCGCCCAGGAGGGCTGGGGGCAGACAAACCAGGGGAGGTGCCTGGCAATTTGTGAGGACAGTCAGCTATTTTATGCCTTACCTAACGGCATTTGCGAGCAGCGCATTGATTGAGATTGCCAGTTATGCTAATCAGAAAGACAAGGAAGCAGCAGATTCAAGAAGCGAAAAGCTGGAATCGGAAATGAAATTCCTGAAATCACAATTCAACCCCCATTTCCTATTCAATGCGCTGAACAATATCTATACGCTGTCTATCATCAAATCCGATAAAACCCCCGACAACCTGTTGAAACTTTCCGGCATGCTGCGGTATATGTTGTATGACTGTAAAGCTGACCGGGTCACTCTAGGAAAGGAAATCACCTACCTAAAACATTTTATCGACCTGCATTTATTAAAAGACAGCAGAGGCATGAATGTGGAAGTTGAACTGGATGAGAGCAGGCCGGACGTGCAGGTGGCCCCCATGTTGTTTGTTCCTTTTATCGAAAATGCATTCAAGCACAGCCGGGTGGAAGACCTTGAAAACGGGTGGATCAAAATCAATTTAAAGGTGGTACAGGATGACTTAATTTTTAAAGTCAAAAATGGCTTGCCCAAAGAAGAATTCACGAAAGATAAAGTTGGTGGCATTGGCCTGGGAAATGTCAGGCGCCAATTGGAATTGACTTACCCCAATGAACATGATCTGGACATCCAGCAAACCGATCATCAATTCAGTGTTTGTTTAAAAATAAAACTAAAGTGAAAGGAAAGAATTGTAACTTGGAAATTAATTTCCTCAAATATATCTGCTTACTTTTTACAATCCCTACCAAATTATGACCATCCGTTGTTTAGTTGTCGACGATGAAGAACTCGCCAGGAAACTATTGGAAAATTTTATCGGCCGCATGCCCACCCTTCAGTTAGCGGGCCAGTGCAAAGACCCGATGGAAGCCATTCAGTTTATGCAGAAGAATACCATCGACCTTATATTTCTGGATATTCAGATGCCAGGACTCACAGGGGTAGAGTTTCTCCGCACGTTAAAACAAAAACCCGTTGTCATTTTCACCACCGCTTATCCGGAATATGCCGTGGAGGGTTATTCACTGGATGTAATTGACTACCTGCTGAAACCGTTCAGCTTCGAAAGATTTGTCCAGGCCGTCAACAAAGCCAGTGAATTATTAACGTTGAAGTCTTTCCAGAACGAGCCTTCTACGGGAAGCAAGGATTTTATTTTGGTCAAATCTGAGCATAAAATCCACCGCATCAAATACGAAGACATCAACTACATCCAAAGCATGCGGGAGTACGTAGCGTACTACACACCCAACGGGCGTATTTTATCATTGAATTCCCTCAAGAGCCTGGAGGCCGAGCTGCCCTCGAACCGGTTTTTGCGCATTCATAAATCTTATATGGTCGCCATTGAAAAAGTGGAAACGCTGGAAGGGAACATGGTACACATTGGTAAAGATAAACTGCCGATCGGGGCGAGCTACCGGGAGGTGGTTTTGGGGAAGATATTTCAGTAATTTTTTTCAGCTCACGCAAACACATTCTCGTTCCCTGAATCCATCACAAACAGGCAAGTCGTATTTACCGAAGCAGCCATTCTCTTGTAATCTTCAATATTTAACTCGGGGGAAATTCCAAAAATGTTGATATCTGCCACTGGGGCTTTGGCCAGTTCATTGTAAAAGCTGCCATTTTTCACCACCGTTTCGTGGATCGGCAAACGGGCCAATTGGATAAACTCCCGCAGGAAAGCCATGGCCTTGTCTTTTTCCGCTTCATTGTCGATTATGGTGATCAGCCGGATTTCCGCTTCCCAGTTTTGTTTCAATTTGTAGGCAGTCAACAGTGCGAGATTGGGGTTGCGCTGGCCGTCGTTGATGTCCCAGGCCGGCCCTCGGTTTCTTACCCAGATATTAATATTCTGCCGCAGCCCCAAAAGCGCTTTAGGGTGCGGCGCATATAAAAGGATGCCCAGTTCCAGGCTCCTTGCTTCTCTGATGATCAAGGAATAGTCCTGAATCGATTCATCCTTTTCGAGCATGGTTAGGAAAACGATGTTTGGCCGGAAAAAGGCACCGCTCAAAGCCTGGTTGCCAAAATTGACGCCTTCGGCAAACCGGTCCGTCTTCATAATAGTGATGGAAGAAAAGAGGTTGTCTTTTTTAAATGCCTCGGAAATGACTGCCAGCCTTTTCCGCAGCGGTTTTACGTTTGGCCCCTGGCCAACCCCCATCAAAACGGCCGACCCCTTGGGGTGGGCAATGTCCTTGATGATGGAATAGGAACCTTGTACCGTCGACACTTCCGTTACCGGCACCAACAAATTGGGTTTCCACGCGCGTTCTTGTTTTTGGGCATCACTGGCAGTATGCTTGGCGGCCCATTCGGAGAAAGAAGTAAACAAACCGCTTCGTACATCTTCAAAATCGGGTTCCAGCTTTCGCCGGCTCAAAATGCCGTAAACCACAAAAACCACCGCCCACGAAATCAAACTGATGGTCGGGTTTATGATGAACATGGCCAGCACACTTCCCACCAAGCCAAACCAGGGAATGGCTTTATGTACCGTAAACAAAGGTCGAAAGCTGATCAGCCCCAGTTGCTGCTCGATGATGACCACGATGTTCAACATAGCGTAAGTGATCAGAAAAAACATGGTGACCAACGGGGCCACCGCATTCAGGTCGCGCAAGAGCATCGAGAAAAAGATCATTACTCCGGTCACCAGCATGGCATTTCTTGGCTGGCCACTGCGATCCTGGCCTTTCAGCCATTCACTTTTTGGAAGTACTTTATGTTGTCCCATGGCAAATAAAATACGGGACGAACCAATGATCGAGGCAAGCGCAGATGAAAAAGTCGCTCCCAGCACCCCCGCAATGACCAGTGGCGGGAAGAAAGACTTCTCGATCATGATGTTGAAATTGGTGAGCAGTTCCTCATCGGTAGCCGTCCGCGCAATCCAATAGGCCAAAACCAGATATATGACCAGGCTGACGCCTATGGCCCAAAGTGTTCCCGAGGGGATACTCTGTCTCGGGTCTTTCAGTTCGCCCGACATATTTGCGCCGGCCATAATGCCGGTGGCTGCCGGGAAAAACACCGCAAAGACTACCCAGAATTTGGAATCCGTTTCCCCGACGCCATTGAACGTGCCCCATTTTATGACCTCCTCCGAACCAAATTGCATGCTGCCATAAAACGCCGCCAGAGCAATGGAGACAAATGATAAAAAGATGACCCCCATAATGATGTACTGCGTTTTGATGGCCAGGTCAGCGCTTTTATAGGCAATCGCAAACAGGATCAAAAACACCGCACAATCAACCAAAAAAGCATTGTGCTCAGGAAAAATACTCAGCCAGCCCTCCCGAAAACCAAAAATATACATCGTAACGGCCAGCCCCTGTGATACATATCTCGGAATGCCCAGGCTTCCTCCCACTTCCAGGCCCAGCGCCTGCGAAATAATGGCATAAGCCCCCCCTGCCCCGATCCGGATGTTGGTCGTAATGGACGACATGGAGAGCGCCGTGCAGATCGTAATCACAAAAGAAATAAGAATAATGAGCCATGCCCCCAATAGCCCGGCATTTCCCACGACCCAACCCAGGCGCAGGTACATAATTACGCCTAAAATGGTCAACAGGGTCGGGGTAAACACCCCGCCAAAGGTGCCGAATTTCTTCATGCCGGCCGGGCGCCCACCGTCCTTGTTTTTATTTCTGAAAAACAAAGAAGTTGCTTGTCGTAAAAATCTTGGTTGGGACATGTTGGTTTGAATAAGGAGTCAGATCGCTTCGCTGTCAGAGGTCAGATCGCCTTTGGCTGTCAGAGGTCAGACTTAATTCGTCTGACCTCTGACAGTAAAACGGTCTGACCTCTGACAGCGCAGCGGTCTAACCTCTGAGAGTGAAACAGTCTGACCTCTAACAGCGCAGCGGTCTGACCTCTGACAGCGCAGCGGTCTGACTCCTGACAGCGCAGCGGTCTACCCTCTCAACTAATTATTATTCTCATTGATTGCGGGTGCCTTCCACCGCTCGATACCGACCGGAAGCTCTTTTGCTTTTTTGATAGCTGCCCCCGATCGTTTTTTATCATAAATCATCGCAGCCGTCATGATCAAACTCGTGCCAATGATAATGAACAATAAAATCCCTGCCTCAAACCCCTGTACTTTTGCCGTTTCCGGGATAGCATAAAATAGCAGGATCGTAATCAACCCTCTTGGTGCAATGAATAATTGAGGAATAATATCTTTTCCGATAAAAATTCGCAAAATAACATAACGGATCAGATAAATGGATAAAATAATTAAGCCACTAATCAACGCTACATTTAAATCAGCCAGCGAAGACAGGACAATGGTCACCCCAAAAATTACAAAGAAGAAAGTCCGTACCACAAACGCAGTTTCCATGGTGATCACGTGCAGCCCTTCGTAAATGTGGTTGGCTTTTTCCAGGTGCAGCCATTCACCCAATTTGCCCCGGAAAAATAATTTCATGTTGGCAATTAAAAGCCCAAAAACCAAAATAATGATCAAGGAGGAAAGGTGCATTTTTTTACCCAAAGAATAAAGCAACAATAAAACGGCAATCAACAAAAACAGCTTGGTATGACTTTTTATATTTTGAAAAATAAGTACGATTAAATAACTCGCCACCAATGACAACCCGATCGTTAACAGAACATTTCCACCAAACCCAACAATGCCACTTGACTGCTCTGCCGCTTCCATCTGCCCCGTTAAAAAATAAAAGAGCATGATGCCTAAAATATCAGAAAAAGTACTCTCGTAAATATGGAATTCTTTTTTGTCTTCTTTCAGGCCCGCTACACTTGGTATGATGATCGCACTCGACAAAATGGATAAAGGCGTTGCATAAAGCCATGCCTGTTCCTGCGTCATACCGGTAATAAAATATTCTAAAATCAATGCTGCGACCCAAGTCGAAATCAATAATCCAACCAGGGCGATGCCCATGGCTTTGGCGATCGGAACATATTTCTCCTTTTTAAGCTCCAGCTCCAATGCGGCTTCCAAAACTATCATGATCAACCCCACTATCCCGAGTACTTCCAGTACTGGGAAAAAATCAATATCCCCCATGCCCATATAATCCATTCCCAGTTTCAGAAAAATACCCAGTATAATCAGCATTAATACTGAAGGTACATTTGTTTTACGGGATATTTCTCCGAAAATAAATGAAAGGATCAGAATAACCGATGCCTCAATAATCAGGTTGTATGAAGTTAATATTTCCATTTTTGAATTTTATTTCTCCCGTAACTTGGGTAGGTTATTCTCAATTTTAAAAAAAAATTAATTCACGTTTACATTAAATCCTTTTTCCTCTAATAGCTCGATTAAATCACGTAAATGATTTTCTTCTTTTAGGGAAACCCTGGCGGTAAACGTACCTGGTAAACTATTTGAATATTCAAGCTCTGGCTTGCTCCCCCAGTCCACGTAAGGTGTAGCGACCAGAATATCCATCATAATTTCATTTAACAGGTTTTTATTTTCTTTTTCCCCGCTCGCAATTTCCAATAAATAAAAACCCCCTACTTCGTCACCGGCATGCACCAGGTAACCTTCGCTCATTATTTGGGAATAATTATGAAATTGCTGCCCTTTACTGGTTTTTAGTCGAAGTCCCAACCGGCCAATTTTATCAATAATACCCTCGTTATTTCCAATGCTGATCCGATAGCCCGTTTTGATATTTTTATCAAATTGAATCAACCTTCCACCAAAATAACTTCTAAAATGGTCAAAGCCGATGAGCAAAACCAACCCAATTGCGACACCATGCGGCAATGGATTGACTAAAATAAAAACAACACCTAATACCAATAAAGCAATGGGCTCAAACACCAGCAAAACTACGTGGATGAATTCCCGGACTTTATTTTGACGGGGCCCTAATATTTCCAGTTTGCCCTGCCATCTTTCCAGAAACCTTAATAAAAAATAAAGGATGCCTAATGCGAGTACGACTGCCAGGCAATTCCCCCAGGTGTAATTTAAATTTTGCATTTTTTTTCTTTAGAAATCAGACCGCTTCGGTATCAGAAATTAGAAATTAAATGTACTGATTCACCAACTTAGGGGCAGCCCCAGCGCTAACACCGTTCTAGAACGGTGTTAGCGCTATACCGGCCCTGGGTGCAAGTTTGCGAACCATGACAATCAGCAATCAGATTGATTTAAAACAGGTTAAATGTTCCATGTTGTAAAAAAATTAAAGTCAACAAATCACGACAGCCAGGGATTTAAACCCTCGAAATAAATCAAGAAAAACATCATTTAATTCAGCTACCAATGAATTTCAAAAAACCATTCCGCTCCAATAAACGACCAACATCGTTGACGGCTATATCCGTTATTTCCAGGGAGCCGTCCACATTCCGGGAGAGCAGGCCGGTGCCGATAAGCCTTTTCACCATACTGCTGTATTTTCGTTGAAAAGCAGGTCCGAATATTTTTCGGAGGCGGTACTCGTTGGTTCTTTTTTCCATCATGACCGTACTTAAAAGAATGGCAATATCCGGATTAAGGAAATCTGGCAAAAAATAAATATCCCGGTTTTTATGGGTTACTTTTTCACCTTCCATTTTTTGGGTGGAAAAAGCCCATTGGTTCAGCACATCGCCAATATTCCCATTTTCAGCCTGATATATTTTTGAAATATATTTAGCAAATATTTGGGGGGGCACTTCATTCCCTTCCTGATCTACCAATGTTTTATGGGTGGCGCCATGACGAATCATGATCGCCTGTTTAATTTCTTCTCCCGACATCCGGTTAAGCTGAATTTCGGTTTGTACGATTTTTCCAAAGTCCAGCACGCGGTCAAGATGATTTTTCAACCAGTTGCTCATGGAGACCATAATAAATGCCTGCCCAGAATAATTATCCACGAATTTTTTCAATTGCCGGGTATTTCGGTGCAGGGAATTTTGGTCCCCGCTCCACTGTTCCAGGTTGTCAATCCAGATCAATGGCCGTTCGTTCAATGTGTTTTTCCGGACAAAATCCAGTGCTTTTCCAAGGTCGTACCGCACTTCAATTTTCCGGCCTTTTATTTTCAAAGTATTGTTGGTAAAAATCCGAATAGTATTTTCATGAAAAAAACGGTTGGCCACTAATTCGCCAAAAAGGGTTTTGCCGCAAAAACGGGTTCCACATAAAACGACCGCCCCCCGGTAACCGAGCCGCCACTGGTCAATAATATTTTTAACATGGTTTATTTCCTGTTCCCGGCCGACCCAAAATGATTCACCTAAATATCCTTTTGTTAAAAAAATACTTGCGTAGTTATTATTAAGGGCATCTCCTTTTCTTGACTGGATATAACGAACAATTTTTTCCGGGGTACTCAACATTTCCTCCTGCGCCACCGACGATTTAATTTCTTCTACCCTGCCAGTAACACGATTGATCCATTTTTTTAAACTACTGACCAAACGATTGCCACCCAGGCCAAATTGGTTGATGGTAAATTCGAGCGGAACAGGTAAAAACTCTTTTTTTAAATCGTAAATATTTGAGACATAAAAATATTCTGAAAGCCTTTTATCAATTGTCTTTTCAAGTTCCAGCAGATTATTGAAAATTATATTTAACCTTTCTAAAAAAGCATGCAAGGGCTGACAAATTTCATTTTTCAACTGAGACGTCGCCGCCGCCTCTTGATTTTCACTGGTCACGATAATGACCCGGTTGCGAATATTGACCACTGACATTTTGATACCGTAGCTCACACTGTCCGTCAGCTCCCATACCTCATAAAACAGGGGCATTATTTCCGACTCCAGCCACTGCCGGGTATTTCTCTGAAAATTTATTTCTTTATACTGTAAAATGCCTTCAGCAGTATTGACCGTCACCTGTAATTTTTCTTTCAGGCCATCTATTTTCTTTTCGTAGGTATCGGTAAACTCATTGAGGTGGTTCCGGATATTTATTTGCTCTTCAATGCTTTCCAAATATGAAGCAATCCGGCCTGCTTTTTCTTTTATATTTTCATCAATAAATGAAATAGCTTTTTCAGCTACGTCTTTTTTTATCGTAATTTCTTTGCTGCACCAAGCCAGCTCCTGTCGGATCAGTTTTCTGATAGAAAGGAATTTTGCAGTTTCGGATTTTAAATCTTCATACTGCTCGATCAGTTTTTCGCTTTGCAGGGCCAACTGACGAATTTGGGTCTTGTAAACAGGCCAGGGGTTTTGTTGCAGTTTCCATTTTGCTATATTTTTCTTGGCACCGTTTTTAACCTCGTTGATTTCCTTTATTTTTTGGGCTACAATGTTTTTAATTTCTTCCGCCGCTAAAAGGATAATTGCTTTCGAGTTGCCTTTTAGTTCTTGCAATGCCGCTTCACTTATTCTATTTTCCGAAAACAACACTTCCGCTTTGAATTGTTGAAACAGTACGTCACGCCATAGCACAAAAAAAGATTTCACCTGATCAGCCCAAACAAAATTTACGACATAGCAAAATACCTCATCATTTATATGCTCGCCTTTTCTTTCATTTAATCGCGACCAGCAACTCCCGCCCACCTCGAATGCAGCTTCGGTCAATAATGGAAACCTGGAAGCGAGCAAAGCAGAATAGTCGGCCTTATGCGAACCCGCCCACACATCTTCAATGTTTTTATCCAACAGGTCATTAAATCTGGGAAGGATGGATTGTAAGTCTGTTATCAGTGTTTTGTCAGTAGTCGTGGTCATTGACACAAATATCGTTAAATCAGAGATTGGTTGTTTTCTCCATAAAATTTAAGAACCCGTTTCCTTTTTAGAGATTTCAACGGGGCTGCGAACCCACAGATCCGTTTGTGGAAACGGAATCTCGATCTGGTGTTCTCTGAACAATTCGATTATTCTAAAGCGGATATCACTTTTTACAAATTCGATTTTCAGCAATTCATCACTGTAAAAGTGAAGCTCAAAATCAAGGGAAGAATTGCCAAAATCTTTGAAAAGGACGTGGGGCGCTGGCTTTTTAAGCACGCGTTTGTGGTTACGAGCAGTCTCAAGCAACAGGGAAGTTACCTGTTCGACATCGGAGGTATAGGCGACTCCTACATTTATCTGAAACCGGGGAGGAACATCGTTGTGACTGAGGTTGACCACATTGTCGACGACCAGTTTTGAGTTGGGAATGATGATGGAAATTTCATCCCTGGTCTCCACCTCCGAGGTCCTGATCCCGATGCTGACAACCGTCCCGATCATTCCGTCCACCGAAATGATATCCCCTACTTCAACCGTTCCTTCCGACAGTAAAATGATGCCCGAGATCAGGTCGTTGAAGGTCTGTTGTAACCCCAGCCCGATACCTACCAACAATGCCGCTGCTCCTCCGAGCAACACCGAAAACTGCACTCCCAACACCTGAAGGGCCGCCAAAACGCCAATGGTGAAAACGACATATCTCAAAAGGGTAACGATGGTGTACTGACGCCCGATGTCTACTTTTCTTTTTTTGAACAACCGTTTTAAAAAAACACGTTGGACAAATAAGATCAGTAGTTTGGCGAAAACAAGTACCAACAGGGCAGAGAGCAGTGTCCCTACGGTCAGGTCCAGCCCAAACGATTCAAGAATTTGGTTGTCGAGAATATCACTGATATTCATATGCTAAGCTTGATTCATAAAAATGACAATCGGACAAATTCGCTCATGCAAGATCATTGGAGAACTGAAATCTGAGACTGGACAAGGCAATCAATGCCAATGGCCGTCATCTATCAATTTCCACAAAAGCCAACTCATCTTAAAAAGTCCAAATGTAAGCATCAGAAAGAATAGGGTGATAAAAAAATACTGGGCACGTCGGAAGGAAGGAAAGGAATTAAAATAAAAAATCAACTTTCAGAATGTGGCTGCATTCCAAAAGTTGATCATGTGTTCTTTTATTCAATAATCCAGGCTAAGCCTGGTACTCGTTATTTGTCAATCGAACGGTTCCCTCTAATACCGGAAAAAACCTCCAGTTTCAGCCCGTCTTTAGAAGAAAGGCCATAAGACAGGCGGCCGTTCACCGGCGTCATCATTCCGTTTTTAAGGACTACGTCTCCGACCGGCTCCAGGCGGATCACGCGGATGGCACTTAAGTTGTCCTCCCGGATTTTTGCTTTTACCTGCTGGCTGCTAATGCCATCCAACGGTTCGATCAGGATCACGTCATCTGACAGCTTGGTCACTCTTACCTGAAATTCTTTGTTCAGCTCGCCATCCTTAGCAAACATGCCAGTGTAGGTTCCTACGATTTCGTCTGCCAGCGTTGCATTGGTGTTGATGGTGGAAAATCCAAAAAGGAAGGGAATGAGCATTAAAGCCCCATAGGTGATTAATCTTTTCATTGCTGCAAAGTTGATTCAGGAGCAGTCAGATAATCAGCAACCAACGAAAAGTCATTATCTGATCGTTCCTTACGTAAGCTTATGGAGGATATGTTAGGTGGGAGTCTTTATTCGTTAGTCAAATTTTTTGCCATAGTCAGTGAAGAAAATGAAAATTGAAAACTGAAAATTGTTTTACTGCTGGACTTAGTCGTTAATTTGCCCTTCGATTTCAACAACTTAATTTCAAAATTTCCTAATTCTTCTACATGCCCGTTCTTGATTCTATCGATTACCTGCCTGGCAGGCTTCTCAGAAACGGACACCTTAACACCATCTTTCCGGCTTTGTTCCGACAGACGCAGCCCCTCCAATATCAGCGGGAACGAATCCTGACGCCAGACGATGACTTCCTCGATGTAGATTTCATGAGATCAGACCATGGGAAACATGGGGATCATGGGCGAGTTGCCTTCTTGTTGCATGGACTCGAAGGTAACAGTTCTTCTCAATATATTAAAGGAACGGCTGATATATTTTTCCAAAACGGCTGGGACGTTGCCATGATCAACCACCGGAGCTGCAGTGGAGAAATGAACCGGCAAAAACGCATGTACCACAGCGGCGTCACCGATGACCCACACACCGTCATTCAACGGTTGAAAAGAGATTACAGTGAAATAGTGATGGTGGGTTTCAGCCTGGGCGGAAACATGACCCTGAAATACCTTGGCGAGTGGAGCAGGCAAACTGACCCAGCCATTAAATGCGCCGTCGCCATCTCCGTCCCGATCGACCTGCAATCTTGTTCTTTGCGCATTATTTCCCCTTCCAATTTCATCTACGACAAACGATTTCTGCGGAGCCTCACCAAAAAAGTACATCTCAAACACCAGCAGTTCCCAAATACTTTTAAGCCTGAACTGTTGAAACAGGTAAAAAACCTCTGGGATTTTGATGAATACTACACCGCCCCACTCCACGGCTTCGATGGGGCTAAAGGCTATTACCGGGACTGCAGCAGCCTGCCCGGCCTCAAAAACATCCGCATCCCCACCCTGCTCATCAACGCACAGGACGACCCCATGCTCGGCAAGGAGTGCTATCCTTATGATATCGCGAACGACAGCGAGCACCTCCATTTCATGGCACCGGAATATGGCGGCCATTGCGGTTTCACCTTATTTGGAAAAAGGAATTACTGGCAGGAGTTGCAGATCATGGAGTTTGTGAAAAAATACACTTAAGCTAAAACAGCCATTCTGGTGAGTACGGACAAATGAAGTCGGCACCCAGCCACTTGAAATCGACGTCTCAAGCATGCAAATCAGATTTTTTGAACTCATCAATATTTGAAATGGCTCGGAAAAAAAGATTAATTGAAATGGTGGTATCCGAGCCCCATTCAAAAAAAGCTTTACTGGCTCCCAATTCGCTAAGTTAATCCACTTCGCTGGCTTCCAGAATGGCTTTTGCCTGCTCCGCATTTTCCGGCAAGGCATACAGTTCTGCCTCGCCCAGCATTGGCATGGCCGAATCCGGGTGGTTGAGAATGTGGCTGACAATGCCGTTGCGCTTGAGGACATCTTCGGCGAGCTTGACCTGCATGAGGTCGGTAGAGGAATAGATTTTTACCCAGTTTTCTTTCATGGCTTCAATGTTAGTACAGTGTAACAAAAGTTATTAAACAAGTTGCCCGGTACTGTGCCACTCAATTGAAGCGTCAACAGCGGCAGCGAGGAATGTCAAGTAACTTTTTACACAGTGTATTTGGTCTGATACATTATTGACTTGGTTTCATAGAGGCAATCCGTCTTTAGGAATTAAATTTAAACATATATGGCCAAAACTAAAAATGACAAAAATCAGCTTGATCCTTTCTGAACGGCCGAACCTGCTCCCTGTGACCTGTCTGACTTCCTACTCCTCAAAACCAATACTCCAAATCCCCCTGAAATCTCCTGTTTCATATCCGGTTGCAAGGTCGGCGGGATAATATTTTTTAATCAAATCAGCATTTTCCCGGGTCAGTTCCTGGCCGATCGTTCCATGACATTTTAAGCAAAAATCATTGACGAAAATAGGTGCATAGAAATAATGTCGGCCATCGGGACCCGATACCACTTTTGGTATTATTTCATTTCCTTTTTTTATTTCACTTTCATAATGATCTATTATTTTTTTTTCTGAAATATCGGGCCTGTCTTCTGGGTTTCGATATTTACCCGAAGCCCGCCTGATCTGTGCCTGATGGATGGCCGAGAGGCTGTCGACTACATTCAATGCATGTAAATTACAATAAGTCACGGCATTTTCAACCCCTCCGTTTTTCATGGCATTTTGCAATTCACTGCTTAATGCGGAAAAAACAGCAGCGGTTATTTGCTGGCCTTTTGCGAGATATTCCTCTTTTATATTGTTCGTATTTTCTTGCTGCTTATGATCTAGACAACCCATTGCCAGAAAAAAGAAAAATAGAGCTGCAGCCGAATATTTTATTTTATTTTTCATAAAGGTTCTTTAATTGACTAACCCAATGATAGTACCGCATCTAGTACCTGTAAGCGCTTGGACAAAAATAAAGGTCGCTAAAAATGACACTTTTATTCGGGCAAATGTTTGATTTCCAAGTCTTAAAAATCTTTTTCAGGCAAAGGAAAAGTGTCATTCTTTTTTGACCACCTGCTTATCTTTATTAAAAGCAATTACCGTTTTAGGCAAAACTGTAGTGCCACCGTTTATTTTTTTAATGAGGCAATTTAGGCCGCAGCAATCCGTAAACATAGGTTCCCAAAATCGCCCCCGCAATCACTACCAATATCGGCAAATAACCATATCCCAACAATATAAACATCGGCCCAGGACAAGCCCCCACCAGTGCCCAGCCCAGCCCAAAAAAAGTACCTCCGATCAAATAACGGGCAATGCTCCTGTTTTTATCATTAAAAGTAATTTGCTCACCGTTCAGGTCTTTCATCTCCGACCTCTTAATGATTTGTACAATAATAACGCCCAGCACTACGGCCGAACCAATCACACCGTACATGTGAAAAGCATCGAACTGGAACATTTCATAAATTCGGTACCACGATATAATTTCTGCCTTTGCCAGTGCAATTCCAAAAAGGACACCGAGTAAAATAAATTTTAAGTATTTCATTTTTACAGAGGTCAGACGTCAGAGGTCAGACTGCTTCGCTGCCAGACAATAAAAAGTCTGATTTCTGACAGCAAAGCGATCTGACTTCTGACGTCTAAAAAATTAAAGGAATAATAAAATATGTCATCGTCAGGCCGCCGATGAAAAAACCGACTACAGCAATCAGGGACGGAATCTGCAAATCGCTCAGGCCACTGATGGCATGGCCCGATGTACACCCACCAGCATACCTTGCCCCAAAGCCGACCAAAAATCCGCCCAGCAGTAGAATAGCCAGGCCGGGCAGGGAGGTCAGTTTTTCCATACTGAAAATTTCCGGCGGCAGGTATTCCGCACCAGGGTTGGCGAAGCCGATCTCATTTAATTTCTCTGCTGTACGTTGGCTGATCGCAACCGTCTGGTCAATGGTCAGGAACTGATAGGCCACGAAGCCACCCCCAATGGTACCCAGTGCAAACATCAGGTTCCAAATCTGTTTTTTCCAATCGAACTTAAAAAAGTCCACATGGCTGCCTGCCCCTCCCGCAGCACAGATGGTTCTTAAGTTGCCGGACACACCAAAGTTTTTACCGAAGTACAGTAATGAGAACATGGTCAGCGCAATGAACGGCCCTGCTACGAACCAAGGCCAGGGCTGTGAAAGAAATTCTATCATTAGAACATATTTTAATTCTACAAAAGCACAAAGAAAATCAACTTTGTTAAAAACTCCTGTAACTATGGTTACATAACGGGATGAATGGCAGGCGCAGTCGGCCTATCGGCCGCCCGGCGCAACGGAGCAGCGACTCGGGCGACTGCCATACATACAGGACTGTTCCCATGTTTATCAATCAGTACAGGTAGAAGGTAGAGAGACTTATGTAGGGTATCTTATTGTCAGTTCTTCATCCAAAACCCTATCCACAATCCCTCTACCTTCTCCTCCGGGCCAACCATCAATTACGAAAAAAATCGTAGAAAAATTTGTTTTTACGAAAATGTTCGTATAAACTTGCACTACGAAAACATTCGTGCAACTGATTCGATGCGGAGGCCGTCTTTGAAAAGTGTGCTGAACCGTTTTAAATAAAATACCAAACCATGTCAAAAAAGAATATTCCGAAACCTACCGAATCCGAGCTGGCCATCCTGAAAATACTTTGGGAACACGGCCCTTCATCGGTCCGTTTTGTGAACGATGAAATTAACAAACGTAAAGAAACGGGCTATACCACAACGCTTAAATTCATGCAGATCATGCTGGAAAAAAAGCTGTTGACCCGCAACACCGAAACCCGCAGCCACATATACGACGCTGCCGTAAGCCAGGAAGCCACCCAGAAAGATCTCCTCGGCAAATTTGTCGACAATGTATTCGGCGGCTCTGCCGTGAACCTGGTCATGCAAGCGCTCGGCAACCATCGCGCTTCCGAAGAAGAACTCGACCAGATAAAGGAGCTTATTAAGAAAATGGAGAAAAATGGTTAGCAGTTAACGGAGGTCAATTATTCATCATTTTTCTTTCTTCATTTTTCATTCATCATTCTTCATTCAAAAAAAATGGAATTCATCTATAACCTCATTCCGGAAAATATATTGAATGCCCTTGGGTGGACGGTTTTGCATTCGTTGTGGCAGGCATTTATCGTCGCTTTGTTATTGGCTGCTTATTTACTTTTTTGGCAAAAAACAAATGCACAAAAAAGATATTGGGCAGGCTGCACGGCCATGGGCTGCACGCTTTTGTTTTCCGTAGTCACTTTCTTTGTTTTATTAAAAGACCAGGAAGCAGCAGGCGGGCTGGCCAGTGAATTAATCAATACCCAAGGCCATTTTTCCGGCCAATTAATTTTGGCCGATCCCACTACTCCTTTTGCAGATTATTTCAATAACAATATGCCGTTAATTGTTTCAGCGTGGCTTTTAGGGATGGTATTTTTCATGCTGAAAACAATGGGCAGCCTGCTCTACATTCAGCGGCTAAAAACACGCCACCTCAATACCGTACCTCAACAATGGCATATTTTAAAAAACAGATTGCAAGCCACGCTCGGCATTTCCCAGGACATTAAATTAACGGCCTCTGCGCTGGTAAAAGTACCGATGGTGGTCGGCTGGCTGAAGCCCGTCATTTTGATGCCCATCGCCGCCATCAATCAATTGACCACCGAACAAGTTGAAGCGATCCTGGCACACGAACTGGCGCACGTGGCCCGCTACGATTATTTCATCAATATCTTGCAAACCATCGTAGAGGCGCTCTTTTATTTCAACCCGGCGGTATGGTGGATTTCTTCCCGCATCCGCATTGAAAGAGAGAATTGTTGCGATGACATGGCCGTAGCAACCTGCGGCAATTCCATTGCCTATGCGAAGGCGTTGGTGTCCTTGCAGGAAATGCACCAGGCACAGCCGATGCTGGCCCTCTCTTTTTCGAAAAACAAAAACCAGTTGCTCTCCCGCATCCAGCGGATATTACAATCACCTGATAAAAAATCCAATGCTATGGAAAAAATCACCGCCACGGTTTTATTGCTCGTAACTGTCCTGTTACTTTCCGTACAAGCGCAGAATACCCCGTCAACACCATCTTCAGAGAAAGAACCATTTTTTAAAGATGTCCCCGCTTTTGCTGCTCCCACGGACACTATCCCCAAGAGCGATAAGCTAGAGTTGAAACCGACTGACGAGACCATAAAAGTGTTGAAAAAAAATGGGGATGTGGTCGAAATGAAATTTAATGACAGTGAATTACAAAAGGTAAGGATAAACGGTGTGGAAAAACCCGTTGATGGCTACGAAAAATTTTTGGAGAATACCGAAGCCGATGACATCGAGGTCATTCATGTCTTCAAAGGAAATCATGAAAAAAGAGAATTACCCAACGGTGATTTCCGCTACAACAAAAACAATGGTGGTGAAGAAATAGATGTAAAAATAAAAGACCGTGAAATCAAGTACCTTGAGATCGACGGAAAGGTAATCGACCAATCCGACTACTATAAATACGAGGACTTGGTGATCGACCTGGTCAATGACCTGCCTCCACCCCCGCCCCCTCCACCAGTACCTTTTGACCTGGCCGCTCCTGCACCGCCAGCCGCACCTGTGCCACCAGGAGCCGTATCACCGGCAAGTCCTGCCGCACCACCGGCCCCTGTCGTGCCAGATGTACCAAGCGCAGTGCCGTCGCCACCGGCACCACCGGCACCGCCGGCCGGTAAACGAACAATTACCACCAAAAAAAATGGTAAAGGCATGACCATCATCATCGAAAATGCCGACGGAGCCGACCCCGTGGAAATTGAAATTGAAAACTCCCGGAAAGGCAATGTGACCATCAATGGAAACGAGATCAAGGGAATGAAAGACGGGGATGAAACCGTCATCGTGGAAAAAGTGGAATCGACAGGGGCTATCCGCCGCTATTACGACCAGGCCAGCGATCGGCTCTTTTGGTTTCCCAATGGCGAGGAAATAGCTGAAATCCCTTTCCCGGAAATAGCCGAGGAACCAAATATCTTCTTTGAAAGAAAATCATGGCCCGAGCATTTGCTGGACAAAAACGACATTGATTACTATCGGGATCTGGAAATAGAAAAAGGAGAAATGCCGGAAAGGTTCAGGGGCCTCTGGCTCAAAAGCGATGGTGACGATGGAGAGGAAGAAGTACACGAACTGCTCCTCCCAAAAGGAAACCAGTACTTTGAGTTATTGCGAGAAGGAGATCAGCACGAAAATGAATTGCTGCTCCGCCGATACGAACAAGAAGCCCAGCAGCACCAATTGTTTCAGGAAAACGCAGCACGGGCCCAACAATTGTTGCTGGAATTGAAAGAGCGGGAACGGTCGCTCAATGAGAAAGATAGAAAAAACCTCAAACTGGAAAGGGAAAGAATAATTGAAGAATTAAATAAGAACAAAAAACTCTACTTAAAACACAACGACCGCCGCATGCTGCAACGGGAAGAGGCGATCCAAAAGCTGCATCAAAAAATGGAAGCCGAACAGAAAGCATTGGCCGAACTAAGTAAACTTCAGCGGCTAAATGCAGTTGGGCAGATGTCGAAAAGCATCCAAAAGAACAAGGAGTATTTGGAGAGGTTGGAACGACAATCCTACCTGATTGAAGGTCGGGCCAAAAGAGCCCTCATCGATGATTCCCGCAGAGCCCAATAAAGCATAACATCTTCAGTATTATAAAAACAGCCCCGGCGACTACGTGCCCGCCGGGGCTTTTTGTTTTTTTAGTTATACTCACCTGGTTCCAGCCCCTATTTGTCTTGACATACCAACTTGCGCGGTGCAGTTCCCTGCGTGGAATTTTTCGAGTGAACGGCGCTGAGGACGCAAAGCCCGCAGAGAAATTTATCATAAGATGATACACACCGTTTCTCAACTGCACAAACTCGTCTACCAAAAAGGATTTCCTGTCCCATTTTTGGTATATCTTTCCCAAAAAGAGAATTTTCAGTTTGTTGACAACATCAATTAATAAATCAAAGCCCAGTCATCCGTAAAGTCATCGGAACTTCAAATAGTTCTAATTTGATTCAAATAAGCCAGCGCCAGAGATTTCCATTTTATATCTTTGATATTCAGAATACCCTATGTGTCCATGTTCAACGAAACAGTCGCCTTCTTCCAAACTCACTTTCACCTCTTCGGCATTGTCCTTCTTTCCTTGTTTATCGGGAGAAGTCTGCCTGCACAGTCCTCCGTCACAGATTCCCTGGAAAACATAATAGCCAACACCAAGGATGAACTCACCCGTATCGAGACCATCAACCATCTGGCGAATGAAATTGTCGAGAGCAATCCGGATAGCGCACTGTTACTGATCGAAGAAATATTGCCCTACATCCAAGCAATTGACAATCCTCCCATACTGATCAATGCGATGTACACCAAGGGAAGAGTCTACGAGGAACGACGACAACTGGATAGCGCCCTGATCATTTATGAAGAAACAAAAGAACTGGCACAAAAGAACGATGACCTGGTCAACCAAGCCCATGCCCTGATACAGATGGGGGCTATCCACAGCCAAAAAAATGAGTTTGCAAAAGGGTTCAAATATTTAAAAAAGGCATTGGAAGTCGCTGACAAGAGTGAAGACAAGCAGGTGATCGTGAGGGCTGCCAATAATTTGGGTCGCAATTATTCCATGGCGTCAAAATTTGATTCCTCGACCATTTACCTGACCCGGGCCCTGGACATTCAAAGAACTCTGGGTAGAAAAAGATTTGTGGCCGAGATACTCGTCAATATCGGAAATAATTACGCCCGGGACGGCCAAAAAGAAAAGGCCATATCCAGTTATCTCGAATCTCAGCAAATCATGCGGGAACTGAACGACCTGCCCGGAATTGCATTTACCTACCGAAGTATTGGTGTCACCCATTTTTTTGCTGGCAACTATCCCGCAGCCATCGAACAATTTCTTGAAGCATATCGCACAGTGGAAGGAACGACACACCACCAGGACGTCATTATCCTTCTCGATTATCTGGGAGAAGCCTACATGACCATCGAAGATTATGAGAATGCTCAGCTGTATTGGGAAAAAGCGGCCAAGAAATGGCAGGAGGTTAACGGTGAAAAAAAGAATCCCGATTTTTCTTTTAAAATGGGCCGCGTGCTACTGTCGAAAAAAGAATACAAAAGCTCACTTAACCAGTTTTTGGAAGCTGAAAAATTGAAAAAAGAAGCGGGACAGTTCGTCGCCGGCGACCTTTACTGGAACACCGGCCAGGCGTACGAGATGCTTGAAAACTATGATGCAGCACAGACCTATTACCAAAAGGCCCTCGATGCTTCGCAAAGTGCAGATGGCTTTTTTCTCAAAATAAAATGTTTAAACGGGCTGGGAAAAGTGCATGAGAACAAAAACGACCTCAACCGAGCCCTTACCTACTATACCGAGGCACACGAGTTAGCCGCCGGTGCCAGCCAGAAAGAACCCAAGATAGATGCCGCTTCCGGCTTGTTTCGCATTTATAAAAGACAGAACAAAACAGACAAAGCACTCCGGTTTCTGGAATTGGCAAAAACATTTCAGGATTCTCTCTACGACGAACAGAACACCAAAGAGGTGGCGCGCCTGGAAGCTAAGTTTGAATTTGAACAAGAGAAACAGGAACTGGCTTTCGCCCAAAAACAGGAGCTCGAACAGCAAAACAACATCCGTCGATTGTTGTACATCGCCCTCGTCCTGGCGGGCCTCATCATGCTCGTCGGCTTTCTTTTCATTCGTTCTAAACAACGGGCCAATGCCAAGCTCAGCCAACTCAACGAAGAATTGATGGCGCAAAAAGCAGTCGTCGAAAAGCAAAAGGAAAAACTGGAAAAACTGGACCAGACCAAGTCCCGGTTTTTTACCAACATTTCACATGAGTTCAGGACTCCGCTAACCGTTATTTCCGGCATGGTGGACCAGATCAATGACAAGCCGGAAGTTTGGCTGGAGCGGGGTTCAAAAATGATCAAACGAAACACCCTGGCGCTGCTCAACCTGGTCAATCAGATCCTGGACCTCCGCAAACTTGAATCCAATGAACTAAAAGTACAGCTTGTTCAAGGCGATGTGGTCAAGTACCTGCGGTACATTTCCGAATCTTATGATTCGTTTGCTAAGACCCAGGGGATACAGCTGCATTTCCTGCCCGTGATAAAAGAACTGGCCATGGACTATGATCCCGAGAAGCTCCTTAGAATCTTGACCAATTTGTTGTCCAACGCCGTCAAGTATACACCGGCAGGCGGCAATATTTATGTTCACATCGACAAAACAACAAACAACTCGCAGGCCTGCCTTAGCCTTCGGGTTCAGGACACGGGGCAGGGAATCGACGAAAAAGACCTTCCCAATATCTTCGACCGGTTTTACCAGGTGGAGGATGCCCTGTCCCGCAAGGGAGATGGTACGGGCATCGGGCTGGCACTAACCAGAGAACTGGTAAAGTTATTAGGCGGGGAAATAGAAGCGCAAAGTCAACTCGGCAACGGCAGTACCTTTACGGTAGAGTTGCCCATCTATAACCGGGCAGAGCCCGGACAAAAAGTCATGCACAACGATTTGGAAGAAAAAGCTGTTTTTCAATATTTGGCCATTTCCCAGCCCCAAAATGAAGACTTAATTACAACTGAACCCCGTGATGGCAAGCCCCGGTTGCTGGTCGTAGAAGACAATCCGGATGTACGCCAGTTCCTGACCGCCTTCCTGGAAAAACATTACAGTATCTCCATTGCCGAGGATGGGCAAGCCGGCATAGACAAAGCCATTGAATCCATTCCCGACCTGATCGTCAGTGATGTCATGATGCCGGAAAAAAACGGTTATGAACTGACCAAGACACTCAAGAATGACGAGCGCACCGACCACATCCCGATCATTTTGCTGACCGCCAAAGCCGATCTCGACTCCAAGATCAGTGGCCTTGAAAAAGGGGCCGATGCCTACCTGGCAAAACCTTTTGAAGAAAAGGAATTGCTGGTTCGACTGGAAAAATTGCTGGAATTACGTAAAAAATTGCAGGCCCGGTATATTGGCCATTCCCAAAAACCCAAAGAGGAAAAAGTAGAAGACCCTTTTTTCCAGAAATTTTATTCGCTTGTTGAAGGGCACATTGCCGACCCCCAGCTGGATATGAATAAAGTAAGCCGCTCTATTGGCATGAGCCGGACCCAGGTTTTCAGAAAGCTGAAAGCAATCACTGGCAAATCACCAACGGCATTGATCCGCTCTATCCGCCTGCAAAAGGGAAAAGAACTCTTATCTGCTGATGATCTGACCGTTTCGGAAGTGGCCTACGAAGTTGGCTTCACTTCCCTTAATTACTTCTCGACGGCATTTTTCGAAGAGTTTGGCGTACGCCCAAGTTCATTTCGAAAATAACTCATGGCACCAAAGGACATTTTCGCACATGCATTTCGTCTTTGTTTTGTCAAAATCCTTGGTCCGACAAAAGCGGTCTCCAGTTTGCAATTAACGGGAGAATTACCAAACTTGCAGAATGCCTATTTTTGTACTTCCCCGAAAGAGCCCTGCCAGTACACTTAAAACAAAATGAGTTTGTCAAAAGCCTCTATAGTCTTCTGTGTATCCTTCTGGATACTTGTTAGTTGCATGACCGCCCAATCACTGGACAGGCTGCCCAAACTCCTGCCCTCCTATTCCGAAAACTTCAGCGATTACAATACCTTTCCTTCCGTCTGTTTTTCAAATGCCTACATTGCCCAAGACGGCAGACTCTGGCTGACGACCTGCGGGACGGCAGGGCAATACCGTATCCACCTTTTTCAGTTCGATGGATACGAGTTTAAAGTGGTCAAAGGAGCCGCTGAAGAACTGCCGACCAGTGTTTCATTTAACCTAAAAACGCCAGATGACAAGCTGGTCGGTATCATGTTGGAAGCTGATACTTCTAAAATGGTCATTCTTGACCTCATCACCAATCAGTTGTCAAAATATGAGTTGCCGGAAAAAACAGAAGACTATCACTTTTTTCTGAGTTCGACTCAGCAGCTAATGCTTTACTGCCGATCCCAAAAGGCCCTTACTCAATATATTTGGCAGGAAGACCAATTCGTCAAAACCACTCAACTAAAACTTCCTGACCATTTGGTTGACAGAAAATTCAATATCTCTTATGCCTCTGAGCAGGAGGCTTGGTTGTTGAATTTCAAAGAAGGCCAACTCTACCGGGCTGACATAAAACAAGACCGATTTGTTAAGATTGAACATGATTTTCTTGAATTTCAAAATACGCCGCAGGAATCCTTTCCCTACCGGATAAACCTGGCATTTGTCGGACAACATTTATACTTAAAACACCTGTCCAGGGAAAAGCGCAAATCACTTTTCAGGTGGGATGAAGCACGCAAGCAGTTCGAACCGGTAAAGGGCCTTGGTCAGGGATACAATTACGTCAATGTATTTTCAGATAAAAAAGGCAACCTCGTCTACGCGTTCAAGCAACAGCCCGACATGCCTTTACAGGCCATACTGGAAGATAAAAACGGCCGTCGGTTCGATTATTCCGCTTTTACCAAAAACCTTAACAACTCAACAGCCTCCAGACTCATCGGCACCGACTTTAAAAAAGAATTGATCGTCTGTAATAATTCGGGCATCGAGCTGTACCGGGTCGCCAACTCCGAAGCAATTGAAACCACTTTATACGGCAATTCGATCAGGTCAATAATTGAATTTGAAGAAAATAAAATCTATGTAAAAACCCAGAACCTACAGGAAGGCATCTTATTAAACCTGAACAATTTCCAATCAGATATCAGCACATTTGGGTGTGAAAGTTCTTGGCGGGGATTGGTTAGGGATGGCCAAGACAATTTTTGGAGTATATCAACGAGTGAGTCCATTTCCCGGTTCTCAATAGCTGGAAATAGCTGCGAAACCTTTCTGCTGAATAGTGTAATCGGTCTGCTTGTACCAATGGACGAAGACCGACTGATCTATATAGACAGCGATGAAAACAACCAGGAATCCTTGTGGCAGTTCAACATGAAGAGTAAAAATGCCTCGCCCATCTTAATCAATGGCCAGCCTGCATTATCTGAAGGGTTTATCCAGCAGATCCTTTATTCTAAAAAGAACAAGACCATTTATGTAGCTACCAGTGAAGGGCTTCACCAATATGATTTAAAAAACCAGACACAGCAAACATTGGGGTATGAAGCGCCGTTTCTCGATCCCCGGTTCCTTTGCATCTTTGAGGCCCCCGATGGAAAAATTTTGGCCGGCACCCCGCTCGGCGGGCTTTACATTATTGATCCGATAACCGAAGAGGTCCAGGTATTAAACAGTAAAAATGGCCTTTGCAATAATACCGTGGCCGCCATTACAATGGATGATGATGGTGATTTTTGGGTAGGCACTTACAACGGCATTGGTTTGGTTTCGTCCGAGGGAGCCCTCATCACCAATTTGTATGCTGAAGATGGGCTGGCCAACCGGGAAGCCAATCGGTATGCAGCGCAAAAACTAAGCGATGGGAAAATTCTGATGGGTACTGTTGACGGTCTGAATATTATTGACCCTCAATTGATCAAGTCGGGCATAACCAAAAATGAAGAATTAAAAATCTATCTTACTTCCATCGAATATTTTGACCAATCCAACAATGCATTAAAACGCCGGGAATACGGCCTCAACGACCTGAAAACAATCATCCTGCCTGCTGCCAGCCGAGACCTCCAACTAAGCTTTGCCACCTCCAACTATTACAAACCCCTCAAAAATCAATACGCTTACCGGCTCCGGAGCATCGACGATGACTGGACCCCCATCGGCAATCAACACACCCTGAGCCTTAACAACCTCCCGGCCGGCAAGTACGACGTGGAGGTCATTGGCAGCGACGACAAAGGCAACTGGACGGGTGCCCCGCTGATCATCAGCCTTGATGCAAAAGAATATTTTTACAAAAAGAAACGGTTCATAGCGCTTTGTATCGCCCTTGTGATAGTACTCTCTATTCTTTGGATTCAACGGTTGCGCTCGGAAGTTAGCAAGGCGACTAAAACCATCCGGGAGGATAAAGAGACCATTGAAAGGCAAACCGAAGAACTGAAAGAACTCGACAAGGCCAAATCCCGTTTTTTCACCAACATATCCCACGAGTTCCGTACACCGCTCACCATCATCTCCGGCATGGTTGACCAGGTTAAAAACAAACCGGACATTTGGTTGGATCGGGGCACAGACTCTATCAAACAAAACACCCTCAACCTGCTCAACCTGGTCAATCAAATCCTGGACCTGCGCAAACTGGAATCCAGCAAAATGTCCCTGAACCTCATCCAGGGGGATATTGTAAAATACTTGCAATACCTGAGCGAATCATACGATTCATTTACGGAGAATGCTGGCCTTCAGCTCCATTTCTTAGCTCTCCAGTCATCCATCATGATGGATTACGACCCAGAAAAAATATTGCGGATCGTATCCAACCTGCTTTCCAATGCGATCAAGTACAACAAGGAAGGAGGGCACATTTACTTTCAGGTAACCCGGCAGGCAGCACAAAATACGGAAAGCAACGAGCTCGTCATCCGCATTCGTGATACCGGGGACGGCATTCCCGAAGAAAAGTTAAAAGACATATTTGGGCGCTATTTCCAGGCCAATGAACCGGGCGAGAAAAAAGTAATGGGATCAGGAATTGGGCTGGCACTCGCCAACGAAATGGCCAACCTGATGGGCGGGAGGATTACCGTCCAGAGCTCAATCGGAGAAGGAACAACTTTCAAAGTCGTGCTGCCCATCACCAACCGTGCCGCCGTCATTGAATCAACCACGGTATCCACCTCTCCTTTGCTGGAACAAGCAGCGGCCATCAGTTCGGGCAATATCAAAAAAACGGTAGCTCCTGGTTCTGCAAACAATCTTTCCCCCTCCGGAAGTGCTACTGTTTTAATAGTGGAAGACAATCCTCAGATTCAGCAAATCCTGATGGCCAGTTTGGAAGATAAATACAAACTGTTGTTGGCTAAGAATGGACAGGAAGGGATCGATGTCGCCATTGAAGAAATCCCCGACCTCATTCTCAGTGATGTTATGATGTCCCGGAAAAATGGTTATGAACTGACCGATTATTTAAAAAATGATGAACGAACCAACCATATTCCCATCGTTCTCCTGACTGCCAAGTCAGACCTCGAATCTAAGATCGAAGGACTTGAGAAAGGAGCCGATGCCTACCTCTCAAAGCCTTTCGAACCAAGGGAACTGCACGTGCGTTTTGAAAAACTACTTGAGCTGCGCCAAAAGTTGCAGGCTCGATACAGCAACCTGGCTACGACCGCCCAACCAAAAAAAATAGAAGACCCCTTCCTCCAAAAAGTCTATGCTTTCGTTGAAAAGAACATATCTAACCCGGAATTAGACATGAATAAGATGAGCCGCCACCTGGGGATGAGCCGGTCACAAGTATTTAGGAAACTAAAGGCACTCACAGGTAAGTCGGCCTCCCTGATGATCCGTTCTATTCGCTTGCAAAAAGGAAAGGAACTGCTCGAAACAAGTGACATGACAATTTCTGAAATTGCCTTTGCGGTGGGCTTCACTTCCCTCAATTATTTTTCATCTGCTTTTTATGAAGAGTTTGGAACCCGGCCAAGCACAATTCGTTCGTAGTTATTATCCCTTTTTTAGCTTCGCTAAAACAATCAACAATTTGCAGAAATAGTTATAGTTTCAAACGATCTTCGTAACATCGCATCCATGCTGCCGGACTCCATGCAGATCTATACATTTCAAATATCATCTGTCCGAAGGTTCTTAGTCGCCTTATTTTTTCTTCCTTTCACTTTGCTGGGGCAGCACCTCAATTTCCAACATTTTACGGCCGAAGATGGACTTATTTATCAGGCCGGTTATGAAATTAAAATAGCCCAGGACCGTTCCGGATTTCTTTGGTTACCGAACCTGAACGGACTGTACCGATATGATGGCAGAGAATTCAGGCTGTTCAAAAAGGCCGCGGGAGACCCCGACGGGTTGAGTACCAATACCATACGCATTGTCCATGAAGCCAGCGACGGAAAGATCTGGGTCGGCACTGGAAATGGCATCCATATTTATGATCCCCAGACGGGCAAATTTGAGCATTTGCAGCATGATCCAAATGACCCGGAAAGTCTTTGTGGTAATGACGTCCGATCGATAGGGGCGGCAATATTTGGGTAGGTGCCCTCTCCTGGAATGTCTGTGTCTGTGATCAAAAGGAAAGAAAGTTCAAAAGAAAATATTACCCGATCGGAGAGTTAAACTTCCTGCAGCAGCAGGACGGGACCATCTGGGCATCGGGCACTTATGGTTTATTTAAATACCTACCGGAGCAGGATACCTTCCAACGGTTTAGCAATGTTTACGGAGAAAGAGGGAAACACGAATACGGAGTATCAGATATTTTTGAATTTACCGATGGCCGTTTGTGGTATAGTTCGAAGCGAATCGGGATGGGTACTTTTGATCCTGCCACCTCTGTCTTTTCTTCTTTTCCAGATGCAATTACCAATCATTTTTCGCATAAAGCCCCTTCAGCTATGCTACAAGACCGGAACGGGGGTGTGTGGCTGGCCGATTACAGTGAGGTGTCCAAGTATGACCCGACAACCAAATCCTTTCACGTTTTCCCTCACCTGCCCGATGATCCGTCCAGTTGTCAAAGGGGTACCATAACTTTCGTTTTCGAAGACCGGGCCGGCAGCATTTGGTTCAGTGCCCACTCCGGGAAGGGCTTTCCGCTTTACATACGCCAAATTCACCATTTGAACAACTTCCCATAAGTGGCCCCATCACATTTGTTGTTCTTGAAAAAGACCAATTGATTGTTTTCAATATTTTAGATAAATCAATAAAGAATTATAACCTGACAGACGATAGCATCAAACCATTCGACAGGCTGCCTCTTAATTTTATAAGTTGGACACCTTGGATGTGGTTAGATGAAAACAACATTCTTTGGTGGTTAAACGAAAAAGGGAGAACGACAATGGGGGCCGACCTCGAAACTGGAAAACAATATGTCATTCCTGAATACAAATGGCTGAAACCCGATAGTAAAAGCAACTTATGGTATGCCAAAGCTTCCTATTATGATATTACCAGAGATTCCGTGATCAATTATAAGGATAAAATCCTCGCAGTCGATTCTTCGGAGGCCCGTCAGAAGGAAAGCTATAATTATGTGTTGGTAGACAGTAAAGACCGGATCTGGCTAAACGGTTCAATGGGAGGGATGATACGTTACGACAAATCAAAAGATGAAATCAAAATCTTTTCACCCGACCCCGACGATCCGAATTCGGTGGTAGGCGGCTCCTCCAATCTCATCTTTGAAGGTTCCAATGGCTGGATTTATATCATCACTCCTGATGGTACGAGCATCTATCAGGAGGAGCAAGATCGGTTCATCAACCTGGACCTGTCAGAGGGTTTAGGACAAGCGGTACACATTCCAGCAGTGGAAGATGACCAACAAAATATATGGCTCGGACTTTCAAAGGGGCTTTGCAGAATCAATCCCAAAAATTTTGACATTCAGTTTTTTGACGAAACCTATGGTTTGCCGCCAGGCGTGTACCATCGCGTGATGGCCAAAGACAAAAAAGGAAGAATCTATTTTTTCAAAGGCGGTCAAATATACCGCTTCCAGCCTGAATTACTGCAACCCGACACCACCGCCTACCCAATCGTGTTCACCGACTTTTACCTAAATCGGAAAGTGGTAAGCCCCGGTCAGGAAAACCCAATTCTCAAAAAGTCGATTGAATATACCGAACAATTAGTACTGGAACATACCCAGTCGAATTTCGGCTTCCGATTCGTTTCTCCTGATTTCAAAAAAGGAAAGAAACTGGAATATTTTTACCAGTTGGAAAATTATGACAAGGACTGGGTATCCATTGGCAACAATATAGAGGTCCATCTTACCAACATCCCAAAAGGAAATTATCGGTTTAAAGTAAGGGCCAGAACACCGTCCGGGCACTGGACGCCCGTTCACCGGGGCGCCCTGATCAAAGTGCTGCCCGCCTGGTGGGAAACGTGGTGGTTCTACCTGGCTTGTATTTTACTGATTGCCGGACTGGTGTTCACGTGGATCTATCGCCTGCGGTCCGAGGTGAACCGGGCCACCAAAAAAATCAGGGAAGACAAAGAGGTCATCGAACGGCAAGCTGCCCGGCTAAAAGAACTGGACGAAGCCAAATCCAAGTTTTTCACCAATATCTCGCACGAGTTCCGCACGCCGCTGACCATTATTTCGGGCATGATCGATAACATCCAGGGCAAACCCGATACCTGGTTGGATAAAGGAGGAAAAATCATCAAGCAAAACACGCTCAACCTACTCAATCTCATCAATCAGATATTAGACCTCCGCAAGCTCCAGTCCCAAAACCTGAAACTGAACCTGATGCAGGGAGACATCATTGAATACCTCCGTTTTATCAGCGAATCCTATAAATCCTACGCTGAAAACGAAGGGCTTCAGCTACACTTTTTGCCATTCGAGGACCAAATTATCATGGACTATGACCCCGACAAAATTTTGCGCATCGTGTCCAATCTCCTCTCCAATGCCATCAAGTACAACCAACCGGACGGGCATATTTATTTTCAGATTGAAAAAAGCGTCAATGATCCTACCAACAAGCGATCCCTTCGCATCCTGGTAAGGGACACTGGTCCAGGCATCCCCAAGGATAAACTCAAAGATATTTTTGGACGATTCTACCAGGTCAATGAGCCGGGAGAGAAAAAAATCATTGGCTCAGGTATTGGCTTGGCGCTCACTTACGAGCTTGTAAAACTGATGGATGGAATTATTGAAGTAGATAGTGAATTAAATGTTGGAACAACCTTTCGTGTAAAATTGCCCATTACCCAAGTCTCCCAACAAAGCAGCCCGTTTACCGAAGTAGGGAATCAAAAACTAGGGGGAGAACTTATTGCTGACGTTCAAACGGAGGGAAATATAGGGTTCACAAATATCAGTAAAGTTGAAGCGGGCTCTTTGCCCCACTTGCTGATCGTAGAGGACAACCCCCAAATCGTACAAGTACTGATCGCCTCCCTCGAAGATCATTTTCAACTGGAAATTGCCAGCAATGGCCAGATCGGTATTCAAAAGGCCATCGAACAAATTCCCGACATCATCGTCAGTGATGTGATGATGCCTGAAAAAGATGGCCTCGAACTTACAGCTACTTTAAAAACGGATGAGCGCACCGACCACATCCCAATCATTTTACTGACTGCGAAAAGCGATGTCGAATCAAAAATCAAAGGACTCGAAAAAGGGGCCGATGCCTATATGCCGAAGCCCTTCGAGAAAAGAGAGTTGCTGACCCGGCTTCATAACCTGCTGGAATTGCGAAAAAGATTACAGGCCCGCTATTCCAATTTTTCTGATCCACAGGAAAAAGAAAACGCAGCAGATCCGTTTCTCTATAAATTTTACAAACTGGTTGAAAAGCACATTGCCGACCCGGATCTGGACATGCCTAAAATCAACCGGTCTCTGGGGATGAGCCGCACCCAGGTATTCAGAAAACTAAAGGCCCTGACCGGCAAATCTCCTACCGCCCTCATTCGCTCCTACCGCCTGCAAAAAGGCAAAGAACTGTTGACCTCCTCTGACCTTTCTATCTCCGAGATTGCTTACGAAGTAGGCTTTACTTCTCTCAACTACTTTTCCGCCGCCTATTTTGAAGAATTTGGCGAACGCCCCAGCATAACACGCAAGTAGCTGTTTTTCAGTCATTTAAAAAACCAGGGTATCTCCTGCAACAACATTTCTCTAGTTAACCGCTTTGGCCTGAAAGGGGGGATAGTTAAAATTAAATGCCTGTTTATAAGTAAATCCTTGGACAAAATAAGGGGCGCTAAAAATGACACTTTTCTTTTGACAAATATTTGATTTCCAAGCCTCAAGACTCATTTTCAAGCAAAGAAAAAGTGTCATTTTTTTTGACCACCTTTTTAAGCATGCAAGATCATTTACAATTTGCGGGCTCCCCGAACTCACTTCGGAGCCCTCGCAAATTGTAAATGATCTTGCGTGGCTACTTACTTCCCATACATTGAAGTAAAATACCATATTGCCATGATTGATTTATATTCACCGCTCATTTTATAAAACGTCGAAATTCACAAGCCATTTGAACAGTTGATTTTTCAAGACTTACATGAAAGGTCTTAGTTATTTTGCATCATGATGGAGTTAAATATGGTCAACAATTTTTTAGTTTCCTGTTCTCGATCTTTTCACTTTTTGATAGGTGGATTTGCACTGTTTTTCGGTTGGCAGGCCCTTCCTGCCCAAAATTCCGTCACGGATTCCTTATTAAAAGTTATTGCCAATGCCAAAGATGAAAGCGTACGTCTGCAAGCCACCAATCAACTGGCCTTTAAGATAGCCTCTTCAAACCCCGACAGTGCCCTCCAATTACTCGAAGAAATACATCCAGCAGTCTTATCCGCCGATTCCCCATCACTGTTGGTGGATATCACATACACCAAAGGCTGGGCCTATGAAAACAGGCTGCAATTCGACAGTGCATTGGTTATTTACGAAGAAGCAAAAGGACTGGCCGCCCAAACCAAAGACCGAGTCGACATCGCTCATTGCCTTATCCAGATAGGTCAGATATATCAGCAAAAAAATGAGTTTGACAAAGGGTTTCGTTATTTGAGGGAAGCACTGAAAGAAGCTTCCACGAGTGGTGACAAACATGTGGAAATGCGGGCTGCCAATGCGCTTGGCCGGTCCTATTCTTTTGTTGAAAAATTTGATTCTTCCAATATTTATTTAAATCGGGCATTAGGAATTCAAAAAAGCCTGGGCGGCAAAAGGCTTGTTGCCGAGTTACTTGTCAACATCGCAAATAACCACGGGCGGGCGGGACAAATGGCATTGGAAATTTCGCATTTATTGAAAGCACAGGAAATAATGCGGGAGTTGAAAGACCTGGCTGGGATTTCACTCATTTTTCGAAATATTGCTGTCTCCAATTTTTTCGCTGGCAAATATCCCGAAGCTTTGGAAAACCTTCACAAAGCATTGAAAACGGTGGCAGCCACCCAGCTTGATGAGGAGATCATCATCAACCTGGATTATCTGGGGGAAGTGTACATGACCATTGAAGATTTTGAAAACGCTCAGTTGTATTGGGAGAAAGCAGCCACCGCATGGCAAAAGGCAAACGGTGATAAAAAGAACCCTGATTTCTCCTTTAAAAGAGGACGGGTATTGCTCTTAAAAGAAGATTTTAAAAATGCCTTGCAAGCATTTTTGGAAACAGAAAATTTAAAAAAAGAGGCCGGCCAATTTATTGGAGGAGACCTGTACTGGAACATTGGACAGGCACACGAACGGCTTTATGATTTCGAAACTTCTCTTTCGAATTACACCAAAGCATTGGAGCTTTCCCAAAGTACCGAACACTATTTTATCCGCACCAAAAGCCTTTATGGTATCGGGAAAATAAATGAGACAAAGGGCAATCAACAAGAAGCACTGAAAAATTTTAGCCAAGCCTTTGAAGTCGCCCAAAAAGGAGGGTTGAAAGAAAACGAAATGGAAGCTGCTGCCGGTTTGTTCCGTATTTATAAAAAACAAAACAATGCTGCCGAAGCACTGTATTATTTGGAGCTATCGGAAATAATAGAGGATTCGCTTTACAATGAAAAAAACACCAAAGAGATCGCCCGCATGGAGGCTGGTTTTGAATTCGAGAAAGAAAAACAGGAGCTGGCATTTGCCCAGGAAAAAGAAAGGGAAAAACAAGAAAATATCAAACGCTATTTGTGGTCTGGAATCGGGGTGGCCATTTTATTGTTGACCATCGGTCTGTTTTATTATCGATCCGAACAAAAAGCCAATGAAAAGCTGGGCAAATTAAATACACAAATATCAAAACAGAAGGAAAAGCTGGAAGAACTCGATCAGGCAAAATCAAAATTTTTCACCAATATTTCCCATGAATTCCGCACGCCACTGACGATCATTTCCGGCATGGCGGATAACATCAGACACAAACCCAGAGCCTGGGGAGAAAAAGGGAGTGCCATCATCAAGCAAAACACCCTTAGCCTGCTCAATCTCATCAACCAGATTCTCGATTTGCGAAAACTGGAATCCAGGAACCTCAAACTGAACCTGATGCAGGGAAATATTATTGAGTACCTGGATTTCCTCAAGAACTCCTATCAATCATATGCAGAAAGCGAGGGGCTGCAACTTCACTTTCTGCGACCTGAAAAACAGATCATCATGGACTACGATCCAGATAAAATCCTACGGATCGTATCCAACCTTTTGTCAAATGCCATCAAGTACAACCGTCCCGATGGGCATATATATTTTCACGTAGAAAAAACGAAGGAACAAATTATCGGGGAATCCCTGGAGTTGAGGGTTCAGGATACGGGAGCCGGGATTCCACAAGAAAAACTGGCAGATATTTTCAGCCGCTTCTATCAGGTGAACGAACCCGGTGAAAAGAAAGTGGTCGGCTCCGGCATCGGCCTTGCCCTGACCTACGAATTGGTACAGCTCATGGGTGGGCAAATAGACGTCGAAAGTATTTTGGGCAAGGGTACCGCCTTCCGGGTCGTGTTGCCTATTACCCGAACATCTGCCCTGAACAGCCCTTTCACACTGCCCTCCATCCCTGAAATCGGGGAAACAATGACTGGAGCTTTTGGCCCACAACAAGAGCCATCATTTTCAAACAAAGCAGATGCAGTTACGGATGAAATGCCCCAACTTTTGATCGTGGAAGACAACCCGCAAATTGTACAAATTCTGATCGCCTGCCTGGAAGATGAATTCCAATTGGAGATTGCCAACAATGGACAAATCGGGATAGATAAAGCGCTCAAGCAAATACCGGACATTATCATCAGTGATGTGATGATGCCGGAGAAAAATGGCTATGAACTGACCTCCACGCTCAAAACAGACGAGCGCACCGACCACATTCCCATTGTGTTGCTGACTGCCAAGAGTGATGTCGATTCGAGGGTCAGCGGGCTGGAAAAAGGGGCGGACGCCTACCTGGCCAAGCCATTTGAAAAAAAAGAATTGCTGGCCCACTTGAACAACCTGTTGGAACTCCGCAAGAAACTACAAGCACGTTTTTCCAATCTTTCCACCGATGGGAAGAACGTTCCGAAAATAGAAGACCCTTTCCTTCAGAAATTTTACTCGCTCGTGGAAAAGGAACTCAACAATGCTGAACTGGACATGAACCAGCTCTCCCTGTCCCTTGGAATGAGCCGCGTCCATATCTTCCGAAAATTGAAAGCCCTCACGGGCAAATCCCCTACTTTGCTCATTCGGAGTTTCCGTCTGCAAAAAGGAAAAGAATTGCTCGCCAATACCGATCTCACCATCTCCGAAGTCGCCTATGATGTTGGTTTTACTTCGCTGAGTTATTTTTCTGCCGCCTTTTTTGAAGAATTTGGCGTACGGCCAAGTGCAACACGCAAATAGCTCATAATCAACACATTAATTCGACCCTCCAGAGCCTGATGCAACAAAAGGTGTAGTTTTTTTTGCCTCAGGTAACCTCATTGCTAACACTCGTAACCTGAGTGCCAAGGCTTTGGCCACTCTCCCTCCACCTTTGTCCCAACAATCAGAACTAAAAAATTTTAATCATGAATTTTTCCATTTTTTCTTCCTACACAAATACTTCCCTCAGACAAAATTATCCCTCTTTTAAGTGGCTCTTTCTTCTGGGCTGTTTGTTCTTCGCCTTCACCATTCAAGCTCAGAAGACCTGGACCGGCGCAACGGACACGGACTGGAACACGGCCTCCAACTGGAGCCCCGTCGGCGTACCCTTGGCTACCGAAGATGTGATCATCCCGGATGTCGCTAACGACCCGGATATCATGAACGGGACGAACGCAGTGGCCAAATCAGTAGTGGTAGAAACCGACGCCATTCTGGATATATTGACAGGAGGCAGCTTGACCATTGATGGAGACGGCACAGCCCATACTGGAATAGCAAATGATGGTACGGTCAATAATGACGGAACCATTAACATTGATAACTTATACCCCGATGCGGCTGGCATCCGAAACGTCTCCAATGCCTTCACCAACCAAGGGACGATTAATATGGGTTCAAATGGAGGCACCATAGGGGAATTCGGTATTGATAACCGGGCTGATTTTATCAATGACAATGGGGGCGAAATTAATATTGAAGGTTTGTTTCCTGGGGATGGGCATGGAATTCTAAACCGCTCCAACACCTTCACCAACAGGTCAACTATTAATATCGGGGCCAATAAATACGCGGGGGAATTTGGTATTGAAAACTGGGCTACTTTTATCAATGACAACGGTGGTGAAATCAATATTGACAACTCAAATTTTACAGGCATCTTCAACTCCTCTAACACCTTCACCAACAAGGCAATTATTAATATTGGTGCAAATACTGATGTCGGGGATAAAGGCATTCAAAACGATGGTAATTTTACCAATGAAACCTGCGCCCTGGTAAACATCGCCTCCGATGACCCGATCAAAGATTCAGGTACTTTCACCAACAATGGCAATATAGTTGAAAACGCTTCGGGCAACAGCCATATCACCAACAACAACGGTATCGTACAAAATCTTAACGGCGGCACCTTCTCCATCACCAACGACAATGGCAGCCTGATTGAAAATACAGGAACCATCTGGACCGGCTGTATCAATACCGACTGGAACACGCCCGGCAACTGGGTTCCCGAAGCCGTCCCAACGATAGCCGATGAGGTCATCATTCCCAATGTACTCTTTGACCCGGTCATCGATGCGGCGATCAGTGCTTTTGCAAAATCGGTCAGCATAGAATCAGGTGCCCGGTTGACGGTTGCGGGGTTCTGCACACTTACCATTGATGGTTCAACCGGCCCTGGGCTAACCAATCAAGGATACTTTAATAATTTTGGCCAAGTAAACATAGGACAGACTACAGGAGTAAATGGACAGGGCATGTTGAACACTGGTGATTGTGTCAATGGAGGTGTCATTTACATAGATAACACCTTGGAAGATGGTATCAGGAACCGTGGTCCGTTCGAAAATACCGGTCAGTTGAATATTGGTCAAAATGGCGGCATCGACAATATTGGGAATATGGGAATTTGGGCGGATGATGATAGACTTAGAAACGGACCAAACGGTGAAATAAATATTGATCAAACCAACTCGCATGGTTTGCAGGTGGGAGTGAATGGGAATTGTAATAATTCCGGGATGATTAAGATCGGTCAGAATGGTGGCACCGGCAGTATTGATGGCGCTGGCGTACGAGTAGTGAGTGAAATCATTCGAAATTTTGCACAAGGCACCATTATCATTGATAATACGACAGGTGATGGTTATTTTCAAGATAACAACACCGTTGTGTCTAATTACGGTATATTTTTAATTGGTACTAATGGAGGAATCAATAATATCGAAGGCGGTGCGCTTGTTATAATGGGTTCAACTTTAGTCAACGAGGCATGTGGTGTAGTACAACTTGATGACGCTATTAATATCTTGAATAGTTCTTCTATTCAAAATTTTGGACTGCTGACAGTCAATACGACTCAGTCACACACGAACGATGGTAATTTTATTAATGAAGGCATTGTCCAATATACGCAGCTACCTTTGATTCCCGATGCTACCAACAACGAAATCGTCATTGCCCCAACCATCGACGAATGCAATGAAGCGGACCCTGCCTTCGACCTAGGCGCTAATATCGACTTCACTATCCTCGGTATTTTCACCGATGAAAATGCCACTCAGTCGGCAGGTACTTATGATAGCAACACCAATATCTTCACCTCCAATGCAGGACTCGGACAAGCTGATCTTTATGTCCAAATAGCAGACCCGGCCAATGGCTGTACAAGGATCGTTTCCTGGTCAATCGATATCGTCGACAATACTCCGCCAACTCCTATCTGCAATAACCCGACTGTTGAACTCGATGGCAATGGTAATTATGCTTTATTGGAAACAGATGTTTTTGATGCAAACACCAGTGCCGATAACTGTGGCACTGTCAATTTCGTCGGTATGTCGATCACTGAAGTTGACTGCAGTAATATCAACAACCCAGTCTCTGTGACCGTCACTGTTAATGATGGCAATGGCAACGAAAACACTTGTACGGCCACCGTAACCGTCGAGGACAATATCGCCCCAACTCCAACTTGCCTGAACCCGACTGTCGTACTCGACGTTAACGGATCTTATGTGATCCAGCAAAGTGACGTCCTTGGCACCAACAATGACAACTGTACCGTGATCAACCTGTGGGATGTCGTTCCTGCCGAAGTCGATTGCAGTAATGCCGGTACAGTGGTGCCCGTGACAGTCACTATTTACGATTCCAGTAACAATCCTGCCACCTGCACCGCCAACGTCACCGTGGAAGACAACCAAGACCCTGTACCAGCTTGTTTGAACCCGACCGTCAGCCTCAATGCAAGCGGAACCCACAGCCTTACGGAAAATGAAGTGTTCAATGGTGGCACCGACAACTGTGGGCCAGTTACCTTCGTCAGCGTTTCACCTGCTGTCGTTGATTGCGACAATATATCGGTTCCAATTGCAGTGACGGTCACTGCACAGGACGCCAGTGGCAACCAGGCAACCTGTACCGCCACCGTCACCGTGGTGGACGACCTGCCACCAGTCATCACCTGTGCGAATGCCACCGTCGAACTGAACGCCGACGGCGAAGCCACCATCACCCAGGCAACAACTTTCACCGGCAGCAGCGACAACTGTGGGTTCATTGGCCTCGAACCATTGGCACAGGAAGTTTTCACCTGCGGCGACATTGGCGCTAATACGGTTGTATTAAACGGCTTTGATGGCAACGGCAACACCACTTCCTGCGCAGCAACGGTCACGATTGAGGACAATGTTGCACCCAATGCAAAATGTGTCGCGAACCCAATCAGCGCCATCTTAAATACAAATGGTGAGTACACCGTTGACCCGACCAACCTCGACGACGGCAGCTCTGATGCCTGCGGCATCCAAAGCCTTTCCGCCAGCCCTGCCCTGCTCGACTGTTCGGACGAAGGCGCCAATACCGTCACCCTGACCGTGACCGATGTAAACGGAAACACAAGCACCTGTAATGCAACCGTGGAAGTGGCCCCTTTCTTTTCCATCAATAGCATTACGGAAAATGCAGAGACCTGCACCGGCACGGGCGACGGCAGCATCGTCATCGAAGCTACGACCGGCGGCGGACAGATCGGCTACTCTATCGACGGAGGCAGCAACTTCCAGTTTGGCAACACTTTCACCTCCCTCACACCGGACACTTATAATATTGTTGTCAAAATTTTCGGCATCAATGCCGCCTGTGAAAAAACAGCAACAGCTACCATCGAAGCGGGCACCCAATCGCAGACCCGGTACCGCGACATGGATGGTGACCAATATTCCGACGGGACCTCCGTGAATTCCTGCTCGCAACCTTCAGGCTACTACCCTGCCGGGGAACTGCTGGCCACCAGCGGAGACTGCAACGACAGCGAGGCCAACATACACCCGGGCGCCACCGAAATTTGTGACGGCCTCGATAACAACTGCGATGGGCAACTGATGTCCGGTGAAGTAGATGCAGATGGCGACGGTTATTTTGTATGCGATGGTGACTGCAACGACAATGATCCAACCGTCCATCCGGGCGCCACCGAAATCTGCAACGGCATCGACGACGACTGCGACGGCGAGATCGACGAGGGCACCTCCGGCGGGCTGACATTCACGGGCAACGTCGCCTTTTACACCCAGGCTGCCGTGGACGCATTTTCACAGTGCCATTCCATCATCGACGGCAATGTGACCATCCTGGGAAACAACATCACCGACCTGTCGAACCTGTCGAACATCGAAGAGATCACCGGCAGCCTGACCATCCAGACCACCGGCCTGGCCAGCATGAACGGACTCGGCAACCTCGTTGAGGTGGGCGGCATGCTGACGATCTATTACAATTCATCACTGACGACCCTGAACGGCCTTGATGTGCTGGGGGCAGTGGGCGGGAATTTATCCGTCTACTACAATTTCACCCTGAGCGATGCCTGCGCCATCTACAACCTCATCAACGGTGGGGTCAGCGGCAGCATGAGCATCTTCCTCAATGCCGTCGGCGCCAACAGCGTGGCCGAGATCAATGCCAACTGCGGGCCGAACAACCGGGCCATTGACTCAACTGATCCCGATGAAATAAATGCTGAACCCCTCGGTCAAACCACCAAAACCAAAGCAGGCAACAGCCTGAAGGTTTTCCCCAACCCCGCATCCCACATGACCACCCTGCAATTGGAAGAAGCACAAAGTGCAGGCGTTGTCCGGCTGATGGATTTAACAGGACGCACCCTGCTGAAACTGGACATCGAACCGGGCACCGACCGGGTGAACCTACAACTCATCGACCTGAAAGCCGGCACCTATTTCGTCCAGCTTAATATAGAGGGCCAGCGGCTCCAGACTAAGAAATTGATCATTATTGAATAAGAACATTGTTTTCATTTAGTTTATCTCTTGCCGGAGCCCCGTTGGGGCCCGGCCTTTTATGCTCCAAAGCATTTACCCAAGGTAAATTAAAAGGACTGGATACCGGCCGCCGGCTATTGCCCCCATGCCTGTGGAAAATTACAAGGACATGAAAAAAGAGGACGTCCTCGCAATATTTAAGTACCTGAAAAGTATTCAACCAGTAAAGAATATCGTTCCGGCACCAATACCTCCGGGAGCCGGAAATTAACGCCTTCAATTAAGGACGTTGCACATCTCGCCACCAGCCTCTAAAGGGTAACATCCACCCACGACCCTATGCTTTTAGTGGGTGACAGTTTCCCTTTAGGGGTTAGGAGTGCAAGCAAGACTTATTAAGTCGACCATGTAAGGGTCGGAGACCTGAAGCAACCTGCACTTTTTTTAATCAAACGTGAGAAAACGAGCGAAAAAAACACCGAACTCCCTTCCTTTAGAAAAGCAGTAAACAGCATCATAACACAACATACAAGTTACTGTAAATCAACCATTTACAACACATCTACATGATTGGTTGCAACATTATCTGTAATCAATTTTTCCCGCTGTAACATGCCTGCTAATCATTGAAACATTTGTCACAATGCATCGGCAGAGATGCCCCACATCTTTGTCCTATCAATCAGAAAAACGATCAACAAATGAAAAAAAGACCTATCCAACAGCACTTCAAACCCTTCCCTCCCACAAGCAATACACAAAGCTCAACACAATCAATCAGTCAAAAATCTTCTAACATGAAAGTCTTTCAATTTCTTCTCTTATTCATTTTTGGACTATTTACTTTTTCTGCCCAGGCACAGTGGACTGGCGCCGTCAATTCCGACTGGAACAACGCCGGCAACTGGGTCGGCGGTAATATCCCCACAAGCGCTGACTTTGTTTTCATCGACCCTGCTTCCAACAGCCCGGTCATTTCCAGTACGGTCACCCTTTATGGTATTCAGATAAACCCGGGGGCCAGTCTAAGGATCAGTAGCAATGGTACATTAAGAATCCGCAGTTTTGACCCCAGGCTTGCCCTTTTGGACAACCGGGGAACAGTGACCAATAACGGAGAAATCACTATGATCAGTTTTGCCAGCGAGGATAATGGTATCCTGAACGAGGGGACCTTTGTCAATGAACCACTCACCGCCGGTTCGGGTGGCCTGATCACCATTAGCGACATCAGTGGCCGGGGTATCTACAATGTGGCCAATCACACGTTCGAAAGCCTGGGGGGAACGATTAGCATCGAATCAGATGAAGAAGCGATCCTGAATGATGGGACCTTCCTAAACGAAACGACCGACGAGGGTAATGGGACCATCAATATTGATGGTGGTGGGAGTGATGGCATTGTTACTTCCGGAATATTTACCAACCGGGACGCAGCCATCAATATTGGTCAAACCAGTACCGGAATAACGGGTAGCGGTATTGTCGTCAGTGATGGTAATTTTTCCAATCTAAGGCAGTTCATCAATGGGTCAGTGACTGTCAAAATTGATGATACAGGTGGGGATGGCATAAAAGTGCTAGGAGATGGTTCTTTCTCCCATAATGCCGGTTCCATTACCATTGGTGCAAACGATGCAATAGGCAATCATGGAATCAACAACTTGGGCAGTTTCACCTCTGGTTCTTCCATCACTATTGCCCGGGCTGATGAAAGTGGTATTAAAAATCATTCAGGGGCCACTTTTAATAATAATGCCACTATTTCTATTGGCACACAGAGTGCAGTCGGTGATCATGGCGTTTATAATGACGACGCTACGTTCAATAACAAAGCCCTTTTACAGATCAACAAAACTACCAATGATGGTATCAGAATCTGGGCTGGAGGCAAATTTTTCAACACAGCCAATGGAAATATCCACATTGGACAAACCAACGGAGGCAGTATTGGCAAGTTCGGTATAGCGGTTTTTGAGAACAACAGCGAATTTAGCAATGACAACAGCACCATCCGTATGGATAATACCGGCCGGGATGGGTTAGTAACGGAAAGCGCCACCACTTTCAGAAACATCAACAATGCAAAGATCGAGATTGGCCAGGGGGCTGGCAATATTGGGGGTTTTGGAATGGGCCTGATCTCTTCAACGGGCACCTTCATCAATAATAACAGTTCCATAAAAATTGATAACACAGCCGAAGGTGGCCTTGCATCTCAGGTTCAATTTACCAACCAGAACAACGGCCGGATCTTGATCGGCCAGGACGACGGCAACATAAGTGAGGAAGGACTAAACTTGGGTGGCATCGCCACCTTTACCAACGAAAGCAATGCTGCCGTCACCATTGATAATGTAGGTAAGGAAGGTATCAAAATGGAAAGCAACGCAAAGCTGGTCAACCAAAGTGGAGCTAAGATTATTGTCGGGCAAAATGGGCCGATTGGGTCAACCACGGATGGCGCTATTGAACACATCAGTAATTTTTTCAACCCAACTATTCAAAATAAAGGATGCGCCGAAATGTACTTATATGATTTTGTGGACCTGACTGTTTTGACTTTTACCAATAGCGGCTTTTTGTTCATCGACACCGATCAGACGCACGCTCCTTCCGGGAACAATCCCTTCGCCAACAACGGAGTCATCAACTATGTACAAGACAACCTGATTCCAAATGTGACGAACAACGACCTCATCATTGCACCTTCATCGAGTACCAGTTGTGCCTTCGCAAATGTGCTGCAAAAAGGAGCTTCCAATAATTTCGATGCAACGGCCACCTGGTATACCAATCCAGCCATGAACATAGCCGGTGGCACCTATGCGACAGCCAGCAATACGTTCACGGCTTCATCTCCCCAACTGGGCAGCAATACCTACTATTTTGAAGTGAGCGGCAGTGGTTGTACTTACGGTGTACAAATAGATTTGACCCATAGTGCCATCTCCAATACCGTTAAAACATGGACGGGGGCTGTGGATACCGATTGGGCAGTTGCCTGTAATTGGTCGCCAGTGGGCATACCAACCTCCACTGATGATGTCGTCATCCCGAACGTGACCAATGATCCAGTGATCGGCAATACCACCACGGCCGCTGTCAAATCTGTTATGATTAAAAGCACCTTGGCAAAATTGACGATTAATGGCAGGCTGGAAATAGACGGGTCGACAGGTAAAGCCCTTTGGAATCTTGGAAACGTTATCAATAACGGCACCTTGGACATTGGCCAAAACGGAGGGGCAGCAACCGTTGGGTCAATTGGTATATTTAATAATTATAATTTTACAAACAATGGGCCCGGTACCATCAATATTGACAATACGGTCAGCGATGGCATTTTTATGGATTTCGGAACTTTCGATAACTACGGAACCATCAACATCGGTCAGAATGGAGGTCCGGGAAATATCGGCGCCATTGGAATAACTCGGAATTTTAGCGATTCGAATATATTCAACAATTATAACACTGCCAATATCAATATCGATAATGTTGTTGGAAGTGCCATCGAAAGTACGGCTGAATTCAATAATGCAGGCGCAATAAAAATAGGCCTCAGCGGAGCGGTCAACAATATAGGGCTAGCAGGATTATTTGTCGGAACCAGTACATTCGAAAATGAAGACGGAGCGACCATTGACATCAATAATACGACGCTGGGAGCACTCATCTTCGGAATTGCCGGCAAATGTACCAACCACGGCTGCGCCGAAATTACCCTGCACGACAAACTCGAAGTAGGCAATAACAACAACAGCTTTTTTAAAAATGAAGGTCTGCTGACTTTAAATACTTCTGCCAGCCATACCATCACCGATAAATTTACCAATGACGGCGTGGTACTGGATATCCAGGGCGGCTTTTCCGGTGGCACCAATAACGATCTCATCATCGCGCCCATTACCCTCGATTGCAATTTGACAGATGCCATCCAAATCGGTGGGGCAAACAGCTTTACCGTTTTGGACGAATGGTTCAGTGACAGTGGACTGTCGACCAAAGCGGGGGACTATGACCAAACGGAAAATGAATTTTCGCCTACCGATCTGAGTGCAGGTACCAGCACCTTGTACTTCACGGCTACCGAAGGCAGCTGTACGTATGATGCTTCCATTGAAGTGACCAGTACCGTTGCTTTTCCTTTTACTACTTTCACCTGGAACGGCTCGGTCAGCAGCGACTGGAACGACGCCTGTAACTGGATGCCTTTCTTTGTGCCGAGTGCTTCCGACGCGGTCGTCATCCCCGTTACCAGTAACGATCCTATCATCAATGGCAGCACCACAGCCGTTGCCAAATCAGTCGTTGTAGAAACAGGGGCTACATTAACAGTCCAGGCAAATAGCAGTCTCTCCATTGAAGGCGCCACTCAGATTGGTATATTGGTAGAAGGCACACTGATCAACAGCGGCCATATCCAAACTGGCCAAACGGCCAGAAATGGTGAATACGGGATAGAAGTAGGGACTGGTTTGCTCAACAATCAGGTCGGTGGTGTCATTGATGTTGACAATGCCGATGTCACTGGACTTTACATCAACACTGGCCTTTTAGATAATTTTGGCACGATCAACATTGGGCAAAATGAAAGTTTTCCAAAAATTAGAATTTCCGGTATAACGGTTTTTGATTCACTGCACAACGCTGGTACGATCAATATAGACAAAATCCAAAGGAATGGAATTACCGTTACTTTTAGTGGAGGACTTTCTAATGCAGGCAACATCCTTATCGGCCAGAACCACCCGGTTGATCGTACAGGCCTCGTGATTTCGAAATTCGGTAATATGGAAGGATATGCAGAGAACTTGAGCAACGGTACCATCATCATCGATAAGGTGCAAACGGGAATAGACATAGAAGGTTCATTCATAAATAGCGGCATCGTGAAAGTCGCGGAAAATAGCACTCCGGTTCTTGCTATCTTCTCGGAAAATCAATTTATAAACAATACCTGTGGGGAAATATTCTTCGGCTCCAGAGTTTCTAATGCAGGAGGTAGCAATTTCTTGAACGCTGGTTTTATCGTCATCGATACTGATCTCTCACACAACAACTCCGGTACCATCACCAACAACGGCCTGATCGAATATCGCCAACTCCCGCTCCTCTCAAATGTGACGAACAACGAAATCATCATTGCACCAACACAGGCTTCCGTTTGTGGGGCAATTTCTTCCGCATTTGATTTAGGAGCGATGGTCGATTTCAACATCCTCGGGATCTTCACCGATGAAAATGCCACTGTTGCAGCCGGCACTTATGACGTGTCCACCAATACTTTTATTGCAACAACGGCACTTACTCCGGGCAGCAATACTTTTTATGTCAAAATAGAAGGCCCGGTCAACAATTGCGAATCAATAGCCGAGTGGACCGTGGAGGCCACTGCCGTAGACGTAGTCTGGACGGGAGCCATTAGCTCCGATTGGAACGATGCCGGCAACTGGAATCCTCATGTTCCTTTAGCTTGTGACAATGTCATCATTCCAGAAACGATCGACAACGAACCGATCATTGATGGGGCAACGGCAGCGGTAGCCAAGTCGGTCACCGTCGAAATGAATGGCTTTTTGATCATTGAAAATGGCGGAAGTCTGGATGTGAATGGGGCTGGCGGAGATGGTATTTCCGTTAGCGGTGACGTTGATAACAGTGGAACCATCAATATCGGCCAAAGCCTTGGAGTAGGCGGGCATGGAATGACGATCAATCCCTATGGCACTTTCTTTAACGAATTCAACAGTGTCCTGAATATTGGCAATACCACTGACAATGGCATGCATATTCTTGATGACCTGACGAATTTTGGTCAAGTCACCAATTATGGCAACATCAACATCGGACAAGGTGCTGCAAACATCGGAGGGGAAGGCATCTACAACTCCGGTGATTTTTCCCACCTGTCCGGAATGATTTCGGTGGACAATGCCAATGAAAATGCAATCTACCTGGCTGGCAGTTCTTCCATGGCTAATGAGTCCGAAATCTACATTGGGCAAAATGGAGGAAACATTGGTGCAAACGGGATTCGCTTTGCGGACGGAGATTTTGATTTTACCAACTTTGAGGAAGGGATTATTAAAATAGACAACGTGGGGAATCATGGAATGTACAGTCCTGCTCCTGGCACATCTGCTCCAGTGTCTGGAAACTTTATTGACAACTTTGGCACTATGTTCTTCGGTCAACTGGGAGGTATCTCCAACCAAGCCATTAATCTGCCTTTCGGAAATTTCCAGAACAGGGAATGTGCCCTGATTCGTGTCTTCTCCGACAATGTCATACAAGGTGCCAATACCATTACCAACAGGGGGCTGATCATTGTAAAAGCCTCTGGAACGAGTCATATCCTTGAGAATGAGGGCGTAGTGGTAAACCTCAAATTCGGTACTTTTAACATCACAATCAATAGTGGTACGTTCTCCAATTTCCTTAGTGACCTCTGGACCGGCTGCGTGAACTCCGATTGGAATAATGTCGGCAACTGGTTCGATGGCACTGTACCCACTGCCTTGGATAATGTGATTATCCCGATTGCATCCAATGATCCCGTTATCATGAACGGCACTAGCGCAGTGGCCAAATCGGTCTATATGGATAAATACGGAGAACTGGATATTTTGAGTGGAGGAAGCCTAAGCATTGATGGCTCCGCTAACACTGGTTTGACCATAAATGGAAAACTCACCAATAACGGCGAGTTGAACATTGGCCAAAGTACAGCCATCAGTGGGAGTGGCATTTCTTGTACGGGTACACTCATCAACTCATCTATCATCAACATTGATAATGTGGGCGGGAGTGGGCTGGAATTCTTTGGCATTTTGCTTAGTACAACCAGTTTTGTTAATAACAGCTCTGGTACAGTGAACATTGGTCAGAACAGTGGAAATATTGGTGCTACGGGGCTGTTTATCAGTTCCACAAGAGATATAGAAAACAACGGCGGCCTTATCCAAATCGACTATACCGGCCAAAACGGGGTTAACATTTTCAACGCTGATTTTACCAATAAAAACAACGGTCAACTCCTGATTGGAGAAAGGACAGGCAACATCGGAGGACATGGACTTTATTCCGATTGCAATAGTTTCTCGAACATCGTGAACGAGGACCATTCAGTCATTCAAATCAGCAAGACCAACCTCAAGGGCATCGACAACAAATGTGGACAAATAGTAAACAGCAACGGCAGTCAAATCGTGATAGGGAAAAGCGGGCCTATTGGAAAAGCCGCCTATTCACAAAAAGGACTCACCACGTCTTCCATTTTGAATGACGTCTGCTCAGAGCTGATTTTTTATGATAAAATAGAGACGAATGGTGCTTTTACCAACAACGGACTCCTCACACTTGACACCGACCAGGCCCATTCCAACACGGGTACCATCACCAACAATGGCATCATCGAATACCGCCAGCTTCCGCTCATCCCGAACGTGGTGAACAATGAAATCATCATTGCTCCATCTTCGGGCACCAACTGCGGCTCATTGGTGGATGTTTTTGATCTGGGCACGATGGTGGACTTTGACGTCCTCGGTATTTTCACAGATGCAAATGCGACCATATCCGCAGGCACCTACGATCAAGCCACCAATACTTTCACTCCATCGGTGAACTTGAGTACCTTTTTTATTAACACTTTTTACGTCAAAATAGAAGACCCCATCAATGGTTGCGAATCTATTGTTGAATGGACACTGGATATTTCAACATCAACCGTGACCTGGACCGGCAATAACGGCACCGACTGGAATAATGCCGCCAACTGGGATATCCGCGTCCCTTTAACCTGCGACAACGTCATCATCCCGGATGTCACCAATGATCCTGTAATCGATGGAGCAACAACTGCCCACGTCAAATCCGTAGAGGTGCAGGCCAGTGCCATGCTTGAAATTTCACTGGGAGGGTCTCTGACCATAAGTGGAACAGGCGGCAGCGGACTGAGAGTAGAAGGCACTGTCTCCAATAATGGAACTATTGATATCCATGATGTAGGTTTCGCAGCAGTTCATGTATTTGGCAATGGGACTTTCAACAACAACGGCCTGCTTAATATCGGGCAGACTGGTGGGGCGGACAATGTTAATATTGGCATTATCAATTTGCATGACATCAACAATAATGCTGGTGCCACCATCAATATTGATAATACTTTTTGGGATGGGATACAAAACGATGGAGGTAGCTTTAGGAGCTGGGGAACCCTCAACATTGGGCAATTTGGAGGAGATCTGAATATTGGTAACGTAGCTTTCGTTAACGAGGGGCATGCCTTAAACGAGTCGGGTGGTACCATCAGAATCAGTGAGGTTGATGACCGTGCCATCAACAACCAAAATACTTTTGACAATTTCGGCACCATAGATATTGGCCAAAATGGGACTACCGATGATATAGGTTCTAATGGCATCCTCAATGAAAGTACTTTCAACCATGAAGCCGGACAGATTAACATCGATGCATTTAGAGTCTACGGAATCAGTAATGGAGGTACATTCACCAACAAAGCCACGATCATAATCGGTGCCACTGTCGCAAATGGTGGCAGCGGCATCGGGAATAGTGCTAACTTTATTAATGAGTCTGGTACCATCAAAATTGATCGGTGTTCTTCTCATGGTATCGATAACATTTTTGGCGACTTCATCAACAAGGCCAATATCCAGATCGGTCAAATAGAGGGCCCAACTTTGTTTGGTATTAATAATGAACTTTCTTCCTTTATCAATGAACCTGGAGGAAATCTTCTTATTGATGACACCAGTCTGGGTATCCTGAATTCCAGTGCAAGCACTTTCACGAATCAAGCAAATATCGAATTGGGAGGCAATGCAAACGTAGGAGATTTCGCCATTTATAATGAAGGAAATTTCAACCATGAATCGGGAGCAACCAGCATCGACAGGTTCAGTAATGCCGGCATAAAGCACGCAGGTGGCACTTTCACCAATGAGGCGGACATTCAAATTGGAACGAACACAAGTGGAGGAAATTACGGTATTGAAAACTATGCTGCATTCAACCACATTAACGGAACCATCACTGCCAACGGTATGAACCAAACAGGCATCTACAATGGTGGCAATTTCACCAGTTATTCCAAAATACAAATCGGGAACCTCACCAGCCCTGGCTTTTACGGCATCCAAAATGGTGGAGGGACCTTTGACATGGAAGGGGACACCATCAGCATTGACCGCTCCACCAGTTCAGGTGTGAACAACTCTGCAACAATCAACAACGAAGCGACCCTCCTGATCGGTGAAATCAGCAGTCCGGGCAATCATGGCATTAACAACAATTCAAGTTCTTTCAACAACCGTAACGGAGGCAAAATCAATATCTGCAATACGGCTCAGGCAGCTCTCCTCAATGAGGACTATGCGAACTTCAGGAACCTGGATTGTTCGCATGTCCATATGAAAGACAACCTGCTCAACTTAAACGGGGCAAGCATTATCAACAATGGTTTCCTGACCATTGATGCCAGTGATGTCAGCACGCCGGAGGATTTCACCAACAATGGCATCGTTGCAGATATTCAAGGTACTTTGCCCATCAATGGGGCAGGGTTCATGAACAACGAAATCGTTGTGGCGCCTTCTATTGGAGACTGTAACGATGTACTCGATGCATTCGCCCTCGGTCCCATCATCGACTACAATATCCTGGGCATCTTTACCGATGAAAATGCCACCCTGTCCGCCGGCACTTATAATGGGAACACCAATACCTTCTCTCCTACCACCGGGCTTGGACAGCTAACTTTGTATGTTCAAATCGAAAACCCGGCAGAAGGCTGTACAAAAACCATCCCCTGGTCTGTCGCTGTTGGCGACAATACACCGCCAGTACTGGATTGCGTTGGCAACCTTACAGTAGAACTGGATGTGAACGGTACCTACACCTTCGTGGAAAACGAAGTGTTCAATGGCGGAACGGATGACTGTGGGACAGTGGGCTTCGTCAGCATGTCCCCTGAACAGGTTGATTGCAGCAACATCAACAACCCGGTCATCGTTACCGTCACTGCCAACGATGGCAACGGCAACGAAAACACTTGTACTTCTACTGTCACCGTCGAGGACAATATTGACCCAACCCCTACCTGCCTGAACCCTACCGTCGTACTTGACGCCAGTGGATCTTACGTGATCCAGCAAAGTGACGTACTCGGCAACAGCAATGACAACTGTCCCGTGATCAACCTTTGGGATGCTGTTCCATCTTCATTTGATTGCAGCGATGCCGGCACCGTGGTTCCCGTTACCGTCACTATCTACGATTCCAGCAACAACCCCGCTACCTGCACCGCCAACGTGACCGTCGAAGACAACCAGAACCCGCTACCAGCTTGTTTGAACCCGACCGTCAGCCTCAATGCAAGCGGAACCCACAGCCTTACGGAAAGCGAAGTATTTGTTGGGGGCACTGACAATTGTGGACTGGTCACCTTTGTCAATGTTTCTCCCTCTGTTGTTGATTGCGACAACGTATCAGGCCCTATTTCAGTAATAGTCACTGCTCAGGATGCCAGTGGCAATCAGAACACCTGCACCGCCACTGTTACCGTCACCGAAAATGTGTTACCGGTCGCCACTTGCCAAGACCTGACCATTGAGCTAATCGGGACCAATGCTTCCATCATCCCTGCACAGGTAGACAATGGTTCTACAGACAACTGTGCCGTTGATACCCTCGAACTTGATGTCCTTGATTTCGGCTGCGCCGATGTTGGAGCAAATACCGTAAACCTGACTGTTACCGATATCAACGGCAATAGTGCAGACTGTACCGCTACGGTAAATGTGGAAGACAATGAAGCACCAGTGGCACAATGTAAGGCCGCACCAATAGCTGTTACCCTGAACACCAGCGGCGAACACACAGTCGATCCGACCAACCTCGACGACGGCAGCTCTGATGCCTGCGGTATCCAAAGTCTTTCCGCCAGCCCTGCCCTGCTCGACTGTTCGAACGAAGGGGCCAATACCATTACCCTGACCGTCACTGACAACAATGGTAATACCAGTACCTGCACGGCAATCGTGGAAGTGGCCCCTTTCTTTTCCATCGGTAGTATTATGGAAAATGCAGAGACCTGTACCGGCATGGGCGATGGCAGTATCATCATCGAAGCATCGGCCAGCGGCGGGCAAATCGGCTACTCTATCGACGGAGGCAGCAACTTCCAGTTTGGCAACACTTTCACCTCCCTCACACCGGACACTTATAATATTGTTGTCAAAATTTTCGGCATCAATGCCGTCTGTGAAAAAACAGCAACAGCTACCATCGAAGCGGGCACCCAATCGCAGACCTGGTACCGCGACATGGATGGTGACCAGTACTCCGACGGGACCACCACGACGGCCTGCTCCCAGCCGGCCGGTTACTACCTGGCCACAGACCTGCTGGCCACCAGCGGCGACTGCAACGACAGCGATCCCGACGAACACCCCGGACAGACCTGGTACGAAGACCTCGACGGGGACGGCCATTCATCCGGCAATACCCTGACGGCCTGCCAACGGCCAATCGGCAGCTATACTGCTACCGAGCTGACAGCCACCAGTGGCGACTGCGACGATGGTGAAGCAACCGTCCATCCGGGCGCCACCGAAATCTGCAACGGCATCGACGATGACTGCGACGGCGAGATCGACGAGGGCACTTCCGGCGGGCTGACATTCACTGGCAACGTCGCCTTTTACACCCAGGCTGCCGTGGATGCATTTTCACAGTGCCATTCCATCATCGACGGCAACGTGACCATCCTGGGAACCAACATCACCGACCTGTCGAACCTGTCGAACATCGAAGAGATCACCGGCAGCCTGACCATCCAGACCACCGGCCTGACCAGCATGAACGGACTCGGCAACCTCGTCGAAGTGGGCGGCACACTCACCATTTATTTCAACTCATCACTGACCAATTTAGACGGGCTTGATGTGCTGGGAGCCGTCGGTGGAAATTTATCGGTCTATTACAATTTCACCCTTAGCGATGGTTGCGCCATTTACGACCTCATCAATGGAGGGGTGAATGGAAGTACGTCCATTTTCCTGAATGCTTCGGGCTGCAACAGCGTTGCCGAAATCAATGCCAATTGTGGAGCCAACAACTTGGTCATTGACCCGGACGGCCAGGTAAACCCTCTGTCCTCACAACATAATTTCACGACCAGAAAAGAGTTGAGCCCGGTGGAATACAGGCTCTTCCCGAACCCTGCCACCAGTCAGGTCACGCTGGAATTTGCGGCACCCATTCACCATGGACGTATTCAGGTATCGGACGTGGCCGGGAGATTGGTGTTCGAACAGATCGTTTCCGAAGATACTCATCAAGTTTCGTTGAACCTTTCGGACCGGGAACCGGGCACCTATTTTATTTCTATCAATACACCCGGAAAACAGCCTTTGACCAAACGATTAATTTTGATTGACAACAGGTAATTCTTTACCTGAATGATGCAGGCCAGGCCCCTGTACCGGGGGCTTGGCTCTTTGTCTCACCAACACTCGAATTACAAACTGAATATCTGTTTGAATTTTTCTTAAAAAATTTCATTTCTTCAAAAAATAAGCAGCTTTCCGATGCAACTCATAAGCAATTAACAATCAAACACTTATGTCTCATCTTTACAAACAAATGAAACATCACCTGTAACATTTTTCTGCCCGTGTAACATATCTGCTAACTCTTGAAACGTGAGTAACAATGCCTTGAGAAGCGTTGCCCACACCTTTGCCCCAACAACAAACACAAAGCTCTATCCAACAAACTAGTTCAATCATTTTCAAACAAGAAGAAAAAACAATCCAATGAAAAAAAACATCCAAATTTTCATCACTTTATTCAGAACCGATCCTTCATTTCTTTTTTTAAAACCTCTCCTTTTAATCTGTTTGATTATTGGTAGCCTTTCGCTCCATGCCCAAAAGACCTGGGATGGGTCATCCAGTACTGACTGGAACACCGCTGCCAACTGGACGCCCTCTGGCGTACCTACCGCTGCTGATGATGTCACCATTACTACCGATGGCTTTGATCCGGTCATCAATGGCTCGACTGCTGCCCTGGCCAAATCAGTCTTAATTGAAGAAGATGTTTCCCTGACCGTCCAGTCAGGTGGGTCGCTGACCATTGATGGTTCTACCTCCAGAGGGCTGACCAATGAGGGCATCCTCATCAATCGCGGTACCATTAATATCGACAATACAGGGCTGGAAGGATTAAGATGCAATAGCCCGGACGGAGACTTACTCAACACGGGTGAAATCAATATTGGTCAAAACGGCCCCATTAACAATTGGGGTATCAGATTATTTAATGCACAGCCTTTTGTCAACGATGGAGGAACCATTAAAGTTGACAATACAGTCAGCACGGGGATCAATGTAACACAAACCAGTATTGAAAATAAAAATGGGGGTGAAATACTCCTTGGGCAAACGACAAATGTGGGACTGAGTGGTTTTTTCTTAAACGGTTGTACCGGTGTTTATACATTGATCAATGATGCCAGTACCATTAAGATAAATAATGGCAGCGCAGCGGGGATTTATAATAGCTGCCATACCATAGAAAACAGAAATGGCGGAGTAATGATCATTGGCGAGAACAGTGCCGCCAATACCACCTCCTTGACCATGATCAAAGACGCAGGTACATTTACCAATAGTGCATGTTCTCAAGTTTTCCTTCATAGAAGAATAATCTCTAATGATGCTTTCAATATTATTATCAATAATGGAATGATTGCGGTCGATACGGATGGAACACATACCAACGATGGTACGCTGACCAATAATGGCATCCTTAACTATATCCGATTGCCCTTCATCCCCAACGTCACCAACAACGAGATCATCCTTTCTCCTAAAGATGCTGAGTGCAGCAGTACCATCACCTCAGCCTTCGATTTGAGTGGAATGGTGGATTTTTTCATTGACGGCGTTTACACCGATGCAAATGCCACTAACCCGGCCGGTTCCTATAACCAGGGCTCCAATACCTTCTCTCCGGCGATAACAGAAGGAGCGCACACTTTGTACGTTCAGATACAGGACACCGGAAACAGCTGCCCGGTCGAAACAGTGGAATGGAACATCAACTTCGGAGATGCAGAAGGGCCGGTACCTACCTGTAAAAACAGCTCGGTAGCCGTCACGGGTGCCAGCTACACATTGCTCGAAGCTGACGTTTTTGACGGTGGAACCGATAATTGTGGAACAGTCAATTATGCCAGTTCCAGTCCATCGGAAGTGACCACCGCAGACATTGGCAACAATGTAAACGTGACCGTAACCGCTAACGACGGAAGTGGCAACACCGGCACCTGTACCTCAGTCATCACCGTGCTGGGCCCCGAATGTGTACCGGGCACCCGCACCTGGACGGGTACCGTTAGTGCCGATTGGGATAATGCAGCCAACTGGAACCCGGCCTGTGTACCGACCTTCAACGATGATGTCATCATCCCAAATGTATCAGCCGATGACCCAGATATTCGGGCCGGAACGGATGCGGAAGCTAAATCGGTAGAAGTGCAGGCTGATGCCCGATTGGATGTTTTATTTGGAGGAACATTGAGCATTGATGGAGCAACGGGTATCGGTTTGCTCATTGCAAGTGAGGTCAGCAACGAAGGGACAATCGATATTATCAATACTGGTTCAGATGCGATCCTGAATGTCTCTACAGGTCAATTTATCAACAATGGAGAAATTTTAATTGGTGTAAGTACTTTCGGGAAGAATATCACCGGCAACGGTATCAAAAACCAGGGTTCCTTCAGAAACAATAGTAATAGCAAAATTCAGATAGAGCAGGCCACCACCGCCGGCATTGCCAATACTGATAATAGCAATAGCTCATTCACTAATTTTGGAACCATTGAGATGGGTCAACACAATACGTCTAATAATGTTGGAATCAACGGTATCCAAAATTTAGCCGGTACTTTTAATAACAAGACAAATGGTATTATTACCATCGACTATACGGGAAGCAATGCCGTCAGTGTAGGAGGAAACGGATTTGTAAACGATGGAATGCTTTCCATCGGCCAAAATAGTGGCCTGTATGACATTGAGGCAAATGGAATCTATGTCTTTGGCACTTCTTCATTTACCAACAGTAGTACAGGTACGGTCAATATTGACAACACTGCATCAGATGCCATTTACAATGCGAACGTATTTAGTAACAGTGGTATCCTGAATATTGGACAAATTAACCAAACAAATAGTATTGGCAACCATGCTATTTACAATAATGACACCTTCACCAATGAGGCTGGCGAAATCAATATTGATCGCCTTCTCAACAACAGTAAAGCCATCTTAAATAATTCAGGCACCTTCACCAACAAAGCCATCATCAATATTGGAGCAAATTCAGATGCAGGAGATGAAGGTATTGAAAATAAAGCGACCTTCAACAACGATGCCGGCGAGATCAACATCGACCGAACAGCGGAAAATGGCATCCTGAACTCATCCGGCACATTCACCAACAAAGCCACCATTAATATCAACGCCGATACCAATGCAGGATTGATCGGCATAGAAAATGAAGCCGCTTTCAACAATGAAAGCGGAGAAATCAATATCAGTCCAGTTAGTAACATAGGCATTTCGAACAAGTCACCAGGGGTTTTCACCAATAAAGCGACCATCAATATTGAATCCCTTGGCTTTTTTGCTTCCTGGGGAATTTACAATGAAACCACGACCTTTAACAATGAGGCTGGTGAAATCAATATCTTCAATAGTTTTGGACTCTCTATTTTCAATACACCTACCTCAACCTTCAACAACAAGGCCTGCGCCATCCTTCGAATGTTTGATGTTTTCAATAATTCAGGCACCTTTCTCAACGAAGGATTATTTTATCTGGATGAGGAAAACGAAAGCAATGGGATCGGCGATTTCACCAACAATGGTATCATCGAAGACATTCAGGGTACCTTCCTGACCAACGGAGTCAACTTCACCAATAACGAAATCATTATCGCCCCTGGCTTTAGTGATTGCCTAAGCATTGATCCAGCTTTTGATCTGGCGGCCAACCCCAGTTTCAACATTCTCGGTGTATTTACCGATGAAACATTTACCCAGACCGCAGGGGACTACGATGCGGTCAATAACATCTTGAATCAATTTAGCAATGGAGTCCAACTCCTGGCCAATGGCGAGCACACCCTGTACGTGCAGGTGGAAGACCCCACCAATGGCTGTACCCGGGCCGTCAAATGGGAAATTGAAATTGGCGACGTGACGCCACCGATTGCCAATTGTGTACCCGACATCACCGTTTCCGTGTATGATGATAAAAGCAGTGCGGGGATCTATGAATTTGAACAGGATGACCTTTACATCGATGGAAGCGACAATTGTGGTACGGTCAATTTTGTTGGCTTTAGCCCAGAATCGGCCACATGTTCTAATGTGGGCACGCCTTTCGAAGCAACCGTTACGGTCAACGATGGCAATGGAAACATCGGCACTTGTACAACTTTGGTGACGGCGATAGATACCGTCGGGCCCAATGCGTTCTGCATTGCAAGCACCGTCGATCTCGACGCTAATGGTGATTACACCGTAGATTTGGACGACGTCCTCTTATCTGTATTTGACAATTGTACCCCAGCAACCATTGTCAGTGTCACGCCTGCTGCGCTCGATTGCTCGGATGAAGGAGTGGCCACCGAAGTTCTTGTTGTAGTAAAAGACGACTATGACAATGAAAGCTATTGTACCGGCTTTATTACCCCGGAAGATAATATGGCCCCCCAGCCTATTTGTCTCAACCCAACGGTACAACTCGATGCCAACGGCAGTTATACTTTTACCGGAAACGAACTGTTCGGTGGAGGTACCGACAACTGTGGCTCCGTATTTTTTGAAAGTGCCAATCCTGCTTCCGTTGATTGCAGTGGTTTGAGTGGTGGTGTTACGGTAACCGTAACCGCCAATGATGGCAACGGCAACGTAAATACCTGCACGGCTTTAGTAACGGTAGAAGACAATGTTCAACCTACCCCAACCTGTTTGAGCCCAACGGTAGAACTGGACGCCGATGGTAGTTATACTTTGTCGGAAAACGAAGTATTCAGCGGAGGCTCTGACAACTGCGACTTCATCATTTTTGTCAGTATGTCGCCACAAACGGTCGATTGTAGCAGTGCAGGAACAACCGTCAGCGTAACCGTCACCGCTGAAGATGGCAGCAGCAACCAAAATACCTGTACCGCCAACGTAACGGTGCAGGACAATATTCAGCCAACCCCTACCTGCCTCAACCCAACCGTTCAACTGGATGCCAATGGGGAATACAATTTACAGGAGAGTGATGTATTCGATGATGGAAACGACAACTGTGGCACACTCAACTTCGTCAGCGTCGATCCGGCAATGGTCGATTGCAACGATGCAGGAAGCACCGTCAGCGTTACGGTCACCGCCAACGATGGCAACGGCAACGAAAATTCCTGTACGGCTGTGGTTACGGTGGAGGACAACATTCAACCTGTCCCGACCTGTTTGAATCCCACCGTGGAGCTGGACGCCAACGGCAGTTATTCCCTGTCGGAAAATGAAGTGTTTGGTGGAGGCTCCGACAACTGCAACGACATCAGTTTTTTCAGTATGTCTTCTCAAACGGTCGATTGTAGCAATGCCGGAACGACAATAAATGTTACCGTCACCGCCGAAGACGCCAGCGGCAATCAAAATACTTGCACCGCCAACGTAACGGTAGAGGACAACATCATTCCACAGCCTACCTGCCTCAACCCGACCGTTTCATTAAATGAAAATGGAAGTTACATGCTGCTGGAAGGTGATGTATTTGGCGGCGGCTCTGATAATTGTTCCTTTGTAAACTTCCTGGACATGTCTCCTGAGATAGTTGACTGCGACGATGCAGGAACGACTGTATCCGTTACCGTTATTGTGATCGACGCCAATGACAATCAAAATACCTGCACGGCCAATGTCACCGTGGAAGACAATATCCTCCCAAAACCCAATTGTCTGAACCCGACTGTTTCTTTAAATGCACTTGGTGCTTATAGCCTTTCGGAAAATGAAGTCTTCAACGGTGGAACGGATAACTGTGGAGTTGTAAACTTTATTAGCGCCTCACCTTCGACGCTGGAATGTTCAGATATCGGGGCTCCCGTTTCTGTAACCGTTACTGCCGAAGATGCCAACGGAAACCAAAATACCTGCGTCGCAATGGTAACAGTCGTTGATGACCTGGCTCCCATTGTTACCTGCCAGGATATTACGGTGGAACTTGATGCTGACGGAAATGCCAGCGTAACGGAATCACAAATCGACAATGGCTCCACTGACAACTGTGGCATTGCTGCTACCTCGCTCAATGTAAACAGCTTTGGATGTGCTCATGTTGGGCAAAATACGGTTACATTGACGGTCACCGACAACTACAACAACAGCGAGACTTGTACCGCTAATGTAACGGTAGAAGATAACATTGATCCGACCGCTATCTGTACCACAACGATCATCAGTGCAACCCTTGATACCAACGGTGAATACACCGTCGATCCGGAAGACCTTGACGATGGAAGCGACGATGCGTGTGGCATTCTGAACCTAACTGCATCTTCGACATTGCTTGATTGCCAAAACGTCGGCACCAACCAAATCACCCTAACCGTAACCGATGTGAACGGCAACACAGCTACCTGTACTGCCACAATCGAAGTGGCAGATTTTATTACCATTGATCATGTTATTGAAAATGAGGAAACCTGTACGGGTGCCGGAGATGGAAGTCTCGTTATTGAAGCGACTTCCGGTGGCGGTCAAACTGCCTACTCCATTGACGGAGGTGCCAACTTCCAGTTCAACAATGAATTCATTTCCCTCACACCAGGAACCTATAACATTGTCGTAAAAGCTTTTGGCATCCCGGCGATTTGTGAAGCAGCAACCACAGCCACGATAGGAGCAGGCGGCCAGGCCGAGACTTGGTACAAAGACGCAGATGGAGACGGCCATTCCGATGGTTTGACGATGATCGCTTGTACCCAACCATCAGACCACTTCCTGGCTGCCGACCTCCTTTCTACCGACGGCGACTGCAACGACAACGATCCCAACGAATACCTCGGACAAACCTGGTACGAAGACCTTGACGGCGACGGCTATTCTTCCGGAAACTGGTTGTCCGACTGTCAGCGACCCACCGGATATTTCACTGCAGCGGAACTGGCTGCGACCAGTGGTGACTGCAACGATGCAGCAGTAACCATTTACCCCGGCGCCCCTGAAATCTGTAACGGTATCGACGACGACTGCGACGGAGAAATTGACGAAGGCACCACCGGCGGACTGACCTGGACCGGCAACCTGTTTTTTACAACCCAGGCCAGTATTGATGCTTTCTCTCAATGCTATGCCGTCATTGATGGCAGTGTGACTATCATGGGAACTGACATCACCGACCTTGGCAATTTGGCCAACCTGGAAGAGGTGACGGGCAACCTCACCTTCCAAACTACCGGCCTCACCGAAATGCAGGGGCTCAACAACCTGATGGAAGTAGGCGGCACACTGACCATCTATTTCAACTCGTCGCTGGTTTCGCTCGACGGCTTAGATGTTATTGGCGCCGTAGGCGGAAACCTGATGGTTTACTATAATTTCAGCCTGAGCAATGGCTGCGCCATTTATAATTTGATCAACGGGGGAGTGAGTGGTAGTACCAGCATTTTCTTAAATGCCACAGGCTGCAACAGTATTGCGGAAATCAATGCGAACTGCGGACCGAGTAACCGCATCTCCGACTCAAATAACAATCAAAATACAACCGCTGCATCAACCTCTGTTTCCTCGGATCAAAAGCATAACGGCGAAAAATTCATGGTTTACCCCAACCCTGCTATCGACTTTGCCACCATCCAATTGGAAGAAGCAGTGACAGGGGGACAGTTGCGTATCTCGGATGTGGCCGGAAGAATTATTTTAATGCAGCAACTACAATCGAATACGACCAGAATCGACCTTGATGTATCAGAGTGGAGAAACGGCACCTACTTCGTTCAGTTACAGCTCGAAGGAAGAAAATTGCTAACCAAAAAATTAATGATCATAGATTAGGTAACAGTTCTTAATTAGCCAATAGCAGGAATCCCTTCGGGGGTTTCTGCCTTTTTCAAATGATGGTTTTTTCTGATTGACTGGTCAGTAAAAGCAGTCAAACGCCACCTTAAGAAACCAACAATCAAACCTTAAAATATCCGCTTTCCCTATTACAACTACTACCTAAGAAATTTCACATAACTACTTAAAAATCAGCACTTTTTGTCTTTAACCCAGATGAAAGACACAAATGATTTTGCTGAACAAACACTCAATTTGACAAAACCCGGTACCCATTTTCAAAACAAAAAAATTAGCAAATGAAGAATCAAAAATTTCCGACTAAACCCACACGATTAGCAAAGTCATGTGTCCTCTACATTTTATTGATCTGCTGCTTCAGCTTTCATGCTTTAGCTTTCAATAATCACCCCACCGGGGAAATGAACAACACTAATGTTGCATTGATCAACAACTTCTATTTAATCGAAAAAAGCGAACAGACAACCGCTGCTTTCCTGATGTCCTGTCCCACCGTAGGGTCCGTATCAGCGACCGAAACAGAGGTTTGCTCACAAGAGCTGTTTGATGTAACAGCTTCCAGCCTCGGTGACATGGATGGAGCCACCAATGGTGATCAGAACTTTGGTATTCAGTTCAGGGCCTTTTCGTCTACTCCGAGCGATCCTTACACCAGTAGTGGCACTGACTTAGGCACGGTGGCGTTTGCCGATTTGTCCAACGGAGGAACCACCGCCGAACTGACTGATGTATCTCTTCCTTCTGCGGGTACTTATGAAATTTACGCCATACTTTCCCCTGCCCCGACTGATCCGGTCTGCCGACCCTCTGCGATGACTACGATCACCGTACTTCCTATCCCGGGGTTGCCAGATATTACCAACAATGGAAATTTTTGTATCGATGAAGGAGTGGTCACTCACACTGGAATACAGCCTCCATTTGGTGGTGTTTTTTCAGGAACTGGCGTAACTGACAACAATGACGGTTCAACCTTCGATTTTGATACGCAGGTAGCAGGGATTGGGGTAACCAGTGTCAATTACACCATCACGGGTGCAAATGGCTGCGAAAGGGTTGTTGTCCTTTCCATGTTCGTGGACGGGCCAGTGGTCTCCTTTACTGCTCCCGCCGATCTCTGTATTGATGCAGGTGTGCAAACTAACCTAGGTGGTGGGACACCGCCTCAAGGTACCGAAGGTGGTGACATGGGGGTTTATTCCGGCGATGGTGTAACGGACAACGGCAATGGGACAACTTATAGTTTTGACCCCGCTGCCGCAGGTGAAGGAACACATATCATCACTTTTACTTATACGGATGGAAGTGGATGTGTCAATTCAGCCACTGATGACATTAAAGTATTCAACTTGCCCACGCTTTCCTTTACAGCCCTGGACGACCTCTGTGTCAATGACGGCATCCAAACCAACAACGGCGGTGCCACCCCAGCCGGAGGCGTATACAGCGGAAGCGGGGTCACCGACGATGGCAACGGCCTGACCTACACGTTTGACCCCAGCGTCACCGGGGCCGGCGTAGGCACGCACGACATTACTTATACTTTCACCAGTACAGATGGCTGTACCAACTCGACCAGCGATCAGGTAGTCGTGAATGGGCTCCCCATCATTGAGTTCACCAATCCGATGACTTTCTGTGCAAGTGATCCGGTTACAACGGTCACCGGTACCATTCAACCTGACGGTTCCGGCGTTTTTTCCGGAACCGGCGTCATGGACAATGGAGATGGTGAAACATTTGACCTCGACATCCCGACGCTTGGTCCGGGCACACATACCGTCACTTATACACGGACCAATGCCCAGGGCTGCGCCAGAATAGTGACGGTTGATATGACCGTTTTACCGGGGCCTACGGTTAGCTTTACGGCTCCAGCTGATCTCTGTATTGATGCAGGTGTCCAAACTAACCTAGGTGGCGGAACACCAGCACAAGGTACCGCTGGCGGAGACATGGGAGTTTATTCCGGCAATGGCGTAACGGACGATGGCAACGGGGTCACCTATGATTTTGACCCTGCCGCCGCAGGTGCCGGTATACATTTCATCACTTATACTTATACGGATGAAAGTGGTTGTTTCAATTCAGCCACTGATGACATTGAAGTATTCAACTTGCCCACGCTTTCCTTTACAGCCCTGAACGACCTCTGTGTCAATGACGGCATCCAAACCAACAACGGCGGTGCCACCCCACCCGGAGGCGTATACAGCGGAAGCGGGGTCACCGACGATGGCAACGGCCTGACCTACACGTTTGACCCCAGCGTCACCGGGGCTGGCGTAGGCACGCATGACATTACTTATACTTTCACCAGTACAGATGGCTGCACCAATTCGACCAGCGATCAGGTAGTGGTGAATGGGCTCCCCATCATTGAGTTCACCAACCCGATGACTTTCTGTGCAAGTGATCCGGTTACAACGGTCACCGGTACCATTCGACCTGAAGGTACCGGCGTTTTTTCCGGAACCGGCGTCATGGACAATGGAGATGGTGAAACATTTGACCTCGACATCCCGACGCTTGGTCCGGGCACACATACCGTCACCTACACACGCACAAATGTTCAGGGTTGCTCCCGGATAGTTACAGTTGATATGACCGTCTCACCGGGGCCTACTGTTGGTTTGACGGCCCTCGCCGACCTCTGCATTGATGCAGGCGTACAAACGGGTATAGGTGGTGGAACACCAGCACAAGGAGCCGCAAGCGGAGACATGGGAATTTATTCCGGCAATGGTGTAACGGACGATGGCAACGGGACAACTTACAGTTTTGATCCCGCTGGCGCAGGTGAAGGGACACATGTCATTACATATACTTACACGGATGAAAATGGCTGTTCAAATTCTAACTCCGATGAGGTAGTTGTATTTAATATCCCTGCCCCGACGCTGACGATTTCCCCTGTTTCGCCGGTTTGTTTGGATGACCCCGTGGTAACCGGTCTCGGTGGTGGTCTCCCAGCCGGTGGTATGTATTTTGGCAGTGGAGTGACTGATGATGGAAATGGCCTGACTTTCCAATTTGACCCGGCAGTAGCTGCTCCGGCAGGTGGCTTTTTTACTGTCAACTATTCTTACACGGATGCAAATGGCTGTAATAGCATTGCAACAGATGATATTTTTGTCGAGTCAATTTGTTGTGAATTAGTCGTTAACTGCCCACCCACTGTGTTAAGCCCCATTTTATGTGATGATGCCTTGCCAGCAGTGGCCACGGACGAAGCCAGTTTTGAAGCACTGGGCGCACCTGCCAACATTGCCAACAGCCCTGGTTGGTGCGGAACACTTACGATTAGCCATACGGACGAATTCGATCCAACAACAAATATCTGCGGTGGCCAGATCATGACCCGGACCTATACGATTCAAGACAACAATTCAACCGAAACTTGTATACAAACATTGGCCATTGCCGCCCCTACCGGCATCAGTCTTACTTGTCCGGCAAATCCACCAGCCATTGAGTGGGCTAACAGTTTCAATATCAGCCCGGTTGGCCCCAACACCCCACAAGACCCCAGCGTTGACCCATCTATTTTTGGAACAGCCATTGCTGCCGGCGGATGTGGTCAAAACACAACCATCAATTATCAGGATGTATTGTCCGGCCCGACTCCCGCCGATTGTCCAACCATCTGGACACTCCAACGAACCTGGACCATCGAAGATGAATGTGGTTTCGGGAGCGAATGTGTGCAAACATTTATCTTCACCGACACGACTCCACCAATTATAGCTTCCTTCCCCTCCGACCAGTACGTGGAGGGCTGCTCTGAAGCGGATATCACAAACGGCGAATTGACTCAGCTCTCCTACTCCGCAGAGCCTGTCATGGTGTCTGCATCAGATTTTACGAACGAAAGTGGAGTTGCCAGTGATAATTGCGGCATCGAAACATATTCCTATCAAGACGTATCGAACGGCTCCTGCCCATTTGAAATTACCCGCACCTGGACGGTCACGGATTATTGCGGGCTCAGTTCCACAGCCACCCAGGTATTTATCATTCAAGAAACAACACCTCCTGATGTTGTCTGCAAAGACATCAATATCAGTCTTGACGAAAATGCTGAATGGAACCTGACACCGGCTGAGGTTTTTGATGAAGAAGCCTCAAGCGACAACTGTAGCCCGGCATTGACGCTGATCAGTGTTACTCCAAACTATTTCATCTGCCAGGATGAAGGTCCTCAGACAGTTCTGCTAACGGCCGAAGATGATTGTGGCAACCAGGGCACCTGTGAGGCAGTCGTGACAATTGCACCGTTCATCATCAACATCAATGTGGCTGCGACCAATGAGAATTGCGTAGGTGAAGCCAATGGTATCATCACAGCCTCTGCCTCAGCTCCCGGCGGGCTGCTTATGTATTCCGCTGATGGAGGAGCCAATTTTCAGGAAGTTGGACATTTCGAAGACTTAAGCCCGGGTATTTACCATGTGGTGATCAAGGTTTTTGGAATAGCGGGCATATGTGAAGAATTGGTCGTGATAGAAGTGGAAGAAGGAAATGAGCAGCAGCCTTGTTATTTTGACTATGATGACGACGGTCATGGCTCACCAAACGTCGCCCCGGTTAATGCCTGTCAATGCCCTCCTGGATTTAAACATGCCGAGGAATTAAATGGCAACCTCGATAACGACTGCAATGACTTCGAACCTTCCGTCTACCCGGGTGCCCCCGAAATCTGTGACGGCTTGGACAATGATTGCGATGGACAGCTATTGTCGGATGAAGTGGACAACGACGGTGATGGATTCTTTGAATGCAATGGGGACCTGGACGATTTTTCAAATGCCGTATACCCCGGCGCCCCCGAACTCTGCGATGGACTTGACAATGACTGCGACGGAGAGATTGATGAAGACGCCCCAGCCAATCAGACCTACACCGGAAATATTGCCTTCTATACCCAGGCTCAGATCGATGCATTTGCACAGTGTTTTTCCATCATTGATGGAGAACTGATCATACAGGGAACCAATATTGTTGACCTGTCCAATTTGATCAACTTCGAAGAAGTTACCGGCAATGTTACCATCCAGATAACAGGCTTGAGCGACATGAACGGTTTGGATAATTTATCAAAAACCGGAGGCAACCTTTTGGTCTATTTCAACTCTTCCCTGAATACTTTAAACGGATTGGAAGGGCTCGAAGAAGTAGGAGGAGATTTGATGGTCTACTACAATTTCAGCCTGAGCGACGGCTGTGCCATCTATGACCTCATCAACGGAGGCGTCAGCGGAGCGACTACCATTTTCTTTAATGCCGTTGGTTGTAACAGCGTAGCTGAAATCAGTGCCAATTGTGGGCCTGCCAATTTAATCGCTGGCCCCGGCAAATTGCAAAATACGACCGAACAGCAAGACGGCTTTTCGATGAGTACGAAAGCAGAGAACTCAAGCGCCAGGATTTTCCCCAACCCGGCGACTCACCAGGTGACCATAAAATTCGACCACCCGCTTACTGAAGGAAGCATTCGTATCAACGACCTCCACGGTAAAACGGTACTGGAGAGGCCATTTCCCGACGGCACTCAGCAGCAGCTTTTGGACCTCAGTGCGTGGACACCCGGCACTTATTTTATGATCATAGAAAACAAAGACAGGAAATGGACACCGCAAAGATTAATTGTGATTGAACACCGATGAATTTTCGGATTTGTTCGGGCCGGGTCTCCGTCTGGAGATCCGGCACTTTTTCAATTCGATTGACCGGCCTTTTCAATCAATCCATTCCCCACCAGTATACAGGCTAAAAAACATGTTTTTTCTTTTGTTTGAAAAAAATTTAAAGCAACACATAAACCATTGACTATCAACTTTTTAAATACAAACCTACCCAACATGTGCAACATGAGCAGTAATCTTTTTTGAGCATGTAACATGAGCATTAACCTAAGAAACATAAGTAACAATGGTTTGGAGAAGAAGCTCTCAACTTTGTAGAGTCATTCAAAAATGATGTTTCAAACAATCAAGAAAAAATCCATGAAATTAGTTAGCCAAATTCTGCATGACCTTTTTCAACAAGCGTTTTTCCCGAAAAGACAGCAATCTGCTTTATTTCTTCCCTGTCCATTGGTTTGTACAACTACGGGTGTGCAAACCATTTGGGCATGTTCCGCTGGCCCCAACAAAAACCACCCGAGCAATTCGACCAGAACGAAAGAACACACACCCGCGACCCACGAGATGATTGTGAATGACAACAACAGAAGATTTTTTTTCTGATTGTTTGAAGCTGGGCCTTCTTCGGAAGGCCTGGCGTTTTCACAAGCATCTGACTTTTATGTAGTTCAAATTTTACTAAAAAAAACCTCGCATAACAACAGTGCAACCAACCTAAAATCCGTGATCCCATGAATGACGGGCCCCTGTGCCCGAAGCCCTTTGCTATGCCAAAATCCAAACGATGAAAACAAACGCTTTTTCAAAAACAAATCAATCATTAAAAAATTCAACCATGAAAGGACTAATCAATATCCTTCAATTATCCAATTTTAGCAAAACACCATTGAGAATCAGTTTTTTGGTTTTAATGTTCAGCCTATTTATTGCTACCCTGCTCATAGGCCAAGGGGCCGAATGGACAGGCAATGGGAATGGTACTGACTGGGACGATGCCAGCAACTGGTCTTTTTCGGGTAGTGGATCTCTGACCAATATCAATACCCGTTACACAATTCCGGATAATACCACTGGCCCCAGCACCGCCAGCGGATCTTCTTTGCAGATTAAATCCGTCACCATGAAGATCGGGGCTTCTGCCACTGTACCTAGCGGTTTCTTTTTGGATATCAATGCCAGAAATACCAATACAAAAAACATCATCAACCGGGGCACTTTTATCATTGCTGCCGGCGCAACGGTAGATGCCCATAATTCAAAGGCATTAGATGCACTTCACAGCAGAGAAGAGGCGGTAGTCACCCGTGTCAATGGGACTTTAAATATATATGACATGAATTCAGGAACCGATGGAGCCGATGGCATTTGGATGGAAGGAGGCGATCTTGAAATTAGTGGAAGTGTGAATATCTCCGACATTGATACCAAAGAAGGTGAATTTGATGGCCCGGGTATCAGGGCACAAGAAGATGCCAGGGTTATTATAAAAACAAATGGTACCCTGACGATTGATAATTGTCCAAAATGTACAGATGGTCTCTTAATTTTAGATCCCGATACAAGGCTTATAATAGAAACCAATGGCACCTGTACCGTAGATGGTGTGACCCTGGACGGTATTTGGGTTGGAGAAGGCAGGCTCAACAACAGTGGCACCATCAATATATCAAATACAATTGAAGATGGTATCTATGTCGATATCGATGATGCGACTGGTCGGTTAACCAATAATGCCTCGGGCGTTATTAACTTCCTGACCGGTATTGGGGATGAATGTATTTCCAATTACGGAAGAGTGACCAACAACGGCACCATCGATTGTAATGATCCTGCCGATAATGGTATCAATGGATTTGGCAGCTACACCAATTCTGGCACCTTCAATATTACTTCTCCTGGGAACAATGGGATTCTATTGGAAATTGATGATGAAAACCCCAATGCGAATGCTGGAAGAGGAGATTTCACCAATAATGCGGCAGGTACGTTGGTCATCCAAGATCCTTATATTCATGGAATAAGTGGAGCGCCAACCACACCTTTCAACAACCAGGGTATACTGGAAGTGACTTCAGCAGGTGAGCGCTTTTTAAATGTTTGCTCCTTTAATAATTCAGGTACCATACGGGGGGAGCGCTACATCGACATGACCAACGGTACTTTGCAAAGTTCCTCCACCTTAGAACCAAAAGCATTGGATGGAACCCCAAGCAACATTATTTTAAGTGGGGATATAGACCTCAGCGGTGTCACCATCAATATTGATATAGAAACCCCTACCGACAATGATCTCGTTTCGGTAACCGGATCCGCTACTTACTCAAATGCAACCACGATCAATGTCACCGCTTCCGCCAATTACCCTTTGTTTTTTGGAAAGGATTTTAACGTCGTTTCTTATAGCACAATCACCGGGACACCATCATTTACTTATGACAATTGCTGCATCTGGAATCGTGAAATAAATAACAACCAAACGATTGTAAGATTAGCAGTACCAACCGATTATATCTGGACGGGAGCAGTCAGTACGGACTGGAACGTGGCAGGCAACTGGTCATTGGGTTATGTCCCCTATTCTGGCAGCCGCGCCATCATTCCGGATGTGACCAGACAACCCATTATTTTCAACGGGACACCGGACGGGGCCGCGTATTTTGTAGAAGTGGAAACGGGTGCAAGTCTGACCATTCAATCTGATAAAAAATTGACTATAGACGGAGGCACCGTGGGTCTTTTCAACAAGGGAGAGATTGACAACAGTGGGACTATTGAACTTACCAATTTGTCCAGTGTAGGCATTGATCAGCAAGGAATCATCTGGAACAGGGCAAATGCCATTATGAACATTGACAATACAGGTTCGGAGGGAATCAGAAATAGTGGTGGTTCAGCCGAAGTCAATAACCAGGGGACCATCAATATTGACAATACGGATGAAGAAGGAATTTATTGCCTCAGCTCTTCCTCCATCAACAATGAAAACACGATTAATATTGGTCTGAACGGCGGAACCAAAAACATCGGTGACGATGGCCTTTTTGTCATCAGCAATGCCGTTTTCTCTAACTGGCCAGGTAGTCAGCTCCATATCCAAAACACGGATGCCAATGGAGTCCTGGTTAGTTCACAAGGTAAGGTCGCTAGTGCAGGTATTATCAAAATCGACTATACCGATGATGATGCTATACTCAACACAAATACTTTCGACAACGATGGAGGACAAATATTCATCGGCACTATCGGCGGTAACAATTCCATCGGTAGTGAAGGGCTTGAAAACTCTTCCGGGGGAATCTTCACCAATAAAGATGGCGGTGAAATCACCATCCAGAATACTGGCTCAAGTGGTCTTAGAAATTCATCGACTTTCAATAACAATGCTTGTTCTTATATCTATTTATTGGATCGTCTGAACAATTCATCTGGTACTTTCAACAACAGCGGTCTTTTTCAGATCAATACAAATGATCCAAACGTGGTCGGCACTTTTATCAACAATGGCATCGTGGAAGATATCCAGGGAACCCTGGCAGCTGTCACCAACAATGAAATTGAAATCGCTCCCACAGTGGCCGCTGATTGCCAATCCATCAATCCGGCACTGCTCTTGGGCGGAACGGTTGATTTTAACATCCAGGGCATTTTCTCCGATGCGAATGCAACTATCTCAGCGGGTAATTTCACAGTAGCCACCAACACCTTTGTGCCCAGCCCTGCTTTGGACGACGGCACTTTTATACTTTATGTAAAAATTGAAAATTCAACTGGTGGCTGCACAGAGATCATTCCCTGGGTACTGACTGTCTCTGACTGCTGCCCGCTCTTTGTCACATGCTACGAAGACACCGATGGCGACAACTATGGAGACCCGGCCAACAGCATGGAATTCTGCCAGACCTGTGGCTCCGGCTATGTTCTGGACAATACCGATTGCGATCCCAACGACGGATTGGAGTTCCCCGGCCAAACCTGGTACGAAGATGCAGACAATGACAACTATACCACCGGTACGACCCAAACTGCCTGCAACCGCCCTAGCGGCTATAAGGCCGCTTCAGAACTCGTCAACACGACCGACATCGATTGCGATGATAACAACGCGGCTGTCAACCCAAACCCCGATTGTTCTTCCACTACCCGTACCTGGACTGGATTGATTGATACCGATTGGAATACGGCCTGCAACTGGACCCCCAACTGTATCCCAACTGCCAACGATGATGTAATCATCCCGGATGTGGTCAATGATCCGTTGATCACAAATACCGTTGTGGCACTCGCTAAATCTGTTGAAATTCAATCCAACGCTTTACTTACTATTAATAACGGAGGCGGCCTGACAATTGACAATAGTTCTTCCAGCGGAATGGAAATCAAGGGAACCTGTAACAATGACGGTACTATCAACATTGGTCAAAACGGAGGGCCTGACAATATCAAGTTCTACGGGATAGATATGCACAATGGTTCACTTTCCAATACCGCCAATGGGCAGATCAACATCGACAACACCGGGGCAGGCGGAATCGATGTATTCTCTTCAAACCTGCTGAACCTTGGTAACATCGCCCTGGGTCAAAACGGATCTGCCGATAACATTGGTGGTTACGGTATCCAATTAGGCGGGACATTGGACAACAATGGTGGAAATATCACCCTCGACAACATTGAGTTTTCAGCGCTAAATAGCACCTCTGGGGCCAATTACCAGAACAATGGCACCATTAATATTGGACAGAACGGAGGTGCAGCAAACATCAGCGAGAACGGTATCCAACACCAGAAAGGAAGTTTCACCAACCAAACAAACGGCATCATCAATATCGACAATGCCCAATACGCCGGACTGGTCAACAACAAGAACTTTTTTAACGAAGGGGCAATCAATATCGGCATGAACGGAGGAGCCAACAACATTGGTCGGGAAGGAGTTCAAATGGGTTTTGGAAACTTCACTAACCGGAGCACAGGTATTCTAAAAATCAATCAAACTACCGATCAAGCTTTTTCCCATGATATAAACAGTCAATTCACCAACGAAAACTGTGGGCAGGTTTTGCTTTTTAAAAATTTAAGAATTTCAAGCATCAGCACCTCATTCATCAATAATGGTTTAATCAAAATCAATACTTCGGAGAACCATGAGATTGACGGCCCCTTTACCAACAACGGCATCATCGAAGATGTACAGGGTGGTTTGACGGGTGTCACCAATAATGAGATCATCGTCGCTCCTGTTGTTGATGACTGTGACTTAATCGAACCGTCTTTCCAACTGGGCACTACCATCGACTTCACTATTCTCGGCATTTATACAGATGCCAATGCAACAACCTCCGCCGGAACTTACAGCGTGGCCACGAATACTTTTACACCAGGCATAGCCGATGGCCAGCATACACTTTATGTTGAAATAGAGGATGGTCCGAACAGCTGCACCCGCATTGTTTCGTGGAGTGTAGATTTTGGCGACGACACTGATCCCGTTCCTGCTTGTAAAAGCAATACGCCTGTAAGCCTGGAAAGCAATGGCAGCTACACTATTTTAGAGACAGATGTTTTTTCTGGCGGCTCCGATAATTGTGGAACGGTCAACTTCGTTAGTGCTGTTCCTTCATCCGTCGGTTGTTCCGATGCAGGTAATACCGTCAACATAACTGTCACTGTAAATGATGGCAATGGCAATGAAAATACGTGTACTGCCACCGTCGATGTTTCAGATGACGAACAACCAACTTTGACCTGCCCGGATAACGTTGATGTCGGCATGGACGCCGGGGCTTGTGGTGCCGTCGTTACCTGGACCGCTCCAACGGCGGCCGACAATTGCAACGCCTCTTTTGCTACTTCGCAAACGATGGGCGATCCCAGCGGAACCCTGTTTGCCGAAGGCACTTATACTATTGAGTACACAGCTACCGATCCGTCGGACAACACGGAGACCTGCTCCTTCACCGTGACCATACAGTCAGATGTGGAAAAACCAACCCTGACCTGCCCCGACAATGTCGACGTCGGCATGGACGCCGGGGAATGCGGGGCCGTCGTTAACTGGACCGCACCGACCGCTTCCGATAATTGCAACGCTTCTTTCGCCACAACGCAAACGATGGGTGACCCCAGCGGAACCCTGTTTGCCGAAGGCACTTATACCATTGAGTACACAGCTACCGATCCGTCCAACAACACGGAGACCTGCTCCTTCACCGTGACCATACAGCCAGATGTGGAAAAGCCGACCCTGACCTGCCCCGACAATGTCGACGTCGGCATGGATGCCGGGGAGTGTGGGGCTGTCGTTTCTTGGGCCACTCCTACGGCGGCCGACAACTGCAACGCCTCTTTTGCTGCGGTGCAAACGATGGGCGACCCCAGCGGAACCCTGTTTGCCGAAGGCACTTATACCATTGAGTACACAGCTACCGATCCGTCGGACAACACGGAGACCTGCTCTTTTACGGTGACTGTGCAGCCGGACGGGGAAATACCAACCTTGACCTGCCCGGACAATGTTGATGTTGGAATGGACGCCGGGGAATGTGGGGCCGTCGTTACCTGGACCGCACCGACGGGTGCTGACAATTGCAATGCTTCTTTTGCTACGGTACAAACGATGGGTGCCCCCAGCGGCACCTTGTTTGCCGAAGGCACTTATACCATTGAATACACGGCCACCGATCCGTCCAACAACACTGAAACCTGCTCTTTCACCATCACCATACAGCCAGACGCAGAAAAGCCGACCCTGACCTGCCCGGACAATGTCGACGTCGGCATGGACGCCGGGGAATGCGGGGCTGTCGTTAACTGGACCGCACCGACCGCTTCCGATAATTGCAACGCTTCTTTCGCCACGACGCAAACGATGGGCGACCCCAGCGGCACCCTGTTTGCCGAAGGCATACATACCATTGAATACACGGCAACCGATCCGTCCAACAACACTGAAACCTGCTCTTTCACCATCACCATACAGCCGGATACGGAAAAACCAACCCTGACCTGCCCGGACAATGTCAACATCGGCATGGATGCCGGAGCATGTGGGGCCGTCGTTACCTGGGCCACTCCTACGGCGGCCGACAACTGCAACGCCTCTTTTGCTGCGGTGCAAACGATGGGCGATCCCAGCGGAACCCTGTTTGCCGAAGGCACTTATACCATTGAATACACGGCCACCGATCCGTCGAGCAACTCCGAAACCTGTTCTTTCACCATTACCGTACAGCCAGATGTGGAAGCCCCGATTCCAACCTGCACCTCAAATGTGACAGTATTCCTCGATGCCAATGGTAGCTATGCCATTCAGGAAAGTGATGTACTCGCAGGAGGAACGGACAATTGTGGAACAATTAACTACGTGGGTGCTGCCCCGGCTACTGTCGATTGCTTCGATATCTTTTTTCCGCCAAGTATTACTGTTACGGTAAATGACGGCAACGGCAATGAGGCCACTTGTACAACGACCATCAATGTCGACGACAATACGCCTCCCGAACCAACCTGCCTCAACCCGACCGTCGTGCTGGATGCAACCGGCCATTATACCTTGAACCAAAGCGAAGTCCTTAATGGTGGTTTCGACAATTGTTCAACGATCAACTTCCAGAGCATGTCTCCTGAGAGAGTTGATTGCGATGATGCAGGTTCGATAGTAGCCGTCACCGTTACGGTATTTGATTTTGGTGGCAACCTGTCGACTTGTACGGCCAATGTTTCGGTCCAAGACAATGAATTGCCGCAGCCAATTTGCCTGAACCCCACTGTTTCGCTCAATACCCTCGGTAGTCATACCCTGTCCGAAAGTGAAATATTTGGTGGTGGAACAGACAACTGTGGTCCGGTTACATTCGTCAGCATGTCGCAGAGTAGTGTAGATTGTAATGACATCGGACCAGCCGTCAATGTAACCGTTACTGCCGAGGACGCCAGTGGCAACCAGAATACCTGTACTGCAAGCGTAACGGTCATTGACGATGCCATCCCGATAGCTACCTGTCAAGACCTGACCATAGAACTTGACATCGACGGAAATGCTTCCATTGATGCGTCAGAAGTCGACAATGGTTCGACCGACAACTGCGGGATTGCCTCCTCTTTCCTCGATATAACAAATTTCAGTTGTTCACATATCGGCTCGAATACGATAATACTGACGGTTGAGGATGTCAACGGAAATTTCAACCAATGCGATGCCGCCATCACCGTTGAAGACAACATTGCCCCCGATGCAAAATGTGTCTCCAACACCATCAATGTTGCTTTAAATTCGAATGGTGAATACAGCGTAAACCCAGATGACCTGAATGATGGAAGCAATGATGCTTGTGGTATCCAAAGTATCTCGGCCTCCCCTAACCTTTTAGATTGCCAACATGTTGGCAGCAACTTGATTACGCTTACGGTGACTGACGAAAACGGAAACGCCAGCACTTGTACTTCTACGGTTGAGGTCGCTGCATTCATCACTATTGATGATATTATTGAAAATCCAGAATCATGTGCAGGAGCAGGGGACGGTAGCCTCGCGATATCGGCCACTACTGGTGGTGGTCAGGTTGGATATTCCATCGATGGTGGTGCCAATTTTCAGTTCAACAATGTTTTTAATTCCCTTACCCCCGGCACCTACGTTATAGTGGTAAAAGCGTTTGGCATACCCGCAATCTGTGAAGCAACGGCTACCGCCAATATCGGAGCAGGAGGCCAGGCCGAGACCTGGTACAGAGACTTAGACGGTGACGGCCATTCCGATGGAATGACGATTATTGCCTGCTCTCAACCGGCGAATCATTTTCTTGCCGGCGACCTCCAATCCACCGATGGCGATTGCAATGACAACGATCCAAATGAATATCCCGGACAAACCTGGTATGAAGACCTCGACGGGGACGGCCATTCTTCCGGCACCTGGCTAACCGCCTGCCAACGGCCTGCCGGATGTTACACCGTGGATGAACTTTCAGCAACCAGTGGCGACTGTAACGATTCAGTGGGAACCATCTACCCAGGTGCCACCGAAATCTGTAACGGTCTTGACGACGATTGCGACGGGGAAATAGACGAAGGCACTTCAGGAGGACTGATCTGGACCGGCAACATCGCCTTTTATACCCAGGCTCAGGTAGACGCATTCTCACAGTGTTACTCCGTCATCGACGGAAACGTCAACATCATTGGAGCCAATATCACGAACCTGGCCAACCTCTTCAATCTTGAGGAAATCACCGGTGACCTGACCGTGCAAAACACCGGTATGACCAACACGGCTGGCCTGGACAACCTGATGAGTATAGGTGGTTCATTGACCATTTATTTCAACTCGTCATTGCTTACTCTGGATGGCCTGGACGTATTGGGTGCCGTTGGTGGAAATTTATCGGTTTATTACAACTTCAGTTTAAGTGACGGCTGTGCCATTTACAACCTGATCAATGGCGGCGTAACCGGAACCATTTCCATCTTTTTCAACGCCACCGGCTGCAACAGCGTCGCAGAGATCAATACCAACTGCGGACCAAACAACTTGGTTAGCAACCACCAGGAAGCACAAATTGGAACCACAAACGCCAATGCACTTGCGCCTGATCAAAGAACCGGGGCTTCTTCTTTCAACCTCTTCCCCAACCCTGCTACAAGTCATGCTACCATCCAATTTGAACAGGATTTAAATCAGGGTATCATGAAAATTTTTGACCTCTCCGGACGGATCGTCCTCGAACGGGATTTGGCAAAAAATACTGAACGGTCGGAAATAGATCTGACGGGGTGGAGACCAGGCACCTACATTATCCAGCTTGAGCTGGAAGGAATGAAACTACTGACCAAAAAATTAATTGTGATTGAAAATAGATGATTTTCTTTTGTTTTTAGGGCGGGCCTCCGGTTTCGGAGGCCCGTTGTTTTTTCTGGAAATTCCGATACTTCTTTTTACCAATAAAAGGGTAGCGATTTAAAAGGAAGGTCTACTTACACAATAACTTTGAACCCAAGATAGACGCTTTAGGAAAATTCGGGATGCCCTATGTTTATAATTCGCTTCTCTGCTCCATCAATCGGCTATTGTCACACAGTTCTGCAAGCTAATTTATATCCATAAAACTTTTTTACAACAATAGTTGTTTATAACAATAATTGTCATAGACGTCTAAAAGATATTTTATTTTAATGAAAAAAAATGATCACGCCACTGCATATTTTAATTTTATAAAAACAGCATCTCAGGTTGAAAAAAAAATCAAAGAGGCGTTGCAGCCGTTCGGCCTGACCCACGCCCAATTGAATATCCTGGCCATGCTGTCGGATAGTTCTCCAAATCCTTTGACACCAAAGGAAATCAAGGAAGGGCTGGTCGTTGGCAATCCTGATGTTACCCGTTTGATCGACCGGTTGTGCAAAAAGCAACTTGTTGAGCGGGCGACTTCTCCATACAACCGCCGACAAGTAGATATCAGAATTTCGAAAGAGGGAAAGGTCCTATTTAGAAAAGCACATTTATCGGCCAAAAGAGCAGTGGGGAATTATTTTAATAAATATATAAACGAAAGAGAGGCGCGTGCACTGAATCGGATTTTATTGAAAATAAATATTGGATGAATATTTTTCAACCTTTCTTTGAATTTGATCAATGAATTGATAGCACAGCATATTATTTCTAATTTCTAATTGTAATGATTTATCAACTTAGGGGCCGTACCGGCGGTAACACTGTTTTAGAACGGTGTTATCGCTAAGCCGAGCTTTGGTACAAGTTTGTGAATCATCACATCTAATTTCTAACAATTATGAAAAAGCGCAGTATAATGAGAATTGTCAAGGCCCAGGATGTGCAGATGGGACCGGTCACATTAAAGCAACCGTTACCGATCGGGGTGATCGAACAAATAGATCCGTTTCTATTGTTGCATCACGTCGGGCCTGAGCACCAGGAGCCGCACCAGCGGAATATCATGGACATTGGTGGGCACCCGCACCGGGGTTTTGAGCCCGTGAGTTTTATCTTTAAGGGAGCTGTCCACCACCGAGATTCGCGGGACAACGACAGTGTGATCCATGCGGGCGGTGTCCAATGGATGACGGCCGGCAGGGGCATCATACACAGTGAGTCGGCAGCCAAGTCCTTTGTCGAAAAAGGAGGCGAGCTGGAACTGATCCAGTTGTGGGTCAACCTTCCTGCTGACCAAAAAATGGTACAGCCCCATTACCAGGGATTTCAAAAAGAACAGATTCCCGTTTTCGAGGACCAGGAAGGCAAAGTGAGGGTCAATGTCGTTGCCGGCCAGTTTAATGGACTGACTGGCCCGGTGGATTCTCTCACAGGCGCACGGGCACTTACCCTCGAATTGAAAGCGGGCGGTAAAGTGCATTTGGAGGAAAGTGCGGAACGAAATGCCATCCTCTATCAGTTACACGGCCTGGCCCGCGCCAACGACATTGGAATGGGTGATGCGAAAATGGCAATTTTCCGGCAGGACGGAGACCGCATCGAGATAGAAGCTAAAACAGATAGCACCTTACTCTATGTGTCGGGCCAGCCAATCGGCGAAGAAGTGACGCAATATGGCCCATTCGTCATGAACACCCAAACGGAGGTACTGGAGGCCATGCGCGATTTTCAGATGGGGAAAATGGGCGTACTCATTTAAGCCCTTTGAAAGACTCTAAAAGTTTCGGGGGTGCGCAGTGAATACCACACCCCCGATTATTTTCCATTACAGGCAAGCGGTGTTAGTGCTGCGAGCGCTAACACTGCTAATATTTTCTATTATTTCTCACTTTCTGAAGCAAAAAGACCTTTCATCCAAGGGATCAACGTCAGTTTGACGAAGGCCGGGACCACCGTAACCAGTGAGAGGTACAGGACTCCGGTAGCGAGTATCCATCTCCATCCCCCGTCGTTGGAAAACAGTACAATCCAGATTAGCCGGCAACTGATGTAGATGACCAATAAGCAGGAAATAATAAACCCTGCGCGCTTGATTAAATTGGCCACAAAACCGATCATGACCATACCCGAAGAAATACCACCATTTCGATAGCGGTTAAGATGACTCAAATGTGCCCAGTTTTCTATCAAATCGGTGATCACCGTTACAGCCAACAAAACCTGCCACCACTGGACATATGAACAAGGACCACCTTTCCAAATATCCGTAATAAACCAGAGGTCAAGCGAAACCTTCAGGTGCTCCGGATCGACCAAGTTGAAACCAATCCACATGATCAGTCCGAGCGACATAGTATAAACAGGGATAAAGCCCAAGTAGTCGCTCCAAACTGACTCATATAGAATAGACTTGACGCGCGGCCATGCCTTTTCCTGACATTCGCCATCATCGTACCCCTCCCGGGGCCGCTTTAATATATTCTCGTATGATTCGAAGAGTTCCCTAACCCCTTTTACACTGGATTTCATTTGAAGATCGCGGATCGTACCAAGGTTGGCCCTCATTGGGCCCATTGGCACACCTACCCATTTAACCCCTCCAAAAAAGATGACGATCAACAACAGGCTGAGCAGTACATAACCAGCAATAACTTCAGTCTGGTTTACCCCGTCCGGAGAGGTTCCATACTCCAAGGAAGTGGTCGTTGGGCCATTTAGATAATTGAAGACAGCCCCAAGGAATGTAACGACTGCTCCCGCCACAACTAAAGTGATCAAAGAATTAAACACAACGCCTGCTGCCGTTTTTGCCTGGTTGCCAAATTCATCTTTGACCATGATGAAATAAAGCGGAATAGCGGCCACCAGGGCCGCTACCGGCACTGGCCACCAAACAGCACAAACACCTTTCATTCCCGACAAAAAGCCGCCCCAATTGTTTGTGTTCATTCCAACTTCCGCAAATGTTTTTATGAAAATAAATACCCCAATGAAAAAGAACAAAATCCCGACGAGCCTGATCCACATCAGAAAATTCCATTTGAGGAGCGGGAGAACGGATTTCGGTTTAAAAGTGACCTCTAAGTTGGCCTGGTACTCTCCCCAATTTACCAGTACATAAAGGAAGGCAATGGCGGCTATGACCGTTACAGGGATACTGAAAGGCTCCGCAAAGAAAAAGAAGAGATAACCTTGCACGCCAATTGCGACCATGATGCACCAAATGACCAAAATGGTTTGCGCACGCTGTGAAAATTCTACGGGGATATTATTTTTTTGATTCTCATAAAATTTCTCCTTCACTCCTTTGGAGGCCTTTTCCTCGATGTACGGCACCAGGTTGGCCGGAGCATAGGTGTCGTTCTCCTCAATAAATTTTTCGACCGTTTCATCGATTTCCTCACTGATGGAGTGTAGCGCATGGCTTTTCTGGATCAGGTCGGGCCTCATGATGGGACGAAAATGCCGTTTTGCCCGGATGATATGTGTCCAGATTCCACCGGCGAGTTCTACGTAGGAGTCGACCACGTCAGCGAGGGTGGGTTTTTGGATATCGTCTGGCAGGGCTGCTGATCTTGAAGAGGTAGACACAGTGCCTACTTCATCAGCACACGACTCAATCTTATATTCTTCAGACTGTGCTTTCGTTTCATACCCCTTGATAAACAAGCCTTCATGATCACTGACGGCCGTGCGGGCCCCGTCCATGATCCATTCGAACGGTCGGGCTGCGAGCACGTTATTGGGGTAGCCGCCGCCAATATTTGAGTGTGCCCCCACAAACCACCGTTGCTTGATGCGGGAATTGTATTCGTCTGCTTCTTCCTGGGTTTTGCTGTTATCGATAAAATTTTCCAGGCGGCTCAATTTAAAGCTGGTTCGATATTCATCAATGGCCAGCGCATGGCGGCATTTTTGCAAAATTTGGGAAGGGTACGGATTGTGGTGGGCATCCAGTTTGCTGGTCAGGCCGGGCAATGCAAGTGCCTCCCAGCCCATCGCACCGACTGTATCGAAAATCCCCATGTAAGTTATATCTACCCGACGGGACCAATTCCCGAGCAAGCGTTCTGCCTTGTTCAGCGGTTCCGCTTTATCCAATTCCTCAGGAGTCAATTTGCTTCTCTCTTCTTCTGTTTTTTGAAAATTATTTAAGCGTCTGAACTTAGTCACGTTTTTAGGGTCTTCCAATGTCTTTTTCCACCAGCTATATTTTTTGTGGTCGCGGTTCACCGAGGTAAAAACATAGCCTGCCCAGAGTTGGCTGATGTTAATGGGGGCACCCCGTTTAATGAGTCCGCAGGCCGCCAGAAAACCCATCAACGAGCGGGCCGTGTAGGCTCCCCGGCTAAAACCGAAGATGTATATTTCATCCCCTTTTTCGTAGTGGTCCACCAACCAGTTGTAGGCTTGCCGGACGTTCTTGTCCAGCCCCACTCCAAACCCTCCACCGGTGATGCTGTCCAAAATACCGGTACCAACGCCCGGGTCGTAATACCGCAGTTGTTCAATGGTATCATTTTCGATCAAACCTTCTTTTGTTAAGGAATAAGCATGGTAGACATTGGTACTGTCGTCTTCAGTGTTCCAGGTACCGTCCAAAAATAGGGCGAGTCTCTTTTTGATAGATTTCATATGGTTTCCGATTTTGTTTTTAATAGGTGTCTAAATGAAGAAATTGAGTATCTTAAAATGGGGAACGGTCGATAAGAAGTTTATGGTCGATGAAGTTGGCAGGGGGCCACAAATTATAAAAATTTAACCTTATAAACCATTTTATCAACTTATGCAAAGCTTGTTGAGACGTGAATCAAATAGTTGTCGCTTTTCTTCTGACATGAAAATAACGGCCCAATATAATGCGAAAATTGAATATTCTATAATTGAATCTTAATGTGACTCCTTCCCCCGGCCTCCTCCAGAGGGGAGAAAAGAACGTGCATATCTCCCCTGCTCTGGAGGAGGCCGGGGGGAGGAAACATGAATAAAGCAAATAACAATGATGAATTTTTGAGCGCCTCTGATTTTTTTACAAAAACGCAGATGATTACAGAAAGAGCTGGAAAGCGCAACTGTGGATGGCTTTCTGGTTTTAAATTAAAAAAGGTAAGTGCCTGGACAAAAATAAGGAGCGCTAAAAATGACACTTTTATTTTGACAAATGTTTGGTTCCCTGGCTGCCAAACTCTTTTTCAAGCAAAGGAAAAGTGTCATTTTTTTTGACCACCTGTTTACCTGAACATTATTCGATTTCCAACAAGGCATTTAGGGTGGTTATTCCCCCCGTTGGCATTGGTCTGAGAATTCATTATTTTTCAAAACAAATTTTGTAAGCCGTCCCAATCCACGTAACTTGGCTCTTATAAACGAAATACTTTTTAAGCAATTATGAGAAACTCGATCTCCATCACCTCAGACCTTTCAACCATGGTTTTAGTAGATTCCAAGAGCAGTAACAACCACTTGTCGATCGGCAAGCGCGGTGTTCTACTTTCCGTGCTCGGCACCGACGTAGTCGCCACTGAAGTGGCTTCCACGCTTGACAACCATATCAAAACCGTGCTGCGCGGTAAAAAGCCTTTTTATGAATTTGAAATTGCCGATGAAGAAAAAAATCAATTGTGCATTTCTTACAACGAAGGAAGCAATACCGTATTCATTATTGGGGTCACCGACGTAATCGCAGAACGAACCGGGCCAACGGCATTGCCAAAAGAAAAAACACAGGGATATATGGTCAAATTAAAAGACAAGCCGGAAACAGGACTGGCCTCCTCTTCTATTCTTTTGGCCAGGTTGGAAGCCACCAGAGGTATGGGCAGCAAAAAATTTATTCGCTTTTATTATGTGGAGGAATCTCCGGATACTTAATTTAAATTATTGGAAATTAAGAAATTGGAAATTGAGGGTCACCTGATTTTCAATTGAAACAAAATTTCTTAATTTCCAATTTCGGGAAATATTTATTTCCCACTGCCGGGTATTTTTTATTGAAGTTGTTTTTTCATGAACGCTCCCGGCAACACATCATAGCTTACTTTTCGCCCACAACATTAATTCATCTATTCCCAATGGAATTTCCTTTCCCGGATTTTTCCGCGTTTCATTTAAAAAAACAGAAAACGCAGTAAATTCTTTTTTTAACTCACTTACCGGCGCATTAAAAATTTTCTTTAAAAATTGATTGACCACAATATATTCAAATCTCTCTTTGGGCAATTTTGAACTTTTAAAATACCGGCCAATGGCCCTTATCGCTGCCTCGGTTTTATCAATATCCCCTATTTCATAATAAGCAATAATTGTGTACAGCCTGACCAGCCGCTGGATGTCTTCCCGCCCTCCTTTTTTCATGTTCTTTAAAATATAGTCGCACCAAAACAGGCAGTTTTTATAATCCTTCACCAAAAAATAAACAATGGCAATATTCGTAATCAAAACAATTGACTTTTTTAATCCGAATTTATTGATCCCCTCAATTATATCAGGTAATATATTTTTTGCCTTTTGGAAGTCGCCTTTATTTAACAGGTGTAATAAATTAGAAACGGAAAGTGTTCTGAAAATTGATTTTTGGTTATGGTAACTAAGGCTCGACTTTTCAGATTCCAGTTTAGAGATCCATTTTTCGGAAACGGAAGAATAGTCCTCTATTTTGTGAGAGGTGTTGACCAGGTTATATACATTATTAATGTACGTATGAAAATTTTCATTTTTAATCACCGGAAATGATTCCCACCAATTGACGGCCAACTGGTAATTATTGTACACTTCATTTAAATCGCCCAATAAATTATAATACACCGCACGGCATAAAAAATACCTTCTTTGGGCATGGGGTGATTTTGGCTTTTTTTCATCATCTAATAAATCCAGTGGCAACCTGTTTTTCAACGCAACGATACTTTGTTCATCTTTTAAATTAAATTCCTTTAAGATTTCCAACAGCAGCCGGTAATACAAATCCAGGTACGTAAGTTCCTCCTCAATGGCTTTTAGTGTTTGATTTCGTTCGGTATTCAATTGCTTGATATGGTCGAGGGTCACCCGGGCCCGCCGGTCGAATAGCGACACCTGCTCTTCTTTGTTTATTTCCAACAAGGTAAAATGATCTTCCAATTCTTTCGCCATGACCTTGGCCTGAGCAATGCGCTCCGTTGACTGGTCGTACAATCCCCGCTCATACAGGAACCGGGCATCCATCAACCGCTCTTTCACCTGGGCCGCTTTCGACGATGCACTGCGGTAATCTCGCATGCTACGGAGAATGGCTTCGTAGAGATAGGCTTTATCGGAGGAAAGGTTTTTGGGAAATTTCTTTTTCAATTTTTCTTCATTGAATTCTTCCATTTTCCCAAGTGCCTCAAAAAGGGATAAGTACCGACTGGCACTGCGGCCACTTTTTTTGGCATCCAGCACAAAATAACGTTTCTCCGATTTGGACATCGCTTTGATGAGGTTGAACAAGTCTTCTCTGTTTTTCATTTGACAGAATTTTGGTTTTTGGTTTCCCGACCTGCGGTGCGGGATTTCGCTTCGCTCAATTTGGGTTTTGGGTTTTGGGTTTTGGGAAGAGGGTAAATATGTTATTTTTTAAAAAATATAAAAAAATATTGACATGTTAGAAACTTCAATACAGAAGAGGTGAACAACTGGAAGAATTCATAAAAGACATATAAATTACGAACAATTTAAATGTTTAAAACATTGATTTTTAATTATTATCGAAACAATATTTTCATAAATCATAAATTACAAATCTTAAATCCATAAGAAACAAAGTCGTTAGAAACTTGATTTGGATAAAAAAATGGATTGTTGGGCCTGTTGCCTGCCCCTACTTTTGTACCATCAAACAAAGTCAATCAACGGATTGATTATAGAAACAAAAAACTGACAGAAAATAGGAACGAACATACAAGGTAAAATTCCACTAATTGAACAAACATACTGACGGGTCGTCAATGGCGGTTTGTCCCGGTTTCGTATCGGGGCGCCCCTCAACAAGCCGCCGTTGTGCGCCCAGCGAATCTTACAGCTTTTTTTTATTCTACCAACAATTATTTTCGTTCCATTTTACCAAGACTTGTAACTGCCCAATCCCGGAAGGGGACATCATGTTCTTCCACTCTAAGGGCAAACCCAAAGATAATTCCAGTGGCCGCCATGTCAAGTAGGTGATCGGCAAGTAGGCAAGCACGTTTGCGAACCGAGAGAGCCACATTGGAATTGGAGCGGTTATAAGTAGTTATTTTCTGTTAACGGGTTTGCCGGTTAACACTTGGCGAACCCCTTTTTGGACAGGACGAAAAACAGTACATAACAAACACTAAAGAAATTCAGTTGCAAGTTCAAATCGAGCGGAACAAAACCTCGTGCCGTTGTGCCGGAAAACAAACACCACCCCCACTCGATGATTTATTTGAATTTGATTTTTGCTTGCACTTTGATTTCACGAACGCAATCTGTTCCTAAAGAGTAATCGTTTTTTTCATGAGATTTAGGAACGTTCGACTGCTCCCGCAGTCGAACAATCTCTGAACCGAAAAAGCGCTTTTAAAAGTAAAGGCGGCTACATTAAGAACAAAAGAGGTGTCAGGTGTCAGGGGTCAGGGGTCAGGTTTTCTAATAGCTGACCCCTGACCCCTGAAACCTGACACCTAAAAAAAAGGGAAGATCCCTTGGCAGGAGCAGTCAGCTACACGGCAACAGATAAAGGCGAATGACAAACGCTAACTTATGGAGGCTCGCTGGCATTTACCCATTAACCAGAGTTCACAGTCCCGGCGAAGCAAGCGTTTCCCGATGTAAATTCGGATTAAAACATCTTCTTCCGTGCAGTTGCTCCTGTCCTTCCCGAATTCTCAACGTTGAACGGTGAGAGGTAAACGGTGAACGAAAAGGGAAATCAATTGAAATAACAAAGCCGAAGGTTGTATAGACCAGTCTACTTGCATACTGGCCTGCTGCATACTTTCGATTCAAGATTTATATTGGGTGTTCTCATAGTGTGTGGGCTGCTCTCGTACCGAACGAGGTACGCTTGAGCGGTTTAAAATTCCAGGGTTTGTTGGGCTTCGGCCTGGCAAACCCTTTTTCTTTGGGATATTGGGATATTGGGATATTGGGATATTGGGATATTGGGATATTAAAAAGACAAAAGTACAGGCCCACAGAATCACTTCTCCTTTGCCTTTCTATATTTTTGGTCAAATGAACTTTTTGGCTGCCTGTAAGAGACAGTCTTTTTGGTTGCTCGGATTGGCAATCCGAGTTACGGTGGGCGGAGTGGCACTCCGGGTCAATTAAGGTTTACGGAGAAGGATTCTACGTCTTTGATTTTCACTTCGATGTTTTCCAATAAAGTCGTAGCGAGGGAGAGGCCACAATAATCGACTTTAATGGGAAACGATTTATGGGTGCGGTCAACGAGCACTGCTACTTCGACTTTTTTGGGCAGGGTATCCATCAACGGTTTGCAAGCATAAAAAATCGTGCGGCCGGTATTCGCAACGTCATCCACAATGATGATGACCTTGTTTTTGAGCTTTTTGATGGGCATATCAAGTTGCACCTCCGATGATAGCGGCTCAGCAGGGTTGATTACCAAACGGGTCATGACGATTTCTTTTTCGCAAATTGCTTTCAGCTGCTCTTCCAGCAGCCGGGCAAACGTCATCCCATTATTGTTGATACCCGCCAGGATTAGCTTTTTCACACTGATGTTATGCTCCACGATTTCAATGGCGAGTCTTTTTATTTTTTGCCGTATTTGCCGGTCGTTGAGTATCTGCATTTGTTACGTTCCGATGATGATAAAAAAATCAGTGACAAAAATAGGGTTTATTGGAAATTAAGAAATTGGAAATTGCTGGCTGTAAAATTTCGGCACAAAAAGTTGCTTGATTTCCAATTTCCAATATTCCTTCAATGCCCCGGCACTTTCGTGGTGGCAAACAACCGTCGGATGCTGAGCCGGCCACTGCCGTTCACCCAAATCATTAGCAGTCCACCAATAATGGCCAGGTTCTTCATGAAAAGAATAGCCTGAAGCCTCCGGTAAATCAACTCCCCCTGCAACGGCACTTCCGGACAGTTATATTCAATCATACAGGACATTGGCAGGTTCCAGTAATCATGCACAATGAAGGTTACGGGAATCCAGTACAGTAACAGCAGCATTGCCCCAAAACTCGACCGGTAGCCCGATAGCACCATCAGTCCACCTAGGGTCAGCAAAGTGATGGCCCCGTAAAGCAATAATTCAGGTTGCCACGTAAGGCCATAATCCAGCATTTTCTGTTTGGTCGCTTTAAAAAAGAATGTGGAGTCATACGCCTCGTATAAAAAAATAAAGGCCAATAATACCCGTCCGATAAGGTCGATTATGTTTTTCACTATGGAGAAATAAAAAGTAAAAAGGCAAAAGCAGAGAAACGGAATCCCGTATTTTAAGCGGGAAGCAAGAAGTTGTTTTGGGAAAAATGAAACAGGAAGCAGCCCACTTATTATTTCATTGTTCATTAGAGTTGTTCAGCAATAAAGAACCGTCCTCCCCCGCCCCCTCCAAAAGGAGGAATATGCACGTTCTTTCATCGCCCTTTGAAATGGGCCGGGGGAGGAAACACGGATTGAACGAATGATAACTATTAATTTTTGAACACCTCTATTAGATAGTTTTCCGTTACTTTTTAAAGTAAGATTTTGCCTGAATGCTTTGTTTTTGTTGTTATTTAATAAGACCGTGCCCTCTACTCAAAAGTTGCCAAAAATATGCTTTTTGTCTTAAAGCACCCTTTCTGGTTTTAAAGAACTTATTATAAACAAATTTTAGATAGTAGGTTTGTAAATAAATCAGGGCATTATTCACGCAGATGAAAAAAAAATTAGCTGTGCTTAAACGCACTGACAATTTATTGCCAGTAATTTTTGTCTGTTTTTAGTGCAAATGCCTGACTGTTGTTTGCTGTCGATTTAAAAATAATTGTCATAAATCTTTTCACCTCTTTGCCATGAAGCAATCGATAAACTTTTTTTTCCCTTTCCGTTTAGCGGCTATCTTTTTACTGTTTGCACTGTTCAGTTGCGAATCGAACGGCCAGAAGAATTATGATGAAAGCGATTGGTCCAACCGGCGGAAAATCCCCGCCTACATCGTGGAAGAACTTCCATCGTCACCAGACAGCCTGGAGCCAACCCAGCATTTCAATTTTTACAAGTACGGGTCGGTGGACGACAGCCTGGTGAACGCATTTAAAACAGAACTGGAGTCAGCCGTAGCAGCCATTGAAAAGTTTACCGGAAAACAACTTGGTAAAAGTAGTTTAAAGTGCCTGCTCTATCCCTCTCCTGAAATGAAGGGGTTGCTCCTGAAAAATTCTGCACCGTGCCATGTAGATTTTGACAACCTGGAAATCCACGTCGTGGTGAATGATTTCTTTGCTGATCATTATTTGGGAATAGCCAATGAACTGATTCTTAGCCACCTGCTGGGGCAGGCAAAAAATACCGCTTTACAAAAAGGACTCGCTATTTATTTTTCAGCTAATTGGCAAAAATGGGGACATCAATATTGGGCGCACAAACTTCTCACCGGCCGTCAAATGCCTCCCGTGATAGACATACTGTCTGAAAACAAATGGGAAAATGGCTCAACAATTATTTATGGTACGGCAACGGCTTCGTTCTGTGGTTTTTTGATCCGCCATTTTGGGGAAGAAGAATTTCTTAAAAATTATCAAAACGGTTTCACTGACATTGCCGAATTAACCAAGTTTGAGCCCAAATGGAGAAAGTACATCAACGCTACGCCGTCCGAAAACATGGCCTCTCGCCCTGCTGAATTAACCTATGTAAAAGGTTTCAATTTCGCCCATGAGGGCTATCGCGTCTACAACGGATATGGCTCCAGCAAAGCCTCTCAGTCCCTGCGACACCAAAAAAACATGGAGGCCAATGCAGTGGCTGTAGTGCCATATACTTATGCCCGTTATCCCAAAAAGCCTTATCCAATCCCGGTCGTCAAAGGGACCGGTGCGGAAAATGACGAATCCGTCATACAGTCTTCTGAAGAAGCACAAGAGCTTGGTCTCAAGGTCATCCTAAAACCCCAGATCTGGGTCGGGCGCGGCATGTGGACCGGTGACATTGAAATGCAAAAGGACGAAGACTGGAAGCTGTTTTTCGACCATTACGGCCATTGGATCAGTCACTATGCGATGCTGTCGGAAATATACGGCTGGGAAATGTTGTGCATCGGTAACGAACTGGTGCAGACTTCCCTCAACAGAGAGCCCAACTGGAAAAAGCTGATCTGGGACCTGCGGGTGCTGTACAATGGACATTTGACCTATGCCGCCAACTGGGGGGATGAATTTGAAAACGTGAGTTTTTGGGATGAGTTGGATTATATTGGCCTCAATTGCTATTACCCTTTGAGCCATAAAGATGATCCGAGTGACCAGGAACTTGCCGAGGGTTTTGACCTGGTCGTCAGTAAGATAGAACGGGTTTATAATAAATATAAAAAGCCGATCATTTTTACGGAAATCGGTTTCCCTTGCATTCAGTCTCCCTGGAAAGAGCCACACAACGACTGGGGTGATTTTGTTCCAAATGCCGAACACCAGCGACGTTGTTACGAGATCGTTTTTAATGGCATCAAAAACAAACCCTGGTGCAACGGAATCCTCTGGTGGAAATATCCTTCTGACCTGGAACCGCTCAGACGCAACCGCCAAACCGGGTTCACTCCCCACGGCAAAGCTGCCGAAAATGTAGTTGCGAAATGGTTCCCTCAGCTTGATTGATGAAATATTTTATCCTCCTACTACTTGTTGCTTCTTGCTTGTAAACTATTCTATATTTGCGCCCCGAAAAAAAAGCAGTATGATCCTTTCAGATAAAAAAATTCTTGCAGCCATTGACCAAGGCGAAATCATCATTGAACCTTTTAAGAGAAACTGTCTTGGCACCAATTCATATGATGTCCACCTCAGCCGTCACCTGGCCATTTATAATGATGAAATCCTGGATGCAAAGAAGCACAACGAAATCAGGCACTTCCTCATCCCGGCAGATGGGTTCGTCCTGCAACCGGGAACTTTGTACCTGGGCGTTACCGAGGAATACACAGAGACCCACAACTCAGTCCCCTTTCTGGAAGGTAAAAGCAGTGTTGGCCGGTTGGGAATCGACATTCATGCCACGGCGGGAAAAGGAGATGTCGGATTTTGTAATACCTGGACTTTGGAGATTTCCTGTACACAGCCCGTCAGGGTATATGCGGGCATGCCGATCGGACAATTGATCTACTTTCAGGTAGATGGTGAAATTGAGCGATTTTACAACAAAAAGCAAGATGCTAAATATAACTCTCGCACCGATAAGCCTGTGGAGAGCATGATGTGGAAGAATAAATTCTAAGCATTTTTCGTCGTCGCTTTTTCCGAGGCTTTGCTCTTTCGCAATGAAATCAATATTCCCCCCGCCAAAAAAGCTATTATCACCACCAACGAAGACCACACCGGCAGATCTATATGCAATGGATGCAACACCAACATCTTTAATCCTACAAAGCCGAGTATCGCTGCTAGGCTGTATTTAAGATAGACAAATCTGTCCAACAAAGAAGCCAGCACAAAATACAAGGACCGCAAGCCGAGTATCGCAAATATATTAGAAGTAAAAACCAGGAAGGGATCGGTCGTAATTGCAAAAATGGCTGGGATACTATCGAATGCAAACATGATGTCAGTCGTCTCCACCACAACCAAGGCTACAAAAAGAGGTGTCACAGCCACTATTTTTCCGAACCTCCTTACAAAAAACTGCTCCTGCTTCATTAATGTGGTCACTGGCAAAAATTTGCGCAGTTGCAAGACGATCGGGTTTTCTTCGGGGTGAATATCATCTCCGTCACTTTTTACCATCTTATAGGCCGTCCAAAGCAAAATAGCCCCAAACACATACATGATAAATTGAAACCGCTCCACCAGGAAGGCACCAGCACCGATGAGAATTCCTCGGAAAAAAAGTGCCCCCAAAATCCCCCAGAACAATACCCGGTGCTGGTATTTTGGTGGAATATGGAAATAACCGAAAATAACTGCAATCACAAAGATATTATCCATACTGAGGGATTGCTCGATGATGTAGCCCGTCAGGTAGGTGATGGCAGCCTCCATACCTCCTATATCGTGACCAATCGTATCTCCGAGCCCCAGCCAGTGATTCTCGTAACCAAAATAGACGAATACACTGAACAGCAATGAAAGGGAAACCCAGACCGTTGTCCACCTAAACGCCTCTCGTGTTGAAACCACATGGGCCTCTTTATTCAGCACCCCAAGGTCAAATGCGAGGGCGGCAAAAACAAATGCTATAAATCCTATCCAGACCACTATTCAGTTTTTGAAGTTGCTGAAAAATTCCAGACAGCTCCCTGCCAAAGGCGGATTTCCGGCCAACCAGGAGTTTTTAAACAACTTCTTTATTAAAATTTAATACGCAAAGAATTACAAGGAATCAAAAGATAACTTGTTCAGTGTCTTTATCACAAAATAAACAAATTATATGTGTAGAAGACTGATCAGAGTGGCAAAGGTCACTTGCGTTTTCGATTAGCAGACAAATATTAGGTTTGAAACGGGCCAATTTGAAGACAAAAAAAATGCCCCCCTCCATAACATGGAGAGAGGCTATCCCAAAAACCGATTACATCTTTTGTTAAATGGGGTACTCAGAAATGAGTGAAACAAGATAAAACAATAATCAATTATAAAAAAGATTATATCCTGATAATCAAACCAGAGACGCTGAAATACACTTGCTCAATAAAAAGTGCAGATCTTAATCGCCTTTGATCCTACAAATAAATTTTAATTGTAAAAAAAACAATTGGGGAGCATAAAAAAGGATGAGAAGCCACTTTCACAATGGTTTGTGAGACGTTTAATAATTACGAATCGGTTGTCAGGAATAAGGATTTTCTGAAATACTTATGTTCAGAATCAATGTCAATTGGTTAGATGTCCGTTTGGCTTCCCATCACACTTTTGTGTTGAGTAACTTTTCTTTCATGCTCACAGGATTTTAAAATTTCATGTTAAAAAATCATGCCCAAAAATAGCTCGTTAGCTAAATAATGCAAAGTATTTATTGAAAAAAAAATAATAAATAATGTGTATCAACTAACATATAGATTTATTTTTTCTTCTATGTGTTTTCCTTTCAGAATCAATACATAGGCAACTGATTCTGTTCTTGTATAAAAACCAAAAGGGGCATGTCCTATCAAGACAGCCCCTTTTGGTTTAACGCACCTCCTGAGAGTGACGCAGAACCCCTCTCCGGACCAGCCAGAGAGAGGTCTTGCGTGTTCTCAAGGGATTACAAATTGCGTCTTTCTCATCAGTCAATTAAGATCATCATCTTAGTTGCTGAATCTGTATCGGTATCCAGTTGGTAGTACATGATACCTTTTGAAGTGAAGTCGTTACGCTGCAACTTGAATTCGTTGTAGCCTTTAGCGAAATCACCTTCAAGGATCTTCACTACTTTACCGGAAACATCAGTAATGGTCAACTTAGCAGTAGAAGCTTCTGGCAATGTGAATCCAACGATGGTCTGCTTGCTGAATGGGTTCGGTGTATTTTGGTACAATTCGAACGCAGCAGCTACAGTATTTCCGTTGAAAGCCAACTCTACATCCAGCAGTTCGCCGTTAGTGTTGTAAGCTTCAGCCACAGTGTAGCGGCTGTTAACAGAAATTGCATCGCTCAATTTCACATCTTCAGTAGCTTTGAATTCAAGGCTGAAGATCACCTGATCGCCTGCAAGGCTGACATCGTCGTCATTCCAGCTGGCAGTGATCACTCCTTCTTCAAGGAGAGCCAATCCAAAGTTCTCAGCAGTTGCAACAGCAGGAGCTATTCCAACGAATTCGACAGCGTTCTGGTCAAAGTTCATTGTGAACTGGTAACCTTGAACATCGAAGTCAGTTGCTTTGAAATCTACTGTGTAAGTTTCGCCAGCATCCAGGCGCTGATCTTCAACATTGAATACAAGTGATCCAACCATGGTACGGTCCTCACCTTCGCTTGCGAAGTTAGGCGTAGCGCTTCCGTTAACATCACCAATCTTAACTCCAATGAAGTCGGCGTCGAGGACGTCTTGATCGACATTGTTGTAGTTGGTAACCTCGTGGAAGATTTCTGCCCATGGGTTCGTCGTATTCGGGAATGAATAGTACTTGTCTACAAATCTCCAAGAAGTGTTGCTTGGGAATTTGTCATCAATGTAGAGAATCAGTTTACGGATGTGTACGAGGTCAAATGTTGTGATCGTCTTAGAGTTGTTCGCATCCGCAGCGATCATCTTATATGGAGAATCCAGTAACTGGACACCTAAGATGTGCTTAGTGATAAGAACAAGGTCATAAGTTGTCACACCGTTCAGATGGTCGTCATCCTTAGCAGGGATGATGGAGTAATCACCACCTTCTTCTACGTCGAATGAGAATGTTCCATCGTCGTCAGTCATGACACTAGCCTGGCCGAAGCCACTCAACTGTACGTTCACATCTTTAACGCCTTCGTTCTCTTCAGTGTTGATAGAACCAGCGATTGATGGATCGTCATCATCACAGAGTCCCATGTTGTCCTGAATAGTAACTGTAGTGATGCAGAAATCTTGGTTTCCGGCAGCATCAGTTACCCACATTTCAACTGTATTGTTTCCAACATCGTCACAATCGAATGTGATTCCGATATCATCAACATCAGCAGAGAAAGAGAACTGTAAAGTACCTGGGCAGTTATCGAAGCTGTTAGCATCGAGATCAGAAGCCCAAACTTCAACCATTGGTGGATTTACATCCATCAGTTCTACAATGATACCGCTCTTACAGTATGGAGTAGGCTTCTTACAGTCTACAACATTCAATACGGTTTCGCATGCAGTCTGGTTGTTGCAGTTATCCATGGCAACATACCTTACATCGTACTGACCAGGAATAACACCTGTGAAAGGACCGAAGCCATTTCCAAGGTCGCTGGTCACAGCGAATGTCACGAAAGAGCTACACTCATCGATGTTTGGTGTTGGCAATGTAAAGTCTGCAGTACAAGTATTGTCGCTGATACAAACATCAGGAATATCACATCCATCGGTGAATACAGGATCAACAGTATCGTTGACCTTAATCACCTGCTCGTAAGTGATATAACCATCCCATGGATCGTCATCTAAGTCAGTATCAGGATTAGTGATATCATTAGCATGAGCAGCATCTGGCAAGTTGCAGATAGCCCAGCTATCACGGAATGTACGGTCGTCGCAGTCACCGTCACCATCGAGGTCACACTCGAGGTTGATGATAGACAGACAGTTGGCCAAGCGCATCGCCAATTCAGAATCTTCTTCTACTTCTTGGTCGATTTCATCACCAACTACACACCAGTTGATCACAGTCCACTGACGTGCAATCTTATAACAAGCACTATCTACATCGGTAAATACTTCGTCTTCGAAAGAAACAGCAACGAGTTCGCAAGTTTCATAGAAGATAGTTGGCTCACCGAAATCAGGTACATCAGTTCCACATTCAACGGTAATGTCTTCAGGGAACTCAACAACGAAGTCAGATACCTGGTCTACGAAGATAGTCTGGTTACAGTTCTGTGAGCTGTTAGTGTTACCGGAACCATCTTCAGCAATCCAAGTACGGCGTACCGTACCTTCAAGGCACTGATCCAAGTTAATGCTCACGCTACAGTCAATGTTAGCAGGACAGTTATCAAGGTATTCAGCGTCACCGAAGTACTGAGATAGAACATCACACTGTTCCTGTCCGGCAGCGGCATTTGCCAACTGAGTTTCGAGGAATTCAGCGTACCAGTCACAGCTAACTCTTTCATTAGCAGGACAGCTTACAAGTACTGGTGGAGTCTTGTCGTTAACGTTCACCTGAACCATACAATCGTTAGTATTACCGGCATAGTCAACAGCACGGAATACAACCATGGTTGGAGAATTCGCAACGTCACAGCAGTTGAAAGTAATGCTTG
>JBCBRY010000019.1:0-95114 GCA_039819485.1 Bacteroidota bacterium | reverse complement strand
TTTACAATTTGTGGGGGCATCGAGCCCCATTAATTGTAAATAATCTTGCATGGTTACTTAAGTAAGTGCCTGAACAAAAATATGGAGTACTGAAAATGACACTTTTATTTTGGCAAATGTTTGATTGTATGGTTTCCAAACTTTTTTCAGGCAAAGGAAAAGTGTCATTTTTTTTGACAGCCGAGCTTTGGGTTATTTAAATTCTGATAAGAGAGAAGAAAAATAAAAGCTATAATTTTTTTTAAAAAAATAATTATGTGGCACCACCATGATTGGGCAGCAAAATGGGCGGTTTACAGCCCAGAAAAAATAGCCTTTAAAGAGTACGAGACCAGTCGCGCACTGACATTTTTTGAACTAAATAAATTGGCCAACCGATTGGCTCATTATTTAATTCAAACCTGCAAATTAAAAAAAGGAGATCGGGTCGCCATACTCGCAGAAAATAATTTAGAGTACCTGGTTCTTTTTTCTGTAGCTCAGAAAACAGGACTGATTTTAGTGCCGGTCAATTACCGGCTGGCAAGTACAGAAATTGATTATTTGTTAAAGAACTGTGAGCCCCGATTAATTATTTGTGAAGATAAATTTTTGGAAAAAATAAAAACCGGATTTGTTGAAAAAAATATTCCGTATTTATTAGAAATAAATGAGCTGAAACAAATTTGCAATAAAGGGAAAAATACGGCCAACGATTTATTTTTCGACAATATGAAGATCGAGGTAAACGACCCTGTTTTTATTTTATATACTTCCGGCACGACCGGCTTTCCCAAAGGTGCGTTGTACACCCACAAAATGCTTTTTTGGAACAGTATCAATACCGCTATGTCGCTCATCGTGAACACGGAGAGCCGCACGGTCAATTGCATGCCGCCCTTCCATACAGGTGGGTGGAATGTGTTGACGACTCCTTTTTTTCACCACGGCGGTTACACCTGTTTGATGAAAAAATTTGATCCGGTACAGGTGCTTCAATTAATTGATAGTGAGCAGGTTACTATTTTTATGGGCGTGCCGACCATGCTTGGGATGATGGCTGATTTACCAGCATTTGAACAGACGGATTTTTCCAGTTTAAAATACATCATTGTCGGTGGTGAACCAATGCCTGTTCCTTTGATTGAAAAATGGGACGCCAAAGGAGTGCCGATCCGACAAGGTTATGGCATGACGGAGGTGGGGCCAAATTTGACTTCCCTTCATCAGCGGGATGCCATCCGGAAAAAGGGCTCCATTGGCCGTCAGAATTTTTACGTGCAAACAAAGATCATCCGCCCCGACGGAAACGAAACCGAAATAAATGAAGCGGGCGAATTGCTGTTGCGCGGTCCCATGGTAACGCCCGGGTATTGGCGAAACGAAGAAGCGTCAAAAAAAGCAATAAAAAACAATTGGTTTTACACAGGAGATATGGTTCGGCAAGATGAAGAAGGTTATTTGTTTATTGTTGACCGAATAAAAAACATGTTTATTTCGGGTGGTGAAAATGTTTATCCCGCCGAAATAGAACGGGTTTTAATTGCGCATGAAAAAATAAACGAAGCCGCCGTAATCGGAGTGGCCGATAAAAAATGGGGAGAGGTCGGAAAAGCATTTATCGTAAAAAAAGAAAATATTTCCGAAACGGAAATAATTGATTATTGCCGCACTAAAATGGCAAAATTCAAAGTACCAAAATACATTGAATTTTTATCGGAACTGCCTAAAAATGACACAGGGAAAATTGATCGGCAAGAGTTAAAAAAATGACTTTTTTAAAATGGCATTTTTATTTTTTAAAATGATTGATATATAAATTAACAATTATTTCAGGCCAAAGTAAAATGTTATTTTTCACAATCTTAAAAACCTGATCCACTAAAAATGACATTTTACTTTGGCGAATAGTTAATATATAAATTAAACACCCACTCCAAGCCCAGGAAAAAATGTCATTTTTACAAACCCCCTTCTCTTACAATTGCCTGCACCGCCAGTGCCATGTCCGGTGGCAGGTTTTCCAGGTAGGCTTCGTCTTTTCCAGCTACCAGATATTCCACCGTGGCCTGTGCTGCCCTGATGATGGTCTGTGCAGCCGGGGAGGGGAAGATGGCCTTGGCTTTTTCGCAGAGTTCCTCGAAGAGGGGAGGGGGGGTGGTTCTTTTTAATAATTGGGCGAAAAAATAGGAGAGGCTTGTTTTGATATTCAACAGGTCCGCAGATTTATGTAAATGGGTCAGTAAATCATTGCCAACGGCAAATGCTTCCGCTTTCCCTTTTTTGGATGCTTTAAAATAAACAGCATCGGTTAATTTTTGAAATAGTCTTTCTTTTGATTCGGCCGTTTTTTCGAGTAATTCCCATGCCGTAGTAAATTGTTCCAGAAGAATGTAGTTGGTGCCAATATAACCTTCTAAAACTTGCATTTCCGAAAATGGATCAGTTAATTCCAATAATGTTTTCGCTAAGTTGAGATTTTGTAGTGCCTTTTTGTTTTTGCCTAAATGGGTCAATGTAATTCCCATTAAGTAAAAAGTCAGGCCCTTTATTTTGAGGTCTTTTATATCCTCATGCAAAGCCAGGGCTTTTTCTATGGTTGCATGGCATTCTTCAAATTTGTTCAATAAAAGTTGTGTCGTTCCAATACACAGCAAACAACTAATCTTTGCATTTAAGTCGTCTTTTAGATTGAAGCTATTTAGTGCCTTTTTATAACTTTCAATGGCTTTTTCAAATTCCTTCAATTTGAATAAATCAGCTCCTGTTAAGAAATGGATTGTGGCTGCATTGGATTTGAGCCCAATGGCTTCATATAAATGAATAGCTTTACTGAATGCCTTTTCAGCGTCTTTTAATTCACCAAGAACCGATAGTGATCTGCCAACGTACTCGAGCCCTATGGCTTCAATGATGGTGTTGTTCGTTTCTTCTCCTGTTTTGTGAATTTTATCCCAAAAGTGCAGAATGGCATTGTGCCATTCCTGTTTTTCAATTAACAGGGGAAAGTTGATAAAAAGGTTCACTACATTGATGCTTAATTCAGCATTTTCAAAATACTGTTTAAAACCATCAAAATATTTTTCTACATGGTCGATTGCGTCTTGTTCACTCTCCAAATGTTTGACTTCAAATAATTTTTTTACCAAAGGTTCAGCAAGCTTTGAAACTGCGGAACTTACCTCTTTTTCATTCAATAGCTTTTTCCAAAAATCCTGGTCTCCCTCCTTCGGCAGCCACTCCTTTGGCATCCCCCGACGGTGCAAGCTCAGCCTGGCCAGTTCCCGCCGGTCCCGGTCAAACCCGTCTTCCAGGTACCTTAATGCCCGCCTGCGCAAATCTTCTTCTTCATAAAGCGAAACCAAAAGATCGGCCAACAGCCAAATGGCCGAAAAGTCCTGGTCGTGGAACACTTGCCGGTTTTTGTAGTACAGGCAGTAGATCCGGTCCGTCACCTGATAGCGGTATTTCTTGGCGCCTTTTCGTTTTTTACCGATGATGTAATTATTGTTCAGCAGCCACAGGAAGGCGCGCGAAATAGCGTTTTGCGAAGTGCCGAGCAGTTGGGCCAGTTCGGTCTGGGATTTATTTTCGCCGGAGCGGATCAGTGTGTCGAACAATTTGCGGCTCTTGGGCGGGATGTCCGAGGTGAGGCTTTGGTAATAGGGCGTCAGTTCGTCGATGAGGCCGCGGAGGGTTTGGGCGGTGCTGAGCACATCGTCCTGGAGCAGGAGGTTGCTGAGTACGATGGCCATGCGGGGGAAGCCACCTGTGAACACACTGATGGCCTTTAGCTTGTTTTCCATCAGGCTGATCTTGGCGGGGGTGTACGTTTTTCCCGTTCTGGCCTCTTCGATCTGTCGGCGGCGGTTGAAATAGTTGAGGAAGTCTTCTTGGTTCCACGGCTGGAGGGGGTAGGGTTTGAAGGCATGAAACAACGGCCTGTTGTGGTCCCGGCCAAAATTGGCCAGCGGAGTGGCTCCGATCAATACAAAACCGGGCAGGCTTTCCAGCATTTCCCGAAACCGATTTTCACCAGTGCCTTTGAAACGGGCCACCATCGTGTCCAGGTTTTCCACCAATACGACCAGCAGGAATTTTTTATGTTTTTTTTGCTGCCCGCCGATCCATTTTCTTAGCCGCTGATAAGCCAGCGCCCAGTCCTCCTCCGATTCTTCCCATTTGGTCATCACCTGTTCAAACTTGCCGCCTTCTTCCACCTGACTCAACACCATGTGGATGAAATCGCTGGGAAAATCGATGTTGTCCTGCTCTTCCGGAAAAAGGACGAAGCGGCAGTGCTTGAATTTTTCTTTTTGTTTAAAATGGATCTGGAGGTATTTCGAGAAGAAGGATTTGCCGATGCCCCGCGGGCCTTGCACCAACAAGTGGCCGGTGCTGCCTTTGCCCTTGTACATTTCTTCCAGGTCTGCCATGATCTGGCGCAGGGGCTGCTTGCGTCCGGTGGCAATGGCCAGAATGGTCTGGTCGTCCATCTCATAGGGATTGAAGCGGGAAATGTAGTTCGTCATGATGAAGTGTTTTGGCAGAGGGGGACTCAGTTGGTTGTTGTGAAGGAAGTACCTTTATTTTATCAGCGACCGAGGTGCCGTTGTGCAGCGCCGGATGAATTGTAGCTTTTGATTCTTTTTCCCGGTTCAGAAAGTTTTTACTCAAAACAGGTTCGCTGGTGGTGTTTCCATTTGATATGAAATTTGATTCGTATGAGTTTGAATTCATAGTTAATGGATTTCAAAAGTATGAATTGGAGTTCATACGAGCAAAAATTCACAGGTTTTATTTTTAGGAAGACGATTTCAATGCCCAATGCGAATCAAGGGTAAAATAGAATACTTTATAAAAGGGAGGGATGCTGGCTGGCTCCGGCGGGGGAGATTTGCACGTTCTTTTCTTCCCCGCTGGAGGGGGCCGGGGGGAGGTCAGGTACAGTCAGGCCAAGACTAATCAGTTTTGTCACATAAACAGATCAGCGCCTCAAATCAATTTTCTTGCTTGAAGTCCATTACAGGACAATTCCTTCTCGATGCAAACGAACCTGCTTTGTGACAATTAGTTGACTTTTGCAATATAAAACGGTTTGTCGGTTAGGGGAAATCGTAAGATCTTAGGACTTAGAACAGAACACATTACCAAAATTGAAAAATCAAGCCTGTATGAAAAAAACAAAACGCCTGTTATTAAAGGTCATCTTACTCATTTTTATTTCACTCCCAACCTTTGCCCAGCGGCTCGACCATGTGCAAGGAGAAATTTTGATTAAATTGAAAAAAGGGGCCGACCCGGAAACAGTGGTTGCCCGGCACCAGTCTCTCAGAAGTTCACCTACCAACTTGAAAGTGGACAGGAAAATATCCACGCCCATGGATATCTATGCGCTGACATTCGATTGGGAACAAGTCGATGAACAGCAAATGTTAGCAGCAATGTGGCGCAGCCCATTGGTTGAAATTGCCCAGTTCAACCACTTGGTAGAGTTGCGGTCCACTATTCCGGATGATACCCAGTTTGACGATCAGTGGCAGTACATAAACACAGGACAAAGCGGAGGTACCCCTGGTGCCGATATCGACATGGACCTCGCCTGGGATGTGACCACCGGTGGGCTGACTCCCGAGGGGGATACCATCGTCGTTTGTATCATTGATGGTGGGTACCAGATTACCCATCCCGATTTGGCGGAAAATGTCTGGTTCAATTATGCAGAAATCCCCAACAATGGTATTGATGATGATAATAATGGTTTTGTGGATGATTTTAGGGGCTGGGACACTGGAAGCAACGACGACAACATCACCAATAACGCCTGGCACGGTACTCCCGTGGCGGGTATTGTCGGGGCAAAGGGAAACAATGGCATCGGTGTAGCAGGTATCAATTGGGATGTGAAACTGATGCTTGTTGCAGGGGGCACCGGAGTGGAAAGTGAGGTCTTGGAAGCTTACTCCTATCCTTTGACTGCCCGCATCAGGTACAATGAAACCAATGGCGCAGAGGGTGCATTCGTGGTGGCGACCAACGCCTCCTGGGGAGTGGATGGCGGACAACCTGCCGATGCGCCGCTTTGGTGTGCGTTTTATGATACACTGGGTGTATATGGAATCTTAAATGCAGGGGCGACCATCAATGGCAATCAAAATGTCGACGTTTTTGGTGACTTGCCGACCGGCTGCTCCAGTGACTACCTGATCACGGTAACCAATATGAACGACGATGATGAAAAGGTAACCGGAGCCGGGTACGGTCTGGAAACCATCGACCTCGGTGCCTTTGGTGCAGGTACCTGGAACATTGCCAACAATAATGGCTACGATGGATTTGGCGGTACCTCGGGTGCAACGCCTCATGTGACCGGCACCATTGGCCTTCTCTATTCAGCTCCTTGCTCCAACCTGACAGCATTGGCTAAAGCCGACCCCGGAGCGGCTGCCCTGATGGTCCGGCAATACATCCTGGAGGGCGTTGACCCCAATGCCTCCCTCGACAATATCACCGTTACGGGCGGGCGCCTTAATGTGAACAACAGTGTGCAATTGCTCATGGCCAACTGTGGACCCTGCCCGGCACCAGCCGGATTGGGGGTCAGTGACCTGACGGATACAAAGGTGAACCTGATCTGGACCAACAATGATTCTGCCCGGGTAGACACTTTGCGCTGGCGGCCGGTTGGGGCACCAGATTGGGTGGTTGTGGATAGTGCGTCTTCTCCTTATCCAATTGATATACTGCTGGCCTGTACGGATTATGAATTTCAGGTAATCAGCAGTTGTGATACGATTGCTTCCGACTACTCCGCTGTTTTTGCATTTAAAACAGAAGGGTGCTGCGATGCTCCAGCCGGGTTTGGCATTTCAGATATCACGGAAACGACCGCCTCTGCCAGTTGGGGCAATGTATTGGCTTCTCAGAGCTATGATGTTTATATTCGGCCAGTCGATAGCATGGATTGGGTGATAGAAAACACATCAGGGAATAATTTTGAATTTATGAACTTGATGCCCTGTACCAATTATGAAGTCAGGGTACAGACGGTCTGTCCCGATAGCCTGGGGAAGGTGACAGAGGACATCCAATTCAAAACCAAGGGGTGCGGTGCCTGCCTTGACCTTGTCTATTGTGAGGCGCCTGCACTCAGTACGGCAGATGAATGGATTCAGTCGGTTGCGATCGATACGCTTGAAAATATTTCCGGTGACAATAGCGGCTATGGTGATTTTACCGGAGGCGATTCCATCGTCCTGGCCACGAATAACAGTGTTGGTATTACCTTGACGCCCGGTTACAGTGGGTTTCAATTTGGAGAAGTTTTTAGGGTCTGGATCGACTTCAACCAGAATGGGGAGTTCGGTGATCCGGGGGAAGAAGTCTATACTTCGCCTCAGACACAATCTGCCGTTTCGGGTACCATTAGTATTCCCGGGTCGGCCGCATTGGGCCTGACACGGATGCGTGTTTCCATGTATTTTGATGACGTTCCAACCCCTTGTAACGGCCCTTCGCAAAATTTCGGAGAAATAGAGGATTATTGTGTGATCATCGTAGAAGGCGTCGCACCTTGTGACATTCCTGCCAATTTGGATACGTTCAGTGTTGGTGAGGTGGTTGCTACGATCCAATGGGACGCCATGATTGGAGCAGACGAATATAACGTTCGCTATAAAGAGGTGAATGCAGTTGACTGGATCGAAAGGACAGCAACGAACAACTCTTACACGCTGGACAGCCTCGAAGGGTGTTTTACTTACGAAGTTCAGGTACGATCGGTTTGTGACAGCACGTTCAGTGGTTTTTCTGACAGGCTTGAATTTACTACTGACTGTATCAACAGTACCAATAATTTGCAAGAAGACATTGCCGCCATGCAGATTTTCCCCAACCCGTTTAAGGAACAAATCACCGTCGGTTTTTCCTTTAATACGGCAAAAGAGGGTGTCCGGATATCTTTGATTAATCAGCTTGGCCAGACAATTCAATCAAGAAATATATCCGGTGTGACGAATGAAATACAGCGGGTAGTTTTTGATGGCGAGCAAATTTCGGCGGGAGTTTATTTAATTAAAATCCAGACCGCAGACGGAAAACAATTGGCCCAGAAAGTAGCTAAACTTTAACGGGCGAAGAATTTTTAAATTACTTCGAAATAAATAAAAAGGACATTCAATTGGTTGTGTATTTTATTTTAAAATATAAGCCAGTTGAATGCCTTTTTTATTTAATTCTAAATTTGAGATTAGAGTTAGACGTAACGATTCACAAACTTGTGCCCAGGTTCGGGTTAGCGGTAACACCTTTCTTAAACGGTTTTACCGCTGGGCTGTCCCCTAGTTGGTAAATCAGTACAGTTCGTTGTTATAATTTGTTGCGTGTTGTTTCGCCCCTCTGCCCCCTTGAGGTGGAAAAAGTGGGGGCAAGCAATAATTTTTTAACATAAAAACTCAACGTTTAATTCATAAAAAACATGAAAAATCAGATTCTAAACACTTTACTGTTTTTGTCATTTTTAACACTTTTTTCCTGCGATACAAAAAAGGCCGCCGACACGACGACTCCAGATAATCCTTCATTTATTAAAAATGAAATAATCGTGCAACTGAAAAAAGATGTAGCGCCTCGCGAACTGACCGCAGCTCACGAAAAATATGAATTGACAATGAAAGAAGCCGTCAGTAAAATAACGAACATGTGGCTGTTTACTTACAATACAGATTTAATTGATCCGGAGAAAATGCTGAAGAAATTAAAAGAATCAGCGCTGACCGTAAATGCTGAATTTAATAAAAAACTGACAGGAAGGGATTAAGTAAAAATGACGAGTTTTATTTTTTCAAACTACTTTACAGCTAACGGAACAAATTATTTTCTGCGCCAAAGAATTATTTTTTAATAATTATTTTATTCAAGTTAATTTCCCTGGAAGTAATTGATAAAGAATAAATACCTGCCGGTAGATGATTTAAATTAATGGACGGTACATTTTTTTTATGCAATATTTTTTGTCCCATTAAATCGAATAAAATTACTTCATAATCTTTTACCGGGGCCATTTCTCCCCAGTCAATAAATAATGCTTTGTTCGTAGGGTTAGGGAAAACGGTGATCTCAAAATTCAATTCCTCCGCAGTAGTTACCACGCTCTGGCATTCTTCGTAGATGGCGATATTATCCCGCACTGCACGGTACTTGGGAGCCATATCATAAGGTTCGTTTTCATCAAACTGGTGTTGGGTCAGCCCCCAGGTGCCGTACTGGCAGCTGATAGGGGAAATAAAAGAAAAATTCATCAGCAACATTTCGTCCTGGCTGAGCGTGCGCAGCGTGTCATAAAGACGGTCGTAAATATCGTACATGGCAGGCAGTGTCTGGCATTCCGTCAGGGCCTCGCAGTAGGTCGGTACTTGTCCAAAAACATGTGGCGTAAAATGTTGGCCACCTTCGTAAAACACCAGTTTTTTCCCTTTGTCGGCAGCCAGTTGGGCATGTTCGTACCAGCCCTGCATAGCCCATTCGTTTTGATCAAAAGTATAAACGGCGGCGTGGTCGAGCACTTCCTGTCCGGTGGTATTTTCATCCCAGTTGTTTTGGATAAAATCATGGTCGAGGCCCATATAGGCGGCTGGGCTGATGGCATCAATGAGGTGGTCGTGCCCGTCATCTTCCAACTGCTGGAAAATACGGCGACCAATGTCGTACCAGCCGTGCTGTGTTCCTTGTACCCGCGCCAGCCGGTCTGTCTGCCCGGCAAAAACATCCGTCCAGATTTGCATCACATGGGCAATGCGGGGAGCGACCCGTTCCGGCCATTCGAGGTTTTGGTCAAGCGAATCGAGGCCATAATGCGCCTGCTCAAACAACCAGTTCCAGACCTCATTGGAGTACTCCACATAAATGGTCAGCTCTGGGTCGATGTTGTCCCGGAAAAAAGTGGCCATTTGAAAGACAAAATCATCGTCGGCGGCATGAGGTATGCAGATCCAGGGATCGGCTTTTTTCAGGTTGCAGAGGGCCGCCCACATTTCATAGGGCACGCCGTTTTTTTGTGTCCAGGTATAGTCATCCAATTGGGTGCGCTGGCTCCATTGGCGCATGGAAGAGCTGTTGGTATAGCCCCAGTCCATGAAGCGCAAAGACGTGAACGGTTCCAGTTTGTCCGTCCAGTGCTGTTCCCAGGGGTTGGTTGCATAAGTCGCTGCTGTACCGGGCAGTAGTACCCGGATGTTGCGGACATGATCGCCCATTTGAGACTCAAAGATTTCCAGTGCAAAAATGTCTCCTTCAAAAGTCAGTTGGAATTCCAAACGCCCCGGTTCCTCGCTCAGCAGCGTCGCATCTCCCCACACGTCCAGCTCGCCGGTGCCGTCGTACAGCACCGTGTAAATTCCCTCCGGCAATGCCTCTGTATTGGCCCAGACGGTGCGTACGACCTGTGGTGCTTCCTCGCCCGGCACGTCGACCGGCAGGTACAAGGGATAGCCATTTTCATCAAATTCCATCTGGTCGAGCACCTGGGTGTCCCAGGCATTTTCACCGCCGCCGATCCATGCGTTGTTGTGTGAGATCCAGGTGCGGCTGTATTTCATGATATCGACGAAAGGAAATTCAGCACCCCAGTCAGCGGGGCCGGCCAGGTTGGTGCCGATGCGGAGTTTGCAATCGTCTTCGATCTGGGAGAAGGCGGAAAAGGAGAGTAAAGCAGTGAGAATAATGGAAAAGGTTATTTTCATATTTTAAATTTTTCACAAAAAGGTAAAAAGTTAAAAGAAATGTTCGCCAGAGAATATTTATTTTTAAAGTAAATGCAATCTTGTGATCATAAAAAGATATTTATGAAAAATGTCAAATTAAATTTCTCTGTACAGCTCTGCACAGCTTTTATTTGTTACGCAGCCTTGCACAGGGAAAATCATCATTCATCCCTTATCTTCATTAAATGAAATTAATATTAAAATCAATTTTCCTTTTTTCTTTCCTATTATTTGTTGCAAATATTAAGGGGCAAACATTAAAGGAAATATATGCCCAGGAAGACACCGCTGCCCTCCGCCAGTTTTTAGCAAAAAATGACCCAAATGAATGTTTGGAAGGAAAAACAATGTTGATGAAATTCGTGGTAGGCGGAAAAAACAGTATGGTGAAATACCTTCTTTCTTATGGCGTCGAAGTGAATGCCGTTTGCCGGAAAGGAAGGACGGCGCTTATGTATGCAGCCCTGCAAAATAAGGTCGAAATGGCACAATGGCTCATTGATGCTGGTGCGGATTTGACGATCAAAGATGAGCAGGGCTACACCATGATGGACCTCGCAGCAAAGTTAGACCGTCAGGAATTTCGACATACGATACTGAACAATAACCATCGACTTTTTACAGGTTTTGACGGACCACATTTTTATTATGAAGAAAAAATAAGGTTGAAGCAGCTGTTAAAAAATGAAAGTGGAGGAATCGTTACGACCAGTATACTTTTGGACGAGGCCGATTTGTTTGAAAAGAATTTTTTCTGCCAGGGCAAGGATGGTGAAAGGTTATTCGAATTTTCTATTGCAGAAAATTTTATAGAAGAAAAGGACAAATATAAAATGCCCAAACAATTAGTCGCAATTTCCGATATAGAAGGCAATTTTTCCGCATTTGAAAATTTATTGAAATCAAATGGTGTCGTTGACGAACAATTAAATTGGCGGTTTGGCGAAGGCCACCTGGTTTTAGTGGGCGATTTTTTTGACCGGGGAAGTAAGGTAACGGAATGTCTCTGGTTGATCTATAAATTAGAACAGGAAGCTGCGGCTGTCGGGGGTAAAGTGCATTTTATTATAGGCAATCATGAAAATATGAATTTGGAAGGCGACCTGCGTTATGTGCATTTAAAATACTTTGCCAATGCCATTGCTTTTAAAAAAAATTACATGTCCTTTTTCAGTGAAAATACTTTTTTAGGAAAATGGCTCCGCACCAAGAATGTCGCGGTTCAAATTGGAAGGTTGTTATTTGTACACGGTGGCATCTCTCCTCAGTTTGCCATAAAAAACATCCGGTTTTCCACCCTCAATGAAAAGGCGAGAGACTATATGGGAGTGCCACTGGACTCCATGGCAAACGATACCATAGCGGCGGCTATTTTTGACCAGTTTTATGGACCGCTCTGGTATCGGGGGTACTTTGAAGAAGAACTGAAAACGGAATTGGTGGCAAGTACACTCGATTATTTGGGCATCAGAAAAGTAGTGGTGGGACATACGCCCGTGGAAAAAATTCAAACCCTGCACAAGGGTAGAATCGTTGCGATCGACGTGCCGCACAAATTAGGAGAAAAATACCAACAAGCCTTATTTATTGAAAAAGGGAAATTTTATTCGGTCGGGTTGGACGGGGTTAAAGAAAAGGTGGAGTAGGTCGGACCGCTTCGCTGTCAGAGGTCAGATCGCTGCGCTGTCAGAAGTCAGATTTATCTCATCTTAAATATCTGACAACGCAGTGGTCTGACAGCGAAGCGGTCTGACTTCTGACAGCGAAGCGATCTGCCCCCCCCCTAATTAAACACCGTTCCAGAGTTCTTCAAAGCGACGTCCATATTCCAGGTAAATATTGTAAATAAATTCGGGGTCGTTTTTTTGTTCTTTTAAATGAAATACTTTTCCCATGTGCGGCTCCATGGCAATAAATCCCTGGTAATTTTCTTTTTTTAAATCCGCTAAAATATCTGACAATTTCGCTTCTCCCGCTCCGGCGAAAGTATATTCCGGTTCTCCATTTTCTTCTTGCATAATACCATCTTTAATATGGATGTGAACCACGGCGTGTTTTACTTTTTTATAAAATTCAAATGCATTTTGCCACGGGTGAGGCTCGGGTTTAGAACGGTCTCTCTGAAAGACGGGATTACCCGTGTCAAACACTAGTTTAAGGCCCGGCACTTCGTCCAGCAAACGCAAAGTATGATCCGCAGAAAACCCACCCCAGTTCATGCAGTTTTCGTGCATGGCCTGCAGCCCAGCATCCGCAAATCTTTTCACGATTTCATTTAATCGTTTGAAACGTTCTTTTTCAAATTGCTCCGTTCCCCACGGCTTTTGCGCGTACGACATGATGCGCGCATATTTTACATTTAATTTTTGCATGCGGGGTATACAACGGTTAACCTCTCCCAAAGTAATGGCCCAGTCTGACTCGATTTCTTTGCCCCAGCTTCCAATCAATGTCCCAAATTCGGCCACCTTTATTTTTGCGTTTTTTAATTTTTCGCAAACCGCCTCAAATTTTTTTTCTGAAATATCGTGGATATTTTTTAGGCCCATCGTCCGCGCCGATAAATACTCCCAGCCAAGTGCTTTTGTCACTTTGATCTGCCCGTCCAAATCATTGGCTGCTTCATCTGTAAATCCGGTTAATTGCATTGATTAATTTATGATTTATGTGAATCAAGGGTTTGCTCTCGCAGCAAACCCTTCCTTTTTTAAGGTATTTCATTTTACCCTTGATTTATTAATTCTTAAGCAAGTGATCAAAAATAAGGAGGGCTAAAAATGGCACTTTTATTTTAGTAAATAAGCAGGTGGTCAAAAAAAATGACACTTTTTCTTTGTCTGAAAAAGAGTTTAGAGGCCATGAAATCAAATGTTTGCCAAAATAAAAGTGTCATTTTTAGCGCACCCTATTTTTGTCCAAGCACTTACTTGATTTCCAGACCTTAAAAAATTTTTTCGGGCAAAAGAAAAGTGTTACTTTTTTATCCATCACAATTAACCATTAACCATTAACCATTAACCATTCCCCATTCCCCATTGTTTTTTGCGCTGCGGTATATGGCGTCAATGACAACTACTGATTTTAATGCTTCTCCGGCAGACACCAGAGGAGGATGATTGTTTTCCAGTGCGTTGATGACATCTTCAAAATTGCGTTGATGGCCAGTGAAATTAATGGCGGTTGGGTCATTGGCTCCAAGGCCTTTCTCCGTGCCGGACATTAAATTATTTTTGACAAATTCGTCCTCCGGCATTTTATTTTTAAAATCCCAGACGCGGAATTTTTCATCTGTTAAAAATACAGACCCCTCGTCGCCACAAATTTGAATTTCAGCTGGATGGCCGGTCGAAGACCAGCAGGAAGTAGAGCCCTGGATGACGCCGCGGGCCCCGTTTTCAAATTCGAGGATGGCGACCGCCGTGTCTTCCACTTCAATATTATTATGGGTCAGGCAGGCGGTTGTTGCGGATAGCCTGTTTATGTTGCCCATTAAATAAATCAATTGGTCGATGGTGTGGATAGACTGGTTCATGAGTGCCCCGCCCCCGTCCAGTTCCCACGTGCCCCGCCACGCGCCACTGTCGTAATAGGCTTGTGTGCGGTACCATTTTATTTGCGCATCGGCCAGCGCAATGGTTCCAAAACGTTTTTTTTCAATGGCATTTTTTAAATATTCTACTGCGGGGTTAAAACGGCGGTTGAATACGCCCGCCAATAAAACTTTATTTTTTTGGCAGTGGGCCATCATTTTTTTTATCCGCTCCGGCGTGACTTCCAAAGGCTTTTCGCAGATAATATGTTTGCCTGCCTCGGCTGCTAAAATGGCCGGCTCCAAATGGGCGCCTGAAGGTGTGGCGATGGTAACGATATCAATATTTTTATTGGCTAATAAATTTTCAATTTTTGAATAATATTTACAATTAAATTCACCGCCCAATTTTTTTGCCTTTTCCGGATTTCTGGCAAAAATTGCTTCCAACTCGCCGCCATCCATTGCTTGAATGGCCTGTGCATGAAACCGGGCAATATTGCCACCGCCGATGATGCCAAATTTTTTCATGATAATTAATCGGATTTAGTTCTTTTCTTTTTTATAAAAAACATAAATACCATACAAGGCCAATAATGGCAAACCAACAATACCTGCTATCCCAAAAATATGTTCATAAATATTTGAGCTGGCAGCTTTTCCGCTCAGTGCCCAAAAAGATGCAAACGCCGCAACAGCCGTTGCAAAGATCATCAGCACATTTATTATGGCCCTTCGTTTGGGTAGTTCATCTCCAAGTGCTTTTTTTGAATTCATTAATAAAAGAAATATTAAATAAGCAATGGGCAGCAGCGTAGTAGCAATCACGGAGGCCGGAACGACCAGGGCAGCCTTGACCGTACCCTGCCAGATAAAAGGCGATAAAAGTCCAGACAGTGCAGGAATGGAGGCGCCAATTAAAAATAATTTCCGTTGTCCGGGCTGGCCAAATGCTTCACTGATGGCGTAACCGTTCATCATCATATGTACCAGCATGGTGCTCAGGGCCATCGCCAATACGCCAATGCCAAAAATCAACTGCGACCAATTTCCCAAAAACGGCCGGAGCGCTTCGGCCAGGTCATTGGCACTGCGCTTGGCCAGCATAGTACTTAGGTCTTTGTCGACCTGTGGGGCAGCGTGCCGCAGCGCTTTTTTTTCTTCAACAGAAAGTGAAAAATAATGTTGGTGTTCTGCGCTGAGTCGTTTGTCCAACACCTCGAAATAGGCTTTTTGATTGACGATGCTGTTTTTCTTTGCGTGGAATTGGGAAGCAGTTGAAATAATGAGACAGGAAGCGCCCAAAATGAATGGAATAAACAAGCCGAGTACCAAGTCAAAACGGGCGAGCTCCCGTTGCTGTTTGCCCCATTTTTTTTTCAATAAAGAATAAGGCAATAAAAATGTCATATTGATGCCAACTGCTGTCCCGAATGCACCGATGATAATGTTCCGCTGGTTTTCAGCAATATATTTTTCCCAAAACAAACCATGCTCCCCGGCAGCTTCGATGAACGGCCGGTAAGATGCCGTGGGGTGGAAAAGGGCCGTAAAGTCTGGAATAATTCCCGCAGCGAGCGAGGTCCCGTCAATGGCGCCCTTTGACATTAAAACCATGACTACTCCCATAAAGGAAAGTACAATGATGGCTACTAAGATTTTTATAAAATTATCGATAATGCGGGAAGCTTTTCCTTCCCCCGAAAATAAATAAATCAAGAAAAGTACAACCGTAAAAAAAATTCCCGTGATTAAATAAGGATTTAAATTTTCAAAACCGAGGTTTCCTTGCAGGGCGTCAGCTCCAAGTGCAAACTGCGAAGCGCAAAAAACCACGTTGGCGACGATGGTAGCAATCAGCCAGCCCCACGCAAGTAGCGGAGTGATGTGCCTTTTGGCCAGCTCAAATGGCCGGTCTTCAATTTTTTCCTTACTCAGGCTCACGTGGCTGATGGCCATCAGCATGACAACACCGCAGAGCATTGCAAGGGGTTGCAGCCATAAGAATTCATATCCACCAATCACACCCAAATACAAAGCCCCGACCAATGTGCCACCACCCAGGGTGACTGCGGCCTGTATCCAGCCCGGGCCGGAAAGACGGGCATAGTGGAGGGTTTTTCGCAGAAAATTCATTAGAACAGGTTGAATTGCCAGGGTGTAAATGTACTTACTTAAGTATCATAAAAAAGAATAACGAAAAAATTCGTAGTTCGGTGCAACCGTTTCGAGTTGGAATTGCTCTTTTTTTACGAATCTGTTCGTATTATGGCAGGACGCAATGGTAACACCGTTCTTTAATTGTTATTGTTCAGTTGATTTATTAAGATCGTTTTCAGACAAGAGAAACGGTGTTACCATTTTTTATCAATAAATATTCAAAACACATGAAAGCTTTTATCATCGCTCTTCTACTCGGATTTTTTTTACAAAAAACTCATGCTCAGGAAATCGGATTTATTCCTGAAATTACTGCTGAAGTTTCTCAAGAAGATTACAATAAGGGAAAATATATTTTAGAAAATAGTTACAAGGCCATCGAAGAAAGTGGTGATTGGGTGTATGCCGATTATTGGAATATTGCCGTGGGTTATTCTTATATGAATTTTGACCGTGATCAAATTATAGAATTATTGGAAAAAAGTAAAAAAGAAGATGTTGAAAGTTTTTGCGCGATTATCCATCACGGGAAAAAAGAAATTAAAGAAGGAAAATTTTATCAACTGCTCGGTGATGATTTTCTCGAATTGATTGCCGATTGCAAAAATATTGGAGTGCCTTCACCGCGTAAATCCAGGCTGAAGGCTAAATCCTTTTACAATGGATTGAATTATGATCTGATTGTGCAACTCGATGCCATGATGCAGAAAGATCAAAAGTATCGAAGAGACGACGATCTGTTGTCGAACAAATTGAAATGGCAAAAACAAAAAGCGTTGGATGATGAAAACACGCAAGCTTTAAAAACCATTTTTGAAAATAATGGATATCCGGGGAAGTCGGTAGTGGGAGAAGAGTTTAAAGATTATGCCGCATTGATCTATGAGCATTCGGGTGATTTGGAATTTCAGGAAAAATATTTTCCCCTGATCATCAAAGCCATGAATAAAAAAGAACTGACCAAAAATATGGTGCGCCTGATCATTGACCGGCTGCAATTAAAAAAGACGGGCAAGCAGATTTTCGGAACGCAGGTCGGGGTGCCGATGCATGAAGAAAAACTGATTCGGGAAATACAAATGAAGTATGGACTTTGACTTATTAAATATTGCATTTTTTGTATTTCTTTTGGCCATGTTCAGGTGGTCGCTGAAAGATGTCATTTTTTTTAAAAATGACATCTTTGACTCCGGACGCACATAGATGGCCACGTTCCGGTAACTTGATTCTTACCTCTAAAAACCCTATTTTTATGTCCCCTTTTGAAAGTACGGCGATTGTTCAAAAATTTTTTTTTCAAATATTTTATTAATTTCCGAACAAAACCCAGCGCCCAAAACATTATACCACCGAACGACACTTTCTTACCCTCTTTGGCACTATTCCCACCACCTAATTCTTCCTATTCATAAATCATTTTCATCTGCCCCCTTCTAACATTTTGAGGTAACCATTTTTGAAAAATTATTTGGCCTAAAAACACGGCTGAAGATGTCATTTTTTCAAAAAATAACATCTTCCAACTGCAATTCGGGCCACATCAAAAGAAAAGCATCTCATGACAAAACCGATGACTCGGCGGGGTTTCTTTCGCTTTTCCCGATTGACGAAAAGAGCCCTTGATGATAATCTGCCAAGACAAATTTCTCCTCCAAGCACTGTTTTTCTATCGGGGTTGGCGCCTTATAGTGGCACTTGGGACACAGAACAAATTGCCCATCTCCTGAGGCGGACCATGTTCGGTGCAAAAAACACGGATATTGAGTTTTTTGGAAACCTGACGCCGTCAGATGCCATCGATCTCTTGCTGTTGCAACCGGCGACGCCCCTGCCGCCAATCAATGATTACAGCGCCGATACAAATGACCCACAGGTGCCCGAAGGGGAAACCTGGGTCGATGCTTCACAAAACAGCAATTTGAGTCCCGTTCGCACCAGGTCCCTCAAGTGCTGGTGGATCGGAAACATGCTGGAACAGGGGCGCTCCCTGCACGAAAAAATGGTTTTGTTCTGGCACAACCACATCCCCGTTGAATTCGATGTAGTGCGCAATGCGCATTACTCCCATCAATACCTCCATACGCTTTATGAAAACGCATTTGGCAACTTCAAAACTTTAATGAAGGCCATCACGCTCGACCCTGCAATGCTGGTTTACCTGAACGGCCAGCTTAACAACGCCGGAGCACCGGACGAAAACTATGGACGGGAACTACAGGAACTGTATTGCATCGGCAAGGGGCCTGGTTCGGCATACACGGAAGAAGATGTCCAGGCCGCTGCCCGTGTGCTGACCGGATGGAAAATAGCGGCGGGCAGCACGGAGGCTTATTTTGCTCCCGGCGCTCATGATACAAATGAAAAGGTCTTTTCAAGTTTTTATGGAAAAGCCGTGATCGAAGGAAAACAAGGGGACGAAGGTGCCGAGGAACTGGACGAACTGTTGGACATGATCTTTGATCATCCGGAAACGGCCAAACATATTTGCCGCAAACTGTACACCTTTTTTGTTTATCAAAATATTGATGATGAAATAGAGCAAGCCATCATCGAGCCCCTTGCCCAACTGCTCAGGGACAACGACTACGAGATCAGGCCGGTTTTAGAAACACTCTTGAAAAGCGAACACTTTTTTGACCCCTGGTTTCGGGGAAGCATGTTGAAAAGCCCTTTGGAACAAGTGATCGGCATGGCCCGGGAGATGCACGTAGTTTTTCCAAATCCGCTGGACTTTCAGGCGAATTATGAGGTCAGGAAAGAACTGCATTCCTACCTCCCCGACCTCCTGCAGGACCCCGGCGACCCTTATGATGTAGCAGGTTGGCCGGCCTGGTACCAGGTCCCCGTTTTTTATAAGTGGTGGGTCACTGTAGCCACCTTGCCCCGGCGGGCCAGGCATACTGACATGATGCTGACCACGGGGTATTCCTCCGGCAATTTTCAGGTGAAACTCGACGTCGTCAGATACACGGAGACCCTTGCCGATCCCGCCGACCCAGAGGGCCTGGTGGACGAGGTTATCCGCCTTTTTTACGGTATCGAAGTAGCTGATGTGGTCAAGGACCAACTTAAAAGTATTCTCCTTTCCGGCCAGGCCAACGATTATTATTGGACGGACGCCTGGTACGAATACCAAAATGCCCCGGGCGACCCCACTGCCTACAACGTGGTACAGACCCGCTTGCAAACATTTTATCAATCCATTTTGCAGCTGGAAGAATATCAACTGCTGTAAAGATGGTAAAAGGTAGAAAGGCGTCTTTTGTCCATCTACCCTCTACCTTCTACTCTCTGCTCACAAAAATGAAAAAACGAGACTTCTTAAAATACACGGGCGCCGCCGCAGCCGCCTCTTTTCCGGGCCTGCTCAATGGCTTTAACGTCCGTGCGAACAAACACACGCCATTCCAACAACTGCTCTCTCCCTATCTTGCTGATACTGACAAAGTGTTGGTATTGATCCAACTCAACGGCGGGAATGATGGTTTGAACACCGTCATCCCGCTGGATCAATACGATCTGTACCAGGCCGCGCGGGAGCAGATATACATCAAGGAACACATTGTACTCCGACTCACTGGCATCGACCACTTAGGATTACACCCCGCCATGGGCGCCATGCGGGATCTCTACGAGGAGGGGAAACTCTCCATCGTGCAAAATGTCGGCTTCCCCCAGCCGAATTTTTCCCACTTCCGGGCCACCGATATATGGCAGACCGGGTCCGGCGCCGAAACGGTGCTTAACACTGGCTGGATCGGTCGTTATCTACATTATGAATTCCCCAATTACCCATTCGACTTTCCTCATCCCGACATGCCCCACCCACTGGCTATTGAAATCGGGTCATCCAGTTCCGTGACCATGCAGGGGCCGCTGTTCGGGATGGGGATTGCGCTCTCAGACCCCACTGAATTTTACGACCTGGTGGAAGGCCTGGACACGCCGACTCCCGATACTCCGGCCGGTGACCAGTTGCGCTATGTAAGGTTGATTGCGCGCCAGGCCAACCATTATTCGGATTATATCAAAGAGGCCTACGAAAGCGTGACTGCTCAGTCCGCCTACCCCGATACAGGACTTTCGGAACAATTGAAAATAGTGGCCCGACTGATTGCCGGTGGCCTCAAAACCAGGGTGTATCAAGTAAACCTTGGTGGTTTTGATACCCACAGCTTTCAGGTAGACGGAGATGCCCATGAAGAAGGAAAACACGCCAATCTGTTAAGAACTTTGTCCGAAGCCATCAAAGCTTTCATGGACGACCTGGTCTTCCACGGGATTCAAGACCGGGTCGTAGGAATGACTTACTCCGAATTCGGTCGGCGCATACTCTCCAATGGTAGTGTTGGTACCGACCATGGAGCAGCAGCGCCGATTTTTGTTTTCGGTGAAAATGTGTTGTCCGGCGTCGTTGGCGACAACCCGATCCTGCCTGCTAACACCTCCGTCAATGACAACCTCGCCATGCAGCACGACTACCGCTCGGTCTACACCACCTTGTTGCAGGATTGGTTTTGCGTTCCGCAAAATGACCTGCCGGAAATCATGCTCGACCAATTCCCGACCCTGCCCCTCATCGCCAATTCGGACTGCGTCATGACCTCTGCCCGTGACCAAAACCGAAAGGCCGCCAAACAACTGTTAAATAATTACCCGAACCCCTTTACCGAAAGCACCAATATCACTTTTGCCAGCGATGGTGGTAAAACGACCTTGCAAATATTCAACGGCGCCGGCCAGTTGGTCGCCGTTCCGTTCAACGGCCCATGTCCGCCCGGTGAAAACACCATTTCGTGGAACTCAGAAGATCTGCCCGCCGGCGTGTATTACGGCCGCCTGCAAAACGGGGGCATACAAAAGGTGGGGGCAATGCTTAAAGTGAGGTGACTTAATTTATGATTTATGCAAACCCTCCTTTTTATAAGGCATCCCATTTTACCCTTGATTCGCATAACTCATGAAACTATATATGAATGAACTGATTCAAGCTTAAAACCAAAAACCAAAAACCAAAAACCAAAAACCAAAAACCAAAAACCAAAAACCAAATTGAGCGAAGCGAAATCCCGCACCGCAGGTCGGGAAATCAAAAATCATATCATTTGACCTAGTGTTAATCTCTGTCTTAGTGTTCATTATTCCAAAAAAGTTGGTACTTTTTGGAGGAGGGCGTTGCGTAGGGCGACGCCCTTCCTTTTTGATTTTTATTCTAAATAGACCTCGTAAATTTTAAACGCAGAGTCGGTGGTTTGGAGTAAATACCTTGTTGTTGCAAGTTTAACGAAGTACAACTTGCAACGCTTCCACCAAGCAGTCTGTGGCTGCCAGCCTTTCAGACTTGTTGTTGCAAGTTTAACGAAGTGCAACCTGCAACGCTTCCACCAAGCAGTCTGCGACTGTCGGCCTTTCAGACTAAAAACTGCAATTCCGCATTTCCATTTGCACATACCTTGTTGTTGCAAGTTTAACGAAGTGCAACCTGCAACGCTTCCACCAAGCAGTCTGCGACTGCCAGCCCTTCAGACTAAAAACTGCTATCCCGCATTTCCATTTGCACATACCTTGTTGTTGCAAGTTTAACGAAGTGCAACTTGCAATGCTTCCACCAAGCAGTCTGCGACTGCCAGCTTTTCAGACTAAAAACTGCTATCCCGCATTTCCATTTGCACATACCATCCATTCATTTTACATTTGACAAAACGCTACGATGAGTCGGATACTCAAAATCAACAATCCTGAGGGGTTGTACTTTGTCACCTTTACCATTGTCCATTGGATCGATCTTTTTACGAGAGTGGAATATTTAGACATCCTGATCGACTCTTTTAATTATTGTCAGGCAAACAAAGGGCTGCGTTTGCATGCATTTGTCTTTATGCCCAGTCATCTCCATCTCATTGTCTCCCGAACAGAAGGTGGTGAACCGTTGTCCGGTATTATCCGGGATTTCAAAAAGCATACTTCAAAAGAATTGATCAAAGCCATTCATAATGGCCGTGAAAGCAGACGGAATTGGTTGTTACGGGCGTTCGCCAGGGCTGGGAAGTACAACCCCAATAATAAAAACTATCAAGTCTGGCAGCAGGACAACCATCCGGTTGAATTAATCACAATTAAATTCATTCAACAAAAATTGGAGTACATCCATTTGAATCCGGTTCGGGCAAGGATCGTTTTTAATCCAATCGACTATATGCATTCAAGTGCCACAGCTTATGCTGGAAGAGCAGTTGAATGTCCTTTGAATGTAGAATTGTTGGAGTTGCCATTGCTGTAAATATTAAGCTTGGTTGCCCGGTCGGGCATGGCAGTTACAAACTGCCAGTTGGGAGGGTTGCAAGTTACGCTACGCTAAACTTGCAACAACGAGGCAACGGGGGGAATTTTAGAGAAGTTCAAAAAAAGACGTGTTGTTGTAAGTGTTAATCAAAGCGGCACTTACAACCGGACTAACGGGCAGTTTGCAACTGCCATTCTGTTATTAATAAAAAATGATAATTATTTAGCCTTGCCGGGCCGGCAGTCACAGACTGCCTGACGGGGCGTTGCAAGTTGCGCTTCGCTAAACTTGCAACAACGAGGTTGCCATTGCTGTAAATATTAAGCTTGGTTGCCCGGTCGGGCATGGCAGTTACAAACTGCCAATTGGGAGGGTTGCAAGTTACGCTGCGCTAAACTTGCAACAACGATATGCGCTAAACTTGCAACAACTGTGTGTCTCGCCCTGAAACAGGTTTTCTAAAATTTCGACATACGGATCACTCCAATAAAAGTCGCTCTATTTCCTTGCTCACCTTGCCTTCCAGTTCCGCAAAGCCTGTGTAATGATCAGGGAAATGATTGAGTGCTTTTTCCAATTTCTTTTTAAATGCGGCCCGCGTGGGCTGAACGACATCGGGGTCGATCTTGTCTTTTTTGAAATAAGTGAGGATAAGGGGCTTCGTTGTTTTTTGAAATAGTGACCAGGCGAAGTCGAATTCCTCTTCTGTGTATTTGCCCACCTTGGTGTGGACTAGGCAAATAAAAACATCGCAGACCTTGATCCGTTCGTTGTAATCATCCTGTTTGCGGTCGGTGGACATGGCAGCGCTCATGGTCTCCCAGTTTTCCAATTTTAAATAATAGCCCAAATCATTTTCCTGCGAAAGGTCGTTTCGTTCGCTGATGTATTGGCGCAGCTTTTCGCGTTCATCGGATAGCTCAGCCGAGGAGGCGAGGAAGATGCGGATGGTCTTTTTGGGGCTTGCGGGTTTTTTGGCATCCTGCATGACCACGGGCTGGCCGACCGTTAATTGATCGAACGTGAAATAATTGCCAAGCAGGCGCACCAATTCCACCTCCTCCAGAGACTTGTCGCATTCCACGATGCGGCGGCCTTTTTCGATCCGGTTTTTCAGGTTCTCAAATTCAAAATAATGTTGCTTGTTTTTTTCGGTGCGGCAGCCCTCACAGGGGCAGGGGACAATCTCCGACACCTTGATGCCTTTGTATTCGCTGTGCAGGTCGCGAAAGGTTTTCAGGATGGCCGTCAGCAGCCCCCGGCGGTTGCTGCCCTGCGAACGGATGTAAAAGGCGTCCCGGCCCCGCGATTTGGTCTTGGTCACTTCGGCGAGGGCATCCGGCCATCGAAGCACCACACCGTTGCGCCAGACCAGGGTTCGGCCCCGGTCAATATCGGTGTGGCGGGTGACGATGAACTGGGTCATCAGCAATTTCGGCATCAGTTCGTATTCAAAGTATAATTCTAAAGACGCTTCCGCTGGCATTTTCCAGTCCTTTGCTGGAGCGAGTGGCAGCAGCAGTGGCGTGATAAATTCCTGCTGGTTGGGCAGCGGGTAGGCCATTTTGAACTGCCGCATCAGTTCGAGCAGTTGGGGGCGCATCTCGCTGTATTCATTGCTCGACCAAATGCGGCGGAGGTCTGCTTTGTCAAAAAAGCCTTTTTTCTCCTCCGTCACGATGCGGTCTTCGAGGATTTGGTAGACCGCCTGGGTGGCCCACTCATTTTTCAAAATAACATATTGCCGCAGCAGGTCGCTTTGTTGGTAGTGCAGGCAGACACCGATTTTATGCAGTACGCTACTAAGGATGAGGGCGCTCTGTTTTTCGGGCAGGTCGTTGGCTTTGCAAATGTTGAGGAATTCCTGAAACGAGATGAAATTTTCGTTCCGGCGGCGTTCGAGTTCCTGGCGGACGGCCGCCCAGTTGTTGGGGTATTCCTGCTTGGTGTGCGGCAGCAGTTGGGCCTGGAAATGGATGGTCTTTTGCAGGTCCTCGAACTGCTTGTCCATTTTGAGCAGGTTCACCAAAAACACTTCTTTGAGCAGTTTGGGGAAACGCTTTTTCCAGTGTTCCTCATCAAAAGTGCCCATGCCGATGCCGTCGCGGAATTCGTTCAGTGCCAGTAGGAGCGGGCTGTTTTCACCAAATAGCTCTGCCGATTGCAGCCAGTCGTCGTAGTCGGTTCCGGGATTGCCGCTGTCGGCCACCATGACGTAGACGGCGTCCTCGGTGTAAAAAAACTGGTGCAGCGGCTTGTACTTGTCCTGTCCCGCAAAGTCCCAGATGTGCAGTTTGAACTCGGGGCCTTCCGGCATTGGAAAGGTGTACTCGTCGATGAGGATATCTACGCCCAGGGTGCGGTCTTCTTCTTTTGGCAGCTCTTTTTTTAGCAGGCGGCGGGCAAGGGAAGTTTTGCCGGAGCGGCCGTCGCCGAGGAGGATGAGCTTGGCTTCACGGAGGGGGGCGGCGCCGGTCTTTTCTTTTTGGCGGAAATATTCGAGGATGGCGGCGTTGCCTTTTTTGACGACTTCGATGGGGGGATGTTCGATGGGGTTGTCTCTAACGTTGATTGAACCATGGTGAGTGTGGTAAGATTCTTCCCAAATTACATTCATATTTTTCTCCTTCATAAAATGTAACAAGGGAGCAAGATCGGTTAGCTGATTTTTTGCTAAACGAATTTCGGTTAGCTTAGATAGTTGCTTGAGGAAAGAAATATCTGAAATTTGATTATTGTCGAGCCCAAGTGAATTAAGCCTTATGAGCTTTTTGAGGAAGGACACATCTGAGATTTGATTGCTTTCAAGGAAAAGCGAAGTAAGACCCGTGAGTTTTCCCAGGGAGGAGGCATCCATGATTTGATTCTGATTGAGGTAGAGTGTCTCAAGACCTGTGAGCTTTTCAAGGAAATTCACATTTGAGATTTGGCTAGAATAGAGGAAAAGAATCTTAAGCTTTGGTAGATTTTCGAGGGGGGAGAAGTCCGAGATCTGGTTGTTGCCAAGGTAGAGAGAAGTGAGATTTGTAAGGTTTTTAATGAAGGAAATATTAGAAATATGGTTATCGTGAAGGTCGAGATAAGTAAGGTTAGAAAGGGTTTCAATAAAGGAAACATCGGAAATTTGGTTGCTGCCAAGGTTGAAAGAAGTGAGGTTTGTAAGGTTTTCATCAAAGGAAATATCGGAAATTTTGTTGTCGCGAAGGTTGAGAGAAGTGAGGTTTGTAAGATTTTCAATAAAGGAAATATCGGAAATTTGGTTGTTCCAAAGGTTGAGGGAAGTGAGGTTTCTATGATTTTCAGTGAAGGAAATGTTGGAAATTTGGTTGAAACTGAGATCGAGGCTTTCAAGTTTAGATAGTTTTTTAAGGTGATGGCTAATCGTTCTTCCGGTTAAGCTCTTTAAAAAGTTACTATTGGAAATATTATTTTGACTTAAATATAACGACCTGAGCTGCGTGAGTTTCACTAAAAAAAAGGTATCCGAAATATTATTGTGGCTGAGGTTCAGAGACGTTAGCTGGTTAAGTTTCTTGAGGAAAGAGGCATCTAAAATTCGATTCTCGCTAAGGTCAAGGATAATGAGCTGTGTCAGGTTTTTAAGGAAACCAAAATCGCTGGCTTGCCATTTTTTTTGAATAACGCCCGCAAAATACAATCGCTTGATACTGGCCGGCAAAGGATGTACAGGTTTCTTGAAAAATGTGTTTCGAGTTCCTTTATTCGGTTTCCTTCCCCATTTTGCTCTCGCTGAATAAGCTCCTTTATTCGACACAACCAACGTCTCCAACCAATCCATGTCCGACAGATCAGGCAGTTCTGTCAACCCACAATTTCCGATATCCAGAAAGCCCGTCCGTTCTTCCCTTTCCTTTTGAATGATTTCTTCGGCAGTCATGTTTGTAAGTGTTTTTAATGTTGGGCTAAAGATAAAAGTTTTGCCGTACCGCCGAAGCCCGCTCCGGCACCGTCGAAGGGGACTTCTAAGGTGCGGTTGCAAAACCCATTTCCAGCTTTGGTGTTTAAGTCCTGACATCTAACCCCAAACCTGACCCTTGGCCCCTGATTCCTGACCCCTGAACCACCTCAACACCGCTTTCTATGAAAAAAACAAAACGTGTCCTTCTTGCTCTTTTGGGCCTTGTCGTTGCCCCTCAACTGCTCTGGAACCAGACGATGGTTTTCGTTGGGTCGATCGGTTCAACTGGCCCAAAGTACATCTTTCAGATCGACCTGGCAACTTGTGAATTCTGTATCGTCTCAGAGGCTACTTTCGGCCCGACCGTTGATGGAATATTGACTTTGCCCGACGGTAATGTCATCGTTTCCGAAAATGGCTTCAATCAAGTTTTTGATCCACCGAACCCCGTCCCCATCGCCACCATCAATGAAAACTGGGAGGCGGCCATCATTCATCCCAACGGCAATATTTATGTGTCGAATGGGCCTTCCCTGCTGCTCTTCGACCCAATCACCAACACCACTACTTTTATCGGGAGTTTTCCCCCGCCCCTGGGCATCGATGCGTTTTACTTCGTCGGGAATACCTTGTATGGCCTTGGTTATGAAGGCCCCGGTACCAGGCCCATTTATGAAATTGACATAAATGATCCAAGCGCTTCTACGCAAATTATTCCTTTTATAAATGACATTAATGATTCGGCTACCCTTCCGAACGGAGACGTCATTGTAACAGATAAAGGTGGGGGCATTACCCAACAGACCGATTTCATCCTGTTCGATCCAGTTACTTATGACACGACCTTCTTGTGTGAAGACCCTGACCTGTTCGTGTATGCGATCAGTGCCCTGCCGGCCGGTGCCCCGCCGTCACCCTGCATCTGCTTTCCGAATTCAGCGGGCACACCGGCTACTTCTACCGTACTCCGTTGCGCGCCGCTGGGCTATACAGCCATTTTTAACAATGACGCTCTACTGGATTACAATGATATCGTCCAGTACATCTTGTATACCGACCCGAACAATCCGTTGACCTCGATCCTGATCCAAAGCAATAGTCCCTTTTTCCCCTTTGAACCGCCGCTTCAGCTGGGAGTGACTTATTATATTGCAAGGGTGGTCGGAGACGAAGTAAACGGCCAGGTGGATCTGACAGATGACTGCACGGATGTTTCACCTCCTATTGCCATCACCTGGAACCCTGAGCCGGAGTTGCTGTCTATCACAAGTGGGTCAGCAGGGCTATGTCCGGGCAAGTGTGAAGACATTACCCTGGAAGTTTCGGGCACCCCTCCTTTTAGTTTCAACTACGAGGTTGTCCAGGGGGGAACAGTCATCTCACCTTTGACTACTGTGAGTGGCCAATCCACCAATACGATCACCTACGAGGTCTGCCTCCCGGTTGGTACGGGCAATGGCCCTGTCGAGATAATCATCTGCCGGTTGGTGGATGCCTTTTGCGTCAACGTGCCGTAAGGGGGAGACGTAGGTTGGCGAAATTGGTCGAATTAGTTGAAAATCATACGGTTGGCCTATGCAGGGCGTCAGAAAGCGACCAGGTCAAAATTCCAGGTTTAATACCCTGACCAGAGCCTCAGCCATAGGGCTGGTTTGGGTCTTGCTCGATCAGCTTGTCCATTCTGTCCCGCAAATTGATTTTCTCCGGATCGGGATTCGGGTCGGCTTCAATGTCCATAGCCAGGGAATTGAAAAGGATTTTCAAGTCTTTGAGGTTGATGTTGAGCTGCCGGGAGCTGTGGACGTCCCAGTCGTTTGTTTTATGTAATTTCATTGGTTATTTATCAAGTTGTAGCGCCAAAGGCTCCTTCGGCGTGGATAAAGGCAAATTGATTTTAACGGCACATTTCACCGAAGAGGCTTCGGTGCTGCCATTTGAAACTTAGGAATCCGAAAAAGGTTGTGAAACGAAAAGGAGATGTTTGAAAATGGCCCGTTGGCAGCAAATGCAGTGAAAGCGGAAAATATTGCAGTGAAACGGTAAAATCATTTTGTGAACCGGTCGAATCGTTGAGTGGAATACCCCGTTTTCTTGATTTGATAAAAAAAAGTCTACTTACATTTGGTCACAGATGTACACAAATTACTGTATAGCAACCTTTTTGACCTTATTCTTTTTCATCCAAATGTCCGCTCAGGTGGACAGCCTGGAGCGGTGGGAACGGGTCGAGTACGCTGGTAGCCTGATCAACAAACAACCGGACAGCGCACTCCTGGTATTGGCCAAACTGGTGGACGTAGGCGAAAAAGCGAAGGACCATGCTCTATTGAGCAAAGTGGCCAATTATCAAGGTATTTCTTTGAAGCGCAAAAGCAATTTTGAAGGGTCAGAAGCAGCGTATCTGAGGTCGATTGACCTGGCGCGGTTGGCTGGCGACAGCTTGTTGTTGGCCGAAGGTCTTTACAGTTTAGGGACGCTGTACCGGCACATGGGCAACTTCTCGGAAGCGTTGGTACTGCTCAACCAATCGTTGGAACTGCGGATCGAAAACGAGGCAGCGCCGCTCTTTCTGGCACGCACCTACAACGGCATCGGCTCCGTGCTGCATGCCTCGGGAAAAAGGGAAGAGGCGATCAAATATTTCCGCAAAAGCCATTTGACCCATCAACAGATCGGTAACGAACGCTATGCGGCCAGCAGTGCCGTGAACATCGGCGCCATGTACGTCGAAATGGAACAGACGGACAGTGCCATCCATTATTTGGAAAAAGGACTGGCTTATTACCGGGAGAAAAAACAGGCATTTGGCACAGCAGCAGCCTTGATCAATTTGTCGGAAGTATATATGAAAACGGGCAATTTGAAGCAGGCAAAACAATATTCGACCGAAGCCCTCGCCAATTTCAAAACGGTAGGTGACGAAGCCCGGATCGGCATGTCGCTCAGCAGTCTGGCGAAAATTGAACAACGGCTCGGCAATTACCAAGTAGCGATCGATTACGCCAGGCAAAGTCTGGAAATTGCCCAAAAGGTAGGACGCACCGACAATGTACGAGACCAATACCTCGAACTGTCAGAAGTGTATGCCGACGCCCGGCAGTGGAAGGACGCTTATCTCGCCCAACGTACCCACCACTATCTGAAAGACAGTCTTTTTAACCTTGAAATAGATGGTCAGATGCAGGAGCAGCAGGCCAAATTTGAAGCAGCGGAAAAAGACCGGGAAATTGCCCAGCTCAAAAAAGAACAGGAGCTTGAAGCAAAGCAAAGACAACGACTACTGGCGGGGCTGCTCATTTCTGCGGGGCTGGCTCTGCTGGCATTTTTGTTTTACCTGGGGCGCCGCCGGGCCATCGATAAACTACAAAAAGAACAAACCGTCACCAGGCAGCTTTTAAGTGAACAGGAAAAACTATTGGCCAACCTGAACCAGGCGCAGGTGTCTTTGGTGCAAAGTGAAAAAATGGTTTCCCTGGGGCAATTGACGGCGGGCATTGCGCATGAAATCAATAACCCGATCAATTTTATCACCTCTTCCGCCACGGCCCTGCAATATAATTTTGAAGACATCCAAAAGATACTGGAAAAGATAGAGCTACTGAGAAATGGCAACGGCCAAAAAACAACCATTGATGCCTTGGTCAGATTAAGTGACGAACTGCAAAGTCAGGAGTTGAGCGAAGAAACGGCCCAGTTGATCAGTGGCATCAATACCGGTGCAGAACGCACCCTGAAGATCGTCAACAGCCTCCGCATTTTTTCCCGCAATACCACTGAAAATTTCCACCCGGCCGATTTGAACGAAGGCATCGAAAGCACCATCGCATTGGTCAGGGGCAGCCTGCCCGCCGATATTTTTATTAAAACCCATTTTGGGGAACTCCCGCCTGCGGTCTGCCAGATCAGCCGGCTCAATCAAGTCTTTCTCAACATCATCAACAACGCCGTGCAAGCCCTTGCTGACCGCGGCACCATCCAAATTTCCACAGAACATATCGGCGATGAAATAAAAGTGACCATCGAAGACGACGGCCCCGGCATAGATGCCGAAAACCACCGACGGATTTTTGAACCTTTTTTCACTACCAAAGCGGTGGGCAAAGGCACCGGCCTCGGCCTTTCTATCAGTTACGGCATTGTGGAACAACACAATGGGCGGATCGAGGTGGAAAGTGAAGTAGGGAAAGGGGCCGCATTTATGATTTGGCTGCCAGTGGTGCCTGCTAATGCAGAGAACGATGATTGATGTTTTTAATAAAATTGTTGTTGTAAGTGACGCTACGCTTAACACTTACAACAGCACGTTTTTTTTTGAACTTTCCATAGTTGTAGCAGGTCCATAGTTGTTATAGGTTTAGCGAAGCGCAACCTGCAACGCCCCGCCAAGCAGTCTGCGACTGCCAGCCCAATTTATCATTTATAGCACCTTTTCAAGAAATGGCCGTTACAAACTACCCCGTTAGTCCGGTTCAAAGTGACGCTACGCTTAACACTTACAACAACCCGTTTTTTTAACTTTCCTAAAATTCCCCCCGTGCCCCATCAATCAGGGCAGGGGAGGAGACATACAATCGTAAAATAATGTTATGGCGTAAATCTATTTGGCAAATGGTATTTTGATCGCTTTTTCCATACCAATCAGTTGTCCGTTCATTTTTAACTGGACAAAATAATTTCCCGGAGGGAGAAAAGAGATGTTTTCTAATGAATGCACCTGGTTGCCGGCTGCAATATTTTTTTCTTTTTTTGACTGTATTGTTTTACCGCTGATGTCTGACATGATTATTTCTAAATCAGTAACCGTTGCGGGAAGGTCACATTCGATGTTTAGCATTTCAACAAATGGATTTGGAAAAACGGTGAAATCAAAAACAGGGTCATTGCTCGTGAAATCTTCAGTAGCTGTAGGTTCATATTCTATACAAGTCCGTAATAATGCGGCCAAGGTGTTGGTCAGGTTCCAGGAAATGATCGAGGCATCATTTGAATGGATGGCGATGCTGATGTCCTTTTCAGGAAAATAAAATGCTTGGGTCGTATAGGAAAGATCGCCTCCGTGGCCATAGCAAAGTTCACCGTCGATGTAGCGTTCCATGAGTCCCAGCCCATATCGCGTATTGCCGGAAAAAGCGGAAGGAACCGTAGTGGTTGCTTCTGCCCACATGGCAGCCGAGAGCAGACTGCCGCTCATACTGGCCTTCATCCATCTGGCCAGGTCACTGGGCGTTGCAAAATAACCACCCGCCGGGCCAACCGCACTAAAAGTTGATTGCAGGCCGGTATAAAAATTATGTGCGTCGTCCAAAACCCCATCACCGTTCAGGTCGAGCCAGATGTGGGCAACTTGGTTGGGCAACGGGTCAAAAGCCAGGTTGGCAAAACTCTCCAATCCCATCGGCGCGAAAAAACGCTCTTTTACTTCCTGGTGAAATGACTGCCCGGATACTGTTTCAACGATCATGCCCAGCAGCAGGTAGTTCGTGTTGGAGTATCCCCAACTGGTGCCCGGTTGAAAGTTTGCCGGTAAAATAAAAGTGCCGATCACATCTGCCAACGACCATAGTTGGTTCGTATTCTGGAACATGGCGGGAGAAAAACCTGGATTTTGCAAAACGTCAAAGAGGCCACTCTGGTGCCGTAATAGTTGCCGGATGGTGATCGTAGAATCGATGTGGGGAAAGGCAGGCAGCCAATGGTACAGGCTGTCGTCGAGCGCCAGGGAGCCCTCGTCGGCCATTTGGAGAATGCAATGTGCGGTGACAGTTTTGAACGAGCTGCCCACTTCGAAGGTATGTTGCGGCCCGATGCTATCCACCGGGTTGAACGTTGAAAAACCGCTGCCGCCGGCCCATACGGCATCGTCCGGTAATTGAATGGCTGCGGCTAATCCATTGACCTGTAAAAGCTGGCGCATGGAGTCGAGGGTCTGTTGGAAAGCTGCTGCGAGGCCGGGCTCAACGGTTTGGCCGTTGGATTTTCCAACGGTTGAAATAGTGAACAGAAGCAGGAACAGTAGTCGGAGTAATTTCATGTCTGAAGTTTTAGAAATGTCTTTTTGGACTGCCAAATGACGATTTGGCGGCAACCCGGTTGCATCTGAAAATGTCGATTTAAATAATGCGCAAGGCCGGTACACCTGCCCGATGAGCAAACTGGCCGTCCGTATGACTATCCTGGCGAATGTAAAGGCCACTTTTATCGCATAGGGGGTCAAAAATTGCACAAACAAAAAAATGGCTATTAACTTTAAAGGAACCGTCAGGCAAGCGACGCCACAAGCAACCGTACTGACTTGGAAGCCCTCTCAGCCCTGGAGCGGGAATGAGATAAAATTCTCTTCCATCACTGCCCTCGACGTTGATTTGGATACTTCCCGATTTCATTTTTCCCTTCCTGTTCGCGGGAAGGAGCCTTATTATGTGGATGGAAAATTCTATCAGGCCGGCCAGGGGGAGTATTTTATTTTTAATACGCAACAGGAAGCACGGGCGGCCGGTGTCTTTAAGGAAAAAGTGGAAGGCTACTGTATTTTTATCACCGAGCAAACCATAAACGAAGTGGCCCGGGCCATCGGCATGCCGCTCAAAAAATCCTTGGCTTCCCCATTTCACCATACCTGGCAGCAGCATGCATTTTTAACTAAAACCTACGACCTAAAGGAAAACAGCTTTGGCCAGTACCTTCATCGCTTGCGGTACACATTGCAGCAGTCGTCCGGAGGCCAGTTGATGGACTGGGATGCCTTTTACTTTTCCCTGGCTGAACAATTTCTGCTGGCTCACCGCCAAATCAACCGGCACCTGCGGGCCATTCCTTCTGCAAGCAAGCTGACCCGTCGGGAAATCTACCGCCGGATCAGCCTGGCACACTGTTATATTCTGGACAATTTCGCAGAACCCTTTTCCCTCGATGAGCTGACCCGGGTCGCTTTTTTTTCAAAATACCACATTGTACGGTTGTATAAAAAAATATATGGCCGTACCCCTTACCAACATGTGCTGCAATTGCGGATCGAAAAGGCCAAGGAATTATTGATGAAAAATTATTCGCCGACGGAAGTCGCGATGCAGTTGTCTTTTGCGGACCGGCGCTCGTTCGGGAAGGTCTTTAAACGGTTGGTGGGGGTGGCACCGTCGGCATATTAGTATCGTGGAAGTCCCTTCTACGTGCATACATGCCGCCAAGCCCTGCAACTACTTCATTGTAAAAAAACTATTTTTTTAAGCCCATCGAGTCAAACTCGTCTTCCAGGAAACGATTTAATGCCTGGAGGTTGGCATCGTTCGGAAGAACCTGGGCCCTTAAGGTGTCGATCCTGAACCGAAATGGTTGATATTTATCGGTTTCCGCTTCATTGATCTTGACCATAACCATATAGCCCGCTCTGTTGAAACTGAATGGATGAGGCTGATCGGCAATACTGCAGAATGAACCTTTGGTAAATTTTCCTCCCCTCAGCTCCATTTCAATGAAACTGGTATTTCTTGCTTCAAGACCTCTTTGCTCATGCGTGGATACATAAAGGTTTTTGCCATTGGTTCCATTTGCCAACCGGATCAGGCAAACCTGCTCTTCTACGTTGTCGTTGTGGTAGGTGCGTAATGTGGAATGAAAGTTTTCTTTGATGATGAATATTGATTGCAGAATGTTCTCCCGCATGTTGGTGAAAGACCAAACTATATAAACTCCCACCATTGGCTCGATTACCCTGAGTTTGGTTTTGTTGACACTTATATCCTTTAAAGTGTCTTCGATCCTTGGGGAAACCCTGAAGTTTTTGAAGTCATAGAATAGTTCCCTTTGTGCCCATAGCTTATTCTCATGGTATTCCGGACTCCCTTTGCCCAGCTCATTCACGTTCAGGAAAACCACTTTGCCATATACCGGATAGCCATGCGAAGAAATGGTCATGAAACATCCCCTGAAATATTTCTTCTTTCTTAAATCGACTTCTCCCCGGTATATAAAGATATTCATCACATTGTTCTTGGCGTTTTTTAAGTTGAAATAGACGGTTCCGCCGATCAACCTGCCTTTGCCCCTGTAGTTTTTAGGTTCAACGCCAATTTTTGCATCATGAAAATCATCTTCTTGCGCGATCATTTCTTTGTAAAAGTCCACCTTCAAGGTAAAGAAAGGGGTCTCGTGATTATTGATGCTGTAATAGTAGCCATGGTACTCAATGGCCAACCTGGAAGGTTCACCATCGTCCAAACTTTCGATCAGCGCCCTTTGAATGTTGATTTCCTCTTTGTTTACTTTATCGCCCTCCTGCTCAATTTTATCCAGGAAAACCTCGATATTTCTGTACCCAATGAAGCGGAAAAACAGTTCTTGGTAGAGGCCGGAAAACTCGATGGTCTCTTTTTCGTTTTTTAAATCCCTGTACCGGTCGTATAAAAATTTTCCGTTCAGGAACTTTGCATGCCTGACCGTATTCTTGTTTACCCTTGGCTGAAAGTATTTATTCATGTAGTCTTTGACGGCCTCACTTTCCAACATGATACCTTTAATGGTGTTCGGGACATTGGAAAACTTTCCAAAACCATAAAGACTTGCACCTTTTTGGGTGATCAGTGAAAAATCAGGTTTTTCCTTGCATTTTTCAATGATCATGTTGTGTACTACTTCATATATTTTTCTTGTCAATAACATCTTTTTAAGGTTGAACGAGCAGGAGAACCAAACTTTGAATTTAGGGTCTGTTGCTCCGTGAAGCGGATGTACATCTTTGGTTTACAAGGAGCAATCCGCACAATCCATCATGGTTTTGCAACCGTCGTGGCGTATTATGTAATGATTTGATAACTTTCATTCGTCTTTTTGCTAATCACGCGACGAAAAGTGTCTTTTAGTTGAATTGTAAGATGATGGTAAGAGGTTGTTGAAGTTGTAGGTTTTGACTTCGTAACAACTGGTTTGGAGGGGCAAATATAGTTCCAAGCAATAAATATAACGAATAGTTTTGAAAAATATTAGAATAAGTCCCCAATAATTCCCCAGGAATTTTTAAAACATGTTTTGTTTATGTGTAGAGAATGTCGTACCTTGAAAAAAATTCCCGCATACGAGGTTCGAAACAAGATGCAGGAATCAAGTTAAACCTTCTGGAAGCAGGAACTTCCAAGATGGATTACCTCACAAATTAAATAAATCCCATAATATTTCAAAAGTTGGGAGAGAGATTATTCATCTTAAGTTGCTGTTTTCAGGCAATCTCATTTTAGGTATGAATCAATCTATATCAAAGATCTGTTGCATTTTCAAATGCATGCTGATGTCCAACTTGCTCCATTCCCAAGAGTTTTTTGCTCACTCAGTGTTCCATCATTTCGAGGGTTCCATCGTGATCATTGCTGGCATCGCTTCTCTGTTTGCCTTCTTTTTTACCATATTGGACAAGCTTTCGAAGATGGATGGCCCTGAGAAGAAAAAATGGTTGAAGCACTTCATTCTGATCTCCATCGTAATCAGTTTTTTACTGTTTGTCTGCTGTTCTATTTACAGTGGGTAGTGCGCAAAGCCGCAGGGCGTTTTGATGGTATTTTTTTTGGTACCGGCCTGTGGGATGCCGTTTTGAAGAGAGGAAATAGCTGCAGTCCGGCTCGTTTGTAAATTTTCCAGGGAAGGGGCAATAGTAGACTTGTATGTAAAAAGTCCTTAAGGTTGAAGATATTTATAAAAAAACTGCGGTGTTACCGATTTCAGCGGTAACACCGCCTCATTCCTCTATCCACACTTCCGGCAAATGAACGGATAGTGCTTGTCGTCAATAATCGGCTCCATGCCAAAGAAGTCGTTCAATACAGACTCTGCCACACAGAACGCTCCCTCGACCCATGCCTGGTCGTTGGAGTAGGTTTCACCAACAATGAAAATATTGGCGTCGGCCTTGTGGTGCAGCTGCGAAGGTTTGCGGATTTTTTGCTGCACATCACAGATGTCGTAATGGGCGGCATAGGCGTGGTACCCGGCGTAGAAGGGGGGCAACGACCAATCCATGTAAGTGGTTTCCAGCGGCTCCGGCACACTGCTGACGTCGGCCTGTGGGCCAAAGTGGAGGTGGGCCAGTTGTTTGCGGAGCATTTTTACCATGACCTCGGGAGCCTTGCGGGGGCCGTCCAGTGGTTGGGTGTTTTCTGATTCCGGAATCTTTTTCAAGGTGTTGGGACCCAGTTCAAGCTCCTTCCAGAATTCATCGAATCGCTCATCGTCGTAACTGGCCAGGATGCCATAAACGGGCTTCTGTCTTTTATCGGCGGCATTGTTGCCAAAATAGACGACCTGGCGGATGGGCGTGTCCGTGATGCTGGGCCCGATGGTATCCCGTTCAGCATATTTAAGCAGGAGTTGTTGGTCTTTATAGTCCAGTCCGGCCCCGATGTGCGCTTCCACCATGCTGATAAAATTTTCCGCAGGTGTGATTGTTTTATAAATGAGTGGGTTGTCCTTTCTGGGCCGTTTGATTTTTGCGATGTACCTCATGGGAAAACCTGCCTTGCCCAGTGCTTTCAGCACGTCCGGCGTGATGTTGTAGCCGGTAATCTGTGCTGGATATTTCGAAGTTTTCCACCACTCTTCTTCGAAAAACATACCGATTTTATAGGAAGGCTGGATGATGGCTGACTCCAGGTAGAGCTGTACCTTGGAATGGTTGAGCACATCGAGGCCGTCCACTTGTTCGTACTTGGTGGCCTGGGCGACCAGTTCGAGGGCAGCGCGGGGCATGGCCAGCCATGTGTAGTGAGCCGTTTTCCGTTCGTGGACGTGGTTCGGGTTTTTGCGGGTGGCGGTGGTGAAATGCACCGTACGGCCTTTAGCGTGGATGGAGCGCACGCGGGTGTCCGGGTAATATTTGAAATGGACCCCTTTCTTGCGGGCATGTTTCACAATTTCATCAAACAGTTTGGAGAAAAGGGAGGAATAACCCTTGACCAAGGTGCGGTACTCAGTACCGGGAGTGAATTCATTATTGGAGTTGATGGCCTCGGCCGAGTTCCAGTTGATCACGTTGGAGGAATAGCCATTGCCGTCGGCAGTGTACTGGTAACCCTCCGAGCCCAGTTGATCGAACATCAGGTTCCAATAGCCAATGTCTTTCAGCCGGTCGCCTTTTTTGAAAACGGAATTCTCCGAGGTATCGACTTGGATTTTTCCATTCTGATAAAATTCGCACCAGTCCTGCCGGGTCATTTTGCCAGCCTTCTCCTGGCTCATGGCCAAGTCCTGAATAATCGTGAATCCACGGTCAGGGGTGTCTGCATCGCCGTAGTTGTTGATGTTGTAGGGCACGGGGTTGGTCGAGCTGATGTCGTCGCCGTAAATGTTTTTGGTTCGCAGGTAGTACAGTTGATTGGAGGCCACATCGAAGGGGATGGAGTCTTTCTCAAGACCTATGTTTTTGATGGTCTGTGTGACGACCCGGTGGCCGGTGGCTCTTCCATTGTTTTCGCCTTTCCAATAAGAATAGCGCATGCCGCCCAATTCGACAAATGAGTTTTTCGGGTCTTTTTCATAATGATAGGTGCAAATCCGGCCAGAGGCTTCGCGGGAGCCGGAGGCTTTTTTGGAGAAATTATACTTCCCCCAGTCGTAGAGTTCGAGAATGTCTCCGCGTTTGATTTGGATGCCTTTGTTTTTGTGTTTTTGCTGGCCAGTTAATAACCGCCAGGCAGTGTACAGGCCGGCTGCTCCGGCCCCGAAAATGGAATATGTTTTTCTTACTGGTCGTTTCATGTTGAAATTAATTTAATTGTTTTTAAAATGTTACTCGGATTGACAATCCGAGCTACAGTTGTGGTGTCCGGACTGACCGTCCGGGCTACTGCAAAGCGGACTGGTACAACTTGTTCATCTGACCTGCCAAATCCAGTTTAGGGATGACAACTTCTACCAGAGCGGGCACGTCTTTCAGGTCCTTGATCTCGTGCAGGCACTCGTTCAGCTCCTGCACATTGGTCACGCGGTAGCCTTTGGCCCCGAAGCCTTTGGCCAGGCTCACATAATCCCAGTCGGCCAGGATGTCGAAATTGTCGAATGGTGGCTGGCCTTTTTTGTTCGGGTTAAAAGCTTTGATGTTCACGTACACCTGTTCAATGGCATACACGCCGTTGCTCATGACAAAAGTGACGGCATTGAGTTTGTTTCGCGCCTGTGTGGACAACGACTGGCAAATCATCATGAAACCGCCGTCGCCTGGAATGGTCCAAGCGCGTTTCTTGTTGTCGCTGCCCAGTTGCACGCCTAACGCCACACCCGTTCCGAAGCCAATGCACTGCCAGGCTGCCGAGGCAATAAAACTATTTTGGGAAAGGCCAAACACATTTGTGCCGGCGTACATGGCACTGCTGATGCCAAAGTTCATGATGATATCGTCCATCATTTTATGCTTGTGCAGGAAGGCCATGCTGTGTTGGAAAAATCGGTTGTAGGTCAGGACATCTTTGTCCTTGGCGTACTTCGGGTCGATATTCGATACCCAGGGCTCCGGCCATTTGGGTGGCTTGGGCGCCTTGAAATTTTTTGGGTAATCAGGCTTTTTGAAACACTTGATCAGTTCCTTCATGAAATCCTCCATCGTCACGTCGGGGTAGGGGGTCCAGCCGACGCGGCTGTGTATGGTATCGACCCGGATCATCTTGCCGTAGTCTTTGGAAATGAAGTCGAGGTAGTCGTCAGTGATGATTGTTCCGAGAGTGATAAAGCAATCTGCCTTGTTGATGACTTCCAGTGTGCCGGGTACGGCGGCTAGGTCGGAGTAGGTGCCGACGAATCCTTTGTGCTTTTCGCTCAAAACGGTTTTGCCAAGCGAAGTAGTCGTGAACAGGAAACCACTCTTCTTGATCAGCTTGCTCAGCAGGTGGGTCAGGTCAAAACGGAGGAGTTCGACCCCTGCAAAGATGACCGGAAATTCAGCCTTTTCGATCATGGCGAAGGCAGCTTCCACGGCTTCCTCCAGAAATCTGGGATTGCTTTCTTTTTTGATGGGTTTTAATTTCCGCTTTCCGGGCGGCTTGCAGGGAAAACCCCAGATTTCCTTAAAAGCAGCGAGGTAAACGGGCCGCTTCTCTGTAATGGCCGAGGTCAGCACCCGGTCAATAATTTCCGGCGCATCGGCGGCATTGTCCAGCATGGCCGAGTCGACGGTGACTTGCTCAAACACCTGTTGGTCCGCATTCAGGTTGCCGGTCGAATGGTGGTAGAGTACGCCGTACATGTTGGTAACGTGACGGTCCTCCCAGGAAGGGCTGGCACTGATCACCACCACGGGCGCCCGTTCGACATATGCCCCGGCGATGGCGTTCAAGGCACTAAAAGTGCTCACCCCAAACTGCAGGGACACTGCACCCAGCCCTCGAATACGGGCATAGCCATCGGCTGCGTAAGCAGCGTCCAGTTCGTTGGCCGCACCGATGGCATTGATGCCGATCCTGGGCCCTTGCTTTTCGAGGGCCTGCGTGAAATGCGCGACGTAATCTCCAGGAATCTGGAAGACGTGCTCAACATCCAGTTGGCGGAGGCGGACCAATAGATAATCCGCCACAGTAAAATTTTTCATGTGAAAAGGTTTGAAAGTTTTTAATTAAATCAAATGAATCCGGAACCAAAAAATGAAGTATTACAATGAAGGTCGCTATAAGGAGGCAGAGAGTTCGTAGATAAAATTTTGCTAAAAGTAGGAGGTAATTATGAAATTGTCAAATTGAAAGATATTTTAATATCAGATTTGTCCATAAATCAAGAATGGTCATTTTTTAAGATTGCATGTCCGCCCCCCGGCCCGCCCCAAAGGGAAGACAGGCACGTTCTTTTCTCCCCCTTTGGAGCGGGCCGGGGGGAGGACATGCATTGGAATTAATTATTTTAAAGGACTCTTTTATTTCACTAAAGCTGGTGTAAGGTATTTCAAAATTATTCACCCTGATTTTTTTGTGCAAAAATTATTTATTGCCTCAGGACACAGTCCGGCACCGGTGCTGATTTTAAAATCAAATTTTATTTTCTAAAAAAAGTCCGCATACTCCATAACCCAAAGATGGGCCCCGGCAACAAAAACAAATAATATAAATGGACACCAATTTTGTTTTGTAAAAAAACCAATAATTGAATGCTGAAAATCGTCAGGGCAAACCCGATGCAATTAACAATGGTCAATGCAGTGCCGATGTATTCTTTCGGTGCGGTCTGTGCAACGATGGTTGAAAACTGAGGGCTGTCGCCCACAACGGAAAAACCCCAGATAATTAAGACGAGCAAAAATAAATTCGTTGGTAAAACAAATAAATATGGAGAAATCAGGCAAATAATGCCCGATGCCAATAACATTCCGGAGGCCACTTTGGCACTGCCCTTTTTTAAGGAAATATAGCCGCCCATGATACAACCAAAACCGCCCATTCCGATGATTATAAAAGACCAAAGTGATACCGGGGCGATGATGTGATTCCTGATAAAAAAATCATTTAAAAGAATCGGCACAAAAGTCCACATTGCATACAACTCCCACATATGCCCAAAATAACCAAAAGCGGCAGCCCGGAATTTTTTATAGGAAAAAATTTTCGGGATTGCACCCCATTCAAATTTTGGTGCTGCTTTGCGATAGGGGCCGTCACCGACCAAAAAATAAATTAATACCCCGCCCAGCGTGGCTAATATGGAGGTGGTTGTTAAAATGTTTTCCCAGGCCAGGCCGCCCGAAAATGCTTTTAAGAAATGTGGAAATGCAGTGCCAAAAACCAATGCGCCTACCAGGTATCCCAGCGCTTTGCCCAATCCTTTTTCATACCAGTCGGCCGAGATCTTCATGCCAACAGGATAAATACCGGCTAAAAAAAATCCTGTCAAAAACCGAAGGCTTAACAATGAAAATAAATCTTTGGCCAGCCAGATAACCGACACATTAAATAAGGCACCGGCCAATGCAGAAAACAGAAAAACCCTGGTCGGTGAAAAACGGTCGGCAATGGACAGGACGGCAAAAACCAGGGTGCCGGCAATAAACCCCAATTGTACTGCCGAAGTAATATCGCCCACACTGCCAACGGTCAAATTCAACGCGGTCCATAAATCTCTCGCAACCGCATTACCGGCAAACCATAAAGAGGTGCCGGCAAACTGGGCAAAGACGATGATGGGTAAAATGTGAAATGGTCTTTTTTGCATGAGGTAAAGGTAACTTTCCTTTGTACACTCTCTTAGCGGGAGGCCCGTCAAAAAACGGTTTGAGCGGAGCGAGTTTATTTTGCCTTGATTTTAGTTTCTTTTTTAGCTAAAAAAGAAACTAAAATCAAGGCAAAATAAATGCTTAACACCATGCCGCCCCCGCACCCACCAATTTTGCCACTCACCGCCCGCTGCACAAATTACTTATTGAAACCATGATCAGGAAACAGCAGGTACTAAAATAATCACTATTTTTATGCAGCCATTAAAAACAAAAAAAGTCCTTCACTTTAATACTATCCATAAAAAATAATCACCGACCACTACTTAACTAAATCACTATTTTACAAATGAAAAAATTTATTTTGTCCCTCCTTTTCCTGGCAGTTGGCTGCCTGGCCTTTGCCGAAAACTATGAAGAACTGACCAAAAATTTTACCACTGGAAAAGCAGCAATCCAGTCCATGAGTGTTTTGACCTTTGGCCCGGAAGGCATCCTGTTTGTGGGCGATTCCAAAGGCGGTAACATTTATGCCCTCGACCTGAACGACCGCGAGAAAAATGAATCGACCGAGCGCTTTGCGATGGAAGACGTAGAGACCAAGCTGGGCAGTGCCCTCGGTGTCGGGCCAAAAGAAGTGCTCATTCACGACATGGCCGTGAACCCTATTTCGCAAAATATTTACCTCGCCGTGTCCCGTGCCGATGCCATGCAACTGGGGTACTGGCGGATGGCCAACGACATCGCCAACGCAACCATTTTAATAAAGATAAAACCGGACGGCAGCATGGAGGAAGTGTCGCTCGAGAGTATTTACCACTCCTACGCAGAGGTGCCCAAAGTCATTGAACCCGGCACGGAAAGCTGGCGGAAGAGTGACTACCGCACCGATGCCATTACCGACATTGCGTACGATGACCGCAAGTTGTACGTGGCAGGTCTGAGCAACGAGGAATTTGCGTCTGCTCTGCGGATTATGGATTTTCCGTTCAACAAAAAGACCAGTTATTCTACCATCGAGGTGTACCATGTCGCTCATAAAAAATGGGAAACCGAAGCGCCCATCCGGACACTGGTGCCTTACACGATGAACGGTCAAAAGTATATTTTGGCAGGTTATACCTGTACCCCTTTTGTCAGCATTCCGGTGAATGACCTGAAACCGGGCAAACATGTAGTCAGTAAAACACTGGCCGAATTTGGCTCCGGCAATATGCCGATTGATATCATTTCTTATAAGAGTGGAGATCAGCCGATGCTGCTCATGTCCAATTCGAACAAAACCCTGATCCGCATCAACCCGGCAAAAATTGATGTGGGAGAAAAGGGGTTGACCGAGCCCATGCCGGAAGGGGCATACACCATCGGCCTGGATCACGATGTATTGTCGGGCCAGGGAATTACGCAGATCGACAATTTAAACAGTAATAATATTTTGCTACTGCAGCGACAGCCGAATGGAACGCTGGCGTTACGGTCGATGCGGATTCGCCGGTCCTGATTTGCTTTTAACACCTAAGCACATAGAATATTTATTTTATAAAATATCTATGTGCTTAGGTGTTAAATAAAAAATGAAAAACTTAGTTTCAATATTATTTTTTGTTTTACTGCCCTCTTTTTTATTCCCACAGGAGGTAGCATTTATTGCTGAAAAAAACAATGTTTTTTTTGGTGCAATCAAAATATCCGGATTAAATAAAAATGAAATAAAAAATGTTTTAGAAAATGATTTAATTAAAATTTATTTAAAAGAATTATACGATTTAAACAGAAAAGATTTACCGCCCATGCTGGGAGAATTTATTGCACAAAAAAATACTATTTATTTTAGACCTCGTTTTCCTTTTTTACAAAGCAAAAAATATGTTGTTGAAATAACTGGTAAGCAAAAAATAATTAAATCAGTTTTAATTCCCTCTTTAAAAAAGTCCCCGGTCGTTTCCGTCGCTGAATGTTTTCCTTCCATTAACCGGGTGCCTGCTAATTTATTGAAAATGTATATTCAATTTTCCGGCCCGATGGGATTGGGAGACGTTTATGAACACATTAAATTGTTTTCGGCGAATGAAGTGGAAGTAAGAGAACCTTTCCTCGAAATTAAACCGCCACTATGGGATAGCAGCCAGCAGAGGTTGACTCTTTGGTTCGATCCGGGACGGATCAAAAAAGAACTGGCACCTCATGAGCTCCTCGGACCACCCCTCAAGGAAGAAGGGGAATATAAATTAGTCGTTTCAAAAAAAATGAAAGACGCCCATGGCCGTATAATGGAAAAAGATTTTGAAAAAAAAATGTATATCTCCGCTGCCGACCGGGAAAAGCCCAATGTGGAAAAATGGGAAATTAAATTCCCGCCGGAACCCAGCTGTCCTTTAAAAATAAGGTTTAATGAATATATGGATTACGGCACTTTGTATTCTGGCATCGGAGTGGTCGATGAAAAAGGCCGTACCGTGCCGGGAGCCATCGCCATTGTTTCCAATGAACTGCAATGGGATTTTTATCCGGAGCGATATTGGCAAAAAGGAAAATACTTTTTAATGGTCAGTGAAAAAATAGAAGACCTGGCGGGTAATAACTTAATCAGGTTATTTGACGAAAAATATGAAGCGGAAAAAATAAACCAGGCAGAAGGGGTTTTAGAAATTCCGTTTGAAATAAAGTAGCACGGGCTGGCCGTCCGTTTCACATGAATAAATCCGAGCTTAGATACCGGTCTCCCCGGTCACATAAAATGCAAACCAGCAAAGACTTTTCTTTCAGTTCCTGCGCCAGTCGCACGGCAATGGTAGTTGCCCCGCCACTGCTCATGCCCGCGAAAATGCCGCACTCCGCCGCCAGCCGCCGAGTCATGGCTGCGGCGTCGTCCCGATTGACATAACGAATTTCATCGACTCGTGCCGGATCGTATATTTTCGGCAAAAACTCCGGCGACCACTTGCGGATGCCCGGAATGCGAGAGCCCTCTTCTGGCTGCGCTCCGATAATTTGGATATTCGGATCTTTCTTTTTTAAAAACATAGACGTGCCCATGATGGTACCAGTAGTGCCCATGCTCGAAATGAAGTGGGTAATTTTCTTTTCAGTGTCTTTCCAGATTTCGGGGCCGGTGGTCTTATAATGCGCCCGGAAGTTGTCAGGGTTGGCAAATTGGTTGAGCATTACATATCCTTCTTTTTCCACCATCTCGTCCGCCACCTCCCGCGAGTATTCAATGGTTTTGTTTTTGTCGGTCAAGATTACCTTGGCACCGTAGGCCCGCATGGTGTCCACCCGTTCTTTGGTGGCAGTGGCTGGCATGAGCAGGGTCATGTCGAGCCCAAAAGAAGAAGCGACCATGGCCAGTGCAATACCTGTATTGCCACTGGTGGCTTCCACTAAGCGGGTCTTTTTGTCGATCTCCTGCCGCCGTAAAGCTTCTTTGATCATGTTGTACGCTGGGCGATCCTTGACACTGCCGCCGGGGTTGTTCCCTTCAAGCTTGCCGTACAGTTTGACGTGCTTGGGGATTTCAGGGAGGTTGATTCTTACCAAAGGAGTATTGCCGATGAGCTTGGCGATGGACTTTTTTTTCATGAATTGAGGGTTTGAGGAGTCGGGGGTCAGGAGTCAGGGGTCAGCAAATCAAAACCTGACCCCTGACCCCTGACTCCTGATCCCTGATCCCTCAATTAACGACTTTCTGCCGCATATGGCCGCCGGGAGAATAGTAAACTTTGGAATGGGGCGGTACACTCTGTGTCAGCCAGACGTTGCCGCCAATGATGCTTTTGGTGCCGATGACCGTCTCTCCACCCAGTATGGTTGCCTCGGCATAGATGATCACGCCATCTTCCAAGGTCGGGTGCCTTTTTTGTTTTGCCTGCGATTTGCTGACGCTCAATGCACCCAATGTAACGCCCTGATAGAGCTTCACGTCGTTGCCGATGTCAGTAGTTTCGCCAATAACGACTCCTGTTCCGTGATCGATGCAAAAGCGACGGCCAATGCGGGCGCCGGGATGGATGTCGATACCGGTCTTACTATGCACCAATTCGGTGAAGATCCTTGGCAGGTACGGCACATCCAGGGTCAGCAGCAAATGGGCGATCCGATAGACAGCGATGGCGTAAAAACCGGGATAGGTGCGGATGACTTCACGGGTATCCACCGCAGCAGGGTCACCTTGCAGAATGGCCTCACTGTCTTCCAGGCAAAGCTCATAGACACCCTCCAGTCTTTTGAAAAACTGATTGCAGACACTGCGCACGCCCGACTTGTCGCAGGCTTCGGTTTTATATAAAAGATTTTGAAAATCGAGGTGGAGCATTTTAAAGTGTGTCTCCACAGCCAGGCGGCTACTGAGCCGCTGGTCGTTCAGTTCGGGGAAAAGGAACTGCAATAAATGGGAGAGAAAGCTTTCCACTTCTTCCACACCCGGCAACGTCTTTGGTGACTGGTGTGCCAGGTATATCTGTTCCAAAAAAGGCAATTTCGTATTCATGATAATTTATTTCTCATGATAATAACCGCTTTTTGGAAAGCTTGTTTCTTTTGGGCTTTTGTTTTTTTGAGGGGTCAGGAGTCAGGCCAAAAGATTGAACCTGACTCCTGACTCCTGACCCCTGACTCCTCCTAACCCCTGACTCCTCCTAACCCCCACATGTCGCACAAACATATCGGTCACCACGTTGGCGCATGGTGGCCACGTATTTGTCCACCACTTTACTGATGAACGATTGGTAGCGCCTGCCTTCGGGAGTCAGCTGCGGATCTTTGATCAATTCATAGAATTGGCCGTCCCATTCTTGCTTTCCCCAGCAGTTGGGGCAGACGTGTTCAGGTGTGGATGGGGTGTTTTCGCTTTTCCATTTTTTGGAGAAATATTGTTTGATGGATGCCGCTATCATGATGCTTAGATTTAGAAGGTGTACAGTCGAAGTCCTGATCGACTGTCCGGTGATTAGTGAAGCGCCGAATCGGAGTTCGGCCATACAAAAAACGGGCGGAGCAACTGCCCCGCCCGCTGTGATGCTCGGTTTGGGTTAGTTGTTGTCCGGTTATTTTCCGGAAACATTAAGGCTGTAATGTGGGGTCGGATTCAGGGGACAACTGTACTGGTATTCACCTTCGGTCAGTTCCACTACGCCGGTTCTTGCGGTTTCACCTGTGTTCACCAGTTTTTTAAGTCCAGAGTTGGGGACTTGAGCCTTGGCGTCACTGGTGGGGGTCAGGTAAAACCCTAATTTTTTGTCTACGTTTTTATTGGTTACTTCAAAAATATATTTACCGGGTTCAAGGTTCAAAGAAGTGGTCTCATATTGCCCGGGAGTTTGGGAAAGCTGGATGACGGTGACATCGTCCATGTGTTTTTCCATGGTTTGGGCCGAGACAGTTTGAAAAGAAAAAACGGTAAGTGCGAGGAAAAATAATTTCAATAAAGATTTCATGATTTAATTTTTTTTATTCGACAGTTTTGATGTGCGAAAAAAATGATGTTTTATTTTTTCTGAATTACGCCGCTTTTTTTTTGACATAATTATTTTATAAAAAAGTCATTTTTAATGCGATGTCAAAAAGATTTAGAATTAATTAATTGGTTAGAAATTCGGGAGCGGAAAATGTTCCGCTCCCTTATATGATGATATTGGTTTTCGAATTTTAAGCAGTGGCCAATGTTTCCAGTGATTTTGCTTTTGGGAAATCGACAGGTACTTCAGTTGCACCGTGTACATAATTTGTAAAGGTGATCGAAGTAACTGCGGCAATCAGGTCGATCAATGCTTTTTCATTAAATCCTTGTGCAAAAAATGCGGCCTTCAGATCTGCATTGGCTTTACCCCGGTTGCGGGAAATATCGGCTGCCAACCGGGCAATGGCCTGCAGTCTTGGATCATTTATTTCACCTGCCCGGATGTCTAATGTTTCAGCTTCGGTGAAGCCGGCCATTTTTCCAAGCGTTGTATGTGCGGCTAAACAATATTCACAGTTATTTACTTCTGAAACGGCTAATTTTATTGCTTCCAATTCTTTTTTATTAAAACTGCCGGTGCCGGCTTTGCTGCTAAAACCGAGGAAGTTTTCCAGCGTGTCGGAAGAATATCCAATGGTCGCATATAAATTAGGCACGGTGCCAAGCTGCTTTTTTAAATTATCAAATATGGCTTGAGATTTTTCGTCTACTTGGTTGCGAGTTGGGACTTGAATTACATTTGACATGACTTAATTTTTTTTGGTTGAGAAATGTTTTCGAAATAATTAAAAAGAAATTAAAATGCAGTGAAACAATTTTTTAGCGTATTTCTTTTTTCTTTTTAGTTAATTCTTGTTGATTAAATTGATGATACAAAGATATAGTGCTTTTGAGGGGTAAAGAATGGACAGAAGTTCCTGGTAATGGGACGATGGTTCCTAATTTAAGGGAAGCTTAAAAAAATATCATTTTTTCTTTGGCTTAGAAAAAAAAATTAAGGTTTAGCAATCAGGTATTTGCCAAGGAAAAGTGTTTTTTACTTGGGCCCAATTTTGACGACCTTTTATTTTTAGATTTAAGTGCTTGGACAAAAATAAAGAGCGCTAAAAATGACACTTTTGTTTTGGCAAATGTTTGATTTCCATGTCTTAAAAATCTTTTTCAGGTAAAGGAAAAGTGTCATTTTTTTGACCACCTGCTTTCCTCAGATAAACCATCCGATTTATGAAAAACGGCAGTCCCGAATTTAATCGGAACTGCCGTTTATTATTTATCTTAATTAATTTAATTATTAATTAAGCGGCCACTGTGTATTGCTGGATTTTTGCTTCCAGTTTGGCCTCCGATTGGATGCCCACTAAGTTTTCCTGCACTTTTCCATCTTGTACAAAAAAGAGGGCAGGGATACTGCGGACGCCAAACTGTTGTGCCAGTTCAGGATTTTTATCCACGTTTACTTTTGCGATCGTGAAATTGTCAGCATGTTTAGCGGCTAATTTTTCGACCGTTGGCAAAAGTATTTTACAAGGTCCACACCAGTCGGCATAAAAATCCAGTAAGACAGGTTTTCCTGCATTGATGGCTTCGTTGTATTCGGCTACATTTTTTATTTCTTTCATGATTATTGAGTTAATAGTTTTGAGTTATAAGTTATGAGTTTCGATTTTTTTTAAAATTTATAACTTATAAGTCATCAATTAAAAATTTATAGGTTAAGCGGTGAGTGATTCGACATTGTCGCGGATGGCGGCTTCGATGTTCCACTCGCCTTCGATCATTCGGTGGACGTAGCAGTGGTCTGCTTCGTACAACAACTCTTCCCGTTGTTCGTCGGTCAGGTCGCCTTCGATGTCGATCTGAACTTGTACGTGGGTGCTCAATTTTCCACCGGCATGTCTTTTTACTTTTTGTACCAATCGTCCATCGACGTTCCCGATTTCCCATCCTTTTTTGCGGGCGATGTAACGAACCGTGGCGACTTTACAAAAAGCCAGGCTGGAAAGGATCAGGTCTTCAGGTGAAAAGCCCAGGTCGGTGCCTTTGGATCTTTCCGGCTCATCACCAAGAATTGAATGGCGGCCATTGGAAATGATGCTTTGAAAACCGACGGGTATGTTTTTGATATTAATTTCAGTTGCCATGATTGCTGTCTATTTTGTGATTAGATGATTTTGATTTAAATGACAGCACAAAGTTGCAGGCAAAATAGCGCGGAAGGAATGGACAGAAGTTCCTGAGGGTGGGACAGAAGTTCCGTTTTAATCGGCCAACCGTTTTTTGGGGTTAACAAGATAGTCTGATTTGTGCATTCAGAGCCATTTTGCAAACCAGTTGCGCAGCAAAGGGACGGCCCAATAGACCATGATAGGTACCAACACCACGGTCAGCACCAGTGTGCGGATTGGCAATGGCAGTTGGTTCAGTGGTTCGCCAAACAACATCAGGATAAAGGTGATGAGCGGGTAGATGGCCAGCCAGGTAAGTAAGGCTATTTTATACTTGGGTGGTTGTGTGGTCGCCTTGATTTGAGAGGAGACTGTTTTTTCGGAAGGTGACATGGTTGTATTTTTTTGGTAGCGTATCTAACGGTTTGTTCGGCCCAAGAGCTGAACAAACCATTAGATAATTATGGTTGTAAAATATTCGGCAACTGGCAGCTTCAGGCATTCAGTTAGGCCAGTGGTTGTTCTGCCAGAGACAGTGATTCCATGTTTTGCTTTAGGTGCAAAGGATTCGACGTGCCGGGTATCGGTATGACATGATCGGCATATTGAAGCAGCCAAACCAGTGAGGCCTGACTTGCGGTCATTCCTTTTGCTGCCATCTCCGCAGGGATTCTACCGACTCCGACCGGCGTATGAGCGACAAATGCAATTCCTTGATTTGCAGTTTCCCTGACCAATGCTTCGTGGCGCCGGTCGGCCAGGTTAAAGGCATTTTGTACCGCTGCGATGTGGGCTACCTTTTGTGCCCGGTGCAGTTGGTCTACACTAACATTGGAGATGCCGATATGTTGAATTTTACCCTCTTTTTGCAGATCTGCCAAGGCCCCAACACTTTCTTCGATCGGGATGTCAGGGTCTACCCGGTGCAGGAAATACAGGTCAATCTGTTCTCTTTTCAGGCGTAACAGACTGGCCTCCGCCGCTTTTTTTAAATAATAGGGATGCCCGTTGGACATGATCCTTCCTGGGACATATTTCATGGCACCTCCCTTGGTCGCGAGCACGACCTCGTCTTTAAATGGACGGAGTGCTTCCTCCACGACCATTTCTGAATGTCCGGGGCCATAGCTGTCGGCGGTATCAAAAAAGTTGGCACCCAGTTCAACTGCCTGCTGAATGATACGGATGGCTTGTTGTTTGTTGGACGGGTCACCCCAAATGCCTGGGCCGGTGGTCAATCGCATGGTTCCGAATCCAAGTCGGTTTACTTTCAGGTTTTTTCCAATGGTTGCTGTTGTCATGATTTCGATTTTTTTTTTGTGAATAAATTGATGATGCAAAGGTGGGGGGCTGGTCAGCTTGGAAGCAGGTAGCAAAATGGGTTTGTTCGGTACTTTTTGAGGATAACGTGACTTATTTTCGAATTTTTAGACTGAATTGCGGTATTTATTTGGAGACTGTCCCAGGAGGTTTTTAAAAAACTTTGCGAAATTCGATGAGTCATTAAAGTGCAGAAAATGGGCGATGCGGGTAATGCTCCAATCCGTATTGCGAAGCAGGGACTGTGCTTCGAGCGCGGTCCTTTCCTTGATTAACTGGGCAGGCGTCTTGCCCAGGTGCTGTTTGACAACATCAGTCAGATGGTGGGTGGAAATAAATAGTTTTTGGGCAAAGTCGGTCACTGAAAATATACGGTCGGTTTGCTCTTTGGCCAGTTCATAAAAATGGAGTTCCAGTTCTTTTTCGAAAGCACTGACCAGGCTGATTTGCCGATTTTGGCCCGGTCGTCGTTCCTGGGGTGGGTACACTGTGAGGTAGGTATTTTTGGCCTCCAACAGGAAAATGTTCAGGTAGTGAAAAAGTAAGATTTCTTTATCCGTTGCATTTCCTTGATAGATGTCGTGCATTTTTTCAAGTAATTCCTCGAAAGGTGCATACACCTCTGGTGCCAGCTGCAGCAGCACATTGGCGTCGATCTGGAAAAAAGGGTATTCGGACGCCGGCAATTTTACTCCGTGCCGAACCAAAAACTCCTCCATGAAAAGAAGCACATATCCTTTCCACTTGCTGGTTTTTTTATAGTATCTCAAATGAGGTGGCCCCATGAAATAAAGGGCACCCGGTTCCATCCGGTATTCTGATAAACCAATTTTATAATCGGCAGAGCCATCTGTGAGCAATAAAACGGCAAAAGCATCGCTGCGGAACAAGGTTGTCTCATCTGCATGGGAGGCTGGGGTGTCTTCGTGCCGGTGAATATGGAACCCAAAGTGCTGGGGCCGGATCGTGCGTAAAGCCTTGAGCAGGGTTGGTATGTCTTTGAAGTAATCCAATTTTCCTTAGCAAAGATATATGGTTGGGGGTCCGCTGGTCGCAGGTGTCAGTGTTCCTGTCCGAGGTAGGCCAACCGATAGGCGGCCGGCGAATCATTGCCGGCCTTCTTGAACAACCTGGTAAAATAGCCGGGATCATCAAAGCCCAGGTCGAAAGCTATCTCCTTGACTGATTTTTGAGTGAACCGCAAATCCCGTTTGGCTTCCAGTACAATGCGGTTGCGGATGACCTCGGTCGGGGTCGGGTAGCCTTGGGCGTTTAGCCGTTTGGCGAGAGATTTGGGCGAAACGAAGAGCAGGTCAGCGTATTCTGAAACGGCTTTCTTTTTTCGAAAATGTTTGTCGACCAAAGCAATGAAATCACCCACGAGCCGATTGCTTTCCTCCCCTTCGACCGGGATGGCCGCAGCTTGCTCGTCGTGCTTGCGGAGGGCCTCGATCAGAAACATGCGCAAGTACGTCTCTAACATGTCCTGATGGGCCTTACCTGGATTTTCCAGCTCCCGGATCATGTTTTCGACCAATTGCTTGAAATAGGCGGAATCGGCTGCTGACAGCTGCAGGCAGGTAGCGCGGTGGATGTTATTGAACAAGACCCCGTTGCAGGCGATTTCCTTCCCGTGCGTTTCCACACAGTAAAACTCCCGGTTGAACGAAATCTGATAGGCCGCCTTCGTGGACTCCGACTCTACGGTCAGTACCTGTCCGGGCGACAAGCAGAAAATGCCGGAACTTTCAATTTTAAATTCCTGAAAATCAATTTGGTAGCTGCCCGATCCATCTTCTATGAAAATGATCTTGTATTGCTCCGACCGGTGGCTGTGGTGCGCCGTGCAATCTTTCGTAACCCGAAACGATTCGACTTCGAACACAACCGGCGTGGAGCTGGCCAATGGATTTTTGAACTGGTATTTCTGCAAAGTGGAGATGGACATGTTGATAATTGGTTGTTAGTTGCTGGTTTCCCGACCGGTCCGTGCGGGATTTCGCTTCGCTCAAGTTGATTGATCTTACGACAGAGACCTGCCAGAAGTTTGAGGATAACAAGGCGAGGGGGCAATTGGTTGAAAGCGGCAAAGATTCACCGTACATTTAGTCACCTTTCGAAATTTTGTACAAATAGCATCTTCGCAACGGACTTTCTGCATCAATTTTAGGATGGTCAAATTCCGAGTCCAATTGCATCCCGATTTTTTTCATCACCCTGACCGATGGTACGTTGAGTGTAGGTGCGACGGCAAAGATTGCGGTCAGGCCCATTTTTTCAAAACCAAATTGAAGGCAGGCTTTTGCTCCTTCGGTCGCGTATCCCTTGCCCCACGCCGTTTTTCGCAGCCGCCAACCAATGTCGGTGCAGGGCGTAAAATGACTTTCATAGGTTTGGTAAAGCAGGCCGATGAAGCCGATGAACTGCCCATCGGAGCGGGTATCGGCCGCAAAATAGGTGTAGCCATGTTTGGCAAAATGTGCCATGTAACGGCGAGCGCCGGCAATGGATTCTTCCTTGGTAAAAGTTCGCGGAAAATAACGCAGGACTTCCTCGTCTGCATTCATTTCAGCAAACAGTTCAAAGTCGGAAGGCCGCCAGTTGCGCAGGCCAAGTCGGTCGGTTTGGATGGTGTACATTTTTAGGAGTCAGGGGGCAGGAGAGAGACCGCTTCGCTGTCAGGGGTCAGATCGCTTCGCTGTCAGGGGTCAGACCGCTTTGCTGTCAGGGGTCAGACCGCTTTGCTGTCAGGGGTCAGACCGCTTCGCTGTCAGACGAGAGACCACTTTGCTGTCAGGGGTCAGACGATAAGCAGTCTGACCTCTGACAGCCGAAGGCGATCTGACCCCTGACAGCCGAAGGCGGTCTCTCTCCTACCCTCCAAAATCTACAATTCTCTAATCCAGATATTGCGGTAGCTCACCAGTTCGCTGTGGTCTTGTAACTGGATGGGGCCTTTTCCGTGGGCGATATTTTTGGGAAGGCCGATGTATTCAGTGGTGCCTTTTATTTCTGTGTGGTTTTGGATCAGCACTCCATTGTGCAGGACGGTGATGAATGCCGGGGCCACTTTGATACCATCCTCGTTGAAAACAGGGGCTTTAAAGATGATGTCGTAAGCCTGCCACTCACCGGCGGGACGGCAGGCATTTACGAGCGGCATGGATTGTTTGTAAATGGCACCAGCCTGGCCGTTGGGGTAAGTTTTCCCGCCATGGCTGTCAAGCACCTGCACTTCGTAACGGTTTTGCAGGAAAACACCACTGTTGCCGCGATTCTGTCCTTCGTCCTTGTCGTCGGCCGGGGCCCGCCATTCGAGGTGAAGCTGGCAGTCGCTAAACGTACGCTTGGTAAAAATGCCGCCCGAACCGGGTTTGACCGTCATGTGGCCTTGGTCAAGTTTCCATTTGATGGCGCTGCCGTCTTCATGGGTCCACTCAGCGGTATTTTTTCCATCAAACAAAACGATGGCATCCGATGGCGGAGCAGTTCCCTGTCCCGGGGTAATCATACGGGGGGTCGGCTCCCAGACTTCGGTCGCTTTCGGATCAGTAATCTGGGCAGAAATCAAACCCTTGATGACGAAACAGATCAGGAGTACGGTAAAAAACTCTTTATTCATAAGTCAATAATTTTCGGTGAAAAATACAAAGCACGAATGTATAGAAGGGGAAGGGAAAAGAAAAGAGAATCCAGGAAAAGTCCATAGTTTGGTAGTTGGGGAGTCGGCAAGTCGCTGACTCGCTGACTCGCCAACCGAACACCGCGCTCAGCCGTTTTGCAACCCGCCCATCAAAAACCTGATTTTTCGATTTTTTTTTAATTTAAAATTTATCTTGACCCCACGTATTTTAAAACTTGATCGTTATTTTTAGTATCAGAACGAACCAACATTTACCGAAGGACTGAATCAAAAGCATTCTTTCTTTGGTGATACACATTTAAACCCTTGATTATGCACTCTCTGTCACGCATGCTGTTTACGCTCTGGCTTTCCGGCCTCTCCGTCTTTCTGTTCTCCCAAAACGTTTCTATTACATATATCAACCCTCCCGACCTGACGGTCTGTGATACTGCGGTATTTGAGGTGACCATTGCCAATACACTGGCTGATACCTTGAGCGCTGCTACGTTTACGGTGGAGATGCCGGATGGAGTGGAGTATGTTCCGGGGAGCATGGTCAATGCCGTTGAGAGTAATATTGGGAATCCCAACAGTCCGGTTTTTGATCTGCCCCAAGTGCCACCGGGTGAGTCGATCGTCCTAACATTCAGTGCCCGTACCAGGTGCGCCCTGATCGATGCCATCAACAACGGAGACCTCTTTGTCAATACCTACCGGGTCGATTTTACTGGAGGAAATACGACCGTTTTGACGACACCTTATGTGGTCGAGACGGCCCTTTTACAGATTGTCAGCTTGAACGACCAGATGATGAGCGGTACGACAGGTGACATTTTGACCCGTACCTGGACGCTGGTCAATACCCGACTTGGGGCACTCTCAAGCCTGACTTTTATTGATAACTACGCCGATGGAATATTCATTACCTCTCCGATGGGTACGGTCGTTACCCAAAATCAAGGAACCCTTGAACTGGAACTGACCGGGGCCGATTTTATGATGTTCGGTGATGGGGACGGACTTTTTGAATTAAACGAACAAATCACCATCACCGAAACCATAGAAGTCACTGGCTGTGGCGCGCCGCCACAATCCACCTCTTTTCTGACGGCCGCCTGGGGCTGTCACGGTGAAATTTGTCAGTCAGTAAGTACAACGGGTGTAGTGGCCATTGCGCCAAACGATGATGTTCCGAATGTTGTCTCAACGATCATTGATCCATTCCCGGCGGATTATTGCGCTGCGGAGAGCAACCAGCAGGGCATCGTTTTGACCAACGACGGCAATGCTGCGGTAACGGACCTGGCCGTTTATATTTCCCACTTTAGGGACGGCTCCATGGCACTGGACCCCACGTCGCTCACTTTTACCAATGGAGGAGGAGCGCCCGTAAATGCCGTGTTCGATATATTCAACCCGGTGATCTTCGAGTCATGCACCCCTCCTTCAACATTGTTTGATTCGGTGGCCATTGTTGTCCCGGAGCTTTTACCGGGCGATACCGTTTTAATCCTTTGGGATGCTTTTGTCTGTGCAGTGGATTGCGAGGCAGAGCCACCGTCGTGGCGGTTCGACTGGTACCACGACAATGAATGCCCGCCGGGTTCGTTTGGCAGCGGCGGTGCAGTGTCGCAAGCCTTCGGTGCAGCTCAGTTGCTTTCGCAATTTGTCACTTATTACATTGGTGAATTTTTGGTAAATGATGGCGATTACACGCTGACCTATACGCTTAAGTCGCCCATTTTGGTCGATTCTTCCGGAACATTGCAAATTGATTTCAACCTGCCTTGCGGGATCAGCTGGGGCAATAATGATGGGTTCAATTTAAACGGACAAACGCCGGATAGCGTATCGGTGGTGCCCGGCATCCCTGGCGGTGCAGAGGTGTCTATGTTTTTTGAGCTGCCATTAGGGGTGGACAGTGTTGGCTCTGATTTTAACGTCACTTTTCAGTGCGACTCCAATTGCATCGAGTTACCTCCCTGTATCCCTGAGCTCATTACGTCTTGCCCGTCCCCTCCAGTGGAGGGGGTGGTAGGCATTTTAGGAGTAGAGGTGAATTCGACTTTGTTGCTAAATGATGCCACCTGCGGTCCGCAGAGTTGTGAGGAGTTTAGTCTGGAGTATTTTTGCGAAGCCAGTACGGACGAGATCTGCCCCATTCCCATCATCGGTTATTTTACGTCCAGCATGGAATTTCAACGGGAAAACCTCGGCTTGCCGGACAATGACAACAACCGGTTTGCCGATGGAGCCGGCAGCCTGGACCTTGGCCTCATCCGGCGCGACCGGGCCTTGACCGGAGACACCTTGCATACCACCGTCAACGGGGTTTTGACCATTGATAATCCTGGGGAAACAATTCCCAATGCGGAGGTAGTCGTCAACTTCGAGTCGCACTTGATTGACAATGGCTGGGATGGCGGCGAATTCATGGATACAATCATGGATATCAGCTTACTGGACGACTCCACTGGCTTTGTCAACCTGGGCGGCACCATTACCATTTTTGATGCAAGCACGGGGGACATATTCGAATGTGAACTGCCGACACCAAGGGTCGGTGAACGGTTGAGAGATGAAGATGCGGTCGTGAATACCCGGCCAAAAGATATCATTGACCTTTGGCACTTCATCCGGTATACTTATGACATTACACCTGCATTTTTACGTGCGCAAGGGTGTGACCTGCCTCCCGGTTGGGAATTTGAAAACGGGGACGCCATTGAGGCCCACGTATTTCACCGGCCCATGTACAACCCCAATCCCTCCAAAGTCATCAATATGCGAACCATGACAAGGATCTTTACGGCTGATTTCTCAGGGCCTCCGGGGCAACCGCTTTTTTCCTGCAACAAAAGCGACCGGCGTTGGCAACTGGGGGGGTACCGCATCGGCGTCAATCCTGGTTTGTACCAATTGCCACCCTGTGCGCCTTCCAATGAGCCTGGTAATACCTTCTTTGAATTTACGGTGGCCCGCGCCAATTTTTTCCCGTTTGAGTTTCGCAGCTTTATCGATTTGCTGGAATGGGAGTATGTCCTGCCGTCAACCGTTAATTTACTCGATTCAAAAATCGAATTGTTAAATATTCAGGGCGGAGCCGTATTGCTGCAAGACGTGCCACTGGCCTGGACCCAAAACGGACAGACCTATGACTTTGATATCAGCGGACTCCCGGAAGGATTGATCGATGAGGGTTTCTTCTTGCGTTTCAATCATGAATTTGAAATGGATTGTTCGGTCTCGGAGCCACTGCCGCTAACGATTAACCTGTTGGGCGAAGTAGCACCGAGCCTCCCGGAAAGCAATCCGTATGACCGCACTGAGATTGGAAACTCTTCCTTGTTTCCTATCCGCCCCGCACTGGAGTTTTTTCCTGTAAACATCAATCATGAGAGCACGTCCAACATGGCTACCTGGGACTTTGAATTTGCCAATTTATCGGCTGTAGATGAAACGGCACTCAACGCCTGGATGTCGGTTTACTCACCCAGCGGGCTGATCACTGATTTTCAATTGACCAATCTGTCAACGGGCCAGATGCTCCCCTTGGAAAATGGCCTTTTTCAGCTCGGAGACCTGCCGCCCGACTGGATGAATGAATTTCAACTGACCGCAAGCATCAATAACTGCGAGCCGGATTTGGTGGAAGTCACATTTGGCTGGGACTGCGAGCCGTACACCGACCCTATGACAGAACCTTGTTTTCAGGAAACAGAAATTTTAACGCTGACCGCGCTTTTAGGTGAATTGGAAATGGATGTGCAAAGCCCGGTTTCCCCGTTCGAGCTTTGTGATACCATCGGCTACCATACCGTCGAAATTTTCAATGCCCAGTTTGGAGCCGTTTATGATGTCGAACTGCGGGCAGCCCTGCCCCTCGGACTGACCATCCTGCCCGGTACCAGCGAATTGGAATATCCCAGTGGAAGTGGATTCCAGCCCATTGCCGATCCGGTTTTGTTAAATGGAGACACAGCATTTTATGATTTGTCTGAGCTGAGCCAACTGCTCGGCGAGCAAGGGTTACAGGGGTTCACCCAAGCACCTAATCACTCCGTGACCATCCGCTTTAGGGCGGCTACTGAGTGCGGTTTTATTACGCCTTCGCAAATTATTTTTAATGCTGCCGGTAACCAGGGCTGTGGCCTCGATGCCAACACCCTCAGCAAACCAGGTGATGAACTGTTTATCGAAGGTGTCACGCCTCTGTACGATGCCAATATCACCATCGGTACCAATGTGCCACCGACCCTTTCCTGCGGAGACAGCATCCAGATTGATGTGACCCTCGAAGCAGATGCCCCGACTGCTGGAACGGACAGCGTATTTATCTATGTGCCGCCGGGACTGGCCTACCAACCGGGGAGCTATGTACCCGGCCAAAATGCCTCTGCCAACGACCCGATCATTGAGTTTGTTGATGACCAGTTCCTGCTGAAATGGCCACTGGTGGATGGTCTTCAACCATTTACACCAATTGATTTTAGTCTGATTTTCGCTGCCGTGGCGGGTGGTGAATGTGATAGCACCATTCTGGAAATCGTCACCTTCCAACTACAGGAGGCCGAGTGCGTTGCGACCGGCGACATTTGTTCCACGCTGGCCGAAACAGGAAGAAGGGACCTGGAAGTGATTTTTACCATACCCTCCTTGGGCTTGAGCGACCTGGAGTTGTCCGTTGATAATGGAGATATTGTTTACAACGTGCAATTGGAAAATAACGGTACTGCTACCACCGATGACCTGGTAGTCACTTTTTACAACGATGTCGATAATAGCGGCACCTTTACGCCGGGCGATACGCCCGTGCATACAGCGCAACATTTAGGCGGACTGGCCAGTGGCCAATCGGTTGCTCTTGCGGGGTCCTTTCCTGCTTTTTATTTACTGCTGTGTAACGTTATTGCTGTCGTTGACAATCAAAATAACTGTACCTGTACGGAAGACGTAGAGGCCGGCCCGACAGTCGTCCCGGCAACTTATGCACCTGACACGACCTGCCTGGGCAATGAACTGGAGCTTTTCTTCGGCGTACCGGACATGAACGGACATACCTATCAGTGGTCACCTTCGGAAGGATTGGAATGCACCGACTGCGCCAGCCCGATACTCAGTACAAGTGAGCTTTCGATCAGCTCGTTTCCTGCTCTGATCGATTTTGACTTCATGGACACCTATCCGAATGGTTGTATGGTTGATTATGATTTCTCCATTTTCATAGCAGAAGGTCAGCCTGAGATGGAGGAAGTGGTGAATGGCTGCCCCAACGAAGTTGTGCCGCTTGATGGCCCTCTCGGCGCCGTCACCTTCGACTGGGAAGGCCCGGGCATCATTGATACCACAGCTGCCACCCAAAATGTGGTGCTGACCGATACCTCTACCGTTACCCTGCTTTGGACGGACCAGTTTGAATGCGTGAATACCACCAATTATCTCATCAATGTGCCCGAAGCATTTCTTGTTGATACGATCCCGCTTTGTACTGGAGATTCCGTGGTCATTGATGGCGTGACCTTTTTTGATGCAGTAGAGGACTGCAACCCCGTCATTGAAGGAATATGCGAGGTGACGCGCTGTTTGTTTTATGAACCGAGGGATACACCCGTAGTTGTTTATCCGGTTGATACAATTTGTGTCACGGAAGGCTCGGAAATTGCGCTCGATCAGCTGAGCAACGAATTTGTCACTTATAACTGGGAGCCTGACACTTTCCTCAGTTGCGATACCTGCCCTGATCCTGGCCTTCTTTCAGCGTTCAACGAAACCTTTACTGTTACGGTAACTGATGAGACCGGATGCAGTGCCATGACGCAGGTTACAACTATAGCCCTTCCTCCCTGTGTGGGTGAAAATATCCAGATGCCCAATGTTTTTACACCCAATGGTGATGGCATTAATGACCGGTTCGGGCCTGAGTTCAGGGACCGGCTCGATAAGTTGGTCACCTCGGCCCAACTGCGTATCTGGGATCGTTGGGGCAAAAAGGTGTACGATGGAGAGGGAATTTCCGGTATCTACTGGGATGGTATGCGCTCCAACAAAACTGCCGGCCAGGATGTCTATATTTTTATGCTGGAGCTGTCGTGTGAAGAGGAGTCGGTGACGATCAAGGGGGATTTTACATTGCTGCGGTGATTGATAGGAGAATTAAGGTTACAGGAATAAGATTTTTGATTTTGTTTCAGATAAATTTCAAGTCACACGTCATGTAATTTTAATTCTCAAGTCAATTTAACAATTTGTTGTATTTTTGCGACAAATTGTTTTTTAAGTGAAATTTATCTACCTTTTCATCAATATTCCGTTTTTCTGGAAATGCAAGATTGGAATATCTAAGAATGTACGTGTGCGGCGACGGCACGTGAGCAAGAGCACACCGGGCGTAGCATTGCCGATCTGGGTGATCTTTGTACCGTTTGCGGACAACCTGGAGAAAACCATGCACGGGTTTTTCAAATCTTTTCGCAGTCCTTTCCGCAAAGGTTCAGGGCGGTCGGAGTGGTTTATGACCTTACCGGTATTGCCACTGGCCTGGCTGCTGATGAATTTTATGTTTGTGGTGTACTGGTCGCCGGTGGTGGGGTTGATTTGGTGGGTGGTGTTTAAATCCTGATTTTTATCGTTTGATCAAAAGGAGCGCTAAAAATGACACTTTTATTTTGGCAAATGCTTGATATTGCGGCCTCAAAACTCTTTTTCAGGCAAAGAAAAAGTGTCATTTTTTTGCCCCGTCACTTACTTAATTTAAAAGCGATGTCCTTTCCTTTATCTCTTTTCGAGACCCATCTCCCCGCCGATATCACCCAAAAAGGCATCAATTATTTCGCCCAGGGCTACGTCAAAAGTTTAAATAAAGAGGACAATACCTGGCAGGCCGAAGTAACCGGAACCCATCCATATCAGGTCTCAATCGATGTACAAAATGGAAATGTCTTACAGTGGAACTGCACTTGTCCGTATGATCACGGGCCCATCTGCAAACACGTGGCGGCGGTGTTGTACAGCATACTGGAAGAGACTTTAAAAGAAGTCGTTGCTCCCAAGACTTTCCCGAAAAGGAAAGGTTAAGGCTTTTTCTCACAGAGGGCCCAAAAAAATCTCGCGTGCATCGCCCCCTCTGCGCGGCACATTTTTCAAAAAGGATAAACATAAAATTAACACGCGTTTTCCCCCATCTTTCCCTACCTTCCCGTTCTATTTTTCCTAACATAAAAATTGCCAAGGATGAAACCCACTGACTTACGAATTAAGAGCCTTGGACCAAGTAAAATCAAATCGCCGACCGGCCTGTCCACCGTAAAGGGAGACAGCATTTTCAATTTTGTCAAAGACGAAGAAAAACTCTTGTTCGATGTCGAGCAGGACATCTCTGCCACCAACGGAGAGGCCAACCGCAAATGCCTGGTGATGGAGCGGGCGGGACCGCGCGAGCACATTTATTTCGATCCTTCCAAAACGACCGTGGCCATCGTCACCTGTGGTGGTCTTTGCCCGGGCATCAACAATGTGATCCGTAGCCTCGTCATGACTTTGTACTACCGCTACGGGGTCAATAAAGTTTTTGGTGTACAATATGGGTACGAAGGGTTCATTCCTTCTTACAAGCACCCTTTTATTGAACTGACGCCCGAATTTGTGTCCAGCATCCACCAGTTTGGCGGAACCATCCTGGGCTCTTCCCGCGGGCAACAGGACGTGCCGGCAATTGTCGACTGCCTCGAACGGCACAACATCAATATTCTCTTTACCATTGGCGGCGACGGAACCCTCCGGGGCGCACTGGCGATCCACAAGGAAATTGAAAAGCGCAATCTGAAAATAGTCGTTGCGGGCGTCCCCAAAACCATCGACAACGACATCAACCACATTGAAAAGACGTTTGGCTTTGAAACCTCTTTTACCATTGCCAGCCCGATCATCCGGGATGCGCACAACGAAGCCAAAGGTGCTTACAACGGCGTGGCCATCGTCAAGCTCATGGGGCGTGACTCCGGTTTCATCGCAGCCAATGCGGCCCTCTCGATGCCGGAGGTCAACATGGTACTGGTGCCGGAGGTGCCTTTTGACCTGGAGGGAGAAAAAGGGCTGCTGAATGTTATTAAAAAAAGATTGGATGCAAAGCGCCACTGCATGATCGTAGTGGCGGAAGGGGCCGGACAGACCCTCTTCGACCGGGACAAGGCGAGGTACGATGCTTCGGGCAATAAACTCCACGAAGACATCGGCGTATTTTTGAAAAATGAAATCGTCCGATATTTTAAATCGATCGACCAGAAAGTCACGGTGAAATACATTGACCCGAGTTACATTATCCGCAGTGCCCCGGCTACTCCGAGCGACAGTATTTTCTGTAATAAACTTGGGCTGAACGCGGTGCACGGCGCTATGGCGGGCAAGACCAGTTTCGTCGTTGGCCGGCGCAACAACCGTTTTACCTACCTGCCGATTGAATTGGTCATTGCGGAGCGGAAAAAAATCGATGTGGAAGGCGATCTCTGGCTCAATGTGCTGGAAACGACCGGACAGCCGGTGAGCATGGTAAATGAGGAGGAAGCGACCGATGTGGTGGAGTGAGGTGTTGGTTTGTTCGATATAGCTGATCACTGAACAATTTCCTGCTTATTGTGATACTTCGTTTTTGGGTGTTATTCGTTTCTGTCAACGCCTCGCCAAAGGTGCTCTGCACCTTTGGCGAGGCGTTTATGTTTGAGCGGTCAAGGAGGGCACCGAGTGTCTTGTGCGTCCATCATTTTCTTGAATGATTTAAAACAAATGGAATGTTTTTTTAAAAGTTTTAATCGGTTTTAAAAAAAATCTTAAAATAAATCGGATGGCCAGCAAACGCCTGTAATTATTGGGTTTTATCAATTAAATGCAACATGAACATTAATCGATGCAACATTATCTTTATTATTTGAAACATGATAACTAATAATTGAAACATAATGATAAATGGTTATGTGCAAAAGGCACCCAACTTTGTCCTGAACGAAGTTTTTAACCAATATTATGAATCAATGAAGTCTAATAATATTAAGCATAAACCCATTTGGAACTTGTTTGACCCTACTAAAAACGGTGAGATTTCTGACGTAACTTTCTTTGAAAAGCTAACTGATCTTGGCATTGATAGAGAAGACCCACGATTGGAATCGATTTTAACTTCATTAAAAAATTTGAAAGTAAATAAGGACGGGGTTCGTAAAATTTCCAAAACAGTATTAACTGACTTGGTAGCAAAGCAACGTTTTCTGAGTCGGTTGTTGGAAGGCGAAAATATTATCCCTGATTTTCAATCTTTTAGGAAAGAAGTCAAAGATATCTTTGACTCCACCAAAGATAAAAATGGTGGCAAAGTAGCAGATTATATTCCACAACTTGCGAAAGTAGACCCCGATCTGTACGGGGTTTCAATTTGTACGGTGGATGGGCAGATCATTGAATTTGGAGATACCCGAAAAAGGTTCACCATCCAGTCGGCGTCCAAACCCATCACATATTCTATTGCATTGGAAGAACACGGAATTGAAAAGGTTCACCAGCACGTCGGCAAAGAACCAAGTGGTCAACGTTTTAACGAGTTAACACTGAACGAAGACGGGCTACCTCATAATCCTTTGATCAATGCAGGAGCAATTATGTGCAGTTCGCTGATCGGAATGGATCAACATGTCTCTGAAAGATATGAGAATTATCAGCGGTCTTGGATACAATTGAACGGTGGGGCTATTCCGACCTTTAGTAACACGGTCTATCTTTCTGAAAAATCAACGGCAGATAGAAATTTCGCGTTGGCCTATTTTATGCGGGAAAAAAATGCATTTCCACCAAATATTAATTTGCACGAATCATTGGATTTCTATTTACAGTGCTGCTCTACGGAAATTAATGCTGCTCAGTTTGCGAGAGTGGCCGCTACTTACGCTAACGCCGGAATAAATCCATTTAGCTACGAGCAGGTATTCAAACCGGAGACGGTCAAGAACACCTTATCCATGATGTCAAGTTGTGGCATGTATGATTTTTCCGGAGAATTTTCTTTCAGCGTCGGATTGCCTGCCAAAAGCAGTGTTTCCGGTGTAGTCTGGATTGTTGTGCCGAATGTAATGGGCATTTGTATTTTTTCTCCCAGGTTGGATAAAGTCGGTAACAGTATAAGGGGGATTGCTTTTGCAAAAGAGCTGGTTAGCCGGTTCAACTTTCACAACTTTGATTCCTTGTTGTTTGAAGTAGGGAAGAAAATAGATCCGCGACGCAAAAAATATGAGTCAAAGGTCAACGAGACCATGTCGCTTATTTTCGCTGCATCCAATGGCGATCTGGATGAAGTAAAGCGTTTGCACGCCATAGGGGTTGATTTAAATCAGGGAGATTATGATAACCGTACAGCCCTGCATCTGGCCGTTGCGGAGAAGCAGTTCAACGTCTTGGATTATCTGATTCAAAATGGTGCAGACACAGGCACCAAAGACCGCTGGGGAGCAACCCCTCTTTCGGAAGCAAAAAAGTTGAAAGACAAGAACATTGAAAGCATACTTAAAGGCAATTGATGTCCGAGGCATCAACAAGAACTAAAACATATTTGCACTGATTTATTGGCCTATGGGCAGCTTTACGGCAGCACCGTTCTAAAACAGTGTCACTGCTAAGCTAAGCCTGGGTACAAGTTCGTAAGTCATTACAGATAATCATCAATTCGACAGGTTTGGCCACCATGAGTCAAGGCTATTCCGGTAAAATAATGATGCACATAGGCTATGTCTTTCTACCTGCGGGACTGAGTGGAGTACGTATCTATGAAGCAGTTATAACATTGTTCTTACGGGTCTTTTAGTGTGAATTAAACCTGCTAAAACGAAAGAAAATTTCCAACGTCTACAAATTTTAAACTGGAAATTCTACAGGGTTTTCGAACGGATTTAAGAAGCTCGTCTTTTTAGATCAGGTCAAGACTTTGAAAAATTCCAACAAAAACCTTTCAAAATGAAGTCATGCAAATTTGAGTACATCTGGCTGGACGGAAGCCGTCCAGAACCGAAGTTAAGGTCAAAAACTAAAGTCCTGGCAATGGAGAACTATAAAGGTCAACTGAATGTCCTGCCGGAATGGTCATTTGATGGTAGTTCCACACAACAAGCAGACGGGCATTCTTCAGATTGCCTGCTGCATCCGGTATCGGTCTACCCTGATCCGTCTTATGCTGATGCCTACCTGGTGTTGTGTGAGGTATTTGATGCGACAGGGGTGCCTCATACGTCAAATACAAGAAATCTTATCAACGATCAGGAAGACTATTGGTTCGGGTTTGAACAGGAATACACTATCATGAAGCATGGGAAGCCACTTGGCTTTCCGGTAGAAGGTTTTCCTGCTCCCCAAGGCCCCTATTATTGTTCTGTAGGGGCAGGGAATGTAGTTGCACGTGAGCTGGTCAATGAACACCTTTCACTTTGTTTAAAAGCTGGTATTGGCATCACCGGAGTGAATGCAGAAGTCATGTTGGGACAGTGGGAATACCAGTGTTTTGGCAAGGGAGGCAAGCAAGCTTCGGATGATTTATGGGTGTCAAGATATCTGTTGCATCGAGTTTCGGAAAAGTATGAAGTGAACATAGAATTGCACCCCAAGCCAGTACAGGGGGACTGGAACGGATCGGGTATGCACACCAATTTTTCGAATAAAATGATGCGGGAAGAGGGCGATGAAGACTTGATGAAAACGATCTGTAATGAGCTTGGCGAAAATCATCAAGAGCATATGGAGGTCTATGGGTCGAGCAATGAACTCAGGTTGACCGGCCTACACGAAACCCAGCATATCTCGAAGTTCAGCTATGGTATCAGTGATCGGGGAGCATCTGTTCGGATTCCTGTTTCCACGGCCCAAAATGGCTGGAAAGGTTATCTGGAAGACCGGAGACCTGCGTCAAATGCCGATCCTTACTTAATCGTGCAAAAAATCATCAACACTGTTGAAAATGCGGTGCAGGCTGTAGCTGCTTAGACCTCATTTAAAAATGTTTTAATGGATTTCATACTAATTCAAGGGCACCTCTCGGTGCCCTCTTTTTTATCTATTAAAACGAAGAAAAATTGGATTGCCTTTAAACCGGACCAATACTTTGCTTAAATCTCGTCCACCGAAGTTTCCAGTGCAACTTCCCGCATCACCTCATTGAGCAGGCGCACAAAGTCCCGCTCCGTAATAACGCCAACCAGGCGATCCCCTTCTACCACCGGCAGACAGCCGATATTGTGCTCCCGCAACAGGGTAATGGCTTCGGTCGTAAGTGTTTTTGGTGTAACAGAAATGGTCTCATTGACCATGATGTCTTTTACGGAAAACTGTTTGCCGTTTTTGATGACATTCGAAAAGAACTTGACGAGGTTCTTGGAGCTGACCAGGCCAGTGAACTTTCCCTCGTCGTTTTCCACCAGCACGTGGCGGATGTTCCGCCAGTCCATGATATTGGCGACGTATTCGATGAGGTCGTCTTCCATGACCGTGAACAGGTCGGTCGTCATAATTTGCTCAACGGTTTGGAAGCGGTTGTGCCACGAACCGGCATCCGGGAGGTCGGCGAGGGTCCAGGTATGAACGGGCTGGCCCAACTGCTGGCGCTTGGAAAGACCGGCGGTGGTGGCCATGAGAGCCTCGCTTTTGCCGGCCTTCTTTTTCAATTTGTCATAAGAAGAGAGCAGCCATTGCGAGCCGGTGCGCCCGGTCTGAACCCGCTCTTCGATAATGCCGAGATAATGGTCAATGTCGTCCTGCCTGATTTTTGCTTTTTTCAGCCCTTCCCTGGCTATTGGTAGTAACTCTTTGTTGATCAGTTCGTTGGCGCGGATACGCCGGGTGGAGCTCGTCCAGAACAACTCTGCTGCCAAACCGTGCTTGGCGGCGCGCAGGAAATTGCCCTTTGCACAATCGAATTCCATTTTTGCTGAAATATTGGCGTATTCATCGGGCATGCCATGCATCATGCCAAGCCAGAAGGCAGCATTGGCCACTTCATCGACAATGGTAGGGCCAGCGGGCAGCACCCGTGCCTCGATGCGGAGGTGCGGTTTGCCGTCGGTAATGCCATAACAGGGACGGTTCCATTTGTACACCGTGCCGTTGTGGACGTTGAGGCCGTAGAGTTTGGGAACACCACCTTCGGCCAGTACTTTCATGGCATCTTCTTTACGGTTGGAAATGAGGATGGAACGGAAACGGGCGATGTCGTTGCGATAAATATCCATCACGGAATCCCTGACCCATTCGGAACCGAAGCTGACCCGCGGTGGATGTTGCCGCAGCATCTGTGACTCGTGCCGGATGTCGACCGACTGCTGGAACAGCGCAATCCGCGATTCCCGCCAAAGCCGCCGGCCCAGCAAGATCGGCGAATTGGTAGAGGCCGCGATGAGTGGCGCGGTAATGGCCTGCGACCAGTTGTAGAGCTTGGCAAAGTCCTTTGGGGCCAGTTGGTAATGGACCTGAAAACTGGCCGTAATACTCTCGAACATGGCATGTGGAAAGGAAATGACCAATTCATCCACTCCGCCGATGCGAAAGTCGAATTTTTCATTGCGGAGCCGGGCCAGTTTGTCCATCATGATTTTATAACGGGCCAGGGGGGTGATGTTTTTAAGGTCAATATCGCTCTGGCGGATGGTGGGCAGCACCCCGACCAAAACGGCATGTGCCTGCAAACGCCGGGCGGCCATCTCTACCTTTTTCATTTTGCTGTAGAGGTCCTGCTCCAACTGGTTGAGGCAATTTCCTTCAAACATCAAGGGGTCGAGGTTGATCTCCAGGTTGAACAGCGCCAGTTCGTTGACGAATTCGGGGTGGCCTTTCAACTGCTCCAAGACTTTCATGGCCACGGGTGAGGCGAACCAGTCCTTGCCGGCAAAATGGAGCTCCTGTTCGGCGCCGATGCGTTGTACATCAGTTTCGAACATGTCTTCGTTTAACATTTTCTCCAGCGCCTGTACGTCCCGCAACAAATGTTGCATGGCGGCCTGCCGGGTTTGTTTATCGTTGATGATACTGACTTTTGCTGCGCCCATAAGGAAAGTGGATTGAGAGGTATAAAGGAATGGGTCAAAAATAGTGGGCAGGTTTAGCGGTAACGGTGATTTTTGTGGAGGGGAGCGGTGACATTTGTCAGCCTTATGGCAAGGGCCCTTTATTGACCTTTTTAGAAATAAGCAGGTGGTCAAAAATAAAGGAGCGCTAAAAATGACACTTTTATTTTGGCAAATACTTGGTATCTAAAGATTAAAATTCGTTTTCAGGCAAAGAAAAAGTGTCATTTTTTGAACGGTTACTTATAAATAAAAATAATCATTTTTCCCCGTTTAAACTCTGCGTAACAAAAGGCGCTTTTAACGTTGCGCAGAGTTTCGCAGAGAAGGCACAGAGCTTCGCAAAGTTTTTTTTACTGGTGCCTACTTTAAGCAGGTGGTCAAAAAGAATGACACTTTTTCTTTGCCTGAAAAAGATTTTTAAGACTTGGAAATCAAACATTAGCCCAAATAAAAGTGTCATTTTTAGCGCTCTTTATTTTTGTCCAAGCACTTACTTTAAATAAAAGAATTAAAACTTATGTTAGCTGGTTTGAATTAAAATTATTTTTTTTCATAAATATTTATACGTTTGATTTTAGTACGGCTAATGAAAAAATAGGAAATGTTCAAGCGTGTTAAATTAAAGGCGAGGGTTATAAATAATTGCCGGAAAATATTCCTCCGGTGCTTTCATCCGGACATTTTCATTTCCATAAGGAATTAATAAACGGAAAAATATACCGAATGTAAAACCTCTTGGCTTGGAGGGAGTCGAAAAATTATCCTCGATAAAAATAACTTCGCCCAGGCCATTAAAATAGTAGCGGCAAAAACTGCCTGCTTCATATTGCAGAGGGTAGCGCGAAACCTTACTTTTTATGTTTAATGTTTTTCGAAAACCAATTTCCGGACGGGCAAAATAATAAACGGGCTGGTCGCTGCTGATCTGTACCAGGTAACCTTCGAAGGTTTCGATAAAAGATTCTTCGTAGCCTAACTGCACACCGCCGGCCAAACGGAAAAAAGATTCTTTAAAATAATGGTGGCGCCAGATATATTGCAGGCCAGCGGTGACCGCGGGAGAGGCAAAGTCCAAGATATAATTATCGTACGGGCCCCGGTTGCTCATCCAGAAACCGGTCAGGCCCAGGCCGCCGTCGATCGACCAGTGCTCGCTCAGTCGCATGGCCGCCCCGATATTGAACCCCCAGGATAAATGCAGTCCAGCTTTCCAACGGTCTTGGTCAGTGGTATAGCCGGGGAGGGTCTGGCCAATGTTGGCGGAAGTGACAAAGGCAAATTTATTGGTTTTGCGCATGCGTTGAGCGCAGAGGAAATCGACGGAAAACAAAAAAAGCAAAAGGAGCAGTAATTGGTTTTTCATTTATTTAAACTTTTTTCTGAAAAAAATAGCAAATGCCACTTTCTTTGAACGATGTTCAGGTTGATTATTTTAAGAAATAAAAAATTAACAGCGCATTGATTTTTGGAATGTTTATTTTTGTTTTATGGATTTAAATAAAGAATTGACCACCCGGCCGAACCAGGAAAAAATTAGTGCAATTGTAAATTATGTCGGCAGCGATCCTTCTCGCTTTTCAGCATTAATTAATTGTATGGTAAATGGTGAAAAAAAAGTTTCCCATTATGCGTCCTGGTTGGTTTATCCGTGCATGGAAAAAAATCCGCATTTAATTTGGCCTCATTATAAATTGCTTTTAAATAATTTAAAAAAGAAAGATTTACATGATACGATAAAGAGGAGTACCATGAAAGCCATGGCCAACGGTGGGAATATCCCGGAAAAGCTGCAAGGCTACGTCCTTCAATATTGTTTTGATTTTTTACTGGATGTAAAAACAGCCGTTTCGATTCAGGTTTATGCGATGCAGACGGCCTTTAATATTTCCGTTGGTGAACCAGATCTTTTACGGGAATTAAAAATGGTCATCGAGGAAGGGTTGCCCCACGGGACGGCTGGTTATAAATCGAGAGGGAAAAGAATAATTAATTCAATTAATCGCATTTTAGGTCAAGACCATACCGTCAACTAACAACTCACAAGTTGTGCAATTTACAATCAATCATTTAGCATTATAAAAAATTGGGAATCCAGTTTACAGGTAGTCAATGACTGCCTTTATTTAGCGGGTCAGTCAGGTTTCACTAAACTTCCGGCAACGCGTGGATTTAAATCCGCGGGTTGTGGGGAGGGGCAAAAAAGGCAGCTTAAGACAGTGCGAGATTGGTCAGGAAGGTGAATTCCCATCCCTGCTTTCCTCTAACCGGTCGATGCGTTCGGTTAGTTTTTCGACGGTATTTTTTAAATCAGAGATGGCTTTCAACAACTCGTTGACGTCGACATTTGTTGGCGATTTTCCGTATTTGGGAGCTTCTGTTGGTTCTTGCATGGTTTCCGGTTCTGCTTCCGGAGGAAGCGGATATGTTTTTAAAATATGCTCGGGAACCAAGGTGGCAAAAAGCTGCTTCACCGCAATACCGGAGAGTTCTTCTAACCGGACGGCAAAAGAGATGGAAGCCTCCATCTGGCCGGATTCCAGCCGTTTGATCTGATCCCTTGACCGGCCGAACAACCGTCCAAATTCTTCCTGGTTCATCCGAAATTTTTTCCTGATCCTTCTCAGGTTGGATGGAAAACTCATTGCAAAAAAAGTCCTAAAGTTTGAATTGTGGGCTTTTTTTCAGCAAAAAATGCTGATAAATTTGCCACAAGGTGAAATATCGCTTATTTTAGCGGTAGATAACGCCCGAATATACTTGTCCTATACCATATATCTTAACTATTCAAAAGATTTACCCACAGATGCTATCAACTGTGATCGATACAACCACCCCGTTTCAGAACGCTCCCGGTAGTTCTATAACGCTAAAAACCACAGCCTCTAAATGAACAGCAGAGCGGTATCCAACCGCGCCCGAAGCTCGTCATTGAATGTTTTTAATTTAACTAGTTTTTAGGCGGCCTGTCCTCGATGGGTCGCTTTTTTTATCCAAATGAGTGTCGAACAAAATGGGGCGGGCCTTGAGAAGAGATAATAATCAAGATGAAGCAGCTATTGTTTTTTCCATAAATGCCCTCCCCAACACACAAGCCTTCCACATTGCACTGAATTTTATACCGATTCAAACATTGAAATGATGAGCTTTTTGGCCTTTGTTGTCAATGACCTCCCTGGCATTTTATTTGGCTTTTAAGACTTTTTGGTTGGTCTGTTAGAAATTGTGTTATTTCTTATAATAATAATCATGGTTATATTGTAATGAAAAATCATAACCTGTTGATTATCAGAATTTCATTTCAATTTCTCTTTTCACTTTTATAATGCACTTCCCTATCTTTGAAAATCACAAGCCCAATCGCCAAGAATATAGAATAACTAGTTAAACGTAGCGCAGTTTTTTCAATGGGTAAAATTGGTGTCAGTACTTTATACGCGCCGATTACCGCCCCTGTGCTGCCACATTCAATGATAACAGGAATCAGGACTTTTGCCATTTTGCTGTGCATGGCTTCAACCGTCAGCGCACAGGTGTTTCCCAGTCTGACCGGACAGGAACTGCTTGACCAATTGGCGGTTACTTATCGACCCAGTCAACTCCTGGATTACGGCGATGCCCGGGATACCATGTACACCCACATTTACAACATGAATGATAGTGTTTCCTGCGTGTACACGGGGCACACCCTGTATGTGCCTCCGGGGCAAGACCCGACCGTTGCCCTGTTTCAAAACGGGAATAACAACGGTATCAACACGGAGCATACCTGGCCTCAAAGCCTCGGCGCCAGTGAGGAGCCTGCCCGCAACAACATGCACCACCTTTTTCCCACCCGCACCGCCGTCAATTCTGCCAGGGCCAATTTCCCCTTTGCCGATATACCGGATGAACAGACGACGATGTGGTACTTTCAAACGGAAGAAAGAACGGACTTGCCCACCGACCATATTGATCAGTACAGCGAACGCATCAACGGACAGTTTGAGCCCAGGGAGGATCACAAGGGCAACGTAGCCAGGGCCATGTTTTATTTTTATACTATTTATCAGGAAGAGGCCACCAGCGTTGATCCAACCTTTTTCACCGACCAATTATCCGCTCTTTGCCATTGGCACAACCAAGACCCAGCCGATAGCCTGGAACTGTTGCGTACCTTCCTCATCGCCGATTACCAGAGCGGATTGGTCAATCCGTTTGTCGTGGACTGTACGCTGGCCGGGCGTACCTATTGTCAGGGGATACCGGGTGACTGCCCGGATATTATTCAATCTACTACGGCGGATGAGAAAGAAACCGGAGGAATGGTCATTGCTCCCAACCCAATTATGGACCGTTTCCAAATTGAAGTATTGGTGGAGCAGGGAACGTTAACCGTCGCCAATAGCCTGGGACGCATCATCCGGCAGCAACCTTGGGAGCAAGGGCAGTTCATCGACGCAACTGAATGGGGGCCAGGCATTTATTTCATTTTACTGAAAAGTGGAAAAACGTCATATGTAGGGCGAATAGTAAAGCAGTAAAGAGGGGCATGAGGTTGTATGACTCCAATATTTCTGCATGGCTGGTTCTCTCAACTTGGGACGAGGTATTTTTAAGAATTTCAGATTTTGCGGCTCTTGTCCCTGATTCGCTTTTAAGTAACGACTTGACCCTTGTTGAATTTCAATGTTGGCCCATCAGAAAACAATTCGACTTTCACGCTACTTTTCCCTCGCTAAAAATTACATTTGCCTAAAACAAAAACGATGCAGACCAAACAACTCTACGACCAGTTCCTGAATGATTATGCTCACCTTAAGTCAGCCACGGGACGAGAGACATCTGGAGAAGCGGGAATTACCCATCATTTTATCGTTGAAAGCCCGGATTTGAGACCCGGCAATGGACCGAGAATTTTTCACCACGGACGGAGAACCGACCACGTCATCATACTCACTCACGGGCTCTCCGATTCGCCCCGCTATATGGAAGACGTGGGGAAATGCTTCTACGAGGCCGGCCTGAATGTGATCCTGACGTTATTGCCCGGGCATGGACTGAACGATCCGGATGATGTTTTTGAAGACCGAAAACTGGATACTTATTGGCGGAATACCATTGATCGGGCAGTAGAGGTGGCGGCTGGCCTGGGAGACGTTATTTCTCTGGGTGGCTTTTCGACAGGTGGGGCGCTGAGCTATAACCGAATCCTTCGGGACATTAGAGATGGCAAGCAGGTCGTAGCCGGTGGCTTGTTTTTGTTTTCGGCTGCCATCGAGTTGGTGCCATTGGGTGAATTTGTGGTGAACATTGCCCCGCAACGATTACTAAAACGGTTGGACGGTGTTCTGAAAGGAACGGGCCCAGACCCATTTAAATACCCGGTGCTGCCCAAATTTGGCGCAAAGGAACTGGACGATATCATCGACGAAAACAAGCGTCTTTCGAAAGGTAAAATATTGGATCAGCCCATTTTCTCTGGCCATTGTCTGGAAGACGATACGGCTGATGTCCAAGGCGTCCTGAAGCTTTTGAAAAACCACTCTAGAGTCAGCAGCGCCTTCATCATCGGTGGCGACATAAAAAGAAAGAAAATCCAAGACCCGGAAGATAAGGAGAGCAAAGAAGAATGGATCAATGTGGCCCATGCGACCTTGCCGGTCAGGGAACCAATTGTCTTAAAGGAAAATATGGGCATCGTGGGGCCAAACCCTCAATTCGATCAAATGATGCACGCCTGTATCGAATTTTTTAATCAGCATGTAAGAAAATAACGAACACATTTTGGGGGCTCGATGGTCTTGTCTGGGCTTGCTTTAGAACCCTGCCAGTTTAAAATAAAGCTGCGTTGGTTGTGGTAGGTAAATCACCAGCTAACGCCTGCGCCACCTCCGCCAGAGCTGCCGCCTCCCCAGGAGCCACCTCCGCCACTGCTACCGCTGCTGCCTCCGCCACTGGACCTTGTTTTCATCGGAATGGTTTCGAATTTGATGTGGGAATAATTGCAGTTTTTACAAGAATAGGTCAGCTCCCTTGTGCCGGTCGAATGGTAAGTGGCTGCCTGAACGACTTCCGAATGGGACTTGTAATAGGTTTTAAAATGGCATTCCGGACAGGGATCGTATTTGGTAAACTGCCGTTCGTAACGCAGGATCAGAATGTCGTCTGCGTTGTCAGTGATCCAGACATCGTAATTGACCGACTTGATTTCTTCTTCTGTGATCTGTCCTTTTTCCAGGTATTCGTCTTCCTCTTCTTCGGACAGTTTCCGCATGGGCTTGCCGTTTATTTTACTGAAACGGGGATGGTTGCGCAGCATTTTTAACAACGACCTTGCATAGAGAAAAATGGGCAGGCAGGGGATGGGAAAACCAATGGCGAGAAAGATGGTATTGAAACGGTGGATTTTCTTGTATTTATCATAGAGCTCGTCTTTGCTCCACTTGGTCAGCAGGATGTGTCGCAGCTGGAAAACGCCGATCAGCAGGGATATGGCGGCATAGATCAAAAGGGCGATCTGCCAGGGCTCATTTTGCCGCCGCCGGTCTTGTCCGTAAGATTTTTTCTCGGCACGCAATTCTTCTTGGGCAGCGGGGTCCTGCATGATCTGTTGAAAGCGCTGCACCGTGGCAACCAGCCCATCTCCGTAATTTCCCTGTTGAAAATAAGGTACCAAAACTTGCATGCCCACCCGGTAACAGAGGACGTCCGGTAATACGCCTTCCATACCGTAGCCCGTCTCGAATTCCGTCCTTCGTTGATCCATGACCGTAAGGATTAAGAGACCGTTGTCCTTGCCGGCCTTGCCAATTCCCCAATGATTGAAAAGTGCGGTGCTGAAGTCCTTGGGGTTTTGATCGCCGATCGTGGGCAGCACCACGACCGCTATTTCCGCCGTAGCGGCGTTTTCAACGGCTGCGGCGATTGAATTTATTTCAGCTATGGCTGCCGTACCGATGATATTGCCGGGATCACTCACGTAACCATTTCCGCTGTCCTTTGGATTGGGGACGGTTTCAATGGTATAAACGGTGGGAGCCTGGGCCAGGAGGAAAAGAGGGCAAAGAAAAAAGGCAAGCAGTTGAAAGTATTTCATGAACAAGTTGAATGGTATTGGTCTGGCATCAAGGTAGGTCTTTCACGTTCTTGTGCAAAAGATTTTTCGACAAAGTTCGGCCATCTACCTGTTGTCAAAACGCCATCCGCCAGCCCAAACCGTTGCCGTGGAAAGATAGTCCTTCGAGCAATACCTGCAAGGACTGGTTTTGTCTTCGGTGTAAAAGAAAGACGGCTAGGTCAAAAACGAACAAAAAGCTACCCTGGAGAATGATGCTTTCACCAAAACCGCGCAGCCGTTCAGGGTTACCGGAGGGATTATTGGAACGTTCCCTAAGGTACAAACCACCGGTTATGTAGGCCAGGTCCAGGCCTGCATTGAATAGAAGGATCTTTTGGATTTTATGCTGTTCCTCAAAAGTTTGAAAAGTATTAAAACTGGCAGGGTCGGTTTTGGCCGAGGCGAGGTAACTAAAAGTAGCCAGGCCGAGGTTGATCGCACCCCAGCCTGCATTCATTTGATGAAAGTGTTTAGTGCTGCCATCTGCCTGCCCCATGAGCAAGAAACCCGTCGCAAGATTGCCGGCACCCCAGCCACCGAGTACCAGCATTGCTTTTTTGTTGGTATTGATGCGTTTTTCATTAATTGATACGAGGTCAGCTACTTGGGCGTTCAATCCGCTGCAAGTACAAGTGAACAGTAAAACAATTAGCATGTATTTCATTCGCGAGTCAAGGGTTTGCTGCGAGAACTGACGTTGGGAACGTCGAACTTGCTCGATGATTTAATGATGGATGATTATTTCGACGTTCCTAACGTCGGCTCTCATAGCAAACCCTCCCTTTTATAGGGTATTCCATTTTACCCTTGATTCGCATTTGATATCAATTCTGAAAAGGGAACCCTTGCGATGTTTGAACAGGGTATCTTGGTGGAGGAATTTGCTCAGCTGACAATGGCGCCGCATCGATTTCTCTAAACCTTTGAGGCGCCCATAACATATCGGGACAACCTGCGCCCATCGGGTTTGCTAAAGAGATAAAGGCCAGTCCGATGATCAGTTGGGCAAACCGGGGAAGTTCCTCGAAATCGGAAGGATGAGTGCTGTAGGACGTTGGGTGCCGGCGGCCTACCGGATAATAAAAAGAATACGACTTGCCCATGGGGCCGTTTCCCATGCGCTCTGTTGTTGTGCCCATCTGTAGAATCTGCTCTGCTTCCGCAGAAGGGTAGGGGATGCTTCCATTTTCGAAAGTGGCCAAAAGCTGGTTGTCAGCAGAAACCGCTTGAGCTGTGGGCATCCGTTCAATGTTGCTGACACGGACTGCAGATTGGGAATAGCTGGTCAGCGTGACGGTCATCAGGATAGAGGCGAGGATGAACAATTTTTTCATAAAAAATGAATTAGAGATGAACAATGGGGGCCTTGTTGAAAGAAATCCCATTTCATTAAAATTGACTATTAAATCCAACAAAGACCCATGCAATATGCAGGTTTATTTTTCAAAAAACGAATCCAGGGAAGGAAGACTTTTCTACCCTATTCGGGTGTTACTCTTTTCTCTTCAATGAATTATATATATAACGCCATTTTTACCGAAACGATCGGCCAGATAAGGCACTTTTTACCCGGTAAATGCAGCAGTAGGATTGGTTTGATGAGGAGGGGAGCGATGTCTTATTCCAAACATCTGCGACGGCATTCCCAATTTTGGTTTAATATTTAATTGTAATTATCAATAAACTTGGAACATGCGGTGCGCTGCAAATTTTGTGTGCACTGTGTGATTGCTTTCGAGGAAATTTTCGCACAGAGAACACAGAGGAATCTGTCAAACAAGTTTTACGGTCATTACCTTTAATATTTACAATGAAAGTCGATTTATGGTCGTTTCTGTTAACTGAGGGCTTTCACCTGCCCTAAGTGTGGGCAATGAGCCATTGAACTTTTCGACTTTAACAGCTTTCTATATTAAGTTTGCCCTGGGAAATCAATCTTCTAATAGCACTAAATCAGAGTCATGAAATACTTTTCACTTCTTTTTTGCCTTTTTGTTTGTTCTGCCACCGCAATCGCTCAATTCCAGCCTACCCAGGAAGGTTTGATTATCCGGGTAAGTGATGGTACCGAGAGAGGAAGGAACAGCGAGTTATCGACTAAAGGCGATATCCCGACTTCCTATGACGTGATAGACGGGAAGAAAGGCGCCGCCGCCAACCAGTCAGCTTTTACCGATCCAATTTATGAATTTGGCATGTCCAACTGCATTCAGGCCGCTGCTTTTTTAGAGCGTCCTGTGTTTGGAAAGGCAGGTTTTATGCTGATCTTTTCATTGAATGATTCCATCGGTGGCAACCAGGGCACCTACACTGCTGGTGGTCAAACCTACAAAGGTGTCTATCGACTGATTCGGCAAAAAACATCGCCTTCAGAAGTGGTCCCTCCAAATATGACTTCCTACCGGATTGAAGGGACTTTTTTCTTGATTGGCAGTTCGTAATTGTAGGGACAATTCGATGCAGTTAAACAGGTGGTCAAAAAAAATGACGCTTTTCCTTTGCCTGAAAAAGATTTTTAAGACTTGGAAATCCAACATTTGCCAAATTAAAAGTGCCATTTTTAGCGCTCTTTATTTTTGATCACCTGCTTACTTTGACACGTTCTCAGTTGGCGCAGGACTGTAAGCCCAGCTAAGGTTTCGGCGGAGGCACGGTCCTGCACCAGCTTTCGAGCCAATATTTAAGAATGAATAATAAACCTAATTTCCTAGCCCGGTTACTGGGTATCATTGGCTATCTCTTCTTATTCCTTTTGGGGGGTTTTGTTTTGTTCCTTTCGGTAAGCCTGTACTACTCTCTGAATTTTGAAGAATTTGATATTGAGAATATCACCACTTTGCTATTCTATTCCCTTGCTCCAATTGTGTTTTCCCTCGCCTTTTTTAAACGAACCAAGCTTGATATCGTACGTAAGGTCATTTCTCAAAAAGACTTGTTTGGGAGTAGTTCGACGATCCCTTTTGAAAGCATCCGCAGCTACCGGTTCTACAAATTTTGGGGCGGTCTTTCCGTGCTGAACGAATTGACCAATGAAACGGTCTATCTCTCCCATCAAAAAGGAATGGAGGAATTGCTGGCCTGGTTGAAAGAAAACCAGGTGCCTTCCAAGAAAGAAGCTGGTGTTAGCGTTGATAGATTAGGGAAAGGCTTATTCTCCCTGGCATTTGCTTTGTCGCTCATCGGCAAAATTTGGAATGTACCTATCAACAATTATGTTAGGCCGTTTTTCCAGTTTAGGCTTGAGGAAACAGTATTGGTGTCCGGTACTTTCGAAAAAGACCATTATATCCGTCAAAAGGAGTTGGGCCCAGATGGATATTTAAGCATCACGCTGGAGGAGTTTCCTGATGTCCGGTTCAATGCCAGCAGCTTTTTGCCCGATCAAACATTCCATCAGGATTGGAGGGACTTTGAAGGAACCGTGTTGCTCCTGACGGTCAATAAAAAGGATTACGAACAGATCTGGAAAGATCCACCGTTCAACCTACTGAAATCCACCGTGCGGACTTATGAAGTCCGCACATTGGCAGATACCGTCCTGATAAAAAAAGATGTTGAAAGGCAGGAATAGCAGAACTATTTATATGTAGTTGAAAATATTTTTACATTATTGCCCACAAGCGGAAGCTTATTTGATTTCTTTGCGACCATTGTTTTTACCCGCTACGCTTAATTATGAAACAAAACAATTTCAATCCAATCAGGGCTTTCTTGATTCCTAAACTCAAATTCATTGCTATGAAATCATTTTCCTTTTTTATTGTCTTAACACTATCGCTTGTTCAATGGTCTTGTACACCGTCGGCAGAGCAGGATCAACAGCCTTTTCTAGATGAGCAGGCAATATCGGAGATTACCTGGGTCGCTTATGCCCCGACCATTTTTGACCCTTATGCAGGAATTCAACCTACCCCGGAATCGATCACTCAAGATTTGAAGGTTTTGGCCAAAGCAGGTTTCACCGGACTGATCACCTATGGCTGTGATGGTGTCCTCGGAAAAGAATTGCCCCAAATAGCAGAGAAACTGGGATTTGCAGGGCTCATCCTTGGCATCTGGAATTTGAACAGTGCGGAAGAAATAGCAAACGCTCAAAAAGCAGCGAAGTCAAATTTGGTGAAAGGTTATTGTGTCGGAAATGAAGGTTTGGGTGGCGTGTACGGCATGAATGAACTAAGAGCAGCAATCGACACTGTACGGACATTGACAGGAAAACCTGTTACGACCACTGAGCAAGTCGAAGATTACGCAGACGAAAATCTTTTAGGGTTAGGCGATTGGATTTTCCCAAATGTACATCCTTACTGGCACGAGCAATACGACAATGAAGCAGCGGTCAAGTGGACTGTCGAAATGTACGACGATTTGAAAAAACGTTCTGGCAAAATGGTGCTGCTCAAAGAAGTTGGATTTCCCACGGCTGGCGATGATGCGCATCATTTATCGGAAGAAAAACAAAAGGAATATTACGTTGCCCTCAGTTCGCGGCCTTGTCAGTTTGCCTGGTTCGAAGCATTCGATATGACTTGGAAAACACATGAACCGGTAGAGCCCTATTGGGGATTGTTCAAAGCAGACAGGTCTCCCAAACAGGTCACTGAATATTTGATTTCAAAAAATGAAAAGTGAAAACTTTGTTCGGATAAAACATGCAACCTTCTTGCATCGAAATAGCTCAAAACAACTGCCCCCTCAGACCCCAGACTGCGCCGAGCGGCCGATGGGCCGACTACGGCGCTAACGTAGCGAACATTTGACCCTAAGTTGATCAATCAGCACAGCTAAAATTTAATCAATTCAGCCATCATACTATTTTATATTAACCTCTGCGAATTACGAGTAAAACAATAAAAACCATCAATCATCATTTACCTACGACCGTCCCGTCCAATCCATAAAATCGTGCGTAGAATTTCAAACCCTTGATCCTTATAACCTTATATTGCTTTAATTTAAATCTAATCTCGGAGTTTTATATAAGTTGAATTCTGCTTATCTTACGAAAAACCATATTAGTTAATTTTAAAAACTATGAATTATGTCATTACAAGAAATTATTAAATTAGCTTCAGATCAGTTTAATGTCAAAAATGCCGCAGATAACATTGTTCCCGCTTCCGAGCTTTCGGATGTATTTGCACCTCCGCACCACGGCCCTCGAAATATTCCTATTCACGTAAAGGATGTGGACCACGGCGACAATTTTACCCACTTCCCCATCATCAATTCCGGTACGTACTATTTGTTCCTCCCCCACGAGGCAAAAGAAGTCGAGGTTTTTGACTTGCATTACAACGGCCCCAGTCAACAAGATCCCAGCTATTTTCCGATTGAGTTAAGTCCCATCTCGCAGAATGACCTCAAAGGAAGTGGCTTCAAGCAAGGGTTCGTTACGAAGTCTACGGTTATTTTTAATCAGAGTGACCCCCAGCCAATTGCTGTTCACTTCAGTGTTCGATCAGATGAAGACGACTTTGTCTTGAAGTACATCGTTGTAGGTACTAATAGCCAAGGTTAACACCAATCACCACCTTGATTCAATCGGGATGGAGTCTGGGTGAATTAATTGATTCATCCAGTTATGATTCCATACTGACGGCAAAAGCCCTTGCAACTCATGGAGTTACAAGGGCTTTTTCATTCGCTGTGCAGGATGTCAAATCCGTGCGATAGTGGCTATCCTTACCTCGCAATCATTAATTTGTGGTAATAACTTGCCGCACTGGTGTCAATGCGCATGAAATAAGTGCCTGGTGAGAGTGTACTGGTGTTGAACTGAGATAGTTGGTCATATACTTCCGACTGGCTCAATACTTTACCGCTCAAGTCAAACAACGTTACCCGTACCTCTTCATTCAATGCTTCAGGGAACTGAATATTCACAAAAGAGTTAGCAGGGTTGGGTGATACCAGGATACCAAATTCTTCAGCGGGTAAAGTCTCTACACCAACGTAAGTAGGAGGCAGTATGACAGCATTAATTACGTGTACGACTCCATTGTCCGTCTCAATATCTGCCATTGTAACCAGAGCCTGGTTGATGAAAATATCGCTACCATCAATGGTTACCGTAATGTCCTCTCCTTGCAGGGTAGTGGCCATCTGTCCATCTGTCAAGTCCGTTGAAAAGACTTCAGCACCGAGTACATGGTACAACAAAATATCCTCCAGGTCACCGGTTGGGTCGGCCAGCAGGACATTCAGCAGGTTAGGAGGTAATGCATCAAATGCATCATCCGTAGGAGCGAAAACGGTAAATGGGCCGGCACCGCTCAGATCATCGGCCAGTTCAGCTGCAACTACTGCTGTCTCCAGCGTTTCATGGTCTGCGCTATTCACAACGATGTCAACTACTGTTACTCTTTCTCCGAATTCCACATCGTCCCAGTAATAAGTCTGCTCTCCAACACCTGATGCGCCAAAATCAAAGAAGATGGAGATTTTGTCATACGTATTTGCCAGGTCAAGTGCTGCCGTTCCGGGAGCTTCGTTACTGAAGTCAAACTCAATTGTTTCCCAGGCCATGGCCACGGTGGTATTGGTTTCTGTTTCCACACTGATGGCGGGATTTGTCGCATCTTCTACCTTCAGGCGAATTGGTGTGTCTGCGTCTGGCGACCATACCCGTACCTTCATTTTGGTTTCGGTCATGGTGAAAGGAACAGGATTGGCCAATCCATCATTTCCCATGGTCGTACCTGCGAAAGTCTCGGCACCTGCAGTTCTAACGGCCTGTCCGACCATGTTATTCGGATCAGTCGGGTCGACAACGATGGAAGAAATATTTCCACCAAAATCTGTCAGGTCGTAATCCACGCCAGCATCTTCAAAGGTGATCGGTAAATCCACTCTTGCGGGAGGCAAGAGCACTGCATCAATCACGTGTACCACTCCATTGTCGGTAAGGATGTCAGCAGCCGTCACCTGTGCATTGTTGATGAAGACATTGTTGCTGCCATCGATCATGACTGTAATATCGGCACCCTGTAGGGTGGCAGCCATTTGACCGTCGGTCAAATCAGTCGACAAGACCTGGGCACCCAGCACGTGGTATAAAAGTACCTGTGCCAAAGCACCGGTCGGGTCCATCAACAGGGCATCCAGGGCGCCAGCGGGCAGTGCATCAAAAGCATCGTCAGTAGGGGCAAAGACGGTAAACGGACCGACTCCGCTCAGGTCATCGTCCAGTCCGGCGGCGATCACGGCTGTTTCCAGTGTCGTGTGGACCGGGCTGTTGACGATCACGTCGACAACGGTAGAATCGATCACCGGAGCGGGCAGAAATTCTACATCGTCCCAGTAATAAGTCTGTTCCCCAACACCTGTTGCGCCAAAGTTGAAGAAGATGGAAATCTTGTCGTAAGTATTAGCAAGATCGATAGGGGCCGTACCCGGGGCTTCATTGTTGAAGTTGAAGGTCAGCGTTTCCCAGTCCATGGCAACTGAAGTGTTGACTTCTGTTTCCACACTGATGGCTCCGTTTGCGGCATCTTCCACTTTCAGGCGAACCGGCGTATTGGCATCTGGCGACCAGACCCTCACGGAAATGGAGGTCTGTACGTCAGAGAACGGGATGGCGGTTGCCAAACCACTATTGCCCATAGTTGTTCCGGCAAAAGTCTCGGCACCTGCGGTTCTGACCGCTTGTCCCACCATGTTGTTTGGATCGGTTGGATCCATCACGATTGAGGAAGCATTTCCGCCAAAGTCTGTCAGGTCGTAATCCACATTGGCATCTTCAAAAGTGATCGGTAAATCAACTTGTGCAGGAGGCAGTAAGACCGCGTCGATCACGTGTACCACTCCATTGTCGGTAAGGATATCTGCGGCCGTTACCTGTGCATTGTTGATGAAGACATTGTTGCTGCCATCGATCATGACTGTAATATCGGCACCCTGTAGGGTGGCAGCCATTTGACCGTCGGTCAAATCAGTCGACAAGACCTGGGCACCCAAAACGTGGTATAAAAGTACCTGTGCCAAAGCACCGGTCGGGTCCATCAACAGGGCATCCAGGGCGCCAGCGGGCAGTGCATCAAAAGCATCGTCAGTAGGGGCAAAGACCGTAAATGGTCCGGTTCCGCTCAGGTCGTCATCCAGTCCGGCAGCGATCACGGCTGTTTCCAGGGTTGTGTGGACCGGGCTGTTGACGATCACGTCGACAACGGTAGAATCAGGAAGAGGTACCAGTTCTACATCGTCCCAGTAATAAGTTTGTTCTCCAACACCTGTTGCACCAAAGTTGAAGAAGATGGAAATTTTATCGTAAGTGTTTGCCAAGTTGATGGGGGCCGTACCCGGGGCTTCATTGTTGAAGTTGAAGGTCAGGGTTTCCCAATCCATGGCAACTGTCGTGTTGACTTCTGTTTCCACACTGATGGCTCCGTTTGCTGCATCTTCCACTTTCAGGCGAACAGGGACATTCGCATCTGGAGACCAGACCCGGACAGTCATTTGCGTTTGCGCAGCAGAAAAAGGAATGGCATTGGCCAGGCCGTTTCCGCCCATAGTTGTACCTGCGAAGGTTTCGGCACCTGCGGTTCTGACCGCTTGTCCCACCATGTTGTTTGGATCGGTTGGATCCATCACGATTGAGGAAGCATTTCCGCCAAAGTCTACCAGGTCATAATTAACATTGCCATCTTCAAAAGTGATCGGTAAATCCACTGGAAGCGGCGGCAACAAAACGGCATCAATTACATGCACCACTCCGTTGTCGGTGCGAATATCGGCTGCAGTCACTTGCGCATTGTTGATAAAGACATTGTTGTTGCCATCAATCATCACCGTAATGTTAGCCCCTTGCAGTGTGGCAGCCATTTGGCCGTCTGAAAGATCAGTAGATAAAACTTCAGCGCCCAGCACGTGGTATAAAAGTACCTGCGCCAAAGCACCGGTCGGGTCCATCAAAAGGGCATCCAGGGCGCCAGCCGGTAATGCATTGAAAGCATCATCGGTCGGTGCAAAAACGGTGAATGGTCCGGCACCGCTCAGATCATCGGCCAGTCCGGCAGCGATCACCGCAGTTTCAAGGGTCGTATGATTCGGGCTATTGACGACAACGTCAACAACGGTAGAATCTGGAGCAGGAAGGAACTCTACATCATCCCAGTAATAAGTCTGTTCTCCAACGCCTGATGCACCAAAGTTGAAGAAGATGGAAATCTTATCGTAAGTATTTGCGGTGTCCAGTGGTGGAGTACCCATTACATTGTTGTTGAAATTAAAAGTCAGGGTATCCCAGGCCATGGCGACCGTCGTGTTGGCTTCTGTCTCTACACTAATCGCGCCGTTGGCGGTGTCCTCCACTTTCAAACGAACCGGAATATCGGCTTCTGGAGACCAGACCCGGACAGACATCTGCGACTGGGTGACGGAAAAAGGAATGGCGTTGGCCAAACCATTATTTCCCATGGTCGTACCGGCGAAAACTTCCGCACCTGCGGTTCTGACAGCCTGTCCGACCATGTTATCTGAGTCAGTTGGGTCGACGATAATGGAAGAAGCATTTCCTCCGAAATCGGTAAGATCATAGTCTACATTGGCGTCGTCAAAAGTGATGGGTAAGTCCAGGGGCGTTGGTGGAATCAAGACTGCATCAATGACATGCACCACACCGTTGTCCGTACTGATATCAGCGGCCGTTACCTGTGCATTGTTGATAAAAACATTGTTGTTCCCGTCAATCATTACAGTGATGTCGGCTCCTTGCAGCGTCGTTGCCATTTGACCGTCAGACAGGTCGGTGGACAAGACCTCGGCTCCCAGTACATGGTACAACAATACCTGGGTCAAGGCACCGTTCGGGTCCATCAGCAAAGCATCCAAAACGCCGGCAGGCAAGGCTGCAAAAGCAGCATCGGTCGGAGCAAAGACTGTAAAAGAGCCAGGCCCGCTCAGCACACCTTCCAGTCCGGCAGCCAGAACAGCTGTCTCCAGTGTCATGTGGTTCGGGCTGTTGACAATTACATCCACGACCGAGGAGTCAATAACCGGAGCAGGAACCAGTTCCACATCGTCCCAGTAATAGGTTTTTTCACCGGCAGTGGCACCGTCAGTTCCAAAGTTGAAAAAGATAGAAGCTTTATCGTAATTATTAGCTAAGTCAAGTGCAGGGTTGGCATTGGCGAAGTTGAAAGTCAGGGTTTCCCAATCCATGGCAACCGAGGTATTGACTGCTATTTCCGTAAAAATATCTCCGTTAGTTGAATCTTCTACTTTAAACAGAACTGGAATGTTAGCATCTGGTGACCATACCCTGACGGTCATGCTGGTCTGTGCAGCATTAAACGGGATGGCATCGTCAAAACCTTCTGGGGGCCCCAGCGTCGTCCCTGCCCATGTCTCAGCATTTGCACCTTTAATGGACTGTGCAACCATATTGCTGGCATTGGTTGGATCTGTTACCACTGTAGAGGTATTGCCTCCAAAGTCTGAAAGAGTGGTCATCGATTCGAAATCGACTGGCGGGTTAAACTGCGCGAACCCTACTACACCCAGTAACAAAAAGAGTAAAGTGTAAAGAAACTTCATGTTTAAAAATTTTAATGAAAGATGATGAATAATACTAATCTGACACAAGGAGGGACTGCTCAATAAGTTGGCTTTGTCTTATTGAAGTAAATTATAACAAACTGCCTTGAAAAAAATGATTAGATGCGACCTAAACACAGCATTCCAAATTATGTTTTTGCAGATCGGATTTTTTTTGGAATTGTAATTACTTTATCAATTTACACATAAACGGCAGTTTATCAGTTGTTTATGAATGTCGATGCCCTGCCGGTCGTTCATGAAAGAAACAAAAAGGCAAAGAAGCCATGCCCGAAACTAAACTTCTATAAACATATTAAATACAGCCGACATCCAGGAAGGGGACTACAACTTCATTTTTAAAAAAAATGAACCATTCCGAGCTTTCGGAATGACCCATTTTTATGTTCGCAATGCCAGTAACACACTTAAGGGCATCCACCCAAAATCCGATAAATGCAAAGATTACAAGGTAGTTTGCATACAATACCGCTGGCTGCCTGTCGTACGTTAAAAATAACTACAACGAATGGCGTTTCATTGAAATAACCGATGATATCTGCCGGGATATCAAAAAAGAATGGAAGGGTAGGATTAGTTCAGTTCAGAGGGCGAGTGAAAAAAAGTTGGTTTGAATGTTTGAGTATTTAAATTTGTTCGATAAATTTGCTTGTTCGCTTTTTTAAATTTATGTAAATTTTTCGAACGGTGCTTGAAAATGATATTCTGTACAATGCTGTTGAAAACCTTAAAAAATGGGTGCATCTGCCAATAGATGTAACGGAATCAGAGGTTCGTGGTGTGGATGCCTTTCTCAGGATAGGAGACTCAAAAGAGTATCGCGTGGAGATCAAAAGAGATGTCCATAAATCCAACCTCACTCATGTTTTGAAGCAAATTTCACAAGTTGACGCTGATTTGCTTTTGCTGGTATCCGGGTCCATATCAAGGTCGGCAAAGGAGATCCTTGAAAAAGAAAGTATCAATTATTTAGATATGGCGGGCAATTGTTTTATCAAAAACGATGAAGGGTTGTACATCTTGATTGAAGGTAAAAAGTTGGATAATGGGGAGCGAAAGAAGAAGTATGTGGCATTCAATAAAAATGGGATTAAACTCCTTTATGCCTTCTTGCTGAATGATGAGTTGATCAACCAAACTTATGATGTGATGGCCAGTGCTGCCAATATTTCCAAAAGTACCATTGGCGGCATTCTCCGGGACCTGAAAGAAAGGCAGTTTCTCATCCAATTAAATCAAAAAGAAAAAAAGCTCACCAATAAACAAGAACTGTTAGAAAGATGGGTGCAAGCTTACAATGAGAAATTAAAACCTTCTTTGCATCGAGGTAAATTCAGGTTTCTGCCAAATAAATTGCCAGGATGGAAAAACATGGATTTAGGTGCGGACACTTTTTGGGGGGGGGAACCGGCGGCTGATGTGATAACGGATTATTTATCTCCTGGCGAATGGACCGTTTATTCTAAACGCAGCAAAAACGACCTGATCAAAAACCTGCATTTAGTTCCTGATCCCAACAAAGGAAATGTACAAGTATATAATGTATTTTGGAATCTTGAAGAAAATAATTTTACGGACAGAGGCCATCAAATAGTCAGCCCATTATTGGTCTATGCTGACTTGATCGGCACAAATGATAACCGAAATTTCGAAACCGCAAGAAAATTATATGAAAGAGAATTATCAGCCCATTTTTCTAAATAAAATAACCGATGATGTGGTCATTGAAATCCTCAATGCCATCATTCCTGTTTTCAAAAAATTAAAAATCGACTATTTTGTTGTAGGTGCTTTTGCCCGCGATGTAGAGCTATTGGCCAAAGGCCATACCGACCCACCTGCCAGAAAAACACGAGACCTGGACTTGGCAGTGATGCTTTCAAGTGAAGATGAATTTGGTCGGTTAAAAGAAAAACTAACAGAAATTGACGGATTCGAAGTGCATAGTACCGAACCAATAAAGTTGATATATGACAATCGATATGAATTGGACTTACTCCCTTTCGGAGAAATTGAAAACGAAAAAGGGCAAGTAGAACTCAAGGCAAAAAAAACGTTCACCCTCGACATGCCCGGCTTTGCTGAAGTTTATGGCTCCACCAATACCATTAAAACCGACCAGGGATTTGATATAAAAGTCTGTTCGCTGCCAGGGGTGGTTTTATTAAAATTAATTGCGTGGGATGATCGGAAGCACCGGGCAAAGGACATACAAGACATTGAATACATAATTAGGAATTTATATTTGCTGGAAATTGATGAAATTATTGAAACAGATGATGATTTAATTGACCTTTTTCAAGATCAAAATAGAAATTTCAATGAGTATGTTACTTCAAGATACATTGGAAGAAAAATTGGTACTTTAATAAAGGGTTCTGAAAAAATTCAATCGAGGGTAAGAGCTATTTTAACCAAAAACATACAAGACACTGAAAATAGCCCAATGGGAAAAATCATGTCCTTCGAGACATTGGAAGAATCCATTAATATCATAAACCAGTTGCAACTTGGCATCGAGGATATTTTAAATAACGAAGGAGAGGAATCATAATGCACGCACACAAAGGCAGATCAACAAAGAAACAAGCGCAGCTACATCTGTCTGCTTGCCAAAATTATTGGTAGGAGTTCACGAAATGTAAAAACAATACCTTTAAATCGCTGTGATTCATTTCGTGGTTACTGTAAAGGTTTAATTAAGCATTTAGATTTTGGTTTAATCCCCCAGGTAGCTCCCTAAAATAAAAAGCCCTTGTAATTCAATTAATTACAAGGGCTTGTCGTTTTTAGTCGTGGTGCGGGACGGAATCGAACTTATGCAAATTACTGTTTTTTGGTGTTCTAATATTGTTTTTATTTCATTGTAAATCAGATATTTATAAATTTATTGAATCAACATTAAACTGATCCGGCTTAAAATTTAGCCCCCAAATTAGCCCCCTGTATTCCTTTAGTCGTATATTTGAAGTGCGAAACAATTCTATTACCCAAGCCGTGATTTATGAAAGTCCATTTCTACCTAAAGGAAGCTAACGCCGATAAAGAAACACCTATCTACACCCAATTCTATTACCGGCGAAAGAAGTTCAAATATTACCTGCCTTTCACCATCCATCCGAAATACTGGAATTTTGAAAAGGAGAGGGCCATTCAGACACGCCGTTTCCCCCTTCATGTCGAATTGAACCCTTTTTTGAACAGGTTGCAAAACGAAGTCATTGCCATCAATCAAAGGTTCGTGAACCAAGGCAAGGCTATCTCTGTGACCCAATTTAAAAACGAGCTGGACCGGTTCACGCTGAGAGGGGCAACCGCTGGGGAGACATCCCTTTTCGGTTTCATTCGCCAATTGATAAAGGAACGTGAAAACCTACCGAAGTTCACGGAGAATACAGTTAAGACCTACCGAACCGCTTTAAAACATTTGGAGGCATTTTCCTATAACCTTGATTTTGAAGATATAGACCTCGACTTCCTGGCAGATTTCCAAAAATACCTATTTGCTCCCCCCGTGTCATTGAATCAGAACACTGCAAGCAAAATGGTGGGCATCCTGAAAACATTTCTCCACGAAGCAACGGAACGGGGAATAAACAAAAATCAGGCTTTCAAAAGCCGCCGCTTCAGTGTTCCAAGGGTTGAGGTCCAAAGTATTTATTTAACTACTGATGAACTCTCTATCCTTTATCGCTTGGACTTGTCAGATAGAAAGGCATTGGAACGGGTAAGAGATTTGTTTTTGGTCGGTGCCTATACCGGTTTAAGGTTTTCAGATTTCACCAACATAAGGCCCGAAAATATCCAATCAATTGATGGGAAAGAATGTATTGCGATGACTACCCAAAAGACAGGCGAGAAAGTAGTAATTCCCATTAGCCCAATTGTCAGGTCCATTCTTGACAAATACGGTGGTAAACCTCCCAAACCAATAAGCAACCAGAAAATGAACGCCCGGTTAAAGGAACTCGCAGAATTGGCAGGGTTTACCCAAACTATTTCAGTTACCACTTCCATAGGTGGAAAAAGGGGCAACGAGGCAGTTAGGAAATGTGATTTGGTGACTACCCACACGGCCCGGCGGTCATTTGCAACCAATGCCTATAAAGCTGGCATTCCTGCCATTTCCATTAGGGCCATAACGGGTCACCGTTCAGAGAAATCCTTTTTGAAATATATTAAGATCAGTAAAGAGGAAAATGCAGTTCTAATCGCTTTGAATCCTTTTTTCAATACCTCACCTTTAAAAGTAGCGAAATGAAAAATGCCGATCAGTTAGAATTAGCTCATGAACTTTTGAAGCCTACTAAACTGGCTTTGCATTTCTTTTTTGACGATGAATTGATAGAAGCCCAAAAGGATTATTTTGAACAGCATTTAAAAGAATCAATGAAATGCGAGTTTGAACAGGCTCGTTTCCCTTTGCCAATTGAGGAACGGCTTGAAAGGGATTTAACACGAAATTATAAAGGCTATCGTGAATTAATTTCGCATAATCATTTTATAAATTCTCAACAATGGAAAGAAAAAATATTTTCCATTGTTAATTGGAAGTACAAACTTGTTGCTCCTCCTCAAATAGAATGGGCAGATAAGGTTTACGGCAATGTTTTATCGCCAGCCATTGTTAAAAAGAATCTTATCGATAAGGCTTTAATGAGGATTGAAAAATTACAGCATATTACCCATAAGCTCGAATATGAAATATTGGAAGATGAAACTTTACATGATATTCATAAATTTAATATTCAGAAAAGGCTCCCAAGTGTATTGGGTTTCCTCGATAATATAGAAAAAGACTTAAAGGAAGGAAATTTTACTCCATGCCTATGGACTGATTTTTATTTCAATTATGAATCAAGCGATAAAGGGAAATGGTTTGAAGGTTTTAGGGGATTCCATAATTTAAAGAAAAATGTAAAGAATGCTAAAACTGCTGAGGAGTTTTCGATGTTGGATCAACCTGAATTTGCTCTCATGATTTACTACCGTCAATCATGGAATGAAATGAAATCATTTGAGAGCAAAAGAAATGCTATAGAATTTGCTGAAAAATTTATTAAGAATGGAGAAAAAAGAAGTGGTATCAAATTTTACGGATTTCTCAATGACTATAAAAACCGTAAATCTCATTTAGAAAAATCTGATATTAACATAAAACGCCACAATTCAATAATCCGATTCCTCAATGAAGAAAAGTTCCCCATTGCAAGGAAAAAAGCTATCCAAAACTTAAAGTTATTGGGTGGTTAAAGAAAGTTACCCCGTAACGTTACCCGTAACTCTTTCATCTTACCTCACCATAAATCAAATTTGTTGCGAACAAAACAATAATTCTTATGTCGCATCAAATTTTGCTTTCAATTAATCTTAACGAATTTGAAAAACTTCAACGTAGTTGGATGCGTGAAGAAGCACAGAAAGCCGTTGAATCTATACTTCCAAAAATTGGCGGCGAATCTGCGAACCTCCCTGAATTCCTAACTCGGAAACAGGCCGCCAAACTGCTAAACATTTCATTGGGTACGCTTGACACTTGGTCGAAAGAAGGAAGGGTTATAAAAGTAAGGAGCGGAAAAATAGTCCGCTACCGTAAGGTTGATCTATTGGCCAATTTCAAATCACTCACAGAAAGCCGCTATTCCAGAAACTAATTATCGATCAACATTACAAACAGCCCAAACAATAACAACACACAAAAACGCAAACTATCATGTCAAGCATTGCAGAACTTAACGTGAGACTAGGAATGGAAATTTCTCAGTTCGAACGCAACCGTAAGAAGGCCAAACGCAACCTAAAAGCGACCGCAAAGGAATTCAAAGAACTTGGCAATAGTATGACAATGAATGTGTCCGTTCCGGTCCTCGGTTTCCTTGGACGTTCAGCGCAATTGTGGGACAAACAGGCGCAGGCGATTGCACAGGTGGAAACAGGGGTAAAAAGCACTGGCGCCGCTGCCGGTTTCAGTGTGGCGCAACTGGGCAAAATGGCCTCTGAAATTCAGGATATAAGCACCATCGGAGACGAGGATATATTAAAAAACCTGACGGCCAACATGCTGACCTTTACCAAAGTAACAGGTGAGCAGTTCAAACGGGCTCAGGTGGCCGCCGCCGACCTTAGTACCCGGATGGGAACCGACCTAAAAAGTGCCGCCCTGCAAGTTGGTAAGGCTCTCAACGATCCGACAAAGGGACTGACGGCCCTTTCCCGTTCCGGCATACAGTTCTCGGAAGCACAAAAAGAAACCATCAAACAAATGATGGCAACCAACCGCGTGGCAGAGGCCCAAAACATCATTCTAAAGGAACTTGAAACACAGTTCGGGGGATCTGCTAAAGCGGCTGCGGAAGCGGGTTTAGGCCCAATGCGCCAATTCCAGAACACAATGGGCGATCTTATGGAAACCCTCGGAAAAGGTGTAATTCCATTGATGAACGAAGGGGCCAAGCGACTGAAAAACTTCATGGAGGTCATAATGGACACCGATGAAGAGACCCGCAACCTGGCTATAAAAATCGGTCTCGTTGCCGCTGCTATTGGGCCTACTGTACGGGGTGTTGGAATGTTGATAACCACAGGCATGAAACTAAAGGGCATCTATATCGGCCTGACCGGCGCCATCTCAATAGCTACCAATACCATGAAGGTACAGACGGCACAAGCCGCCGCCGGAACCATTGGACTGTCTAAAATGCAGATTGCCGTTAACGGACTAAAAACTGCCTGGGTAAGAATGGACTTGGCGACAAAAGCAACTGCAATAGGGGCAGTGGTCGCGGCTATAGGTGCCGCCGTGATCGCATTCAACAAATGGAAGGACAGCATGTCGAGTGCTGCACGTACAAAATCGATGTTAAATGATGTGACAACAGCGGCACAAAAAAACATTGTCACTGAAAAACTAGAGGCCGAAAAATTGATAAATGTCATCAAGGACGGGAACGCCGAAAGAAAAGAACAGATAAAAGCCCTGGACAGATTAAAGCAAATCAACAGTGACTATTTCGGACAGCTATCAATTGAGAAAAGCAGTGTCGAACAGATAACAGCCGCTTATGACGGTTATATATCAAACCTATTGAAAGCGGCCAAGATAAAAGCCGCTGAACAGCAAATAATTGAACTTGAGAAAGAACGGCTCGACCTTATTAACAAGCTCAAAGACCCGTCCGTATTTCAACAAGTCCTTAGTAAAGCGGGAAGTGTGGCCTACATAATTGCCAACGATACGACCGCAAGGATAAAACAGCAAATAAAAGAGATTGAGCAACAACAACAAGCACTTGCAGCATTCAGTGCAGAGAACGATTTTACACCCAATACCACCATAACTCCCAACCCGACCAATGAACCAATTGCACAGGGCCGCAAACTTATTGAAGTCCCCGACCTGTTACCCTCCCCTGCCGATATAATCGGCTCTTATCAAATGTTGGCGGATGCGCTCAAAGGTTCTATTGAAACATCCATTCCACAGGTAAAGACCGCAAGCGGGGAAGTAAAAAACGTTCTGACGGCATTGGGCGAACAGTATGAATCTATCGAAGATAAAAACTTAGCGTTCGGTACTTCATTTAATACCATCCCTGAAAAGATCGAAGCCACAAAAGTAGTCCTCAGTTCACTATTAACCGAGGGGGTAAGTCCTTTTTCTTCGCAGGTTACATTTTTGCGGGAACAGTTGGCCATGCTGGAAGGACAGTTAGACACTACTACAATGAAATGGCAGGGGTTTGGGGAGGGTGTACAAGCCATCATAGAAAGTGGAATAGAGGACACCTTGATAAATTTCAGTGAAAACTTAGGGGTAATGCTTGCGGGTATGGCATCAGGTGCCGACGGGTTAAAGTCGGTTGTTGGTGGGCTTGCTGACATCTTGGCAAAAGTCGGCCGTTTGGCCATTCAAACCGGAATAGTGGTAGAGGGAATAAAAACAGCACTTAAATCTTTAAACCCTGCCTTAGCAATAGCAGGAGGGGCGGCCCTCATCGCTTTAAGCAAGGTAGTAAAATCCAGTCTTGCCAAATCCGTTCCCGCATTTGCGGCGGGAGGGATCGTTACCGGGGAAACCTTGGCCATGGTGGGTGACAACCCAAGCGGAAAAGAAATGATATTGCCACTTGAAAAAGCACCTGAAGTATTTGGTAATGTGCTTGGATCGATGGGGGGAGGTGGAAACAGCGGGAGGAAACTGGTAGCGGAAATAAGCGGGGACAAAATGTTGTTTTGGCTGGAAGAAATCAGAGCCCATCAAATCAGGTCAGGCGGCCCACGTCCGCCGATATTCTAACAAAACATAGAATGGAAAAAATCAAATTGAGCGACAACATCAGGCAAAGTATCAGGTCAAGTGCGGACGGTGGTTTCATCGCCTTAGCGCCAACCTTTCCGCAAACGGGTACGATCCCAAAAACGGCCATTATCCCATTGGAAAAATTTCCTCAAGTATTCGCCCGGATGTTTGAACAGTAGAGGCACTTAAAAGGTGGGTGTAAATGAATTTGTAAATGTTTTTGTAAACGAAATTTCCATTTACTCACATCTGCTCGAAGCTATCTTTATCCGGTAAACAAAAAAGCCCTTTTCACAGGGCTTGCGGTCAATTCCAACAGACCAATAATTTTTAAATAAAATATTACGTATGGCAAATATAGCCGAAAATATCCCTATACGGGGTAAGAGTATTGCTTTAACATCGATTAAGTCAAATAGCCTCAATTTATTAGACGGCAGGTACAAACCCGAACAGGCGCAAGTTCTTGCCCTTCTCAGAGACAAAATTCCTCGGACATCGAGGCAAATAGCCGCCGCCCTGGACAAAGAGCGCACCAACATAACACGGTCGCTTTACGATCTCACCAATTCAAATAAGATCATCATTTCAAAAGTTGCTCCTTGTCCTACTACAAAACGCCTTGTGCGCTATTATAACTTAGCTGAATAAACATATTAACTTAGGGGCAAAAGAGTTCCTAAATGAAAATACACGGAAATGCCCAATTGACAATAGCTC
>JBCBRY010000018.1:0-95253 GCA_039819485.1 Bacteroidota bacterium | reverse complement strand
AACCTTTTGCGGCATGGAGTAGATGGTTATATCTTGAAAAATTCCAGAAAAAGGTTGGCGATAAAATCGGGCGTATTGAACATGGTAAGTACCAAAATCTTTACATCAGGGTACTTTTCTTTTAGCTTTTTGGCGGCCTCCACTCCATTCATCTCTGGCATGTCAATATCGAGAATAATTAAATCGACTGGTTTGTTTTTGATGATTTCCAATAATTGATTGCCATTGTTTGCACGGCCGACTACTTGCAAATCTTTTTCTGTGGCAAGCAATGCTATTAAGCCATCAATAATTACCTCATGATCGTCGGCTATGATTATTTTTACTGGAGTTAAATCGTTCATTTTTATTGCGCTTAAATAAATATGCAGTATGCAGGGAATTATGTTTCTGAAAAACATTATTTCCACTTTTCAGCATTCTACTTAGAATATCGAATTATTAAATGCCATTCATGGTTTTACTAAGCAGGTGGTCAAAAAAAATAACACTTTTCCTTTGCCTGAAAAAGAGTTTTGAGACTTGGAAATCAAACATTAGTCCGAATAAAAGTGTCATTTTAGTACTCCTTATTTTTGTCCAAGCACTTAATTAAATTACTCCCAGGTAATATACCAAGAAAACCTGAATCAATATGATCAATAAACTGGTATGCATCTGCTGAAATGAATGGTTCCCATATTTCGTAACTCATACCTATCCAATTCGTTCATCATTTAATGCCATTGTTTAATATTTTATCCTTTTTTAAACAGGTAAATCAATCATTACGGTCGTTCCATTTCCCTTTCCAGAGTCGATAAAAAAGCTTCCATTTAATGCCTGCACCCTTGCTTCCATATTTTTTATGCCCATACCCAATTTGATTTTTTCGGGATTAAAGCCTTTTCCATTGTCTTCTACGGCAATATTCAATTCACTATTTGTCCGTGTTAACTGAATATTCGTCTCTGAGGCTTGTGCATGTTTTAAAATATTGCTGATTAATTCTTGCACAATTCGATAGATCGTGATTTCCAATTTGCTGTCCATGCGGTTTTCCATCCCGCTGGTGAAAATTTTAATGTTCATTTTCCCATCATCCGAAATTGTTCTACCCAATTCCTCCAGAGCGGCCACCAATCCAAATTTGGTCAACACTCCAGACACCATATTATGCGCAATCTTGCGTACTTCCTGATACGCTTCGTCCAACATATTGCTGGCTTTTTCCAGTGGCACTTTTTGTTCCTTATTTTCGGTTGTCTCCAAAAATCCATCGAAGCTCCATTTCACCGTAGTCAACATACTTCCCAGGCGGTCGTGTAAATCTTTCGCTATTCGGAGGCGTTCGTTTTCCTGTCCTTCCAGCATGGAGTTGATGGCTGTGAGTTCCTGGGTTTTTAATAATTCTTCGACTTCCTGCTGGTGGATTTTCAGCTCTTGTCGAGCGATGGTTGCGGCGGCTTTTTGTTTTTGTTGGAAATAATTATAGCCAAAGATGGAGGAAATTATAGCGAATAAAAAAAGGCTGAAAAATATATTTTTTTGGAAGGTGGCTTCATTTTTTAAAATAGTTTCTTCCGCAAGTTCTCTCGTTGTTTTTTCGGTTTTGTATTTAGTTTGCATTTCAGCAAATTGACGTGATTTTTCCTTGCTATAAATTGAATCGTTTAATATTGCAGCATCTTGTAAATAATAAAAGGCCGAATCAAATTCATTTAAATCTTCAAAAGCTTTCGCCTTTTGGAAACCAAGAAACCTCTGGTTTTCTATATTTTCATCTACTGAAGTGAGTTTTGATGCCTTGTTCAAATAATCAAGTGCACGTGCAGGATTTTTATTTGAAATATAAAGATCGGCAATCCCCCAATAGGCATGCATCAATCCAGATGAATAATCATCATATTCAATGAATTTATTTATACTTTTTAAAAAAAAATATTCGGACAGCAAAAAAGAATCCTGAGACTCTAATATTTCCCCCAATCGACTATAAGCAATGGCTTCACCTTCCCAATCGTCAATACCTAAAAATAAATTTAAAGCCTCGTGGCAAAACTGTTTTGCGGTATCTAATTTGCCAAGATTCATATATCGTTCAGAAAGGTTCAACTTGGAAATTGCAATAGCAAATGAGTCTTCTTCAATTTCATGCAAGGACAAACTTTTTTCATTATAATAAAGCGCCAAATGATATTCCTGCTGATCATCCAGAATATTTGCGATATTGTCATAACACATGGCCAATCCACCAGAGTGATCCAATTTCTCGAATATTATCGTTGCCTGATGCAGGGAATCCAATCCGCTGTTAAATTCTCCTTTAAGCCTTTTCAGGGCACCGATATTATTCAAAATGTTGCCTACCCCAATACTGTCATTGATCGACCTTCTTATTTTTAATGCTCCATTAAAATATTTTTCGGATTCTGAATAATGGTTCAATTCTCTGGCAATCAAACCATAAATATTGTAGCAAATACCTTCTCCTTTTAGATATTTATTTTGCCGGGAAAAAAGCAAGGCACTATCGGCAAAACCCAATGCCACCGTCTTATTCAAATATCTGTTGTCCCAGGAGACATCAATTAAAGAATCTATAAAAGAAGTACCTTGAGCGAAAGCCTGAAAGTTTTGAATTCCGCCGACAAACAGAAAAAATACAATTGCTATTTTACCCCAGTTGCAATGTGTGTATACTTCTTTCATTTATCCAATCAATTAATAGATAAATAGCAATTTTATCTTTTACAATTTGAGCTGCCGTTTATTCACTGATTAAATTCACACGGAGATTTCCCTTATGGAATGCGCCGCAAATTATATCATTAATTAATCCCATTCGATCTTACCTAGTAGCCTTGAGGTTTGCCATCAGCATCTTTGTTCTTGGATTTTTTTCTCCGAATGGTGCTAGTCAAATCAATCAGTCCATCCGTACCGATTTTAATAAATACCTCTGTGTAACCATCTACAATTGCACCATATGCTTGACTGTTGATGTAGGGAGGATAATATAATCCCGTAAAACTTGCATTGAGGTCATTTAGGGTGATGATATTTACCGCATCATTTGGTCTGACCATTTTAAAATCTTCTGCAATAGAGTCCACCAGAAATCCTTTAATTGGCACCACCACGAAAGGTATATAGCACTGAATACTGTCAGTATCGGTCTTAAGGCCAGTCAGATAAGTATAAGGTCTGTTGTAAGCTGTTTCTAATGAAATGTCAGAAAGTGGGGCATCGTCTGCATCTTTAGGATCTAAGACATTCATGAATATTTCTTTGTTATGCTCAATGTCCAGCACAATTTCCCATGTATCATCCGGAAGTTTAATTGAAAAACTATCCCTCGCTAAATTGTCGGGCGACAGCCCTCCATCTGAGATCCGGTACGTTACAAAGAACTGACCGCCAGGGTCTCTAACGGTATCCTGTTCCGTAAAATACAGCCTCTTATTCGTTCCATTTACAGGTGTTGCGACAAAGATACTGTACTCATTGCCGGACCTGTGCAAATAAGAATAAGGAGCATAATTCCTTCTGTCGCCATTGCCTCTTCGGTCATTACAAGCATTTTGAACGATATCCAGATCTGCATTTTCAAAAACATCCTGGAACCTTACTACACTGTTTGCCGCAATTAAAGTACTTCGTCCAGCATCTCTCACTTCCGTATTCAGGGCAGTGGCATTCGGGAATAAACTGTTATTTTGTTGAACAGGCACGTCTATCCATTGTACATCTTCCCCTACCCTGGGCTGCGAATCATAAACAGTATATTTAAAGCATGAACCCTCTTTTATAAAATCACTCAACCCTCTCACTAAAATCCCGACCACTTTGTTGGTTTGGGCATCAAAAACAGGAGAACCTGAATTGCCTCCGAATAAATCCAAGTTGCATTTGAAAAAGGGGTTGGTCGGCACGTTCTCAGACAGACTACCATCAAAGACCAATTTTTTGGGCAGCCCCAATCCATGCCCGATGCTGTAAACTTCCGTACTGCTAATCCCATTCAACTGAACACCTGTCACGGATGGAATAGTATCCAACTTATATTCATCGAAAGCAGGCTCAACGGGGACGACTGCCCAATCTTGCTTTGTATAGGATTTGCGGTACCACCCCGCTCTCAACGCTTTATACTTTGGCCTAAATACATATTCCTTCGGGACAATATATCCATCTTCTTCAGCTCGTTTTTCTTCATCGACATACAAGATGAACCTGTATTTATTGAACTTGGGGCCATTGCTCCGCCGCGGATGATACAACCTTCGTGTTCCAAATTTTGATGGCTTTGGATCAATAAAAAAGTTATGACCTGCTGTCATGATCAATGAATCACTGATAAAAAAACCTGTCCCGTATGAATGTGTGGAAAGTTGGTTTCGAAATTTTTGATTTAAACAAAGTTTAGCTGACCTGATTCTTCTATCCTGCAGAGGCGTCGACATTATTTTGACAGATCGGCCACCGTCAATATTGTTTTTCTTAATGCTGTCATCATGCACAATAAGTACGATGGCATCCCAATTTCTTTTGATTTCCTGGTTTTGAGTGTTGTTTGAATATGTACTTCCGAAAATATGCTGAAGCATTTTTCTTACTTTCAAAAAATCTTCCCGGTCATCTGCCTCTTGGGATGTCTCCCTATCCCTTATAAAATTACCTTTTGGAATCTGGACTTCTTTTTTAGCCAATATTGTAAATCGAAAATCATCCAATTTTAGAGTATCTAAAAAATTCATTGTTTGGATCCCATCCCCAGGAGGTGAACCCACACAGTCTTCTATATCAAAAGTTGGAGCAATTCTTTCCAGGTCAGGCATCAGTTGGGCAATTAAGCCAATGCATTGCGCAATTGATTTAAAGTTATATAGCTTTCTTCTATCATTAATTATTTCACCAAGAGGTAAATTGGGGATTTTCAGCCCAATTTCTTCATACCTAATATAGTCTCTCAATTTATTTAACTGCTTTCCGGCTTGTCCTAATTCTTCGGATTCCAAACGATCCTCGGGTACAGTCGTGCCAATTAATTTTGCATATTCCTCCAAATACAAATTATACCTGATAAGTGCCGAAATATTATCGACACATGAATAATTGTACTTTATCACGGGAGGGTCGCTGCTTGCTTCAGCTGTTGTAGTTGTAGTTGTATCAGGGGACAAGGGAGATTCGTCCTGGCAGGAACTGAAGACTACCAAAAAAGACAATGTTATCCAAAAAAATATTTTAATTTTCATGTCTCGACAAAATAGTTAGATTTAGATAACTACAAAATCTTTCAGTCTTAAAATAGAAACCGAAATTCATTCACCCGTACAAACCAACAAAAAAATAGCACTTAAAACCAGTCCATTACTCCTTCACCTCAACTATCACCGTATTACTACCCACAAAACAAGGGTCTTCAACTGTCGCAATCATTGTCACTTTTCCGGGCACACCATTTTTGGATCGCAAGGTAGTTGCGACAGCTTTACCAGTTGAAAAAACTGGCGTGTCAAATTCGACTTGCATATCACCGGGATCAAGGAGTATAGCAGCAAATTCAACTCTTGTATCTTTAGAAACGACGCTGTTTGGTGCCGACCTATACAATTCGACTTCTAAAGTAGCCGTCTGATTGAGTCGGGCCGAAATAGTATCAACGTTTGATTTTAAGAATAATTCATCCGGACATGCTCGCACAAATCTTACCGTATTGTGAGCCGTATAATTGTTCCTTTGAAAAGAAATAAATACTTGATCGTCCACAATATCACTGCTTCGAAGAACAATTACAGCCTTGTCGCTCTGGGGTTTGAAAGTAAGTGATTTTGATCCGCCTGACAAATCGGAAAAAGGAAATTGAAATAAATCCCCGTTGGTGGTTGTGAAAGTTACTTCTTGTTCCTTTGGGAGGTTACCTGCATTAAAATCAGCCTCTATTAAAACGGTCGATACAGAGTCTGCGAGCAAAGTACTAGGCTGACCCTCCATCGGCCCAATAAAGCATTTTCCACAATCCGATAAATCTTTGTGGCAGCTTACAAAAAAAATGAAAAAACTGAATATGGTAATGTATTTCATTTCTTAGATTAATTATGTTTTGAAAATTGTATTAAACCCTTTTTAATTTCCTTGAATTTTAGCCTTGTTTTCTTCTGATAGTTCCACACCGCCCGCAGTGACATTTGCAAAGCTGAAACCAATGCCCCAATACCAGGGCTGCTCGCGGTCTACATGGAAATTATAGCCAGCGGTCACGAATATTTTATTTCTGAACAAGCCCACGATCGGCCCTGCTCCAATTCCATAAGGTTTAGTCGTATCAAAGTCCATGGCCGACACATTGATCCCAATGGAAGGCTCCATCCATTTAATAAATTTCATAAATGGGTCAATCCTTTCATGTCTTTTTAAATAATGGTTATAGCGATATTTCTTTTTATTGTTGTGATAGGTCCACAATAAAGAAAAGCCACCTGTTGGTTTAAAATCATAAGGATTCAAGGGATAATTATCTCGCAGTAATTCTTCGTTGATTCGGTTGATGAGGAGGAAGGAATCAGAGACTTTAACTTTCCAGCCAGTATCTTTTAATTTAAACTGGGCAGTTACCAGTTCTACGGCTTGAGTGGTATCCACGTTAGCGACTGATTTATCAGGGCCATACCATAGAATTGCAATCTTTAATTCATCCCCATCTTCAGCCCTGGAATAGTTGAGATCTATCGTTGCGTACCAGAGCTTTTGATAAATTGTCTCGCCAGCTTTCCTTGCCAACTGGGTACGCAACTGGGACAAGACATCAAAGTTTTCAAAAAGGTAAGGTGCCTTTTCCAGTCCATTATTTTGCAATGAATCAAAATATAAGGTCGACGAATAATTAGCCTTGTTATTATTATTGCTCCAATCTCTAAAGTCATCAAATCTTTCTATGTCTTTCGATTTTATCTGCTTAAGGAAAAAGTCGTTCGAATACCCAGCTTTACTTAATAGTTTGTGCAACTCACTACCTTCAAACGATGATATTTTAATAAGTGTTTGTTGAATATTGTACAACAATAACAATTTATTATAATTAATTGAATCTGGTTCTTTTTCAATCAATTCTTTATAATCCTTTATCTTTTGCAATTCTTCATTATCTCCCTTTAATATTTCAGATAGGTGTTTAAAATAGATTTTATCCATTCCTATCAGTGTAAGAAAAGCATCCTGGGTTTCTCCGTGGGCCGGATTGCTGAAAAAATCCAGGTACTTGGAAATCAAGTTTAGTTTCCTTTTAAATTGCGCAAATTTGAGTTCATTAAATTCTTGAAATCTTAAACTGTCTATCGCCTGAACCTGTGCAACTTTTGATTCATTGTAAATATAAAATGCTTCTCCTTCCTGGTATTGTTTATATTTGTTCTCATTATAATAATCATAAAAATTGCCTCTTTTTGTCAATTTATTTTTTATGGACGACCAATTCGCATTGATATCAACTATAAATAGGTATAGCCCGTTGACGGTACTGTTCGGAGTACCTCTAAAAATATCATACCCGATTAAATATTCGCTTGGCAAATACGAAAAAACATATTCCCAAATATTTTCAAAAACCATTGGGTTATCTTTGTAAAAATCATTTAATGATATTGTATCCTTACCGGGAATTTCATTAAGTACATTTTCATACCTTTCTAATACAATCTTAATAATTTCGGTAGGCACAGTGTCAGGCCGTACACTTAGGTATTCTCTATAAAGATCAAAAATAGAATTAACAAAACCAGTCCTTCTGACTAATTCCTTTGTTTCTGCCATGAGTCGAATTAAATTTTCAGAAATCTCTTTTGGGGGCTTACTGTTCAGGCCAATTTTTTCCCGTTCCTTACCGATCATAGAATAAGGCGCCACTTCGATTGGTTTATTATTGATCCAGGCCGCCAATGAAATATTGCCGCTCAGGTTCTCGTTTCGGGCCATTGCATTTTTATCAAACTGTATGATGAGCTTGCTCTTAATATCCACAACATCGTACAATTGCGTCTGCTCATATTTTGGAGAATCCCAGCGCCTTGCTTCTTTTTCATAATTGTTCTGCAGTTCAACACTATCTCTTATGTCACGCCGACCTTTAATAAATCCAAATTTTGACCTTTTGGTCTTATAATGATATTTCTTTTTACTGTTGTCTTTTATTTCCCTGATATGCGTTTCATCATCAAACAAAGGTTTTTCATAGCGCATTGTATCCAGCCACCAGACCGGCTCCCACCTTGAGTTTTTGTTACGCTCTTCATAGATAATTGAATACAACCTCGGATCTGTTTCGGGAACATAAATAGAGTCGAGAATGGAACTGTCTTTTTTTGTACTTAGGTTATCCAGTTTTTTTTCTGGAGGGATTGTTTGCGTATTGTTCTGAGCAAAATGAACCGAAGGTAAGATCAAAATTAAAAGCAACAATTTTAATTTAAAAAACAACTGTTTTTTTATTACCAATTGAATAGGAATCTTCATGCTCTCGTTATTTTGTTATTTGCTATTAATGTTCAATTATTTAGTTGTTTCCCAGAAAAACGAATTGTCGAACACAGCAATTAGCACCTCAATTTTTTGTGTATTCACAAACAATCCGAACAATTTGGAAACGTCGGCAAGCTAAATCAATATCCAGCTACTTTTTTAAGACATTTTTTTATATTTGCCATAACAATAAAATTATTTCGGGTTAGGACTATATATATAAAACACACTTAATCAACAATCTAACTTAATTTTTAATTTGTTTTTTGCCACAATGAAAACCCACTTAAATAACACCAAACTAATCCAATCCCTACGGCTCCTCAGCCCGGATGAGTTTAAAACCTACCATAAATGGCTCCAATCCCCCTGGGCCAATTCCAACGGCAAACTGGTTGAATTCTATCAAATATTGCAGCGGTGCCACCCGGACTACACGGGGCGGAACCTGACGAAGGAAAAGATTTTTGCCAAATTATATCCACAAAAAAAATACGATGACAAATGGATGCGAAACATCATGGCAGCGATGTCCAAGCAAGTGGAAAAATTCCTGGTTCATCAACGATTGGAAAAAGACAGGGTGACAGCCAAAGAACTGTTGGCCAAAGAGTATCTGGAAAGGCACCAGGCCAACTGGTATATTAAAAAAGTAAATGAAATTATTAATGAACTTGAATTAAAAACCAATAAGGAATCAGAAGACTATTTAAAACTTTCCCTTCTGCACGAAAATTTATACCATCAGTCTGATTTAAAAGCAGACCACGTAAGTGGACACTATCCTTTGAAAATTGCAGAATTATACCTTGACACTTTTTTCAGTACTTACAAATGGCGGTTGATCAATGAAATGGTGGAACGAAAACTAATACTCCCGGAAGACTGGAGTTTAAGCAATAAAAAAGAACTGTTGATTTCATTGACCCGTGACTTAGATATCCCTATCAATAAACTCTACCAGGAAAGAATAGAAATGGCTGAGCACTTACAAAAAGATAAATATTTTTCATTTAAAGAAAAATATTTATCCGTACAGGGCAAGCTCCCAAAATGGGACAGCAAACTTTTATTTTTTTATTTAATAAATTCAGCAGCAAGACTATGGATGAAGGGCAACCAAGAGATCATTTTCGAATTATTGGATTTGTACAAAACAGGACTTGAGAATAAAACGATTTTCTATTATGGCCGATTGACCGACGCTACCTATGCCAATATAGTAAACATTGCGAATAGCTGTGATGACGTTGAATTCAGTTTGCGATTTATTGAAGAATTTACAGATTATCTGCCTCCGGAAAAAAAAGAAGACGGCAAAACATGGGCATTGGGAAAATGCTTTTATAAAAAACAGGAATACGAAAAAAGTATTGAACTCTTATCGGCCCACAGTTTTAAAAACAACATGTTTAACACAAACGGAAGATTTGTACTGCTACAAAGTTATTTTGATGCTTGTATGATATCGGATTCCTATTTCCTTTTTTTTAAGGATTATTGTGAAGCAACCAAAAAATATTTCAAAAGAAACAAGCCACTGTCAAAAGAAAGGAACATGGCTTTGATCACAGCAGTAAATTATGCTTTGCGGATCATTAAATTATTTATCGATAGAAATCATATAATGATGAAATTAGAAAAAATAGAGTCCGATTTAAATAAAGAAAAAAATATCCAGGGAAAAAGATGGTTATTGGGCAAACTGGTAGAAATTAAAAATGGGCCGCCTCCATGACAGCCCATTCTTTCGTGATTAATCAATCACTATTTCCTCAATAATGATTAAGGAACTGGCGTCACCGCCACATACGGTAGAAAAATAAAAATCATAAGTCCCATCCGGTAAATTTGAAAACGAAAAAGCCGAACTGGAAGTGGTAAATTCGGAGCTCGAATAACTGTCTTCCTCCCGGTGGTATTTCACTTTATATTCCGTACATCCCCCACTGCAATCGTCCCAGTCGAAGGATATATTTCCCGCATTGATCGAGGTAGCGGCCACATTCTGTGGAGCTGAGCATTCGATCAATAAATTAACTGGCTCTGCAAGGATAACAGTAAAACAAAAAGAAAGGAAAAAGATGAAAAAGCTTTTCATAAGGCAATAAGGATTGAGTCTGACCACGTGCATTTAAGCCCGTTCAGAAGGGTTTAGAGGAAAAGCAAAAAGACGAGGAGAAGAAAAACTCTAATCAAAAAAGAGCTCTAACAAAAGGAAGGTCCGTCGCAGATTGCTTTGTTTGACGGAACAAAGATGGCGGGCAAAGAGGCAGTTACAACAGACCGTTTTCCGTAATTCTATGTAACCGAAAACGGTTATTTAATGCAATAAAAAAAGGCCCGAAGAAAATAGGATTTCTTCGGGCCTTTTATTTAAACACCTGATAGTCAATACACTTCACTTAATAAATCCCATAACTCTGAAGCCTGGGAAGCAGACTGCCCCCGTGGCTGTGAAACCAAAATCCCGAAGGTATCCGGTGCGGGGACATCCTCAATCTCATTCCTTTTGGGCGTGAGTGCAACATAAGCCTCCGCCAGGCTATCCGTAGTCAAATCGGGAATACTTGGTTTAACGTTAATGCGAGGTGGTGTGTTTTTTACAGGGCGCTCGGTCACTATAGCGGGCAGGGCTACCTCTTTGTATATTGTATCTGTCGAATGTACATAAACCGTCTCCGTTTCGGTGATGACCGCAGGTTCGGCCTGCAACCAAAAATTTAACCCAAACAATAACGCTATCGCAGCGGCAACCTGCCAGGCCGGCATTTTATAATTTATGATTCGAACAACTAAATTAGTTTTTGCCACTTCTTCAATTCCATGCTTTTTACGGAACGACCGCATTAATTTATTTTTTAAAACCGGATCAACCGGCGGGGCATTTTTTAACGTCTTTTTTGAATTAAACAGAAATGCAGACATGCGGTTATATTCGGTTTCCCCGATGGATTCCGTCACATAATATTTTTCCTCGGCTGTCAGTTGCCCGAATTTTTTGGACAACAACAATTGCTCTAATCTTTTTTCCATTTTATTTGGTTTTCGGTTTTTGATCTTTGGCTTCTGGTTCGCTTGGTTAAATCACCAAGAACCAAAAACCAAAAACCAAAAACCTCAAAGTACTCCCGCAAAAGCACGGAGCTTATTCGCTAATTTTCTAACTGTGTAAAATAGTCTCGATTTTACGGTCCCTTCCGGGCAACCAATGATTTCGGCTATTTCTTTCATGCTTTTTTCTTCCTGATACCTTAGCACGAAACATTGTTTTTGTAAATCATCCAAAGAATTGAGTGCATTATTTAGATGTGTTTCAAAAACAACCTGATCCATTTTCTCTGAAAAATTTTCCTCAAGCACGTCGGTCATTTCCGGCAACGGTTTTTTTCTGCTGACTCGTCGGTATTCATTCTTTACCATGTTGCCCGCCACCGTATACAGCCAGGTCGAGAATTTTTTTTCAGGGTTGTAGTAATTTCTCTTTTCAATAATTTTCAAAAATAAATCCTGTGTAAAATCTTCCGCCAATTGGGCATCCTGCCACAACATTCGATAAAAATAGCTGTGCATGCGCTGTCCATACCGATCATATATTTCAGCAAAAGACTGTTCACACCCGTTGACTGAACGGCGCATTAATTCTTCGTCGTGCAAGGATTTATGAGTTATGAGTTATGAGTTATGAGTTGAAAATAAATTATCAATCACCAATTAATTATTTCACCTCCATAAAAACCCGGAAGCCGATGGCCGGGCTGGGGGCGCTGTATTTTTTCACGGACATAATTTTTGAATCGTCAGGATGGTCTTCCCAACTTCCTCCTTTGGCAACTCCCTTGACAGCAATCATCTCTGCTACATTGCCACTACAGTTGTAAAGGCCGAAATCATTTGGGAAATATGCATTCCCGACCACAGGGAAAAAGCCACCGTCACGATCAGGGGTTTTGGCCTTATCAGAACAATCTTTGCATGGCTCTTCATTTGAGACTTCCGTGTTGAACAAGAAGCAGCCCTTAGCATTTCTATAATAAAACCCGCCCCAGGGATAGGGGGTTGTACCACCTCCATGAGCAGCGAACTCCCACTCTTCCTCGGAAGGCAAACGAAATTTCACCTGTCCGTATTCTTTTTTCTTATCAGTAGAATTATTGTAGACCCTGGTGATCCACTTGCAATACTCCACCGCGGCTTCATGACTTATGTTTTGCACAGGTGCTCTCCCGTCATCCGGATGGCCGCCATTCCAAAATAATTGATCATCGGGTAAATGTTGGTATTTATCAGGCAGCAAGCTTCTCCAATTGGTCTTGGGTGCTTTGCATTTATCCAATAATTCATATTCCTTATTTTTCAGTAAATCCATTAAAAAAGCATCGTACTGCTCATTGGTCACTTCGGTTGCACCGGCGTACAAATTTTTGCGAACGGCCACCATTTCCTTCTGTAACGAACGGGCAGAAATACCGGTAACAAACTCTTTGTTATCTGGATCGGTTTCTCCCAGGTAATGCGAAATATACGCTTCTTTTCCAGCCTTCTTGGCGATCCTCCGAATCAGGGGGACCAGATCACCGGCCTTACCTGATTCGCCACTATCCACGTAATGTTTGCGCAGGGTAATAATGGCAGGCAAATAGTGCATGTTCATATTGGCAATGACATTCGACCCGGTATCGGGTTCCAGCTGAATGCGTAAATGGTCTTTTAAAAATTTGTTTTCAAAATTATTTTTCAAAAAAGCCACATTGTCGAAAGGAGTCTCTGAATATTTAAAAGCCATCCCGACCAGGTACAGGCTATCGCCCAGTTCTTTTCGGATAAATTGTGGGATCGAAGTCGCAAAATAAACGGGGCGATCAGCCTGCAAGGCAAACCGTCGGGCAATGGCTAAGTACATGTCCTGGTAACCGGGATAATCTTCGGATGAAAGCGGTATGATCCCTAATTCACTAAACACTCTTTCCCGATACTCATCGTACATCAAAAAGCTGATATTGATAACCTCAACGTCTTTTCTTGTATCCTTTACTTTTTGCAGTACCCAGGCAGGATAGGTATCGTTGTCGCCATGAGTCAACAGGATGGCATTTTTTTCTACCGATGCCAACACATTATAATTCCAGGCCATCAGTGAAGGAGAAAATTCACCTGCCTCAAACAAAGCTTTACCGTATTTGGCAATCTGCTCATTATCGCCCTTTACCACATAATAATTGATCATGGAATGATAGGAATCCAATCGCTCAGGGGCGATTTCATGAGCTTTCAGCAAGTGTTCATACTTCGCCGTCAGATCATTTTCGTGAGCGTAAAGGATATAATTGAATTCAAAAGTATTGGCCATTGAGGTGGGCATATTCCCAACAATTGCATCGAGGTCATACTTTTTTGACAACGAATCCGCAAAAATGTTGGCGTACCTGGCAGCCTTGTAATAATTCAGCCAGGCGTCGGCCACATTTGTCCCGTTGACAGTTTGCTCCTTCCACGCTTCTGCTTGTTCTGCGTAAAATGAATGGTCATAAGTTACCTTGGTAATAGGCTCGATTTTCACAGGTTCAACGTTTCCGGGCCGGGCTCCAAGCAATGTTAAAGTACTGAATAACAGTGAGATAATACAAATAAAATATTTTACCATGAGGTCTGATTTTTAAATTTTGCTCTCTTATACACCAACGTATTATTCAGGTTCAAATTATTTTAAAAAAAAACTCACCTCCTATCATTCTCTCACTTTCTCTCCCTCTCAAGCTCTAAATAATAGGTGTACTTCAAAAAAACCTGCATCTTTAATCCGAAAACCAACCGACATGAAATCAACCCACCTGAAAATAGCACTCGGTTTTGCGTTTGCAAAGTTGTTGCTGCACCTTTTGACCAATACCCATTATGGATTTCACCGGGACGAATTGTTGTACCTTGCACTGGGCCGCCAGCCTGATTGGGGTTTTTGGTCGAACCCTCCGTTGATCGGATTTATCAGTTTCGTCAATCAATCTGTTTTTGGGGATGGACTGTTTGCGACCCGTTTGGTTCCAGCCCTGTTCGGATCGGCATTGTTGTTTTTGATTTGTCTGATGGCCCATGATCTTGGCGGTAAAAAACATGCTCAGATATTAGCTGGAGTAGCCGGTTTTACCTCCATCGCCTATCTACGTTCCAGCCATATGTTCATGCCGGTGATCATTGACATTTTCTTTTGGGCATTGGCCAGTTGGGCAATCATTCGATATTTGAAAAGTAAAGAAAATAAATGGTTGCTCTGGTTGGGAGTTATTTTAGGGGTTGGCTTTTTGAATAAATATTCTGTCCTGTTTTTAATTGTCGCAGTCATACTTTCTTTTTTGATCACAAAACATAGATTGGTTTTTCTAAAAAAACATATTTGGATAGCTGCTGGAATTTCATTGCTGATAGTTCTTCCGAACCTTATTTGGCAATGGCAAAATGATTTCCCGGTTATCAACCACATTCAGGAGCTGAGCCGAAGTCAGTTATCGACGGTCAACCCTATTCACTTTTTATTTGATCAGGTACTGATGCATTTTTGGGGTTCTTTAATCTGGATTCCTGGACTCATTTTATTATTGATCAAAAAAGAACACAACGAATTTCGACCGGTCGGATGGATATATCTATTTACCTTGTTTTTATTTTTGTTGATGAACGGAAAACATTATTACACCCTGGGGGCCTATCCCATGCTAATGGCCGCAGGTGGTGTTTTTTGGGAAAATTATGTAGAAAATAATTGGAAAAAAATTGCGCTTGCCCTGTTCGTTTTTATTGGCAATTTACCTTTATTTCCATCTGGGGTACCTATTTTAAAAATTACAGATTCAATTAAATATTTTGATTTTATGTCGAATAAAATGGGCATAAAATCGCTCACCCGCTGGGAGCGGGGAAATATTGAAGCCTTGCCACAGGACTATGCGGACATGTTTGGCTGGAAGGAGTTGGGAGCTTTAACGGATCAGGCTCTGAAAGCCTCAGGGGCCCCTGATCAATGTTTCGTTTACGCTGAAAATTATGGTCAGGCCGGAGCAGTTGCTCGTTTTTCCAAACACCCAAAAGGCCGATCAGTCGCAAGTTTTGCGGATACTTACCGGCTTTGGGCCCCAGCAATTATTTCGGAGGAAATTAATTCCCTTATTTATATAAATGATGAAATAGGTGAAGACGTCCAACGCTTTTTTTCAGACATTAAAATAATCGGAAAAATAGAGAACCAATACGCGCGGGAGAGAGGAACGACCGTTTATTTATGTCAATTTCCAAAATCAAGTTTCGCAAAATCATGGAGGGATCGAGTGATGGAGGTGCGCGGAGAATAATTTTGTAATAACGCCGAAGCTATTTTATTTAGGGCGGGAGGCACGCCAAAAAACTGTTTGGGTGGAGCGAGTTTTTTTTTCTGCGCAGGCCACAACAACAAATAAAAAATTGTAATTGTATAATTAAGATTTTATTTCAAAACAACAGTTCCCAATTCTTTTGCAATAGCATTCCGCATTTCATTTAGCTTAGACTGTACTTTAAGCAAGCGCATTATTTTAGATGCATCTTCATCTGTTTTTAAATCCTTTAATGATTGTTGATTTTTTTCCCAAAGCCGCATCACCTTTTTTAGTTTAAATCGCAACAAGGCACTTTTGGAGTCTTCATTCCAATTTTTTTCCGGCATTTTTTGTGATTGCAACGGATACCCTTTTTCGTCCCAACCGGAACTATATTCATAAGGAGAATGCAACAAGTCAATGGCCATTGAGCTAAGGGAATGGTCGGCATGTCCAATAAAGTATTGGGGAGATAATTCTTTTTTTGAAACCACCCGATTCAAACATTCCTTTACAATCGATTGATACTGCTGATTATCAAAATCATTGATGACTTCTTCAATATTTCCGAGAATGTATTCGGCCACCGTCATATTTTCATCTTTGTCAAATTCTTCACCACCAAAAGCAATCAGCAAACGGGCGATTTCCCGTTCCTGGAATTCATCTTTTAGCACTTCTTTTTTTGCCGGTATTGGCGGGGCCGTTTCATCGTCGGTGGTAACAGGCGGTTCTTCCGTCGGCCACTCCCCTCCCCGGTCAGGTACAATGTTGACCTGTGTTCCTCTTTTCCGGTTGCGGTCGATTTCCCTTTTCTGTAAAATTTTCTTGACCACCTTATTGGTCTCCGTCACCAGGACTTCCTCCTCCAGTTCCATGATACGGGCACATTCTTTCACGTAAAAGGCCCGTTTAAAGGGATCGGGCACCCGGGCGATACTTTCTACGATGTCACGCACCAGGCCGGCCCGTTTGACGGGATCAGTTCCCACCTCAGAAAGGAGCAAATCCGTTTTGAACAAAATGAAGTCTTTGGCTTCCTTCTCAAGGTATTCATTAAATGGAGTTGCGCCGACCTTTTGCAGGTAGCTGTCGGGATCCTCGCCGTCCGGCAACAATACCACCTTGACATTCATGTCCTTTTCCAGCACCAAATCAAGCCCCCGGAGAGCCGCTTTGATCCCAGCCGGATCACCATCGTACAAAATCTTGATATTGGGCGTGAACCGTTTGATCAGCAAAATCTGGCCTTCGGTGAGAGAGGTTCCCGAAGAGGCCACCACGTTCTCGATACCTGCCTGGTGAAGCGAGATCACATCCGTGTAACCTTCCACCAGAATGCATTCATCCAGTTTTCGGATAGCATTTTTTGCAAAAAAGGCCCCGTAGAGGATTTTGTTTTTTACGTAGATGTCCGTCTCGGGCGAATTGATATATTTAGGTGCCTTGGCATCTTTCTGAAGAATTCGACCTGCAAAGGCGATGGGCTTTCCCGTGAGGTTATGGATGGTAAACATGACCCTGTTCCAGAAGAAATCACGGCCATTTTTGCTGAGTCCAAGTTTTTGCAGGTACTCCGGTTTATAACCCATCTGTGTGGCTTTTTTCACGAAGGTATCCCGTGCATTGGGAGCGAAGCCAAGACCAAATTTTTTGATCGTCTCCTCCCGAAACCCTCTCTCTTTGAAATAGCTAAGCCCCACACTTTTGCCCAGGTCGGTATTCAGCAATTGATCCTGGTAAAAGGATTTGGCAAATTCATTTACGATAAAAAGGCTCTCCCGTTCGGCCTGCTCCGCAGCCATTTCCGGCGTCAATTCGACTTCTTCAATTTCTATCCGGTACTTCTTGGCCACTTGTCGGAGGGCATCCGGGAAGCTCAGGTTTTCGTGCTCCATGATGAAGCGGACCGGATTCCCCCCTTTTCCGCAACCAAAACATTTAAACAGGTTCTTGGCCGGCGAAACGGTAAATGAAGGCGTTTTTTCATTGTGAAACGGACATAACCCGATCATATTGGCACCTCTCCGCTTGAGACTTACATAGTCTTGAACGATGTCCTCGATCTTGGCCGTTTCAAATATTTCGTCTACCGTTTTTTTTGGAATCAAAGCTTAGGATTGATTGGTTGTTGAATGTCAGTTGTTGGTTTTCAGCTGTTTTGTCAACCAACGACCAACTACTGACAAGTAATAATTTTTTGAAGAAAAACCAGTTTGGGCAACTAATATGCCTTTTGTTTCGTTATTTTTTCTGAAATTTATTGTCAGATTAGCGAATTCAAAATTAGCTTTTTTGATTAAAAACAACACATCCATTCCCACACTGAAAGAATTTTACATACTACAATAACAAAGATCAACGTTAAAATTCAACACACAAACGGGAACTTACCGACTAATATTCAAGGCTTTATGAATTAGGATTTAATTTTTCTGAAAATTATTTTCTATTCCTTGTGTGCAATTCTGAAATAGCTTTCCTCTTAACAGTGTCTTTAAGCGAGGAAAGATATTTGAGTAAACTGCACATCGCAAAGCAAAAAACAAGCACGGTTCAAAGAAGGGAATAAATTTGACACGGGCTACGCAAACAAAACAAAAACTGATGGACACGAACACAACGGGAAAACTTACCACCAACCTCGTACTCCATTCAAAAGATCGACTACAAATCAGACAAAAATATAATTGGGTGTTCTCATAGTGTGTGGGCTGCCCCGGCTTGACTTGTCGGGCCGAGGGCAGTTTTTTCACCCATTTTTTTCCGAAAGCGGAAAATCAAAACTTGACAAATTGCAAGGTTCCTATTTAAGGGGTTAACAGCATACTTGCTTACCCGCATAGTTGCCTATTCCCCTACTTAAATAAAGAGCCATTTAAAATATTATTGGGTGTTCTCATAGTGTGTGGAAACCAGCCCGAAACCCGATGAGGAAGTAGGGTTGGTTTTTTATTCAAATTTGAGTTATTGCGTTTCAAGTAAAACAACTCAACACTCAAAATTTCTCTGCCTAAATAGTGGGTGTTCTAATAGTGTGTGGGACTGCCCCGAAGCCCAGATGGGTGCGTAGGGGCAGTTTTTTATCCGACCAGATCACCTTTTGAAATAATACGTTACAGATTGCTCTTAGTATGTCAGCTGCCCCGGTGCCAATCCCCCCCAGGGAGCCGGGGTGGGCTTTTTGGGTTGAATGGCTAAATGGAGCTACGGACCATTGGTTCATGACCATCCGACCATCTATCCATTCAAATTTTTTCCCAAAACCTGATTTAGGCCAGGTGGACTCGTTTGCCTGGCCAATTTTCAACTTTAAACTAAAAACAAACATATCCAGAATCCTATTTCCCCTCTTATGCTTGGTTTTATGGTTTCTGGCTCCTGGTTCTTCGTGAATCTGCCAGCAACCAAAAACCAAGAACCAGCAACCAAAAACCAAGAACCAGCAACCAAAAACCAAAACCCCAACTCCTCAACTCGTAAGCATCAGTAAATTAAAGTTAGAGTGAAAGCGTAAAGTGCTCCGTTGCAATTAAGTGACGGGGCATTTTTTTTTGATTGCCCTAGGCTGAGAGCTGACAGGAAAGTTTTTGCCACGGATGCTCTCAGCTCTCCTTGCTCTGCTCTACTTTTACCTTTTATTTATATAAATTTTAAAAGCTATTATGGCTAAAATAATGACCTCCATCAATGATTCCATAAAAGGTTTCATCGAAAAACAGCACCTCTTTTTTGTCGGAACAGCCGCCAAGGATGGAAGGGTAAATATTTCTCCAAAAGGCATGGACACCTTGCGGGTGGTTGACAAGAACCGGGTTGTTTGGATGAACCTTACAGGAAGTGGCAACGAAACGGCAGCCCACCTGCTCGATACCAACCGGATGACGCTGATGTTTTGTTCCTTTGCTGAAATGCCCTTGATCCTTCGGCTCTACGGATCTGTAAAAACATTGCACAAGCGGGATGATGAGTGGGCAGAGTTGTCCTCCATGTTCCCTCTGCACAATGGCGCTCGCCAGATTTTTGACCTACACGTCGAAACGGTCCAGACTTCTTGTGGATATGCCGTTCCATTTTACGATTTTAAGGCACCCCGCAACCGATTGGCTGAATGGGCAGACAAGAAAGGGGAAGAAGGTATCCTTGATTATTGGGAGGAGAAAAACACGACCAGTATTGATGGTTTTGAGACAGGGATTTTTAAAAACAAGAATTAAGGTATTTGAAAATTGTTGGTCATTCTATTGGCGTAGTTTTTACCATTTAAAATAAAACGACCGCCTACCTTTGTGCCTTCAACAAGGAAAAGCATTCAAGTCTTTAGATTTTTATTGAAAATTAGAAATTAGCACCTATCGTTATCTCCCCTGAGAATCTGCCATTTTCTAATTTCCAATTTTTACTACAAAGCCAGTGGGTAAAATATTCACCGATCACTCCCGAAGTGAATTCGGGACAAGCAAATCACCGTTCACCTTGAGCAATATGAGATATTTCATCATCCTGGCAATTCTCTTTTTTGTAACCAGCCATGCAGATGCACAGCGGATTCGCAGGCTACTTCTTTTCTCCAATGACTCAACTAATGTAATGCTGAAAACACAACGGCAGTGGCTCGAATCCGACAAAAAAGGCGTGGAAGACCGGGACATTTGGATTGCCGTTTTCCATGATCCAAAAACATTCCGCCGCATGTACGAACATTACGATGTCGGGCGGGCGGAGTTCTTTTTCATTTTGACGGATAAAGATGGTACGGAAAAAATCCGTTCTGAGGAGTTGGTAACTTTAAAAGAGTTGTTCGATGTAATCGACGGGAAAGTGGTGCAAATGGAGAAATAAAATAGAAATCTACTGATTTGGCAGGACTCAGGTTCCCGCCAAATCAACAATTAAGGTGCCTCCTGTTTTGAAAGACTAAGTTTTCAGCGTCAAATATATCTGGATCTGTAATTTAGGTCCTTAGTTGCCAGGAGGTGGGAACTCCCGTCTTCTTGATTTTTTGATTTTCTCCATTCCATAGCATAAAATATTAAACACCCTCGGGTCTCCCGAGACGCCCTCGTGGGCAATATCCAGCCGGGCAATCAATTGTTGTCTCGCCATATCCCGATCATAAGAATGTTGCTGCATTTCGTCATGTAATAGATGAAAGACAACCGGAGAGAACAAATTTTTGTAATCCCTGACTTTGAGCTGTTTATCTTTTTTATACTTATCCCTAAATTCGTCATTCCTGAAAGAGTGGTATTCCAGGGCAATTTTCTTGTAATCATCCCTGGTCCATTTCCCAATTTTCTCAGTCGATTCGTCCGCAATCCGTTCCTTTCTTCTTTCCAATTCCTCGACGTAGCGTTTCAGCCTGCCATCAATTGCTTGCTCGGTGGCTTCCAGTTTATTGGCATCGATCATGTGCAAAACTATCTTGTCTACTTTTTTAGCAAATTTATGGGTGTAGACCTGGTCAATTTCAAATCCGCTGGCAATGTTCAGCGATACGTTCTGGATTTTTAAATTAGAATTGTTTCCCAAAGTAGGCAGCCTGAATCCCAAAAGATCATTTGGATCATTGAAGGCAACGATGTTTAATTCTGGGGCCCTTCTGATTCCATCCCAGTCGCCATAAATATTTTTGATGTAGGATGTGCGGTTAATAACATTGTCCTTCAGGTTTTTGAAAGCGATGATCTGCATCTGGTTGGACAGCATAAAAAACTTATCGGTTTTTTTCAATACCTGGCGGATGTCAGCATAGGCAGCATGACCGTTATTTTTTAAGCGCTCAGCTGCATGGTGCATCATTAAATTACTTCCAAGACTTCCGGTGATAAAAAAGGTGTTTTTATCACCGTCACCACGTGCAATTCTATTGGCCCTTCCTGGTCTTTTAAAAGGATCTTGACAGACCACCAATCCATAAGCTTTATCATACAGTTTGTGCAGGGTGCTGTTAAGTGTTTGTGTGCTCAACATGACATCTGCAAAACCATCGTTGATGAGAATCTTCTTTAATAATTCCAGCGCAAAAGAAGTATTTTCTATATGCTTTGGATCTTCGTCCAGTTCTTGCAATAGTTCTTTTGCCGGTTTGGTAAGAGGTGACCAGTAAACAATAAAAAACCTTAGTTTCTTTTGAGGGTCATCTTCATGGACAAATTCTCTTAAGATGATACTCGGCCGCCCTTCGATGGTTGTTTTTGGCGGCGACAGATACAAGGTATCTTCTCTCAAAACATTTGGTCGAAAGTCCAGCTCATCGACCAGTCCGTTCACCATAACATCGAAATGATCGTATTCCTTAGATCGCATTCCATGCACGGTAACTATATTCGTGATGTCATGGGCCTCTACACTTTCGCTAATGCCCGTAAAATGCATGTTGCGATTATTGAAAGATTCTGATGGATATTCAAGCGGCAACCGGGCGCTGTACATGTCCATGTTCTTGAAAAGCAAACCGGCCCGCGCAGTTACCAGCTTGCTGAGCATTTTAACGACTATGTGTTTTCTTTTGACCTTCAACAGCTCCTTTCCCCTTTTCGTCTTAGCCTTATAGATCGTATCTCTTTCATAAGAAATCAAATCAATCTTATTATTTAAAACCTTGTCATCAAGGAATTTCTGCCCATCCAGGATGGCCATCAAAATAGACACATTGTCTTTTGCTTTTTTACTGGGGCCGGTGGGGTCCAGTTTAAGGTATTGCCGTTCCAATCGATGATTCAGGTTTTCCCTGATGGCCTTTTGGATATTTTCATCTTTGATCCGGTTCAGGTAATTGTCCCTGAGTTTTGAAGGACTAAAGCTCCACTCCAATGTATTAAATGCCTTTATGTTGTAGACCTTGAGCCCCCAACTCGTTTCCGGCTTAGGCAGTCGATAGCCGAAAATGTCGTTCGGATCGTAAAAGGAAACCAGAATGGGAGGATCATTGGTACTGAGTGAAGTTCGCGGTTCGGCATTGGGTATGGTGTCAAGAAATGCTTTATATCTGATCAAATTGCCATAGATATGTTTGCTCAGCGACTTAAGATCAGCTTGCGTATCCATCGGAATAGTCATCATAGAGGTAAATGGCAGCTGATTGGAAAGTAAATAAATTGCTTTCACCGGCGTCTGACACGCAATATCTTTTTTGATCTGTGCATCCGTTTTATCGAAAGCATCCATCAGCATTTCCACACCAAAGCTGCCTCCCATAAAAACCGTGGCCCCAGGTTCGGGGCTGGTACCAATGGCATTTAGAACTTGCTGAAAAGGTGATTGCATGATATTTTTATAATAACTACCTAAATAAAGGGCAAGGTCACCCACGTGGTTAATGAACAGTTCTTTTTTGGCAAGATTGGCAACGTAGGTCCGGTAGTGGTTTGTGTCGAGATCATCATAGATCAGTTTCTTAAATTCGGTGGTCATTGGCGACCAGTCAATGTCATAAATGGTCACCTTCTTTTTTTTGCCAAAAAAATCATCTATCTCGTAAGTAGTTTTATTAACAATAGGCGCGTTAGAGTATGCAGTTTTACGGAAACCATTTATTTTGATCGGTTCAGGTGTGGGCCAATCCTGACGACGTTTAAATATTCCTTTTCTATTTGCTTCATATCCCATTCCTTGCATGAGTGTTTTCTTAAATTCCGCAAAATGATGCTCTTGTGGGTCCCCCACCCCGTGTGTGAGGATGATGTTAAGGTTATCATTTTCTTGCAGGTCTACATGGTACAGTGTGTTGAGCGCAATGCCCTCGCAAGAACCGTTGTCACATCTCACTGAGTGATCACTGGTGACTTTTAGCTCCAGGCTTTTTTTGAGTGGTCCGGAAATACAGGAATGCAATAAAAAGACCGATAGGAACAGGGTAAGGTGTTTCCAATTTTGGTTCATAAAATGTGAGATTTTAGGTGTAATTAACAGGATGAAAAACGTAAATCAAGTTTGCTGATAAATCATTAGATGGTGGTGCCCCTAACAATGTGTGGGCCTTTAAAGTGCTACAACCAATTGATCATTTTCGTTTCACAAACAAATTGTTGCCGCCAATATATGGAAAACATAATAGCCCAAAGAAAAAAATTCCTCCTCGAAATATTCTAAAAAAAATAACGCTGTCCATTAAAAATGGACAGCGTTATTTTTTGATGAAAGTGACTGATTGCTCTACTGCTTCGGTGCCTTTGACTTGGTTTTTTCCTTGACCGGCACTTGATTCAGTCTGTTCGGTTTGATGGTTTTCATTAATCCTTCTTCGGCCTTCAACTGTCCGCTTTGTCCATTTTTAGGGTGAACGAATTTTACTTCGTTGAGCAGATGGTGCGCACCTGCATATTTTTCCACAATAAAAAATACATAGCGGATGTCCACCATGATGTTGCGGCATAGTTTCAGGTCGTAGTTGTAATCGCTCATGGTCCCTTCCCATACCCGGTCGAAGTTGAGGCCAACGAGGTTGCCTTGAGCATCAATAGCAGGGCTGCCAGAATTGCCCCCGGTAGTGTGGTTGGAGCCGATGAAACAGACGGGGAGCTTTCTTCCGTCCTTGGTGTTTTCAGCGTACCTGCCATAGTTTTTAGTCATGTAGAGTTTCTGTAATTTATTGGGCACGTCAAATTCATAGTCGCCGGGCACATATTTTTCCATGACGCCGTCGAGGTAAGTTTGGTGTTTGTACGAAAGGGCGTCGCGCGGTTCGTAGCCTTCCACTTTTCCGTAGCTGCAACGCAGGGTGCTGTTGGCATCTGGATAAAAACGGTCTTTCGGGAAAACCTCCATCAGCGCTTTCATGTACAATTGTTGGTTCTCGTCGATCTGGGCATTCAGCTCATTGTATTTGTTTACGATTTTTTCGTTGTATACGGAACGGAAGGCCTTGGCCAGTACAAAAGCAGGGTCGTTCTCGACTGCTTTCATCACATCGCCGGAAGCCATGCTCAGAGTGGCCATCGCCTGGTCAACATTATCGATAAAGGAATTTTCAAAAACCGTCTCTGCCATTTTTTCATAATCCCCATTGAAGCTGTTGAGCATTTTAGTAAAATCTTCCGGATGCAAATCAGGGCTCACTTTTTCGTTCATCATTTCCATTTGCACGGCGAAAACATGCACATCAATTTCAGGGCGATAATCTTCGTAGTAACCTTCCAGGAAATTTTTCAGTCGTTCCCGGTAATTGTTAAATCCCTCTTCTCCTTCGTTTTCATACCGGTTGGCTAAGTTCCTGAAATAACCCGCTATGCGCAGCAGTTCTACATTCCGGCCGGTGATTTCATCATAATACGCCTTTGACAGAGCATACGGCTCAATGTCTTTGTAGAGCTGTTCCAAATTTGGCAGCACATTGAGGTACTTTTTAAATTTTGGATTGACGGCCACTATTCTTCTAAACTCGGCTTCTTTGGTTCTTTTTTTCGCAATGCCATCAGAAGTGCGCAGGCCAAGGACTTCTCCCTGCCATTTTTTCCAGCCATTCGCCAGGCCGCTCTGTTTGGAAGCATATTGGATTTTCACTTCCGGATCGGCTCGCATTTCCGCATTCCAGATGTTCAGGGTTTTGTCGCGTACACTGATTTTGGCTGGATCGAGTACATCCCTGATCTGCTCCACGGCTACCGCTGGCAGGTACTGGTTGGTGCGGCCGGGAAAACCAAAAACGAGGGTAAAATCGCCCGGTGCGACGCCGTCGAGAGAGATGGGCAAAAAATGCTTTGGCTGGTATGGCTTGTTGGATTTTGAATATTCTGCCGGACGATTGTTCTCATCCGCATAGATGCGGAACAAGCTGAAATCGCCTGTGTGGCGGGGCCATACCCAGTTGTCGGTATCCGCACCGAATTTCCCGATACTTGAAGGCGGAGCCCCGACTAAACGGACATCCTTAAACGTTTCAGTAACAAACATAAAATACTGGTTGCCATGATAAAACGGGCGGATGCGGGTCCCCTGCCATTCTTCGATTTTTGCATTTTCCCGGATGCTGTTCAGGTTTTTATCTATGGTCGACTGACGGGTCTCTTTGTCCATGTCTTCCGTAACGCCGGCCAAAGCGGCCTGCGTCACATCCTCGATGCGCACGATGATCGTGGCGGTCAACCCTTCATTGGGCAATTCCAGGGTTCGATTCATCGCCCAGAAGCCATCTTCCAGATAGTTGTGGTCAAGGGAGGAATGCGACTGTATCTGGCGATAACCACAGTGGTGGTTGGTCAACAACAGCCCGGCACCAGAAATGATTTCCGCCGTGCAGCCACCACCAAAATGCACGATGGCGTCTTTCAGTGATCCCTTGTTTACACTGTAAATATCCTCGGCGCTCATCTTCATGCCCATCTCTTTCATCTCTGCCTCGTTGAGCAGGCTGAGCAACAGTGGAATCCACATGCCTTCGCCGGCAAAAATGGCGAAACGGGTAAGTAACAATAAGGCCAGGGAAACGATTAGTTTTTTCATATTTTTTAATTTGTTGTTTGTTGTTGTACGGTCGAAATTCGTACGACCGATTGTTCATTTCACCGAAGGCATTTCGGCGGTACGATTGGTTGCGAAGATAAGAAAGAACGGTGGACGGCAAGCGGCTAACGGCAGACTGATTGTGAATTTTGCTGCCATAGACAGGAGCATTCAGATCGGTTTGGTGATGAAAAACGACTCTTTGCTCTTTACAACTTAAAACAACTGCCCCCTTGACCCCTCCTCCGCCCGGCGCTGCGGAGCAGCGACCCGGGCGACTGCCATACATACAGGGCTGTCCCCATGTTTATCAATCAGTACACTCACAAGCAATCAGTTAATTCCATCCACTTTGAGCCTTCCACCCTCCGCCATTATTTTATCACTTTTTTGATAAAATAATGTGCAAGATAAAATGACTTGCAGTTACAATTCCCTATTATTGCTCCTCTTGTTTAAACAAATAATGCAAACTTCACCAAAAACCGATCGGTTACCAGCAACACAGGAAAATGAATAGTATCGTTACACAACGCTTCTTAAAATGCCTCGACAAACTGAAAGAGGACGGCAAGACCCGCTCCTCCCGCCAATTTGCACTTTCCCTCGATTACCTTCCGCAAAGCCTCAGTGAAATCCAAAAAGGACGACGGGATGTTACCATTGAATTGCTCCGCAAAGCGGTAGAGGCGTACGACATGAACCCCATTTACCTCTTCACCGGCGACAGCACCATGTTCATGACCAATGAGGAAACAAACAGCTTCCGCCAGCTGACCATTGTAACAGATGGCGAAGATGATGAGCGAATTGTGCACGTACCGATTCCGGCACAGGCGGGTTATGCAGGGGAAGCGCTGGATCCGGAATTTGTCCAGACACTGCCGACCTACACATTACCCGATTATAAATATAAAATCGGTACCCACCGTTCGTTCGACGTTTCGGGCGACAGCATGGAACCGACCCTTTTTGAAGGAGACAAAGTCATTTGCAGCTTTTTAGAACCCAACCTTTGGGATTCGACGATCAAGGATAATTACGTGTATGTCGTCGTCACTCGTGGCGATGTATTGGTAAAGCGCTTGTTCAACCACCTAAAAGAAGACAAAACCCTCCTGCTCCACTCCGATAATGAATTTTATGAACCCTACCGTATTTCTATTGAGGATGTTCGGGAGGTCTGGTATGTCCGGGCCAAAATCAGCCCGTTTCTACCTTCCCCCAACAATATCCAGAACATCGTAAGGGCCGAGGTGAAGGATTTAAAGCAAACCATAATGAATCAAGGCCGGTTGGTAGAAAATCTTTATACGACGATCGAGAAGTTGACACAGAAGTGAGGGCGATGTTGTTTTATTGCTTCCATTGGTCGATTGAATTATTGAAGGCCGATCAATCAATATCTTTCAATAACAACAGGTTGAACGAAATCAGGCGCAAGTAAAAATGACACTTTTATTTTGGCAAATGCGTGGTTTCCAAGACTTACAAATCTATCTAACGTTGAGAAAAAGTGTCATTTTTTCGACCCGTCACTTAAATTCCATAAAATGAAAACTATATCAGGAACTGTAACACATGTACCGCTGGCAACCGGCACCTGGGGCATTGTCGACAACCAGGGAAATGAATGGCTTCCCGTCAACATGCCCGAACAATTGAAACAGGCCGGCAAAAAGGTGACCGTAAAGATTCAGGAAGCAGATGTAATGACGGTATTTATGTGGGGAACACCTGTCCGGATCATGTCCTTCCATACGTGAAAAGGGCTGGCCGTCCGTGCTACTTGTGCCACCAGCTGGTGGTTCCGGCAACGGGTTCTTTCAACTCTTTTTTCTTTTCCAGATAAGCATATAAAGCTGCCACAGCAGCTATTTCACTCAACTCCTTGTCAGACTGGTCCAGTGCCTCTTTGGAAAAATAGTTTTTGACGAAATGCGTGTCAAAGTTGCCGCTAATGAATGCTTCATGTTTCATCACAAATTTTCCAAACGGCAAGGTCGTCTTCGCTCCTTTGATTTGATAATCTGCGATGGCTTCTATCATTTTCTGGATGGCCTCGGCGCGGTTACTGCCCCAGGTGCAAAGCTTGGAAAGCATCGGATCGTAGTAGATCGGAATGTTCATGCCCTCGTAATAACCGCCGTCCACCCGAATGTTTTCGCCAACGGGAGGGCGGTAAGCTTCCAGCAATCCAATGCTTGGCAAAAAGTCATCGTAAGGATCTTCCGCATAGACCCTCAACTCGATGGCATGTCCATGAATTTTAAGATCTTCCTGTGAAATGCTCAATTCCTCGCCACGGGCCACTCTGATCTGTTGTTCCACAAGATCGACGCCGGTGATCATTTCAGTGACCGGGTGTTCTACCTGCAGCCGGGTATTCATTTCGAGAAAATAGAAGTTCAGGTTTTCATCCATCAAGAATTCGACGGTTCCTGCCCCGGAATAATCTACCGAGCGGGCCACATCCACCGCCGCAGTTCCCATGGCAGCCCTCAGTTCAGGGGTAAGGATCGCGCTGGGTGCTTCTTCCACCACTTTTTGATGACGTCGCTGCACGCTGCATTCCCTTTCAAACAAATGGATAATATTGCCGTGGTTGTCGGCCATTACCTGTATTTCAATGTGCCTGGGAGAGCCGACATATTTTTCGATAAACACCGAGCCATCTCCAAAAGAAGACACCGCTTCGCTGATGGCTCTTTCCATTTGTTCTTTCAGTTCGTTTACATTTTCCACGATCCGCATGCCTTTGCCCCCGCCTCCGGCCGAGGCTTTGATCAATACCGGAAAACCGATCTTTTGGCTTATTTCTTTTGCCTCCTCAACATCGGTAATGGCATCGGGAGTCCCGGGGACCATCGGAATATCAAATTTGCGGACGGCCTCTTTTGCTGCCAGTTTGCTGCCCATAATCTCGATCGAATGTGGTGATGGGCCAATGAAGGTTATGCCAGCCTCCGTCACCGCTTTTGAAAAGGCGGCATTTTCACTTAAAAAACCGTAGCCCGGATGAATGCCATCTACTCCCAGTTTTTTTGCTTCCGCAATTATTTTATCTCCCAACAAATACGACTGGCTGCTCGGTGGCGGCCCCAGCAACACCGCTTCATCCGCAAACATTACATGCGGCGCGTACCGGTCTGCCTCTGAATACACCGCAACAGTTTTAATCCCCATTTTACGGGCTGTGCGCATCACCCGCAGGGCTATTTCACCTCGATTGGCAACTAATATTTTTTTCATAAAAAAAATTTTTCTTGAGCCGGCAAATGTACTTTGTTTAAAAGGAAAGAACAATGAGAATTGAAAATTGAAAATGGAAAATGGAAAACTCATGCGCACCAAGTGTTTGCGATTCTGGCCTTGATTTGTTGGCTAAGTATAGACCGTCAAGAATGTATATCCTCGGCTTTCCTGGATGAAATGTCAGCTTTATGGGGTCTACGAACCAACCCTTGATTCGTACTACCCATAACTCACAACCTAAAACTCCTCAAATGCGACATAATCTAATCTTAACCTGTAATTTGGTTATATATCCAAACGGCTATAGTAACTTTGCGGAGCAAATGTCATCCCATTTCCACGAAAGCACCTGCTATTGAAAATTGCAAGAATCTGTTAGATAAAAAATATTCCGCCATACGCAGACTGAGAGCGCCCAAGCTCAATCGTTTTTAATTCCCTTTGAAAAACAAAACATGAATTTGAATCGCACTTTTTCGACTATATTGATTTTTGTCTCTATGCTTATTTCCCTGCCATCCTACGGTCAGATTTGGGAAGAGAATTTTGATTCTTATGCAAACGGGACCTTTAATGCTCCCCCTAAGTGGACTTCTTACGCCACCGACTGCGATGATCCCAGCATCAATACACCGGGAGAGAGCCAATGGGGCGTTTATGATGGTCAGTTTACGGTGAACGATATCGAGGGCGCTCCATGCTGTTCTGGTGGAATCGAAGGCGGAGGCAACGACAATGGCTGGCTATCCGAAGTCATTGATCTGACCGGTTTCTGTGATGTGAGTATCTCGCTGGATGTATCTGCAATTGGTGATTTTGAATGCAACGATCCCGGCATGCCGATCTTTGGTTGCCAGGGTATGACCCCTCCCGACAACAGCCACGATCAGGTGTTGGTGGAATACAGCCTGGATGGTGGCGGATGGACCCAAATTGGCTATGTCTGTGGCCTGGGCGGAGGGCCAATGATGGTTGGAGGATTAAATGGAACGACTTTGCAAATCAGGTTTTTTGCTTCCTGCAAATCGAATGCAGAAACCTATTATATTGATAATATTGTAGTAAATGGATCTCCAGGCCCGCCACCTACCTTTGATCCGATTGGGCCTATCTGCGAAACCGATCCTCCGGTAGTGCTTCCGACCGCTTCAATAGAGGGCATTACCGGACTTTGGGATATCGGCCCGGAACTGAACCCCGCCAATCAGGGAGGAAATATCATCACGATTACTTTTTCACCATCCCCCTCCTTCTGTAACGAAGAAGTATCCCTCAATGTCGAAATTTTGGATGAAATAAGTCCTACACCTGATCCGATCGGCCCATTTTGTGTGACCGATCCTGCCTTTCCATTACAAACGGTCGTCATTGGATACACAGGCTCCTGGACAGGTACAGGAGTGATGAATGATGAATTTGATCCTGCAGTAGCGGGAGGAGGTAATTTTGTGATTTGGTTCAATCCTGATCCGGGCCAATGTGCAGGCAGCGTTGGCATTCCCGTGGAAGTCAATCTGGATCAGGATCCTTCACTCGGTACTGTTAGTTTATGCGACAATGACCTTCCCTATGATCTGACCCAATTGGAAGACCCGCTCTTTCCGGGCGGTTCTTGGTCGGGTCCAGGGGTAAGTGGCAATACATTTGACCCGACCGGTTTGATCGGCACGATCAATCTGACATTTATTCCGAGTACACCATGTGTCAACATTGCATCAACTGATGTAACAGTTGACATGGCTGCCACACCAATATTATCGACAGCTACTGCGTGTGAGACCGATGGCCTGATCGATTTGATTCCTCTGCAAGACCCTTCCTATCCACTTGGCGATTGGAGTGGCCCAGGCGTAACAGGCACCTCATTTAATCCTTCCGGATTACCCGGTACCAATGTCATTACATTCACTTCTTCACAAGCCTGTGTTGAGGCCGTAACCACCACCATCACCGTCAATCTTGAAATGACACCTTCTCTCGGTTCAGCGACTTTATGTGAAACGGAAGGGGTATATGATTTAACACAGATAGAAGACCCCTTGTATCCAGGTGGAGATTGGGCCGGCCCTAATGTTAGTGGCGGAAACATGTTTGATCCTTCTGGTTTGAGTGGTACTATCATATTGAATTACCTGCCTGCTCAAAACTGTGTAGCTACTGCTTCTGCTAATATATTTATTATCCCGCCTGGCACACCTGACCTGGGGGACACCACTATCTGCGAAAGTTCCGGACTGTACAATTTAGACTTGTTGGTTGATCCATTCTTCCCCGAGGGCGATTGGGCTGGAGTCGGAGTTGTCGGGGATGAGTTTGATCCGAATGGGCTGACCGGCACGTTTACGCTTACTTTCACACCCATTAATGCCTGTGCTTTTCAAACAGCAACTTTTATAACTGTGGAAAGCGCCGGTACACCAAATCTTGATGAGGCAATACTCTGCGAATCTGACCCTCCACTGGATTTAACCACTTTGCAAGATCCCAACTTTCCGAATGGCACCTGGTCGGGCAACGGTGTATCGGGGACAGAGTTTGATCCGGCAGGTCTTTCAGGAAACATTGCATTGACCTTCGAGCCTACCGGAAACTGCGTGACCACCACTTCCACTTTTGTTATGGTAAATATTGCCGGTACGCCCGACCTGGATACAGCCGCTTTATGTGAAACGGCAGGGCTGTTCAATTTGACCAATCTTGCCGACCCCAACTACCCGGCCGGTACCTGGTCAGGTGATGGGGTAACAGGTAATAATTTCGACCCAGCCGGCTTGAGTGGAAATATCAATTTGACATTTACGCCCACCGCAGCTTGTGTGAACATTGGCAACACCTTTATAACCGTCAGTGAAACGGCCCAACCAGGTTTAAGTGCAGCCTCTATTTGCCAAAACAACGGCCTGTTTGACTTAAATGACCTGGCAGATCCCAACTTTCCAACTGGTACCTGGTCTGGCCCCGGTGTGTCCGGAAACGAGTTTGATCCTGCGAACCAATCGGGATCAGTCGAAATCATCTTTACACCAACCGCGGATTGTACCCAGCCTGACACGACGGAGATCGAAGTTTTCGCAGCACCTGCTTTTTCCAACCTGGACGAAGAATGCGACCCTAATACGCAAGAGTTCACGGTCAGTTTTGATATTACCGGAAGTAATGCCCCTTTTACAATTGACGGAAATGCTGTCACTGGCAATGCTTTCACATCGACTCCTTTTCCCAGCGGAACAAATTATTCGTTCGAACTGGATGACGCCCAAGGCTGTGGGCCAGTGACTATATCCGGTTCAGCTAATTGTGCTTGCGCAACCGATGCAGGGGACATGGATTTCACCAATTCCCCGCTGCTGCTTTGCGAAGGAATGGACATTTCCGTCGTGCATGACGGAGAAAATCTGGACACAGATGACAACCTGATTTTTGTGCTGCACACCAACGCAGGTACGACACTCGGTAATGTGCTTGCTACCAGTACCACCACCACTATTTCCTACCCCATGTCCGGGATTGTTTTAGGTCAAACTTATTACGTTTCGGCGGTGGCTGGAAACGATGACGGCAGTGGCGGCGTAGATCTTACTGACCCATGCTTGTCGGTGGCGCAGGGGATTCCGGTTTCTTTTTATGAATTGGACGCCCTGCTTGGGCCAGGTGCCACTATCTGCCAGACTGACTGTTATGACCTGGAAGTGACCTTTACCGGCGTAGCGCCCTACAACTACACATCGGTCATCCTCATTGATTTTGGGAATACGGAGATCAGGGATACCATCACCGGCTATAATGACAACACGGCTACGGTAACCATTTGCCCGGATGATTTCGGTTTTCAAGGGGGTTTGTTAGAAGTGTTTATCGCTGACCTCGAAGATGTAAATTGTAGTGATCCGAGTTCCTCCCAATCCCAAACAATAACAGTTGAAGCTGAAATCATCGAGAATTTCAACTCGACTTTATGTGCCGGAGAATCCATCGTCATCAACGGGAGTATTTATGATGAAAATACGCCAAATGGCACGGAGGTGTTTACCAATGGAGGAAGCAACGGCTGTGATTCAACGGTCAATATTGCCCTTACTTTTTTTGCAGCGGATACTACATTTATTAATGAAATTTTATGTACCGGCGGTAGTTTAATTGTTAATGGAGAAACGTATAACGAAAACAATCCTAATGGAATTGAGACAGTGGGAGCGGGTGCGATCAATGGTTGCGATTCCATCATTTCAGTTAACCTCAGTTTTAACGATGAGGTGTTCGAAAACCTCGAACCAACACTCTGTCCCGGAGGGTCGATCATCGTGAATGGTGAAACATACGATGCCAATAATCCTTCTGGCCAGGAGACATTCCCGAATGGCTCTATATTGGGTTGTGACTCCACTGTCCTCATAAATCTTTCTTTCTATGCACCGGCCTCTGCCGTCGTTTCACCAGAACTTTGTGCCGGAGGAAGTATCACCATCAATGGTGAAATTTATGATGAAAATAATCCGAGCGGTATCGACACCATCCCTGATGCCAGCATCAATGGATGTGACTCCATCATCAATGTGAACGTAACTTTTACGGACGAAGTGACTTTCAATTTCACTCCTACAATTTGTGCAGGTGATTCGGTGATTGTAAACGGGACCACCTACGATGAAGCCAACCCCTCTGGTATGGAAACATTGCTTGGTGGTAGTGTTTTAGGTTGTGACTCTGTAATTAATATTTCACTGGGTTTTTATAATGAAGCCGCTTCATTAGTGGATAATCAATTTTGCACGGGTGGTTCGGTAATCGTCAATGGAACGACTTACGATGAAACTATGCCCGATGGAATTGAAATCATAATCGGTGGCAGTGTGAATGGATGTGACTCGACGATTATTGTGGATTTGGAATTCAGTAACGAAGTCGTTGAGGAAATCGATTCGACCTTGTGCCCTGGCGGCTCAATCAACGTTAACGGAAACACCTATAATGCAGCAATGCCCTCTGGATCGGAGATCATCCCGAATGGTAGCATACTTGGATGTGATTCCATCATTGATGTCCAACTTGGCTTCTTCCCGGCCAACGAAGTTGAGTTCGTGGAGACACTTTGCTTTGGAACCAGTATCACAATCAATGGTACGGTCTACAATGAAAACAATGCCGACGGAGAGGAAATATTGTTGAATGCCGATGTAAACGGATGCGACTCTATCATTGAAATAGACATCGATTTTTACCTGCCTTTTGAAGGAAGTTTTAATCAACAGCTCTGCAGCGGCAGCAGCATTACAATCAATAACACGGAGTACAATGAAAACAATCCGTCGGGTACGGAAATCATCCAGGGGGGAAGTGTAACCGGTTGTGACTCAATTCTTTTTGTCGATCTTACATTTACCGACGAGGTCGTTTTTGCTATTCAGGAAACTCTTTGTTCCGGTGATTCATTGACCATAAATGGCATCGTTTACAATGAAAACAACCCGGCCGGTAGCGAGACCTTCCCCGGAGGAAGCATCAACGGATGTGACTCAACCGTCGCGGTGCAATTGAGCTTTTTCCCCGAAGCCACAAGCACGATTGAAGAGTTGCTTGCTCAGGGTGGATCAATCACCGTGAATGGAACCGAGTACAACCAAAACAACCCCAGCGGCACCGAAATTCTTGCCGGACAAAGCATAAACGGCTGCGATTCCATCGTCTTTATCAGCCTGACTTTTGAGCAAACTGAAATTGAAATCACGCTCCAGGGCAATTCCACCACCTGTGAATTTGGCAGTGACGGATCGATCGTGGTCGAGTCCATTACTGGAGGACAACCACCCTACACCATCGCTCTCAATGGAGGCAATTCGACGGTGGTTGCCATCTTTCCCTTTGTTTATGACAATTTGGAGAATGGCTTTTATCTGTTGACCGTGCTGGATGCAGTGGGGACGATCCAAACACAGGACATCTTTTTGCCATTTCCTGATCCACCACTTTTTGATCTGGGTGACGACCAGTCCATCGACCTTGGTGAAAGTGTCACACTGGTACCAGAGCTGGACTTTGACCCTGCTTCTTTCCTTTGGGAACCAGATTCCTTGCTCAGTTGCAGTGACTGTGAAATGCCCACCGCCACACCAATTAACGACATCATATACACGCTGACAATAACCGATCTTAACGGTTGTACTTATTCTGATGATGTGGCCATTTTCGTCCAAAAGGCCCGCAATGTCTATGGTCCCAATGCTTTCAGTCCGAACAACGATGCCGTCAATGATGAATTTACGCTCTTTGCTGGCGGGCAGGTGAAAGAGATCAAAAGTCTGCTCATCTTTGATCGGTGGGGCGACCTCGTGTTTGAACAATTTGAATTTCCACCCAACAACCTTTCCGTGGGTTGGGACGGACGTTTCAAAGGAGAAATGATGAACCCCGGTGTTTATGTCTGGTTTGCGGAAGTGGAATTTATGGATGGGCAGGTAGGGCTGTATGAGGGAGAGGTGACCTTAATTAGGTGACAAAAAAAAGAGGGGTGGCTCACGCAGAGGGCACAGAGTACGCAGAGGAGACTTTTTAAGGAATGTCTCTGTGCCCTCTGCGCAACAATTTTGTTGCTTTTTGTTAAGTCGTAGTTGTAATGATTCACAAATTTGTAACCAGGCTTGGTTTAGCGGTAACACTTTTTTAAAACGGTGTCACCGCCGGGGCTGCCCCTAAGTTGGTAAATCAGTACGACGTAGTGATTAGACGAAGAAAAACTAAGCAGCCAATTAAACAATTCACGTCCTCACCTTTTCCAGTTTTTCCTTTAATGCCTTGGCCGCCGGCGTTACTGCCAGCCCGCCCAAACCTGTACACTTTACGCAAGTCGGCATATCGGCACTCACCCGTTGCACGGTCTCCAACACCTGGTCCAAAGGGATGAGATGGGCAAAACCAGCTACTGCCATTGTGGCGGAAGACAGGGCATTCACCGCAGCGCTGGTATTCTTGCCCAGACAAGGTGCCTCCACCCGGTCGGCAATCGGATCGCAGACCAGACCAATCATATTTTGTATAGCCATGGACGCAGCCCCCAGTGCCTGCCCGGCAGTGCCTCCAAAAAACTCCACTATTCCTGCTGCGGCCATTCCTGCTGAGGCTCCGCATTCGACCTGGCATCCATGTTCTTCCGCAGAAAACCCAGGGCCCATGGCGAAATACGCACCAACCAGCCCCCCGGCGAAATAAGCCATTATTTTATCTGCCAAAGTCGCTTCCACATCATCAGCCACCGCCTTTAGAGCAGCTCCGACAGTGCCACAGGAACCAGCGGTGGGGTTGGCAACGATTACTTCCAACGCACTTTTAGATTCCATGATGGCAGCTACATTTTCCACTATTTTATTGATAATAGAACCTTGTAATATCTTTTTTGACCGCTCTGCTTTTTTGACCAAATGTGATTGCTGAGGTAAAATGCGGTCGTCAAAATCGGTTCCGGCCAGACCAGTAGCAATGCTACCTTCAATGATCTCAATGAGGTTTTTCATTTTGGCTTTGAGGGCTTCTTCGGGCAGGCCACTGCGATGCTTTTCATACATCAGGCCGAGCTGGCCCAAGGTCAGGTTTTCTGATTGACTGTATTCTATCAATGATGCAATATCGTCAAATGGCAAGGCAGCTTCCCGGCCGGAAACGATCGGCATGACGGGCAGTACATCTGCAACTTTTTCAACTTCCTCAAATCGCTCAATATGATTGAGCCATCCTTTTTCAAAAGGTCGGTTGCAATCAAAAATGTATAAATATTCATCTGTTTTTTTACGGGTGTGCAAAACAGCACCTTCGGGTAAAATCTCCCTTAATTCCGTTCCAATATCCTCACTTGTCCAAATCAAAGAATGATGGAAATCCCCTTTCGTGTGTATTTTAAAACCGTCAACTTTTTGCAATTCAAAACTTCCGCCACCCAGCGAAGCTGCCAGTAATTTCAGCTGTCTGCCAGCGGTGCCTTGCAGAGTGAGTTGCATGCTATTAGCATGGTTGTTTTCGAAAGAACTGACGGCATAATTTATCTCGATGCCCCGTTGCCGGGCGATTTCACCCGTTCTTTTCATCTCATTGTCAGCCATATCAATTTCCAGCAAACCACCGTCCATTCCCAGGACGGTACCTTGTTCTCGGAAATTAGTTGCCCATGCACCGTCCCGGTCAAATTCAATCAATGCGGACCGAAGTGGTTCGTTCAACATTTGCACCGCCATTTTGCCTACCCGCCATGAGGCAGCAGTATGTGAGCTGGAAGGGCCTCTCATGATAGGACCAATGACATCATTGAAAATACTGGGCAGATTTTTCATGTTATTTTTATTAGTTCAAGAAAACAATTGTGAAGATGTTTAAAATTGGAGGTCGAAATATTTTATCGGTCATTGGTTGGGGAAATAATCGTTGTCCTGTTTTTTAACAACCCCTTGAACAATTCATCGCAATAAAACGAGGGTTCCAAAAAATTTCTTTTCTTTTCCATCTTGCAGGGCTACCACTACTTTATAAACATAAGTGCCTACACCTGCCGTTTCCCTTTTTATTTTTCCGTCCCAACTAAAAGAAAAATTATTTGGAAAAATATTTTGTTCACGGAAAACAAGCCCTCCCCAACGATCAAATATCTCGACCGATTTTAAAGTTTCCGTTTCAATGTTGGAATAGATGGTAAATAAATCGTTGATTCCATCATTGTTGGGTGAAAATGCGCTGGGTATAAATATTTTATAAACGTCCAAAAAAAGATGTACAAGACTATCGCACCCGGTGTAAGCATCCAGAACATTCAGGTATTCACCCACTTCCGTAAACGGTCTGTCCGCGACTGTGAAAGATTCTCCTTCAAAAATAACGGCGCGGACTGTATCTGAATTTTCGTCCAAAATATTTAAATCAAGAAACACCAGGCTATCACAGCCATCGACTGTTTTCAGAGTATCAACATAAAAACCAGATTCGGTAATTAATTCCTGATTAAATATAAACTGTTCGCCAAAACAAAGAGTGGTTTCAATAGTATCTGATGCAAAAACGGGAATTACAAAATTGAAAACGTCCGTAATGAAACAACTGTTAGCCCCTTCCACTTTTACCTGATAAATACCTTCCCCGGCGGGATTTTGCAATACATGCCCGGTTTCACCGATCAGCGCAATGCCATCTTTGTACCATTGATACTGTAGGGTATCGGAAAATGGGATTTCCATTTGCAATTCTTCGTTGCATGGATGGCTGGTCGTTTGGACTTTAAAATCAAACAGCTCTGCCGGGGCGAGTACCAATTTGTCCAAAAAATAATAATTGTCCACATTGGCAGCATGTTCGCACGTAGGTCCGATCGCGATGGCAGAGATGTTGAAATCAGGTATCAGATCGACTTCCTTTTTCTGCCATTCCATTTCACCACTTACGGAAAGTTGGTCCAGTTCGACCCAGTCGGGCCCATTGGTTGGGCAGCCAAACAAAATGTTACCGCTCCCAAAAGGCAAGCTGGCACAGTCCGCAGCACCATAAACGGCGATGTCGGTTGGAGGAGACCTGTCCGCCCAGGAAAAGCCAATGTAAAATTCAAGCCTGTAGGCCCGGCCAACCTCCAATGGGCCGGACAAACAGGCACCACAATATTCTTTCCACTCCGGTTGGCCGCTGGTTGCATTGGGCCGGCCATTCCTGAAACCGATACAGCCCTCGCCATCGGGAAATGGTGCTGGAGGAGGTGCCCAGCCATACCAGCCACAGGAGTGGACAAAATCGGTTGTCGGTTCGGATGCCTGTATCCAAGCAGCGGCACAATTCAACTCTGCGGCGCTCTGTGGGCAACAGAGCGTGTCTTCGAAAGAGGGGTTCGGTATCAGTGAAAGTGCTTCAAACTCCGGGCAGTCACAGTCAGGGTCATTCAGGTCAATGAGGCCGTCCATGTCATCGTCAAGGGCGTTATCGCAGATTTCTTCATCGACAAGAGGGGAACTGTTTTCAAAAGAAATCGAAAAAAAACAAGCGACTATGAGAAAGAATAAGCGGCGCATTATTTTCATAACGGGCAGTGGTAGTTTGAATGAATAAAGTTAAGATTTTCATACAAAAATTATAATCGGAACGAATTTGGGCTAAATATGAAAATGAACCTTCTTGACGTTTAAAACCTATAAAGAAAAACGTCGATGCATTTTTAGTCTAAATTTTGAGGAATGTAAAAAAGCACTACTTTACGGAGGCATTCATAATGAATAATCATAATTCGTTAAATCCTAATTTCCTCCCCCGGCCCCTTCCAAAAGGGGAGACAAGCACTTGCATCTCTCCACATTTGGAGGGAACTGAGAGAGGAAACACATTAAGATTTTTTGTTATTGAAGACCTCTAATCAAACACTATTTTTCAAATCTGTTAAAACACAATCATGAAAAGACTACCGATTTTGAGTTCCTTGTTGGTTTTGTTGTTAATGACTTCCTGTAACAAGGAAAAAATAAAAACACTGGAAAATCAAGTAGCCTTGAAAAACCAGGAAATCAAACTGCTGGAAGAGCAGATCAACAACCTCGAAACCACCAATGGCAGCCTGCTCGACCGGATGGCCGACCTTTCCATCATCAGTAAAACAGGTGCGGAAAGCATCAACGAATCCCTGAAATCTTTATCTCAGCAATATGGTTTTATTCAAAACCTGACGAATAAAATCCAAACCAAAGACTCCCTCAACCTGGCCCTGGTCATGAACCTGAAACGTTCTCTGATGGATATCAACGACGATGACGTAAATGTTGAAGTACGGGGCGGGCTGGTGCACGTCTCTATTTCGGACAAGCTTCTTTTTGAATCCGGCAGTTCCAATATCAACAGCCGCGCAAAAGATGTCCTGGAAAAAATAGCCACGGTCATCAATGACCACAACGACCTTGATGTGATCGTTGAGGGCCACACCGACGATGTGCCAATTGCCAATTCCTGTGTGTCCGACAACTGGGACCTGAGCGTAAAGAGAGCAACTTCTGTGGTTCGTTATTTAGAAACACAGCATTACGTCGACCCCTTGCGCATGACCGCTTCCGGACGCTCCGAATATGATCCCCGTGCTGACAATGAGTCGGAAACAGGACGGAGTAAAAACCGACGTACCGAAATTGTGATCACCCCCAAATTGGATCAATTCTTTAAGCTGCTGGAAAACCCTGATGTTACGGGTTGACCTGCCCTGCCGACCAATAAGAACAAGAAAATGAATGGCTGCCTTCCGGAAGGCAGCCATTCATTTTTTTTGGAAGTTGTCTAAAAACTCCTTGATTAAAATTGTACATTGCGCCCCTATTTTACCTGCTTCAATAATTCATCCGCATTCAATTTTATCATCAGTCATTATTCGAAATCGGGAAATAAGAAATCGGGAAAACGGCTTTGTCTTGAAAATCGTTAACTGAGCTTTTCCTCTATTTTTCAATTTCTTTAATTCCGAATCAAGCTGACAAGTAGCTTGGATTGATCCGCGTGCTTTATCTGTCATATAAAACGCTGAAGCACTCATTTTATATTCCAAAATATTGAGGCGAATAAACTCAAGCCGGGTTGTTCAAATCAATATCAAACCATTAAAAACAATTTTATCATGGCAACGAGGCCCATCGAAATTCACTCGATTCACTCCCAACACGGCGACCACAGCCAATCTGCGGTAGGATATTCCTTCAACGGTAAAGACGAGTACATTCAACTGCCCAGTCATTGGGGCGGATGTAACGAACTATGTATCGAAGCATGGTTCAAAAGCAATGGTTCCACAGGGGATTTTCAGGCAATCCTTTCCAGTAACGACCTGAGCTTTATCCATTTTCAAATGCATGATGCTGGTACCATTTCCTGTTACACCAACACAGGTGTCGTCAGTTTGCCGGTCATTCCTCCAGTCGATAGCAAAATTTGGCGACACGCTGCGGCCATCATCAAGTCCGGCGAGTCAAAATTGATCATCGACGGCAAAAAAGTTGGATCGACCAACGACAAGGAATTTGATTTTATCCTGCCCAGCGATGATGTTTGCATCGGTCGGGGCTTTAATCACGGCCGGTATTTTAAAGGAGAAATCGGAGATGTGAGAATTTCATATTTCGCTCGAAAACACGAACACATTCACGGCGATATCTTCCAGTTTTTCCATCCAGACAATAAACCTAAAATGCATGATGAAGCGGACCATACCGGCGTATTTGGCTTTAAATCGCATCATGGAAAATACATGTCCGCACAGCCAGACGGCACCATTGAGTGCAACCGCGACTGGTTGCGGGGTTGGGAAAAATTCACAGTTGAAGAAACGGCTGATGGTAAATTTGGCCTGAAGTCCCATCACAGAAAATACCTGTCCGCACAACCGGATGGCACCCTCCAATGCAACCGAAGCTGGCTTCGGGGATGGGAAAAATTTACCATAGAACAAACGAGCGACGGAAAGATCGGCTTGAAGGGTGCGCACGGCAAATACGTTTCAGCGCAGCCGGACGGTACCATCGTCTGTGATCGTACCTGGTTGAGGGGCTGGGAGAAATTTACGCAGGAAAAGGCTTGATGACTGGAAAAATGAAAGGCAATAAATCTGTCAGGTTTAAAACCTGACAGATTTAGCTCTTGCTTTTGCTGCGAAAAACCTTGCGGATCCCTGCGGAAAACCAAGCCTGGTTTCATCAATTTTATGAAACTCAAAACTACCCGATCGGTTCCGGTAAAATACTCCCCACCAACCGGCTTTCACAATTCGCTGCAATGTTGTGAAAAAAACCGGCACTCAGTTCCGAGAGGATAAAAACCGGGTTGTCAAAGTTCATCTCTTTGTGCTCATAGGTATTCTCGCTGTTGATGATGATATCAGTAAATGATTCCAATTTGCGCAGCAAAATCAAATTCGCCGCACCCAGGTTGCGCAAATAAATGGCGTATAACCGCTCCTGCTCCACCCTGCCGACATTGGAAATATAAATCTGGTCTTCAATGGTCTGGTTGCTCTGCGCGATGGTCAGCAACAGCCGCTTGATGCTTTTGTAATTTTCAACGATCAACCGTTCTTCGTCCTTCCCGGCCAATTCGCCGCTTTTGAATTTTTCAATATTTTTTATCTGTAAAAAAGTATTTAAAAAATCAATGCCGTACTGGCCGAGGTAGTCATTTCCTTCTAAATCATAGAACGTCAATGTTTCGATCAGGTATTCAATGCGGTTGACCTGTGAAATAATCAAATTATTCAACCGGTTGACTTCATAATCCGATTTGATATGCCTCAATTCCCGCTGCTGCAACCGCCGGTCGATCCGCATCCGCCAAAAAAGAAGCACCACCAACACCATGGCCACCGCAGAAAAAATGACACTCATTGCCCCAAACAGCTGTCCGGCCTCACCGTATGTCTGCACCCCTTGTTCAGGTAGGTTGGGGAAAAAACTGGCTGCAACCGCCGGCAAGTAACGCACCCCCAACAACCAACAATACACAATCAACAATAAAAAAAATCCCCCCGCCACCACGGGCAGCAGTTTCCTCGACCATTCATTGATTGCCTCGTATTTCATGAAAATGGATTATTCGTTTGAGCCTCTCGGCAAGGTGGGTAAACGGGGAATGAGTGGGAGGGTTGCTTTTGGAGAGAAAGATATTTGTACCGCTGAAGCACTCTTCGGCACATGGATAACGGTGCGATAGCTGTCATTTTTTGAAAAAATGACAGCTCTAAATATCTTGAAAATTGATTATTCTTTTAAGACGAGGTGTTTCATGAATTTTAAGCACAGCGTCAAACAGGGTTGAATAAAAAAACTCAGCGAAACCTTGCGGCAAAACTTTGCGAACCGCTGCGGGAAACCCAACCAAGAACGAATTCTTAAATCAAAGTTTCTCTTTTAAAAAACGTCCCGTCCAACTCTTTTTCACTTTCGCTACCTCTTCCGGCGTCCCCTGTGCCACCAAATGGCCGCCGTCCTTCCCTCCATCCGGTCCTAGGTCAACGATCCAGTCTGCCGATTTGATGACTTCCAGATTATGCTCCACTACCAAAACAGAATGGCCTTTTTCCACCAGCGCATTCAGTGCATCCAGTAGTTTTCGGATATCGTGAAAATGCAGGCCGGTGGTCGGTTCGTCGAAGATGAAAAGGATGTGTTCGCCCCGGCGATCTTTGTTGATAAAACTGGCCAGTTTGACCCGCTGCGCCTCACCGCCGGAGAGGGTGCTGCTGCTTTGTCCCAGCTTCACATAACCGAGGCCCACGTCGAAGAGTGGTTTTATTTTTTTTATAATGTCTTTGTGGTCCTTAAAAAAGTCGAGAGCCTCTTCTACGCTTAAATTGAGGATTTCATAAATGTCTTTTCCCTGATAGCGAACGTCGAGCATTTCGGGTTTGAAGCGCTTGCCCTTGCAATCTTCACATTCAAGTCGGACGTCGGCAAGGAACTGCATTTCGATCACTTGCTCTCCTTCCCCCTGACAAGTTTCGCAGCGGCCGCCGTCGACGTTGAAAGAAAAATAGCCTGGCTTGTAGCCCCGAATTCGGCTGAGTTGTTGATTGGCCATCAACGTGCGGATGCTGTCGTAGGCTTTTACATAAGTCACCGGATTGGAGCGGCTGGAGCGGCCGATGGGACTTTGGTTCACCATTTCAATTTGGGTGATAGTGGTCAGGTCGCCGGCCATTTCTTTGTGCTGGCCGGGGCTTTTCGCGGTCGGTTCTCCCAACTGGGCTTTCAGGACGGGGAACAAAATATCTTTGACCAAAGTCGTCTTTCCGCTGCCGCTGACACCACTGACAACGGTCAGACAGTTGAGCGGAATTTTTACATCAATGTTTTTTAAATTGTGCTGGCGGGCGCCAATTAGTTCGATCCATTTTACGGCCTTGCGGCGAATTTTCGGCACTTCGATTTCCATTCGCCCACTCATGTATTTGGTGGTCAGGCTTTCGGTCGCTTCCTCATAAATTTCTTCATATGGCCCCGCAAAAACTACCTCGCCTCCGTGGATACCTGCTGCCGGTCCGATATCGATCAAATAATCGGCGTTGGCGATTACGTCTTCCTCATGCTCTACAACGACCACGGTATTGCCCAGATCACGCAGGCTTTTCAATACTTCGACTAATTGACTGGTGTCTCTTGGGTGCAGTCCCACGCTCGGTTCGTCGAGGATGTACATGGAAGCGGTCAGGTTGGAGCCGAGGGTGCGGGTAAGGTTAATGCGTTGCGTTTCCCCCCCGGAAAGCGTTGATGACAAGCGATTGAGCGTCAAATATTTAAGTCCGACATCGCACATAAATTGCAGGCGGTTGGAAGATTCCAGCAACAAGCGTTTGGCGATGATTTTTTCATTTTCTGTCAATGGATTGGGCAACTTCGAACTTGGGTTTTCCAATTTTTTGAAAAAATCCAATAATTCATTGATCGGCAGATCAATAAGCTCCGTAATGTCTTTCCCACAAATTTGCACATAAGTCGCTTCCGGGCGTAGACGTCCTCCGTTGCAAGTGGGGCAAACGGTTCGGCCCCGGTAGCGGGCCAGCATGACCCGGTTCTGAATTTTGTACAATTTCTCTTCCAGCTCCGAGAAAAAATCGTTGATGCCATAAAAGTGATTGTTTCCCTGCCAGAGCAAGCGCTGCTGTTTTTTGGTCAGATCCTGATAAGGGGTATGCACCGGAAAATCGAAATGGTGCGCCACCCGCAAAAAGTCATCCAGCCACAAGCCGTATTTTTCTCCCGACCAGCAGGCTATGGCCCCGTCGTAGACGCTTTTGGTCTGGTCAGGGATCACTTTGCGTTCTGAAATGCCCATGACCCGGCTGAATCCTTCACACTTTGGACAAGCTCCGTATGGATTGTTGAAATTGAACAATTGGGGGGTTGCATCCAGAAATTCCATTCCGTCCAGCTCAAATCGGGTATTGAACCGGGTGATGTTTTCCTTACCGTTGATCACTTCTATTAAACATTCACCTTCACTTTCATAAAAAGCGGTTTGCACTGAATCGGCGATGCGTTTCTGGTTTTCTTCATCTTCTTTCTTCACCACGAAGCGGTCGATCAAAACCCGAACATCTTCCTCTTTATAGTCGTTGACCGTATGCGACAAATCGAACTCCTCTCCTTCTACCAAATCCTGAATGTGGTTGAGCTCACCTTCCCAAAATACGCGGGTAAACCCCTTTTGCAGCAATAGGTTCAACTCTTGTTTCAAGGTTCGATCTTCATATTTTACCGGCAACGGAATGTACAATTGGATTTTGGTGCCTTCCTCTTGTTTTTGGATAAAATCCACCACGTCGCTGACGAAATGCCGTTTGACCTGATTTCCCGAAATGGGTGAAAAAGTTCGGCCGATCCGCGCGTACAACAGCCGCAGATAATCATAGATTTCAGTCAGGGTGCCCACTGTCGAGCGGGCATTGCTGGTACTGACTTTCTGCTCAATGGCGATGGCCGGACAAATGCCTTTGATGTAATCGACGTCCGGCTTCTTCATCCTTCCCAAAAACTGGCGGGCATAACTGCTCAAACTCTCCACGTACCGCCGCTGCCCCTCCGCATAAAGTGTATCCATGGTGATGGAAGATTTACCACTGCCAGATACGCCAGTCACCACAACCAGCTGATTCTTAGGGATTTCGAGGTCGATATTTTTAAGGTTGTTGGCCCTGGCGCCTTTGATGTAGATGTGTTTCCGGAGAGATTCATGTTCGGATTTTTTCGACTTCTTCTTTTCTAAAACTAAAGGTTCGGTTGCCATAAAACTATGATCATTGGAAAGGCCGAAATACGAATGTACAGGAACGGTCTGATGAGTGCGTATTGCCTTCTTTTATCAATTATTAATTTCAGGTATGTACTGGATAACGGAGAGAGAACAAAGGAGCGAAGTTAGGGTTTTTGCGGCAATGTAATATTCTAAAATATGGTATTTTTTGATTACCTGGAGGAGCTTTGTGCTGCTTCTTTTGTGAGTTCATTTTTAAAATATTTTAAGTATTTGGACAAAAACAAGGAGCGTTAAAAATGACACTTTTATTTTTGCAAATAGCTGATTTCATGGCCTCAAAACTCTTTTTCAGGCAAAGGAAAAGTGTCATTTTTTTGATCCATCACTTACCTCGACAGGTCTGCGCAGTTTTTCTTGCAACTTTCATCAATGAGCCCAGGTTAATACAATTCTGATTGCATAATACGTATTCCTCTGCGAGCTTTGCGACCGCTGCGTGTTTGATTTCTACTGCAAGTTTCGCGCAGAGGGTGCAAGGTTCGCAAAGAATCAGTAGAGATGTATTTGTTGACACCTGCATCAATCTTAATTATAAAATGAAAGAAACCATCAAACAAATCCAACGAATCAACCCAACGGTCATTGAGCAAATGAAACAATTGATCGGTACTTCTTTTGTCTCGGTAACCAGTAACCGGGCCAGATTGGTCCACGGGTTCTACCTAAGAGCCACTTGTGGGGAAGAAGGGTACATTAATTTTTGGGATTCGAAAAATGCCACCAGTTTTTATTTGTGGTTCAAATCAGGCACCCGTGGTTTAGTCGATGATCAAACGGGATTGCGTACGGTGTTCCCTATGAAATTAAAAAAGTACAAAAAGTCAAAAGTCCATAACTGGTACAACAAAGAAACAAGGGAGATCGATTATTCTAAAGCCCCTTTTCCCGATTTAAGCCAGTTTAATTTCAACATGAGTATCCATAAAAACGAAAGAGGAGGCGAAATCAACCAAAAGGTTATCAAGGAGATCAACCTTTACCACCATATTGCTGAATATTATTCTGAAGACCTCCCAAACTGGGATATTGACTTATTGTCATTAATGGTATTCAAAACAGAAACCGGAAGGGAATTTCTAATCGAAATGAACAGTTCTATTCCGGAATTTGATTTTTATATAGACGAGAAAGAAAGACTGGAAATTATGCTTAAACTTAAAGTGGAAGGTGTGGGTCCAACGGCAGGCAAGCCTTTTCACCAACTGGTTCACGTCATAAAATGATTAATTCTTAAATGCAATAAAATTAACGCCAAAGAAAAAATATTCTTTTAAGACACTATTGTTTTTCCAAACAGACTGTTCCTTCAACACGACTTTTTCCATTTTATTATTCTTAAAAAAAGAAGGTGGATAAAACCGTACGTATTGGGTTTTGTCCTCGTCCATTTGAAAACCGGCTTTTTCAAATTCTTTTTTCCATATTTTATAAGGGCGGATATTTTCATTTCCCATTAATACCTTTTTGCCAAGGCCTTCATCATAATATTCGATAATCCGGTTATTTCCTCTTTGCTTGTATAATTTTATTCTTTGTAAAATATTATTTCCGTTTTCTTCTACGGCTAACAAAAAGCCGCCAGGCTTTAATGATTTATAAAATATTTGCAAACTTTCCTGCAAGGGTTCTAAATGATGGAGGGTATCCTGCACAATAATTATATCCTCTGATTTTTCATTTAAAGTAGTTTCAAAAATATTTTCATAGCTCACTTTCACAAGGTCCATGTTTCCGTATTTCGACCAATACTCAAAACGCTGCGGCAAATGTTTGTAATAAAATTCCAGTGTACTACCATGCGATGCGATTCCGTTTAATGCCAAAAAAATCTGTGTAGTGGAGTAGCCACTCCCCACATCCCAGATAGATAATTTGTCAACCGCTGAATTTTCGTTTTTTACTTCCTTGATACGGTCAAAAACATATTGCAGCCGCTGTATAAAATAGGCTTTTCGAAACGGCAACTTAACCGGGTCATCATGGTATTTATAATACTCACGCAGTTTGTCGTGGTACTTTAGTTCTTCTAAAAAAAGCTCAAAAAATTCGCTGACGGTCATTCGAAAAAAATAAAATTGAATGAAATGAAATCCCGAATATTATTCGGCAAGGCAAAAGTAGTGAAATGGAGACCCGTTTTTTAGTGGGGGTGTATAAAGTTGGCAGGCAGGCTCAGTCATATAGAAGGAAATGAGTCTGAAATGTTCAGAAATCCTATCTTTCCAGTCGAATCGGTAAATATTCACGTATGAAACTCACCTTTATTTCAACCCTGTTGATTTTATTTTCGCTTAGTATGTCTGCGCAGAAAAACGATAATCCTTTCCTGAAAACCACCGAAGAAGGCAAATTGATGCTGACCCGTAAAGGCGCTTCGCATTTTGCCTCATTGGCGCTCACCTGCATCCAGCAGGAGTACCCCAATAAATTGAACCAGACCCTCAAGAATAGCTCTATGTTGAAAGAGCCACATGTCTTACACCCAGCATTTTATGGTTGTTACGACTGGCACTCCTCGGTACACGGTCATTGGATGTTGGTGCGGCTGCTCAAACAGTTTCCAACTTTACCGGAAGCAGCTGAAATCCGTAAAAAAGTAGGGGAAAATTTGACCGCAAAAAACATTGCCGCAGAGGTCGATTACATAAAAAATGAAAGCAAGTCGTGGGAACGGATGTACGGTTGGTCGTGGCTGATGAAATTGGCAGAAGAATTAAAAACCTGGAACGACCCTGATGGCCGGAATTGGTCGGACAACCTGCAACCGCTGACCGATTTGATCATCGAACGATACCTGGAATTCTTGCCGGTGCAAACCTACCCCGTCCGCACGGGCGTTCATCCCAACACCGCTTTTGGACTCTCTTTCGCCTGGGACTATGCCAAGAACGTCGGCCACCAGCCATTGAAATCCATGATCGAAAAAAGAGCTAAAGATTATTATTTGCTGGATAAAAATTGCCCTGCCGAATATGAACCAAGTGGCGAAGATTTTTTATCGGCGAGCTTGGAAGAGGCCAACCTGATGCGACGAGTTTTGTCAACGGAATTGTACCGGCAATGGCTAAAAAGGTTTTTACCAAAAAAGAAATTGGTTTACTTTGCGCAGCCGGCCGATGTGTCGGATCGTTCTGACCCAAAGATTGTACATTTGGATGGATTGAATTTGAGCCGGGCCTGGTGCCTGTACGGTATTTACCCTTCTATCAAAAACAAAAAGCAACGTAAAAAAATGCTGACCGCAGCCTGGCGGCATTTGGAAGCAACTATTCCCAATATTGCCAGCGAACATTATGAAGGTACTCACTGGCTGGCCTCTTTTGCTGTCTACGCTTTATCGGCTGATCAATAATAAATAGTTGATCCATGTAATAAAGGGGGCCAGTGAATTAAAGTCAACAGATCTCGTTTGCTCTGTTTAATTTTTTCAGGTATTACGTTTTGAGATCCATTTTTATTCCCATCATTAAATCGGTTTGCAAGTCATCGCCTAAATAAAAATCATGGCTGCCGAATTCGGCAAACCCCAATTTTTCATAAAATTTAATCGCTGACTTATTTTTCTCCCACACCCCCAGCCAGATTCTTGATCTATTTTTTTTCCGGGCAATTTGAAACACATGCTCCATCATTTTGCGGCCCAAACCTTTTCCCTGAAATGCTTTGTAGAGATAAAAACGCTCCACTTCAATTGCATTTTCCAACCCTGTTTCTGTCTGCGCTTTATTTTCATTTAACTTTGTATAACCAGCTAATTTATTTTCTAAATAATAAAAATAAAAAGTACTGTCCGTATTCGCCAATTCCTTTTTGACACAAGCCTCGGTTAAATTTTCTGCCATATATTTATCAAAATTTTCTTTGGTATTTAAATGCCCAAAAGTAGCAGAAAAAGTTTCTTTTGAAATCTTGAGCAGGAGTGCCCATTCACTGATTTTTACTTGTTTAATGACAAAATTTTCTTTTCTCATTTGATCTTAAATAATTTAATAAAAATCGGAAACCTAATTTTTTTCATTTCTTTTTCCTCCCATTCATTCATAATCTTTTTCATTAAATCGTCCACCGGGTTTTGTTGGTGATCATTGAAATATTTTTGCACGCTCGACCAGGTTTTTAAGTACCCTTCCAGTTGGAAATAATCCCACTGCACCCCAATCGAAAATATTTTATCGGTCTTTATTTTTTCAAAAGGAAAAGGAATCGAAGATAATTGCTCGTCCACATGCCGTCGTTCTGCATCCCAGTACGGCCCAATGATATTTCTATAAAAATTGTCCATTAGAGCATCAATGGCCGGGTCAATCCGCAAAAGCCCGTAGCCCCATACTGCCAAAATTCCTCCTTTTTTCCCCACTCTTCTGACCTCCTGAAAAAACGCCGAAAAATCAAACCAATGAATCGCCTGGGCCACGGTAATCAAATCGAACTGCTGATCTTTAAATGGAGTTTTTGCTGCCCGGCATTTTAAATAGTCAATGTTTTCTTTTGCCGTTGCCTTCTGCAATTGGCTTTCACTGATATCTGTTGCCGAAACTTTTGAGAAATGCTCTGCCAAAACAACAGCGACCTGCCCGTTCCCGGTCCCACAATCCCAGGCATGCAACCAATTTGAAACATGCCTGAATATTTCATCATAAACAGCCTGAGGGTACGAAGGGCGAAACTTTTGGTATCCTGCCGATTGTTTGGAAAAATTATCTTTAATCGTTTTCATCGATCGATTGAAAAGTAAAAAGGCAAAAGTAAAAAGTCAGGCTTTTAACTTTTTACTTTTGCCTTTTTACTTTTTATTTATTGAAGTTGCTTGAAAATTCCTGTTGAGTCAAAAATGTTAGGATTTGCGGCCAACAAGGAGTTTTCAAACAACTTCATTATTTGCAGACTATGAAATTTGGGAAACTGCCCGATGTCGAAAATATTGACTTCACACTGCCACCTGATCCGGTTGAAAACGAGGCGGTACTGAAAAAAGGGAGCAAACAAAATGCAGCACAAAATCTGTACATAGGTGCTACCGGCTGGGGCATGAAAGAATGGGTAGGAACCGTTTACCCTAAAGGAACCAAGGCCAAAGACTACCTTTTACATTATGCGAAGCAGTTTAATACCATCGAATTAAATTCTACCCATTATGGCATCCCCAATGAATTGACACTCCAGAAATGGTACGACCAGTCCAGTGAAGATTTTCGGTTTTGTCCAAAAGTTTTGCAGCGAATCAGCCATAGCCGGGGGCTGTCGCCAGCAGGCCCCTTCAATGCCATCAAAGGGTTTTGTGAAGCCGTACAAATACTGAAAGATAAGCTCGGCCCCTGCTTTATTCAATTACCGCCCTACTTCGGACTGGACCGCTTACCCATTCTGGAGCAATTTTTAATAAGCTGGAACCAATACGGCCTGGCTTTATCGGTAGAGGTACGGCATGAAAGCTGGTTTGATCAACCTGGACGTTTTTCACAACTGGCCAATTTGCTGAAGCAATACCAAACAGCCACTGTCATCACCGATGTAGCGGGCCGAAGAGATGTTTGCCACATGCACTTGACCAGCGATGAAGTGGTCATCAGGTTTGTCGGCAACGGGTTGCACCCGACCGATTACAGCCGCATTGATGCCTGGGTAGAGCGGTTGGTCAATTGGTTTGGAAATGGCCTTCGAAATGCCTATTTTTTCACGCACGAGCCCGATAATGTCCTGGCACCGCAGCTTGCGGTTTATTTAGCAAAAAAATTCAGTGAAAACAGTGCAGTTCCAGCACGAGGCCCTAACTTAACGGCCTCTTCTGATGAAGGTCAGCAAATGTCTTTATTTTAGAAATGAAAGGAGTCAGGTTTCAGGGGTCAGGTAGGAATGGAACCTGCTGACCCCTGACCCCTGAAACCTGACTCCTCAAACAAATATGTCAAAACCGGCAAACAACATACAGAAATTGGTCAAAGGCACCGTGCCCTACATCCATCGCGATATCAGTTGGTTATCCTTCAATTACCGGGTGCTGCAGGAGGCCAAGGACCCTTCGGTTCCGTTATTGGAGCGGCTGAAGTTTCTGGCCATTTATTCCAACAACCTGGATGAATTTTTCCGGGTAAGGGTGGCCAGTTTGCGGAATTACATTCGGGTAGGGAAAAAAACCAGGCAGGAATTTGATTTTGATCCAAAGGCCATTTTGAAACGGCTGACGAAAATTGTCGACAAACAGCAGGAAGAGTTCAGTGAGATTTTTGAAAAACAGATCGTCCCTGAAATGGTGCAGCACCGCATCAAACTGAAACGCCGCCTGGCGCTGGGCAAAAAACAACGGGCCTTCGTGGAACAATATTTCGATGACCACATGTGGCCGTACGTGCAACCTGTATTGCTGGTCAAAGGGAAAATCCGCCCGTTCCTCAACAATGCCTCGCTCTACTTAATGGTTCACCTGGACGATAAGGAAAAAAAGAAACCTTATTATGCCATCGTCAAAGTTCCGTCGGATCACTTGCCCCGGTTCCTGCGGCTGCCGTCTCTCAATGGACGGCGGGAAATGATCATGCTCGACGATGTGGTGCGACATTCCCTTTCACGTATGTTTCCGGGATATGACATTTTGGATACTTATTCTATCAAACTGACCCGGGATGCCGAGTTGTACATTGATGATGAATTTTCCGGTGACCTTATTTCAAAAATAAAATCAAGTCTCAACAAACGCAAGGTCGGGCCACCGTCCCGTTTCATTTTTGATCGGGAAATGCCAAAAGAACTGCTCGACCTGTTGATCGAAGCATTTGACCTGCGCAAAGAAGTTTTGCTGACCGAAGGACGGTACCACAACAATTTTGATTTTTTCAAATTTCCCAACTTCGGCCTGAGCCATCTCCAGAACAAACCCATGCCACCCCTCAAGTATGCAGCGTTGGAAGATGCCAGTGATTTTTTTAAAGCCATTCGAGAAAAAGACCATTTGGTTGCTCCCCCGTTTCATTCCTACGAATCAGTCATTCAGTTTTTTGAAAAAGCGGCCAGAGACCCGATGGTCACCCATATCAAGATCACCCAGTACCGAGTCGCAAAAAAATCCCGCATCATGAAGGCGCTAATGGATGCTGTAAAGGCCGGGAAACAGGTTTTCGCTTTCATAGAAGTGAAGGCTCGTTTTGACGAGGAGGCCAATTTGGAATGGGGTGAAATACTCGAAAAAGCAGGCGTCCAGGTACAATACAGTATGCCGGGCCTGAAGGTACATTCTAAAATGGCCTTGATCCGACGAAAAGAGGATGAACGCATTCGTTTTTATGGTTATTTGAGCACGGGGAATTTTCATGAGGACACCGCAAAGATCTATGGAGACCTGGGACTTTTCACGGTTGATGAGCGCCTCACGACTGAAGTGGCGCGGTTATTCACCTTTCTGGAAACAAATAAACCCCCGACCCAGTCATTTGAAAATATTTTTGTCGGACAATTCAACCAGCGACGGGAACTGGAGCGGCTCATCGACCGCGAAATCAGGCAGGCTGAAAAAGGCAAACCCAGCGGGCTCACCCTCAAAATGAACAGCATCCAGGACATGCGGATGATCAAAAAACTCTATCAGGCCAGCCGTGCCGGTGTGCCTATCCGGTTGATTGTCAGAGGTATCTGTTCGTTGGTACCGGGCGTGGAGGGATATAGTGAAAACATTGAAGCCATCAGTATCGTGGATCGTTACCTGGAGCATGCCAGGGTATTTATTTTTCACAATAAGGGGAATGAACTGGTGTACCTCTCCTCTGCCGATTGGATGACCCGGAACTTAAGCTGGCGGATTGAGACCATTTTCCCGATCTACGATCTCGACCTCAAGCAGCAGGTACTCGATATGATTGATTTTCAGTGGCGCGATAACGTTAAAGCACGAATCCTGGATGAAGGGATGAACAACCTTTACAGAGGAAATGAGGACGATATTGCCATTCAGTCACAAATCGAAACTTATTATTATTTCAAACGGATCGAAGAGAATTTGACGGTGGATGAAGCTCCTGTTGAAGAAATTGAAAATAATTAGACGGATTTACTTTTTTATAAAAAACCAATCATCATAGATTTACACCTGCTTTTTTGCAACGCTAATCCAAATAATCCGAATAACCTTTGAATTATTGATTGATGAATGTTGGAGGTTTTTTGATGATTCAATTTCCAATTTCTCAATTTCCTTTTTCCTTTTAAATCGACGAACCATGCCAGCAGTAATGACACACCCAATCTCCCAATTGGTCCAGAATATGAATGAAAGTGCCACGATCAAAATGGCACAAATGGCCCGCGACCTCAGGGCCAAAGGTCATGAGGTGATCAGCCTCACGCTAGGAGAACCTGATTTCGATACACCCGACCACATAAAAGAGGCAGCCAAACAGGCATTGAACGACGGTTACACGAAATACACTCCTGTACCGGGACTGGTGGAATTAAGAGAGGCCATCGTGCGGAAGTTTAAAAGAGACAACGAGCTGGATTTCAACATCAATCAAATAGTTGTTTCAAACGGAGCAAAACAGACCATCGCCAATGTTTGCCTCTGTTTGCTGGATGATGGAGACGAAGTAATTTTGTTTGCCCCTTATTGGGTGTCTTATTATGAAATATTAAAAATGGCAGGAGGTGTGCCAGTCCCTGTGGTAGCTGGCGTTGAGCAGGACTACAAGGTGACGGCCGAGCAGGTTCGGGATGCCATCACTGACCGGACCAAGCTGGTCATCTTTTCTTCCCCCTGCAACCCGAGCGGTTCCGTTTACAGCGAAGCTGAACTGGAGGCCATTGCGGAAGTCATTGCACCGCACGAAAACGTGTTCGTCATTTCAGATGAAATATATGAATACATCAATTTTACGGATCAGCACGCCAGCATCGGCACCATTCCAAGTATCAAAGACCGGGTAATCACCGTAAACGGATTTGCGAAAGGTTTTGCAATGACGGGTTGGCGCCTGGGTTACATGGGTGCGCCTCAGTTTTTGGCCAAAGCATGTGCGAAACTACAAGGTCAGTTTACCTCCGGCGCCAATGCCTTCAGCCAAAAAGCTGCGGTTACTGCCCTAGATGCAGACCTGGCACCAAGTTTCAAAATGAGGGATGAGTTTTTGCGCCGTCGGGATTTGATCATTTCCCTGTTAAAAGAAATTCCGGGGTTTAAAGTGAATAAACCCGAAGGAGCATTTTACATCTTCCCGGACATCAGTTATTATTTTGGCAAATCAAATGGCCAGACGACCATCAATAACAGCCAGGAATTCTGCGAATATTTACTCGAAGTAGGCCATGTCGGAACAGTTGATGGCGCGGCATTCGGAATGCCCAACTGCATGCGGATTTCCTATGCTGCATCCGAAGAAGAACTGCGAAAGGCTATGCAGTGGATCAAAGAGACGTTAGCTGATTTTCAGTAACAGGATCTACTCTTAGGGGAACGTTACTTATTTGCATCCCTTGCTTTTCATCCTCCCCCCGCCCCCTCCAAAGTGGAAGAAAGATGTTCTTTTCTCCCCCTTTAGAGGGGATGGGGGGAGGATTGCTAATTCTTAATTATCGGTTTTGCTTCGAAAACAGCCGCTCTTAGTTGTCTATTGACCAATAAGATTTTTTAAACAAAAATCTTTCGTTCAATCATCTCTCCACTCGCATATTTCACCAGCAACTTTTCCATTTCTTCCAATGCTTTTTCCAATTCATCCCCTTTGCTGAAATCCAAAATGACTGCTAAAAAGGTAGTCGTGTCTTTGACGACCATCGTTCTGGTACAATCACTGGTCGGTGTACCGAATGCACCAATTGCATCTCTTAATACCGGTAGCCCTTCAATATTCAGAACGCCCCTGCCGATGGCCTCATAAGGCTCACCCGCAACTCCCCTGCCTGCCTGAAGGTCCCCGCTTATTTTATCAAAATCAAACCCGCCAATCGAAAATCCGCTGTTTACAGAAACCATGTTCAGCACATCCACTACATTGTTCACCTGGTACAGCCCTTTGCCCTTCACCACCCTGCGCAACAACGCTTCTGCACTGGGCCGGTAACGGCTGGGGTCTTTACCCAAAGTCTTGTAAGCCAGCCTCGTAGCACTCAATGCTGGAATTTTTGCAATTTCCTCAACTGCCATTGCTGCAGACCGTTCTGTCGTAACTTTTTGTATCTCCTGGAGTAAATCTGGGCCAGCGGGGGCCACCCGGACACGGATCAGCAAGGCTCCGATCTGCAAGTCGGGACAGGCATCTTTCAAAATTTTATCAATGGTTATGGCAGGTATTTTCATGTATTTTCTTTTTTTGCGAATTATCTTGAATTGGATCGCTTCGCTGTCAGGGGTCAGAACGCTTCGCTGTCGGAGGTCAGACAATTAGGATGACTACTGACAGCGCAGCGGTCTGACCCCTGACCTCTAACCCCTACTCCTTAAACAAAACAAAAATATGACTTCCTCCATCAATTGGGGCATCGTCGGGCCGGGACGAATCGCCCATAAATTTGCCAAAGATCTTGCACTTGTGAAAAATGCAAAGTTGCACGCAGTCGCCTCCAGGTCACTGGAACGGGCCAAAGATTTTGCCAAGCAATATGGCGCTGCGCATGCCTACGGCAGTTATGACGAACTGACCAAGTGCCCCGACCTTGATGTGGTCTATATCGCTTCGCCACACACTGGCCACCATCCGCACTCCCTGTTATTTTTGGAAAATAAAATACCTGTTTTGTGTGAAAAACCCCTTGCTATCAATACCCGACAAGTAAGGGAGATGGTAAAAACGGCCAGGGAACAAAAGACCTTTTTAATGGAAGCCATCTGGACGAGGTTTATTCCGCTTTTTGAAAAAACCATTGAATGGGTAGAAAGTGGCATCATCGGACCGATCAATACCATTCGGGCCGATTTTGGCTTTAAGGCGAACTACGGTCCGGAACACCGGGTGTTCAATCCCAAATTAGGCGGTGGTTCCCTTTTGGATGTCGGGCTGTACCCCGTTTTCATCGCCACCCACTTTCTGGGCAAACCTGTTGATATTCGGGCAACAGCCATCAAAAGTCCAGCGGGAACCGATAATAGCTGCGCAATGGTCTTCCGCTACCCCGACAACGAAATCGCTATTCTTGACAGTTCACTGATCAACCATACCCGAACTACCGCCGTCCTGTATGGTGAAAAGGGACGAATTCATCTGCACAGCCGTTTTCATGAAGGAGAACAGGCGACCATTTCCATTTATGGGAAAGAAGACGAGGTATTTAATTTCGCAAAAACAGGGATCGGTTATTTTCATGAAATTGAAGCGGTCAATGATTGCTTGCGACGAGGACAGACCGAATGCGAAAAATTGCCTCTTGATTTTAGCATTGCCATGATGGAAAACTTAGATGCTGTCAGAGATGCTGCGGGCATTCATTATCCTGATTTTGATTAGCATTTAAACGCCAGTAGACATGTCATTTTTTAGAAAAATGACATGTCTACAGGAGATATTTAACAGAACGACCAATCAGGCCATTCTCTCATAATACCTTTTTCAGTTATGAAAGCGACCTTCTTTTTGTTGTTACTTTTTATCAATTTCAACCTTCTTGCGCAGGACATCTTAGAGTCCTCCAACTTACCGATCCTTGTCATTTCTACTGATAATGGTCAAAGTATATTGGATGAACCCAAAATTGATGCGCACCTCGGTGTCATTTGGAACGGTGACAACGAGGTCAACAACCTAACAGATGCCTTCAACAATTACGATGGGAAAATCGGTATAGAAAAGAGAGGAAGCAGTTCTCAGGCTTTTTTTCCGAAGGTGGGTTACGCAATGGAAACTCGTAACGCGGATAATTCCAACAACAACATTTCCCTGCTCGGATTACCCGCAGAAAATGATTGGGTGCTGCATGGGCCATACAGCGATAAAAGCCTGATGCGCAACGCTTTAGCTTACATCTTGGCGGGTCGGATCATGGACTATGCGCCGAGGGTCCGTTTTTGCGAAGTAGTCCTGAATGATGATTACAGAGGAGTTTATATTTTAACAGAAAAAATAAAAAGGGATAAAAACCGAGTTGATATCAGCACGTTGAATCCCGATGAAAACTCGGGAGATGACTTGACCGGAGGCTATATTTTGAAGTTTGATAAATTCGACGGAGCAGGTGCCGATGGCTTTTTATCGCAGCACCCTTCTACTCCCGGAGGGGAAATCAAAACCACTTTTCAATACCACTATCCAAAATTTGACGAAATAACCCCTCAGCAAGAGCTTTATATTCAGGGATATATCAAGGAGCTGGAACAGGTTTTACTTTCAGAGGAATTTGCCGACTCGGTCGATGGCTACCGAAAATACCTGGATATTCGTTCAATGATGCAGTTTATTTTCATACAGGAAATTGGCCGCAATGTAGACGGCTACCGTTTGAGTACTTTTTTTTACAAAGACCGGAACAGTATTAATGCCCAATTGAAATTTGGTCCCATCTGGGATTTTAACCTGGCATTTGGAAATGTAAGCTATTGCACCGGACCGGGCATTATTGGTTGGGCCTGGGACTTCAATGATTTTTGTCCGAACGATTTTTGGGTCGTTCATTTTTGGTGGGAACGCATTATGGAGGACACTGCTTTCACCTCAGAAATAAAGACCTATTGGAATACCCTGAGACAGAGCCAGTTGTCCGATCAGCAGATCAACCATTTAGTGGACAGCCTTGAACAATTGCTACAAGTACCGGCTGCAAGGAATTTTGAACGTTGGCCAGTAATTGGTGAACCTATCTGGCCCAATGACTTTATCGGCAACAACTATCAGGAAGAAGTAGATCATGTGAGAAACTGGATTGGTGACCGCCTGAACTGGATGGACAATAATATCCACCGATTGGGCCCGCCAACCGTCGATCCTGCTGTTTTTGTGCAACCTGAAACGCTGCCCAATCCATTTGGTAAGCATGGGATCACTTTCAAATACTATTGTAACGATTTTGAGTTTGTTTACTTCGACCTGTACAATGCACAAGGCCAGCGGGTTGATAAATGGATTGATAACCGGAATGAGTCAGGAGAACGCATTTACGAATGGAACAAGGACATTCCAAACGGCACCTATTTTTATAATATGCGATTTGGGCGGGGAGAACATGCTTCCGGCATCATCATCAAATCCCAATAAAAAAAAGAGCACCTGAAAAGGCACTCCTTGTTATGGCTATTTTCACTACTTGTATTTTTGGCAGAGGGGTATTGGTAGCGGATAAAGAGATTTGGGAAGCGGAATAAAAAGTCCTTCTACCTATGCCTCTCTTTTAATTATTTTATGAACGCAAACGTCTTGTTGGATGCTTGAAAAAATTGATTGATCTCGCTTGATTTCATGACTTGTTCCAACACCATTCCGTGATCGTCCACCTGGCCTATGCGTACAACCTGGTAACTACCGTCTTTTTTCTCAAGTAACAAGAACCGACCATCTTTGGAAACTTTCCATGTTCCTCGTACCTCTATATTTTGTTGTGTGCTACCATACTCCAGAGCGTAAGTACCATCGTCGGAAAAAAAGTAATTGACGAAGGCTCCTTGCTGAATTTTATTATGGTTCACTGATTCCATTGCAGAAACGTTGGTCCAATACCCGATCAGGTGATTTTTGACTTTATTGCAGGTGCCAGGTGCTTTAATAGAATGATATTCAAGCGATAACGTTTGGTCAGAGACGATGTCGGTCAGGGTTATCCCTTCGCAGTTTTGGTTGATGAACGCATTTTTGGTAAGACCATTTTTTTCTTTCAAAACCAGCACCGGCTGACCGGCGATTTCAGCAACCTTCCAGGTTTTTGCATCAAAATGGAAGTACCCTTCTCCATCTTTGATCAGTATTTGCAATTGTCCCTTTTCGGTAAAGAAAAAAGTTTTTTCTTCAGTTGTCTGCCTGGTGGTCCAACGCCCTTCGATCAGGTCTTGCTCAATCATTTTAATTTTGGTAAAGCCTTTTCCCCAATCATTAGCATAGTTCCGGCATTTTACAAGATCCACCCCGGAAAAGGAACCAGCGGACAAAAGCGTGGCTACCGCCATACATACAGCGAACAATGCAGAAGTTTTCATAATTCGATAATATTTTTAGAATCCTTTTAGAGAGTAATGAAGATGATTTGAGATTTGTTTGTTCGTTGGTTTGGGGCGGGGGCGGGGCAGTCAAATGTTTTCAAAATTTTGGTTTTCATCAGGTCAAGTTGTTGGACTGCCCGCCACCTCATTATCTTTCGGATGATTTCTTACTGTACAGTGACAAAGATAAGGGCCAAGGGTTGCCTCATTGCAAATTGAATCTGTTGTTCGTAGGCGATTTATCGACGAATGCCTTTTTTTTGGCAAAACCGATATTTATAAAACTTCAAAACAATAAAATCGAAATGGCAGAATCATTTTTTAGAATTGATCAAACTTAAAATCGGGATGTTGAATACAAATTCAATACAGAAAACATTCAGCCCAAAAAACAAAGAACTTACATTTATGGGACGGTTTTCAACTTAGATTAGTTACAAAGTAAAGATGTGGCATAAATTCTGATTCCTTTTATTTGATCATTCGAACAAACCTTTCTATTTCCCCAAAATTTTGATTTTACACTCACCCCCTTGCATTTCAGCGAACTTTTCAATGATGTAAACACCTTTGACTCAAAAGTATTTTCTAACCCTCGAACGCTGAAATTAAACTATAACTATAATGAATTACTTTCCCACTCATGCACCCTCGTTGTACACATTTCTTAAATATTGTTTTTTAGGTGTTGTCGTTTCCTTGGTCAGTTGTAAAACTGACGATTTCAAAGATTTTGCGGATGCTTCCCTCACTCAGGAAGGTACTTACGCCCTTCCGGTCGGTACCGTTAATTTTACTTTGGAAGACATCCTGGAAGATGATACGACTTTGACAATTGGCGCCGATAATGGTATTAAGCTGGTCTACCGGGAGGACGACTTTTTCCAACTGACAGCCGCTGAATTGCTGGATGACCTGACGGGCGACATAGAGGAAAATTTTTCCCAGTCCTCCAAGATCGGTGATTTAGAAGTGGATGACCTTTCGCAGGGTACGTCCATTTTATTTGAAAATATTCTGGACGATTTTACGGACGTGATCTTGGCCAACTATATCCAGTCTGCCGATGGCACCATGGCCGTCGTCCCACCTTTTGAGGAATCCATTCTTTCGGTGGAACAAGTCCCCGCCTTTACGGATTACACTTCCCTAAAATTGGCCACCGGTGCCATGTTCCTTTCCGTCACCAACAATCTTTTTTTTGATATTGAAGACTACTCGATAGACGTGAAAGACATCGGTACAAATCAATTCTTAGGCACCTTTGAGTTTGATTATATTGCAGCAGGGGCAACCAAAACAAGCGAAATCGGATTGGCCGGTAAAACCATCAGCAATGAATTTGAAGTGGTCATGAGTACCTTAAAATCCCCGGGCACGGGCACCCAGCAGGTACTCGTCGACCTGAGTTCAAAGCTGGAAGTCAATTTTTCTGTGGAGGGAGTTACCATCAGTGAAGGGCAGGTGCTGATTCCAGCAGGCGTCTTGCTGGAAGATGAGATGGATTTTGAATTTATGCTTGACAATGAAGAAAAAATCAAAAGCATTGAGCTGAACGATGCCGATGTGACCTATGAAATAAACTCGGATCTTCAGGCTGCCTTTCAGGTTGACCTGACCTTCCCAACAATTACCCGAAACAATTCACCAATCACCCAGACGCTCTTGGTCTCGCAAGGTGGAGGAGCAAGTACCGGTAGCATGGATTTTAGCAATACCATCTGGCTGCTCGACGGTGATCCCGACCAACCCTTCAACAAAATCAAAGTCGATTATGAGGTTTCTCTCCCCAATGGTTCCGGCGGGCAACTGAATATCGATGCAGAAGACGAAGTCAGTATTACTTTCAAACTGAATGATTTGGACGTCGCAGAAGTCATCGGTTATTTTGGCTTCCGGCAGGAAGAATTTGAGGAAAACACCTTTGATCTCGGTTTTGACTTTAGCCTCTTTTCAGATGGGAGCAGTCCGTTGCTTTTTAGCGATCCGACGATGCGAGTCGAAATAACCAATTCGTTTGGTATTCCTTTGTTGGGAGAATTCAACGCAACCGCCAATGGTTTTTTTGGGGAACAGGCGGATTTGAACCCACCAAAAATAGTCATCAATCACCCTACCCTTTCGGAAATGGGCCAATCTTCCAATACGCTTTTCGTCATGAATAAATTTAATTCAGACCTCGTCGGTATGTTGGCTGTCTATCCCTCTGACATTGATTACGTGGGTTCGGCGACCATCAATCCGAACAATGACCCTTCAGTACTCAACTATATCCGTTCGGACAGTGAATTGAGTGCCTCGGTGGAATTTGACCTCCCTTTTAAATTCCAGGCCCAAAACCTCATCTATCGCGACACAACCGATGCTGTAGACCTGGGAACTGGGGCCGGAGGCTACACTGTGGAGGACATTGCAGAAGGTGAATTAAAAATTGTTTACGACAACGGCCTGCCCCTGCAATCAAAAGTCAGCCTGATAGCGATGGATAAAAATGGCAACCAGGCCATCATTGCTGACCAAATTCCTTTCGAGGCTGCTGCAGTTGATGCAGACGGAAAAGTCCCGACCAATGGCTCGGCACGCGGAGAAGCATTTATTGATTTAACAAGTGAGCAAATTCAATGGCTGGACGAAGCCGACCAATACATTTATTTAATTCAATTTCAAACTAAGGATGAAGGACAGACTCCGGTGGCCATGTATTCCGATTACCAGGTAGACCTGGGCGTTGGGATTAAATTGGAAGTATTAAAAGATTAAGTGACCGTTTAAAAAAATGGCACTTTTATTTGGATAAATGTTTGATTTCCAAGTCTTGAAAATCTTTTTCAGGCAAAGGAAAAGTGTCATTTTTTTTGACCACCTGCTTACTATTACCAATTAAATACGGCAAATGATATTTTGAATAGTAAAATGATGCTTCATCATCAAAAAGCACATTTTTTTTCAAACAACTTCAACTAAAAAATCCCGGCACTCGATCATGAGTCCGGGATTTTTTTTTTCACTATTTAAATAAAATTATAAACGCACAATTTTTTCCACAAAATGGTTCACGCCATTTTCATCCAGTGCCTGCACATAATAAATGCCGGCAGGGACTCTACTTAAATCCAATGTGGCTGCACCGTTCAGAAAATCAATGTTTATTGAACGTACCATCCGGCCGTTCGCGTGGAATATTTTGGCTGTCAGATTGCCTGAGTACTCATATTCTATCGTCAGGTTGCCATCCGTCGGATTTGGGAAAAGGCTGACCGGCCTGTTCAGGTTTTCACTTACGGAAGTGATGCCGTCATCCACCAGGCCATTACAGTCATTATCCAGGCTGTCAAAAACTTCCATCATCAATGGGTTTACATCCGGATTGGAGTCATCACAATCAAATGCATTTAAAACAAAACCAAGACTTGGATGCAATGAACCACAGGTGTCTACTGCCAGATTTGGGTCACCAAAAAGATCACCATCCATATCCATGTAATAGGTAAAGACCGTCAGGCCGTCATCTGCAATGCCGGAGCAATCATTATCAATACCATCGCACAGCTCCGGTTTATTCGGGTTGATATTAGGATCGGAATCATCACAGTCCATGGCATTGTCTACGTAGCCCAGAGAAGGAACCAACAGGCAGGTGTCCAAAGGACCTGCATCATCTCCAAAACCATCGCCGTCCGCATCAATGAAATAAGTGTAAATGGTCAGGTTGTCATCAACCAATCCATTACAGTCATTGTCCAGTTCATCACAAACCTCACTCATGCCCGGATTGATTTCAGCCCTGGTATCATCACAGTCTTCCGGATTGGTAACATAACCATCGGGAGCCGAATCAAAACAAGTGAACAACTGGGCGTTGATATCACCATAACCATCGCCATCGAAATCAAGGAAATAAGTATTCAAAGCCAACCCCTCATCAATCTGGCCATCACAGTTATTGTCAAATTCATCACAAATTTCAGTGCCTGCCGGATTGATATTCGGGTCGTTGTCATTGCAGTCTTCATAGTTCATGAAGCCATCGTTATCAGCATCGTCCCAGAAAAGGTCTTCGGCCAATTCAAACGCTTCCGTGCCGATCTTGATACCGATCAAACGGCCGGGAATATCATCCACCGGAGGATGGATGCCTCCCCAGATCCTTGAGAGACTGCATTGGTCGGAAGCATCCCGATAGGTTGCCCACTGCAAAGTCACATCAACGCTTGGACCTTGTTCAAATACGAGGAATTCATTTTTGGGGCAGAAAAACTCGCCCATTCCACCTGGGAAGAATGGATCTCCAGTAAGTGCCGTTAAGATTTCGGCTGCTGCCCGGCTGTAAGTTGAATGGCCAGAAACATAACCCGCAAATGGCGGTGTAACGAAGGAGGGCCGCTGATAGGGCCACCAATCACCAGCCAATTGCCATCCTACGCCAGCAGTTGAGGTCTGCGGATCGATGATGAAATCAGGTCCGAGCCAACCGAATATCTTCACTTTGCCGATATGTTCATCATTATCGCCAGCAAGGGTATCACCTGCTTCTACCAGCTCGATAACCCCAGGATACAGGTGAATCCCCCCCGGATGATAAGAAGGTAAATTGGGATCGGTGCTTTGTCCTAATTCTGCCATTCCCCTGATGGCCGATACTGGCCGAATGTAATCATACCACCCTTTGATCCCCCAGGCAGAGATGGCGACATCGTGCATAGCACCTCCCAAAAGAAGATAGGCTTTTACATCCCACTCCAAATCATCCAATGTCCGGCCTACTCCCCGGAATTTTTTCACCAGTTGCGGCTGATCATTGACGTAATTCAAAATAGTAAACCAGTGGCCGGGAGGAGTTTCTGAGTCAGGTCCATCCGCCCAAAATTCCGCCAATACCCTTGCATAATCTGCACGCGGTACCATCTGTGGCTCGTAAAAAGTACCGGTAGCAGGATTGACCACATGGCCCGGGCTTGGGTCGCCTCCTTCCATCAAATCATAGAAATCGCGCAGCCCTGCGATGTCGGCCGGATAATCTTCCACTTTCAGGTTTCCGATGGATGCAGGTGAAATATCCCACATCACACCATCAGAGGGATCGTGGTGTGACGACCAGACAGCAACCAGTGAGTGCCCCCATTTATATTCCTCCGAATCACCTCCTACGGTTGTGGTGTCAAGGTAGGCAGGCGGACCGGGATCGTGATAGACGATGTAATCAAAAAAGTCTCTGGTGTAAACCGTTGCATCTTCTGGTTTGAGCGAAAAAGGAGCAACTTGGCCCCACTCTGGACTAAGGAACGCTGGCGTATTGAATGGGATCGGGTTACCACCCTGATCGATGAACACATCGAGGGTCAATGGCTGCCAACGGTTGAAATCATTGATATCAGGGTTTCCAAAATCTTCCATGACCAACGGGTCGTTTACCGGCTCGTAGTAAATATTTGAATAACCAAATTGTTCGTTTGAACCATCCTGCAATCCGTAAGCGATAATTTGCTGCGCAATGTAATTACCGAGTGCAGCCGGATCACCAGACTGATAATCGATAGAAGTATTTTCATCGTTATAGCCCAAAGAAGCCATGAAAAACTCAATGTGGGTGAAGAGCGAAAAGGCATCAGGCGACGTCAAAAACCGGTGCCTCAACAACCGGTAGACGGCAAAACTCATCGCCTCCTCCTGTGCCGCCTGAATATTATCTGGAATTGGTACTCCGTCAAAAGGGGCAGTATAACCATGCAAGGTTTGGCCCAGCAGATAGGTCTCGCTCAGGGTATCATAAGCGGCCCAGGCGTCATACATGGCAATGGAAGCATGGAACAAGTTTCGGGCATGTACAGTCGGACGGGCAAAATCGCCCCGGATAGCATCAAGTATCTTTTCATTCCATTCCCGGGCTACAGAAGGTTGCTGCGCTTGCAGGACGTTGAACGAGAAAAATAAGATGGAAAAAAAAATGGTAATGGCTTTTTTCATGTGTCTATGAGATTGATGTACGGAAATTTTAGATGGGATGGAGAAGTATAAAAAATGGCCCCAAACCAAATTTTCATTTTGTAAAAAATATCTCAGTAAAAGAACAACAAGAACCTTTTCAAGTTAACTGACTGATTAACAGTCATTCATGTTTTAATTTCATCCTTAATACTTTTTACTTGATCAAATGAGGAAAGCAAATGTCTCTAAAAAGTTATTGATTCGTAAATGTCTACGGACGGACACTTAATAACGCGACAAAATTATTCCAATTTTTACTGAACAAGGATGATAAAAGTCAATTATTACCACCTGCTGACAAAGTAGAAGGAAGTTTTGGGTACATATCGCTATTCTCATTCCAACACCTCGATACTGCATCCCAACTTTCTCTTCTTTCAATCCAATAGATTTAAATATCTTCAAGACCTTTTTATCACCACCTTTGAGGCCGAAACATCAAACCTGTTTAAGGCCATCAAATGCAAAATATGAAAAAATGAATCCAGACCTCGTTTTCACCATCTGCAATACAATTGTTCTACCACAATGGCTTTTGATGATCGTCGCTCCCAGGTGGAAAGTCACCCAATGGTTGATTCGTCAGCCAGTCATACCCGTTGCGTTAAGTTTGGTTTACATTGCATATGTAGCTTCCGTTTTTGGAGTGGAAGGTGGCGGCTTTGGAAGCTTGGCAGAGGTTAAAAAGCTGTTCACCGTAGACGGTGCTGTCGTCGCCGGATGGGTACATTACCTTGCATTTGATTTATTGATAGGAAGCTGGACTTTGGTAAAAAGTCAAAAACACGGTATCAGTCATTTTTTGATCATTCCTTGTCTGTTGCTCACGTTCATGGCCGGGCCGGTTGGCTGGCTGCTATATTTTGTCATTCGTAGCGTAGTGAAAAAATAGCATGTTGGAATTTAAAAAACAGTAACCTGAAGCAATGGACGCAATCATCAAGACATGGAATAAAATTTATGAGGGTCACCAACTCCTGGCCATTACCGGGGCTTTGACTGGTGTATTATTCTTTTTCAGCACCGCTATCATGGCGGTCGACGACCGCATGCTCATGGGCGTCAACGTATGGATCAAACCCATGAAATTTGCTTTGTCTGGAATGATCTATAACTGGACCATAGCTTTGCTGTTACCGCTCTATACAATTTCAAAAAGGCAAAGGCATAATTTAGGAAATATCTTAGCCATCAGCATGAGCGTCGAGTTATTGATCATTTTTATCCAGGCCAGCAGAGGGGAGTTATCTCATTATAATACGAGTACACCATTAAATGGAATTTTGTTTGGCATTATGGGGCTGGGTATAGCCATTATTTCACTGATCTCAATCTATTTATGCATTATATCATTTAAACAAAAACTGAACACGGAACCAGCCATTGCCTGGAGTATCCGTTTTGCCTGGCTGGCCGTTGTTCTTTCTTTTTATGGCGGGCAAATGATGATTTCCAATATGGGCCATAACGTCGGCGTTCCTGATGGTGGGGCAGGTTTGCCGGTCGTTAATTGGAGTACGGAAGGAGGCGACTTGCGAGCCATGCATTTCTTGGGTTTGCACGCCATACAAATATTGCCGCTCCTGACATTGTTGGTTGGAAAGATCAAATATTTTGAGAAAAATAATCGATTGATGTATTTTACCATTTTTGCTGCTGTTGTTTATTTTTCAATCATCATTTTCACCTGGTGGCAAGCAATTAATGGCCTGCCATTTTATAATGCAATGGAAAGTCCATGAACTTTGATTTAATTAATCCCAGAATTTAATCCAACCAATTTACTCATCTTTTTTTTCAGTTTGAAAATTTCTGATTATTGAATAAATTAAATGTCCAGTAAAAACGTAGCATACCTCGGATTTAATGATTTTTGGTTTATGTTGATCGGTATACCGGTCATTGGTTTTTTTATGCCTATTTTTTTTTATGAAAAAACGCTCGCTGTAGGGTTTTTTCCTTATTTAAAAGATTGGGCTCAGGGCACCATGTTTTCCACGACTTACTGGATCGGCAGTCGGGCCATATATATTATGATGCGCAAACGGTATCCGGATTTCGAGGACTCCATGAAAAGAATTATTTTACAGACACTGGTAACCGTCGCATTTGTCACTATTGCAGGCCCTTTGGTCTATTGGTTGTCCTACCCGTTTTGGATGCATCTGGGAAACCCTGAAGACCCGTCGATAGCAGGGACTGTAGGAACTTATGGGATCGTTCTTTTAATGACGACTATTTATGAGGCCATTTATATTTATGCACAATTAAAAAAATCCATACAAGAAAAGGAACAGGCCGTACAAGCACAATTAAGATCAGAATTAGAGGGGCTTCGCAATCAAGTGAACCCGCATTTTTTATTTAACAGCTTAAATACTTTAATGAATATTGTTGCCGAAGATCAAAAATTAGCCATTTCGTTTTTGAAGAAATTGTCTAAAGTATACAGGTACGTCCTGGAGAGCAGGGGCGAACAATTAATTACCCTGTCGGATGAAATGAACTTTATGGAGGCCTATATATTTTTACAAAAAGAACGTTTTCAAAAAAACCTGCAAATTGAAATAAACATTGACGAACAATACCACCAATTTTACATAGTGCCACTGGCTTTGCAAATCCTTTTTGAAAATGCCATTAAGCACAATATTGTCTCATCCAAAAAACCATTGAATATTAAATTGTACTCCAGAGAAAACTTTTTAGTCGTTGAAAATAATTTACAACGGAAAAGAACGGTCAGCGAAGGAACAAAAGTAGGGTTAAACAATGTCCGCACCCGCTATAAAATATTCACCAACAAAGAGGTAGCGATTCAAGAAACGGACACCACATTCAGGGTAACCATTCCCTTGCTGAACAATTAATTGGTCGAAGCCAGATATTCAAGCAAAGATTGAACAATAAAATAATAAGTTTTTTAATCAAAAAAAAAATGAAAATACTGATTGTCGAAGACGAGCACCATGCACAGAAAAGGCTTTCGAGCATAATCAAGGAATTACGGCCAAATGCAGAAATTACAGAAATATTTGACAGCGTTGAAGACACCTTGGCCTATTTAAATTCCAGACCATCCGTTGACCTGTTATTTCTGGACATCCAATTATCCGATGGATTAAGTTTTGAAATATTTGATGAAACAAACATTGAGACTCCCGTTATCTTTACAACAGCATTCGATGAATACGCGATTAAAGCATTTAAATTAAACAGTGTTGACTACTTACTAAAACCGGTCGACGAAGCCGAGCTGGAAAAGGCGTTTACTAAATTTGAAAAACTATACAACAGAAAAGATGCACCCAATATTGAGAATATAAAAAAACTCATTTCTTCTTTTGCCCCTAAAGAATACCAAACCCGCTTTTTGATCAAATCAGGACAGCAATTAAATTTTATTAACGTCGAAGAAATTGCTTATTTCTTTTCCGAGAACAGCCTTTCTTTTTTAGTTTCAAAAAATAAAAAAAAGCATATTGTAGAGCATACAATGGACCAACTGGAAAAACTGGTTGACCCGAAATTATTTTACAGAATCAACAGAAAAACAATTATTTCGATCTCCTCAATCGGAAAAGCATCCGCTTATTTTAACAGCCGCCTGATACTCCAATTAAATCCTGCCGCCAATTTTGAAGTTATTGTCAGCAGAGAAAAAGTGAAAGAGTTCAAGCGTTGGCTGGGTGGTTGACCACCAAGCATATAACAAACCAAAATCAGGTATTTAATATAGGTAAATGCTTAAATATTTTAAATTCATGATGCAATATTTACCAAATAGATATTACTTTAAATTTTCACTTAGTACAAAAGATTTTTTAGCTTTGCTTTCACAACAACCAGAATAGCACATAATTATTACTCTTCAATTTATTTACTGCATCTGTATCTTTTATTTAATTTCCACTAATATTAATCATTTTTATTGACCCCTTTCGAATTAGTTTAAAGTTGATATTCAACACCAGATTTTTTGCAAATAATTAACCTTGGCAATAAAGGACGTTTTTTTAAAGTCCCTGGACAAAATAAGGGGCGTTAAAAATGACACTTTTATTTTGACAAATGTTTGATTTCCAAGCCTCAAGACTCATTTTCAAGCAAAGAAAAAGTGTTATTTTTTTTGACCACCAGCTTAAGTTGCCATGCAAGATTATTTACATTTTCAATTAACCTGTACTAAAAAATAAGCCGCTTGAAGTTGCCAAATGTTTGACCTATATATACAAACAAATCGGTCTTTTTTTAGATAGCACATACAGTAGATCAACCCACAACTGTGAAATCGCTTCCTTAAGCGTTGCCCCCCGATGCCTTTACCCGTAGTGAAGTGGGAGCGACCACAGTTGTTCCTCGGCTATTCTGGTATAATTCCATAAAATAGTCCTAAACAAAAAAAATCTCCCGTATAAAGAAAACCATAATCCCATAATGCGACTTGTTCCTGCTGTCCGGTAAACCGGGCAGCAGTTTTTATTTTACTATTTTCAACTTTTATTATCTTTCGATTTTCATGAATAATTAATATTTAAAAATGTACTGGAACAATCTGCAAAAAATCATCTTCCGCTTTGGCTGCTGTTATATTTTTCTATTCACCATGTCGAATCAATTTTTACTTTCTTTCGCCATTGAACCCATATGGCAAAAAATTGCGCCGTGGTTTGCAGCAACATTTTTAAATTTAGAAAAAGAAATTACCGTTTTCACCAATGGCAGCGGTGACACAACTTACAATTATGTTTGCCTTTTATTATATATTCTTTTATCTATCATAATTACGGTGGTTTGGTCGATTTTAGACCGCAGGAGAAAAAACTATAATTATCTATTACAATGGTTGTTGGTGTTGGTGCGCTATTATATTTTGTACCAAATGATCATTTATGGATTGGCCAAATTATTCTACCTGCAATTCCAGCCACCAAGTCATGCCCGGTTGGTGCAGGCTTATGGCGATTCTTCGCCAATGGGGATTTTGTGGACATTTATGGGACAATCAAAAGGCTATACCATTTTTGCCGGTGCAGGCGAACTAATAAGTGGGTTATTATTGATTTCCCGCCGTACCACTACCCTCGGTGCCCTGGTCGCAGCAGGAGTGATGGCAAATGTAATGGCCATGAATTTCTTTTATGACGTCCCTGTAAAAATACTTTCCTCTCATCTTGTGCTATTATCTCTGTTTTTATTGGCATTGGACGGAAAAAGGTTATTGAACCTGTTCTTTTTCAACAAAAACGCTGAGCCGAAAATATACCCACCCTATTTTGAAAATATAAAACTGGAAAAAATCAAAATAACAATTAAGTGGCTTTTAGTAATCGTTGGGCTGGGCTACACTGTTAATGGCACACTTGAATCTTCTAAAATATATGGACCTGCGGCCCCTAAACCAGCGTTGCACGGCCTCTATGAAGTAGAAACGTTCGAAAGAAATGGTGACACTATCCCACCGTTAATCACAGATGAGACTCGTTGGAAAAGGTTTATAGTGGATTGGAAAGACCGTGCAGAAATTCACGCCATGACCGGTCAAAAACAATACTACAGCTTTGAAAAGGACTCCGTTGATTCATTTATCAAGGTTACCCACCACAGGGATACTGCCATGAACGATACACTTTACTTTTTTGAACCTGACTCTGCTCAATTTGTGCTGGAAGGCATTTTTAAGGGAGACACATTAAAGGTGTCCTTTCTGAAAAAGAAAAAGGAGGATTTCCTCTTGCGAAACCGTCATTTCAGGTGGATCAATGAATATCCGTTTAATCGTTGACTGTACTGATTTAGAAACTTGTGCCCAGGCTCGACTTTAGCGTTAACACCGTTTTGGAACGGTGTTAACGCTGGGGCTACCCCTAAGTTGATAAATCAGTACAATTAAATGTTAGTGTCATAAAAAGTCAGAACTTCAACCAGCTTCGTTCAACAATAAAATTACGTCTCAATAGGGAAGACACCTAATCGGTATAAAAACCTGCTCCAGGACATTCTTCTCAGTGTAATGGGCAATGAATTGTCTTAAAATCAGTTAAATAAGGGAAGCTTTTGTAAAACTGACCAAAAAAATACAGCGGAGAGAACTCAAGTGAGTGCTGCAAATTGCCTTAAAAAGCGTGAATAATCTTTAAAAATGGTTAAAGTTGTCAAAAAAACAACGTCATTTATCTGAAAAACGAGCAGTTTTACCTTGATTCGACGAATTTAGTACCATAATTAATCAATACAAAAACACAACTTTCTCTATTCGATTCTAAAAAATTTTACACATAATCTGGTTTTGGTAAGGCAAGCAATCTGTCAATAAATACGAGCTCTATCTAATTGCCTTTCTGCTTTGACTTCCAAAGTAACGCTTGCTGGTATAAGCAACTGAGCTGTTCAGAAATGCGCAACTGAACAGGTAAAGCACGCTGTGCATGGTAAGTGCTTACCATGGCCTTTTACCCTATTTTCTAATCTAAACTCTCTAATGATGAACATTCTAATCAAGCGAATTAACCTCTTTACATTCACATTCATTTTGTTGTGCACGTTTATCGCTCCCTCTACAGGAATTAACTCTGTACCCGGTTACGAAACTACCGTTTGCGATCCACCAGCCAACGTTCAGGTCACGTCACAGTCAAAAGGTCAGATCAGCTTTTCCTGGGACTTGGCAGACGAAGAAGCTACTTACAGAATTTGGTACCAAAGAGAAGGGGACAATCCTTCTCCTACAAAGACTACCAACAATAATTTTGTGGACTTCCAGAGTCTGCCCGCTGGTGACTACACCTTTTATTTTGTCCGGGATTGCGGGACTGGAGTTTCCCCAGTCATTATTTATGATGATATCATTATGTAATGACTGATTAAAATGCCGTCTGTTAGCTTCTGCTAGCGGACGGCATATTTTGCTCGGTAAGTATCCGTTTTTTTGAGCAACCAGGGTTTAACAAAAACCGGAGAGATGGTCCTGATTTCCTGCAAAACCTTTTCTTTTTCTTTCTTCATTTTCAGAAGCATCTTAACCATCTTAATAAAATTCGAAGTAGCCTCTACAATTTCTCTGACAGCGGATCGATTACGGCGCAAGAACACTTCAAAAGTTTGGCAAAAGTCTAACAGTTCAAAATTATCTTCCCCATTGATTTCATACATACATTGAACGATTATAATCTTGACCCTTATAGTTTGCCGGATGTCATTACTTTTGATCTTAACAGCGATCTCAAGTGACTCCGCGAATTCTTGTTTGTGAAACAGAATAATTGATTTGGACAGCAAGATGATAGATTCAACATCTATTTTAGGTAAATATTTTTGGTGGTTATCTACAAAAGAAATTGCCCAATCATACGCATTCGCCCTACTGGCAATACTAACAATATTGTGAAACTGAGTAGGCGAAATTCCATTGCGAATAAATGCGCCATGTTCTAATGCAAAGACATTAAGCAAGTGTAGTTCCTGGTACATTTCCTCCTTGCCCCTCCTGATTTGGGCAGCTGCATGGTTGTGAAGGTAACTTAATACGATATGAAATTCCCTTACATCGATCACCGTTGCGTTGGCGGCCAATAGAGCCGTAATATCAGCATAGCTCCCCGCCTCTTGGTCATTGATCAATTGAAACACCTTGAAGTAGAGCTTTGGCAACGGGTAATCACCGGCCAGGAAGGAATTACCCAATTCAATAGCAGCTGGCAGCAATCCCATTTTGAAGTCTGCATTTCTTACATTCCTGAGATTGGCCATCTCACAGGCTATCTTCATTCTCGATGCCAAATAACAGAGGTCGAGGTTGTTGCCATACGATTGGAGGGCTTCCATGTCGGGTTTATAGGATAAAACCTTTTTGCCGTACATAAAATGGTCGGTCACCACCCGGTCAAGAAAATCCTTTACGCCCATTGGGGCCTCTTTTTCCTTTTTCATCTTTAAACGCCCGACCTCAGCGGCAAACTCAACTTCCATTTTCCTGTCTCGCAAAATAGTCAACCACATTGCCTGGCTCTCAAATGAGTCTTTGCTCCTGATCTTTTGCAACAATAAAAACTCCTTCAGCCAGGACTTCAGGTCTGAAAGGGCATTTAAAAGCTTTTTCCGGTTGTATCTGTCTTCATCGATATCCACTTTGAAAATTTTGCGATAGGCATAGGCCAGGTCCATTTTCCGCTCGTCGGCAAAAGTTGGATAATACTTTTTAAAATACCGAAAGACTTCCAGAGCGATTTGCTCTTTTCCATATTGCAGCCTCAGATATTTGGAAAAAGCCGCCAATTCTTTTTTATCCAGAGAACCGAGCAAAGAAAAAAGTGCATAATTTTTCATAAAAAAATCAAATATTATACGGGGAATAACGCAAAATAATACTTTATTCAAGACTATTCCTATCGTTCAGTCCAAAAATCCTCAAACTGTACATAATTAATTGATTTTTAACGTTTTAAAAAACAGACATCTATTGTAATTGAAACGGCAAATTCAACTAAGATCTTCATGCAGATATCATTTTCAAGAATCAAAACAGCAAATTTATAAGGTGAAAACAATAATTTTTGTCCTTGGTAATAAATCATTCTTCCTCCAACTTGCAGCATATTCGAAGAAAGAATATTACAAAACAAGTTTCTGATAATGGAAACACACTCTCCTAAATGGAAGCATACTCTCCTAAGCGGAAGCACACTCTCCTGAGTTAAGACACCCTCTCTAAGCGGAAGCACCCTCTCCTAAGTTGCTAATAGAGTTAACCCCAATTATGTTGGCCGGGTATATGAAAGTAATGAGATATTATTTGAGAAATTAAATGAAATTTAGTTGTATTCTATCTAAGCAAGACATTAAAAATACAAGACCTATAGCATAATTTTTTCTCAAAACTTTCTATACTCGGCCCTCTTTTTTTTCTCACCAAAACCCCTTTCCTATTCCATCAAAATTATTTGCCGTTAGAACTGGCCATGCTCGGCCAACTCCTTTTGCAATAATGCATGAACCACAAAATTTGATATCGTAAAGCAAACGCAAGTCTATCCAAAGACAAAGGCAACGATTCGGTAAGCTGCTTTTAAGGTAAGTCTTTTGAAGAGATGACCTCTTCGGGTTTTGTTAAAAGAGTAGTTTCTGCCTGAATCTTGATACCATCCTTTCCTAACGCGGCCATTTGTCGGCGCAAAAAGTAAAAACAGATACTGGCTGACAGGACATCGGCAATCGGAAAAGCCATCCAGACACCATCCAGACCAAATACAGGCGGGAGAATAAACAGTAAAGGGATCAGACAAAATCCTTGCTTGGTCATGGTCAATAATAAAGCAGGCAGAGCCTTTCCAATAGCTTGAAAATAAGCCGAACCGACCAATTGAAATAAAATACAAGGAGTTGCCAGGAAGGCGATTCTAATGGCTGGCACGGTAAGGCCGACCAGCTCTTCATCTGTCGTAAACAGCCGCACTAAAGGATCGGCAAAAAGGAGGATACTTAAGAAAATGCCGACGGCAATGATCGTCCCGCTCTTGAGGGCCAGGCTGATCACCTTTCTGACACGTTCCCAGTTTTCTGCCCCAAAATTGAACCCCGCAATAGGAATAAAACCCTGCGTGATACCCAGCACCGGAAAATTGGCAAACATCATGACCCTTTGGATAATGCCATAAACCGACAAGGCCAGTGCCCCGCCGTAAGCAAAAAGAGTGTTGTTGAGGACGATCATCAAAAGAGCCACTACCGACTGGCGGGAAAATGTTACCGATCCTAATGAAAAAATCTCCTTGACAATCGGCCAGTGCAATCGCATATCGGGCAAGTGAAACTTCATGGAAGACTTGCCAAAAACAAAATTGTACAAACAAAACAAAGCCGAACAAACATAGGAAATCGCAGTAGCCAATGCAGCACCAGTCAAACCCATTTCCAGCCAAATAATGAAAATAGGATCAAGTACCAGATTGATCACGGCCGGGATGATCATGACGGTCATTGCAATCTTCGGCTTTCCTTCAGCCCGAAATACATTGTTCGACATCATGGCCCAGGCAAGGAAGGGAATGGACGGTAATAGAATGGTGAAATATTCGTAGGCCGCAGGGAGTGTTTCTCCTTTTCCACCAAATAAACGGAGTACCTCTATTTCGAAAATGGAAAAAATGACAACTGCCAGCACCGAAATGATCAAAACCAATGTCACCTGGTTGCCGAAGGTCCGGTAAGCCCTATCCGGATTTTTTGCACCAAATGCCCGGGAAATAATGGAGCCGCCACCCACACCGATCGCCATCCCGATACTGGATATCAAATAAGTGATCGGCAACACAACCGTTATAGCTCCAATTGCCACTGCACCAACAAACTGACCAACGAATATGGTATCTACTATTCCGTAAATGGAAAGGACTAAAATCCCAATGGAGGCAGGCACCGCCTGTTGGCGAAGTAATTGACCGATGGGAGCACTCCCGAGTTGTGAAGGTTGACTCATTTACTGAAATGATCGTATAGGCACATGTAACGTTGCAAATGATGATAAGTTTTGCAAAAGGAAAAGTTGTTCCATCTTGGCTGGCCATTACTTCATAAATTCCAAAAACGATCATTGCACCAGCACATAAAACTTCTTTTCAAAACATATAAAAATTATAAGCTTATGTAAAATGATTGTAACCAGAATGTTACCAAATCAAAATATTGGAATACCTTTCTTCATTACGACAATCCAAAAAACCGGCTCCAAAATCCCACTATTTTTCCTTATCTTTGTTAACTTCCATCAATAAAGTTTATAAACAGTCTTGAGAAATAATCATTTGCATATAGATGAGAACTTCCTGAAAGTTCACCCTGACCTGGCGACTCTTTTCAGAGAGGTACAGGAAAAGGAAAGTGCACTTAAACAATTAAAAGCAAAAAAGAGATCTTTAAAAGATGAAATCAAGGCTGCCAAAAGTGAACTCAGCAAACGGATGAATGCCCTGGAAGCCTGGAAAATGAAAGGCCAGTCCTCCACCCCCAAGCGCAGGCCGCGCAGAAGACGGCAGGCATCATAAATATTTTACCTTCAGACAAATTTTTCAACAGTTCCTATTGCTTTCAACCTGGCTATTGTATCTGTCGGATCAGGTGATTTGAAGACACTGCTTCCGGCTACCAGCACATCTGCACCTGCTTGCAACAATTTCTCCGCATTCTGCAACCCTACCCCGCCATCAATTTCTATTCGGGCATGGATATTACGCTCGACCATCATCTTCTTCAGCTTTTGCACTTTTGGAAGGGTTTGATAAATAAATTTTTGACCGCCAAAACCCGGATTAACTGACATCAGGCAAACCAGGTCCAGGTCTTCCAGAATATCCTCCAACAGATGGACCGGTGTATGGGGATTGAGCGCAACCCCGGCTTTCGCACCACTGGCTTTTATTTGCTGCAACGTACGGTGGAGGTGGTTACAAGCCTCATAATGAACAGTGATAATATCTGCACCAGCCTCCCGGAACTGTTCGATGTACTTTTCTGGCTCAACTATCATCAAATGCACGTCCAATGGTTTTTGCGCCATTTTTTTCATGAATTTAATGATGAACTGCCCAAATGAAATATTGGGCACAAACCGTCCATCCATCACATCCACGTGAAACCAATCGGCCTCACTCTGATTGACCATGTCGAAATCTTTCTGCAGGTTGGTATAATCGGCGGCCAGAACGGATGGTGCTACTAAATGCTTCATGTATTTGTTTGGTTCAGGTTTCTGTGAACAATGTCCACGTTGATAAAAAACAGAATTCCGGCTGATATCCGTGGAAGCAAAGCTCAATCGCATTTTGAATGATTGATCAGCTTGACATCAACTTTTTATCAGCCTACATTAAACTTGTTTTTTTATGAAAAAGAAAAAAATCAATGCTTAGACTTCAGGCATTGAAACTACAGGCTTCCTGTCATCAAAATCCTTGATCGATTGGGCCTTTCCACATCGCTCGAAATTTCCTCCGTCACGTAAAAAAGATCTGGGTTTGCCACAAAAGTCAAGGGGGTTGTTTCTCCGGGATTATTGGGCTTCAACACCCCTATTTTCTGAGTCTGCCGACCTGTATTTACCCAAATGACAGCGACCCGCCCCGAAACAAGGTCCGGCATCTTTACCACATCAATAACAGCGCTTGTTGTTTCCTTATTCCAGTAAACAGTTGCCCTCGCACCAGGTGCCCGGCGACTACCGGCCAAGGTCATTAATTGGTTATTGCGGTCATGATAAAAACTTAGTTGTGTATTTAAATCTTTGACGCGTTGCTCTTCTGAAGCCAATTGTTTCTCTACACTCGCTGTTTCGGCCTTGGCAGCTTCGACTTCCTCGCCAGCCCTTTCGACATCTTTATAAAATGAATACGCGGAGAAACTTGCCGCAATCAATGCCAGTGCCAGCAACGCAGAGGCGATGCCCATGTAGTTGGTGCCAGAAGGGGATGAAGGTTTCTTTTCAGCAGACTTCCGATAGCTGCGGTTGGGCCTCGCCGGTTCACTGCGGATATCATTGGTTCTTTTACTCTTTGTGACCGACAAAGAATTTTCCTTGAGGTTTGCTGGTGGCATAACCTGGTGAGCAAGTATATATCCTTGCAAAGATTGGCGGATTGCAGCCAATTCTTCCTTTATTTCTAAGTGCTGTGAAGCCATATCGAGTACTTCTTGGACCTCTTGCTCAGTGGTCATGTTCAGCACATATTTCTCTAGAATCCCGGAAGTAATAAAGGCCTGTACTTTCATTGTTAACTATTGAAAATTGGATTGATTAGGATTGAAGGAAGTAAAATAGTCAAAACTCAGCCTTGCACTCTGCGCATGACTTTAATGGCGAGCCGTAGCCTGGTGGCCACCGTCCCGACCGGGATATTCATTTCCTGTTCGATTTGGGATTCCTCCATTTGACGGAAAAACGCCAACTCCAAGACCTTTCGGTGTTTGGTATCAATTGAATTGAGCATGTCCCGAAGATTCGAGCCGATGCTGTTGGATTCCTGGTAGGCGAAAAAATCAAATTGATCACTCCTGGCTTCGTTCTCAAGGGCAGCCGATTTGGCAATGTTAATGATCCAATAAAAAGGGTTAATGCGGGAGGGATCGTAGGAGGAAGCTGTTCTCCATATTCTGCTAAACGATTCCTCCACCACTTTATCAGCCTTTTCCCTGGATTCAGTAATGCGGAGTGCCAGCCCGTAAATGGTCGGACCTATTGCATCAAAAAGCTGGGTGAAAGCCTCCTCATCACGGTCTGCAATCTTTTTTAGGGTCTCTTGTTTAATGTCCATTTGTGCACAGTTTTTCAAGCTGGTTAGCAAAGGGTAAATCTATGAAACATTCACTAAAGATGTTTTTCAATCCACCAATTATAATTGATCAGCAAATCTAAATCATTGGCAAAATCCTCCGATCCTGCCAGTTCATTTTTTAATTTTAAAAAGTTCTCCTTCCACTCAAATTCAGGCACCCTGCCCATTCGTGAAAAAAACTGCAACAACACCTTCTCGTATGGTTTTACGCCCTTAACTTTTTTCATGAACCGCCGGGTGCTGTCCACAAAATAGCGCATTACAAAATAGTTCTTTTGTTCAAGATGGGTCATCAGGTTCAGCATACGGGTCTGTACGAGCAGGTCGGTCCGTATGTTTTTCGATTTATTGTTCAGAATAAGGTTGACCCATTTCAAGGTGACATCAAATTCTCTTTCCATAAAATGGATGTAAGCAAACTGGAACCAAAAGGACAGCCGATAGCTGACTGGCATTTTAGCTCTGTTTTCCATTACAAACTTTTCTATTTCTAAAATGAAGGGCATGTTTTCATGAAAAAGATGATGTGTCCGGTAAATTTCCAGCTCAATATTATGGCTCCGCAAAATCTGTTTCAACAGTGATTTCTTATCGCCTTTTATTCTTAGCTCCTGATAAAAATTCTTGGAACGGTTGATCAAACCAAGCGCATTTTCCAGGTCTTTTGTGAAAAAGTAATAGCTCACCAAATTATTAACCGAAGAAACATACATTGCTGGATCTTCCCGCAACCTGGACGGGATTCCCTCCATATATTCAACCAGTTCTTCCAGTGCTTTAACTGCTTTATCCTGCTCTTCTTTTTGCAAAAAATAAACATACCGAGAATTGTAAAACAGAACCTTGGCCTCCAGCGATTTTGCCATTTTGGCATCTGTCAACAAAGGGCTCACAACTTCTTTTTTCCCTCCTCCTTCAAATAATCCGCTTGAGACCTCAATGGCCAGTTTCCAGTAATCGTGTACATTTTTCAAGTTATCAATGGCACTGGCCTGTTCTTCCACAATGGCTTGAAAACCACGGTAGTTTTGCGGCCGGATGGCCTGTTCCAGCTTTCTTTTCCAGTTAATCACCTCTATCGTTCCTGTTTTAAGCTCATAGGTAGTAGCGAGAAATTCTGCCCGTTTCAGTTCGGTCAGACAATGTTGATAAAGCTCTCTGTTGTACAAAACTTCCAGATTGAGCAGGTGGGCCTTTAATTCTGCATCTTTTGAAATCTTTCCGTGGTAGTTGCGCAAGCTCTTGAGGATCAGCTTCCGGAGGTAGTTCTTCGTGACGTGAAGCTGTTGGAGGAATTTTTCACCCTTGAATTTTTTCCTGATCACAGCTTCATCAAACACTTCCTGCTCATCCAGCGCTGCAAATAATCGCAGGTAATTATTGTTGCCTGTAGACTGACCACAAAACACCTTAAAATAGCGCTTTTCTGATTTGGTCATAGATTTTACCAATGTGAAAAGTTCTTCTTTTTTCAAGCCTTAGAAATTTACGTTTTACTCTGAATAATTATATCAATAATTCAAAAGTAACTGATTTCATTGACAAAAAAACAATCAGCTACGATAAATATCGAAATAGCTTTTTACGTATTTTAAAACTATATGGAACTTGTTAAAAAAGGCAGTCATACCTTTGAATCATAATATTCAATAACCGGACATTCCTTGTTTCAGGTAGGCTGAAATGGCCATCACCCGGCTGTTAGTGAGTTCCCTGCCGATCAACTTTTGTCCACAACCTTTCCCAACTATGTCAAATGCAATTAATTGGTTCGAATTGCCAGCTACCAACTTTGAACGGGCCATGAATTTTTACAACCAGGTTCTGGATGCCGAGCTGCAGCCCATCGAAATGGGCGACATCAAAATGGGCTTTTTCCCCCATGCAGACGGTGGTGTCGGTGGTGCCATTGCCTGCGGTGAAGGCTATAACCCTACTGCGGATGGCCCCGTCATCTACCTGAATGGAGGTGAAGACCTTGCCATCCCACTTGCCAAAGTGGTGCCTGCTGGCGGCAAGGTAGTCTTACCCAAAACGAGTATCGGAGAAAATGGCTTCTACGCCATGTTTCTCGATAGCGAGGGCAACCGTGTCGCTTTTCACTCCATGAATTAATTCGAAAAAACAGGACGAAATAAGCAGAGGTTTAATTAACCTTTAAATCTTCATTATTATGACTACGCAAGAAATCGCCAATCAACTGGTGGAACTATGCCGGCAAGGCAAAGACGATCAGGCCGTTGACCAATTGTACCACGAAAACGTAAAGAGCGTCGAGATTCAGGGCTGGCCCAAAGAAGTGGTGAATGGAATCGACAACATTCGCAAAAAACACAAAGAGTTTCAGTCGTCTGTGGAAGAATTCCACAAGAACGAAGTCTCTGATCCTTTAGTGGCCGGCAACCATTTTTGCTGCATCATGAAGCTGGATGCAACCTTCAAAAAAATGGGTCGGATTCAAATGGAAGAACTTTGCCTTTACGAGGTTAAAGATGGCAAAATCGTTAAGGAACAGTTTTTTTATCCTCCGGTGCCGAAATGAATTTAAATTGATTAATTGTTGATTGTCAATTGCTGGTTGTAGGTACCTGATCAGCCTTTGACAATTAACAGTTATCAATCAGCAACCTGATTCACATGACCTACTTCGAAAAAGACTTTATTCTATTTTTCCAAGAGCTGAAAAAAAACAATACCAAAGAATGGTTTGATGAAAACCGCAAGCGTTATGAAAAAAATGTAAAAAAGCCATTTGCAAACTTTGTTGGTACAATGATCGGCCGAATCCGGGATTTCGAGCCATCACTTTTGATTGAGCCAAAGGAATGTATCCTGCGTATCAACCGAGACATACGTTTTTCCAAAGACAAAACCCCGTACAACTCACACGTTACGGCTTTCATTTCAAAAGGTGGAAAAAAAGACAAAACCAGACCCGGTTTCTTTTTAAGATTAACTCCAGATGAAATAGGAATTATGATTGGTTGTTTTCAGCCGGATAAAACTCAGTTAAAGAAGATCCGCAATTTCATTGCTGCTGACCCTGGCCTATTTTCCAAAACAATAAATGATAAAAAGTTCAAGGACAGATTCGGGGAATTAAAAGGAGAAGAACACAAACGGATTCCAACTGAATTTAAAGAAGCTTACTCTACCGAGCCACTGATCGCCAGAAAACAATTTTACGCTGTCGCTGTGCTTGATCCGAATATTTTATTAAAAGAGGGTTTAATAGAACAACTCATGGAATACTATCACGCAGCTCGACCTGTAAACTTTTATTTAACCAAAGCGATGGAACAACCCGCTTGAATTTTGCCGGGTATTCTATTCTTAACTTTCATTGTGAATGACTTTAGAATTGTACATCGAATATTGCCTGGCCAAACCCGGAGTGGAAGTCTCTTATCCATTCAAGGGAGAATGTGCATGGTTCAAAGTGGGCGGCAAAATGTTTTCGCTGGTCAACGCGGCTGAAATGAAAATGGACGGTAAATCTGTACCCCCTTTCCATTTTGCCAATTTGAAATGCGAACCGGAAAAAGCATTGGCTTTGCGTGAATCTCATGCAGCGATAAAACCCGGATGGCACCAAAACAAAGATCATTGGAATTCACTTTACATGGATGGTTCTTTGCCAGACAACCTGATAAAAGAATTGATCGACCATGCCTACCATATCGTTGCTTCAAAATTATCGAAAAAAGTAAAAGCCGAAATTGGCATAGAGTAATGTTTAACGGACCTCAAAACTCACAATTTAAAATGTCTGCGGAAGAAAAATTTAATGCTATTGTAAAAAATATGGAGTCTAAACATGAAGATGTTCATTTAGGCAAAATGATGAGTTCGCCCGGATTAAAGGTCAACAACAAAGTATTTGCTTTTTATCACAAGGAGACGATGGGTTTTCGGTTGGGGAAAAAATTTGACGCACCAAATTTTGGATTAAAAACAGCGCGTTGGCTTAGTCCTTTCAAGACAAAACCTCCTTTAAAAGCATGGTATATCATTGATTTTGCGGAAGTAGAATTCTGGGAAGAGCTTACGGAAATGGCACTTGATTTTACCCGACAGTTAAAATAATTAATCCAGGTTTTCCAATAAAACACTTGCATCCCGGTGCTTGTCGGCATTTTTGTCCGCTGCTAATATTTCCAGGTATTGCCCAGCTTCTTTTCTTTTATTGCACCTCAACATGGTCATTGCCAAATACCAGACAGCCTGGTCTTTCAGAAATTCGTCATTATTGTCAATTAACAGATTAAACTTCTGAATTGCTTGTTCATATAAATCCATTTCCAAATAAGCAATTCCCGCAGCCAATACCAACTGCGAATTATAATTCTCTTTTAATATATTTTCTATTTCGAATGCAGCGGTTTTAAAGTCGCCATTTAAATATGCGTCTTCCGCACTCTTCATTAATGCAGCATTGGGCTCCCCCCTCACGGTGAGTGAAATTTTATAGGGCGCATAATATTCTAAAAACAAATCACGGTTGCTGTTATTTTGGTTTACAACCCAAATGCCTGCAGCTATCAAAACTAAAATACTGGCAACAGCAACGTAGCGATACCAGATAGGACGTACCCTGGTGGTTGGTTTTGTAACTTGTTGATGTATTATTTTTAGTTCATTTTTCAATTCCCGGTTTCCCAAGGCTTTAATACCAGCAACCATATTTTTATGCAACTCAAAATCAGCTGCAAATTGCTCGTTACTTTGAAGTTCATTTTCAAAGTCAATAGAATCTTTTTCCGTTAACTGTCCCATGATATAGTCATCCATCAACTGACGGCGCTTTTCAAAATGATCCATGTCTCAATTAATTCCAATTTAAATGAATGTTCCGAACATCATTCTAATTATTCCTTACTTTTTCCTGCTTTTCAACCTATTCCTTTTCAGGCTTGAGATTAAACTAACAAATGATTCATAGTAACGAAATTTATTTTAACAATGTACGATAGCCTGGGTTCGCCAAGACTTTTGTTTTTAATTTTTTCATACAGTTTGATTTTTTGTTTTTTGCTACTTGCTCACTTTGCCACCCCATCAATTCCATGATTTGTTTCATTTTATATTTATCAAAATAAAAATACTGCAACACCTTTTTGCAGTCTTCTCCCATACTTTGCAACATGTCTGCAATGAGTTCGTCCCTTTCGTTCTTTACGATGTTATCAAAAATATCCTCATCCACAGGAAAGTTCTCGTGCGTATCCTTCAATTCCACATTTCTTTTTTTCACTCGTAGCTTTTTAAGCCAAAGATTTTTTGCAATGGAATAAATATATGTCTGTAGGGAAGCTGACAATACAAGTGTTCCTTGATTGGCCTTATTGTACAAAGCAATCAAACTATCCTGGAAAATATCCTCGGCATCAGCCTCCGTCCCGCTATTCTTTTTTATAAAATGAGCGATCATCGAATAATTTACCTGATAAATATGGGAGAGCGTCCGGTTTCTAATTTCAGGATTTTGAGATTGCAAATTTTGAATGATCGTCTCGTCACTAAGTGTTGTCATGAATACGTCTGGTTATTTATACCTCCATACCTTAAAAGGTAACAAATTGGACAAAATAAATTCTTACAAGAAGGATGAGATTTAAAAAACATATACGAAGGTAAGAATTTGAAGTTACCTTTTATTTGGCCCGGGCCATAAATCCCCGGAATGCATTATCGGTGGTTCAGCGGTAGAGTTTGTCGTATATTTTGCCAGCAGAGGCAATACTTCTGACAAGTCAGCCAGCTTCGTATCCAGGCAGGTAGTCGACAAGTACCGCTCTGCCAGCCAGACCCCATTTTTCAAATATACTGAAAACACGTTGATCTATGCCGTTTCAGTGCTGCTGTTATCATCGGTGGTGAAGTTATTTGGGACACAACTTTTGGCAAGGGGCCTGTCCATTTATCTGATTATCCTGTTGTGCAAAACACCATTTGTGCGGATCCAATAATGCGGCTTATTTAATTAATTCAAGTTGCGATGTAAAAAGTAAAAAGACAATTCTGATGAAAAAAGGTTTTTCTACTTTCTATCATTTTCGCTTTACCGGATTGTTCGCAACCTGGATTAATTGGTCTTTGCGACTTTACCTAAAAAAAATTGTAAAACTCCAACCAAGACCAAAGCCATTAATATTTTAATAAAAAGCTTATTGCGTTTATTGAAAATTATTTGATCATAATTTCCTACCTGTACAAAAGCTCCCCAATAATAGGGATGTTGTTGGAGTTTGGCGGCAGTGTTAAGGTATTTCAATTTAGCCTCTCGCAAGGCTTCGTCTTTATCTTTTCCTTTTTTCAGTTCTCCATAAACATAAGTCATAATTTCAGACGTCGCACAATCATCGACCGACCATAGTGAAGTGATCAGACTTCGGCATCCAGCATGCAAAAAGCCGCGTGCAAGGCTTTGAACCCCCTCCCCTTTTAATATTTTTCCACTACCTGTATTACAGGCACTCAACACGACCAGGTCGGCATTTAATTGCAAATTGAACAATTCAAAGTTGGTGATGGAACCATCAGAAAACCAAATGCGATTGAGCATTGGTATATCTTCATCCGTACAGGCATGCGTGGCAAGATGAAGCATCTGATAATCAGGAGCAATATTTAAAAAATTATTTTTGCTGGCCGTTTTTCCGGTGTACAATTCTCCAGCAATCAATTGATTGATCTCCCTCACCTCAGCATCACTACATTTCAGGCTGTAAAGATTATTTTCGGTACAACTTCGCTGAAGCCCTGCTTCTTTTTCTTGAAACGTAGGTGCAAAACCCAACACGCCTGATTTCTTAAATTTACCTCCGTTTAAATAATTATTTAACAATAAAGCTGTAGAGTAATTATAACTAAATTTATAATTGCGAAATAAATAAGGAATTTCACGAAATGAATTTAAAGTATCGACTTTTTCACTAACCAATAATTCCATTGGCAATAAGGACAAGACATCATCAGGAATGATGACCAACCGATTAATTTCCTGTGGAAGCGCTTCAATTAACTCTTCCAATAATTCTTTATATAAGTAATGAGCATTATCAACAAAAACTGACATTGCGCCTCCACGGCCTGAAGGCGCAATTCGGAGGGAGGTTAATAAATCTTCTATTTTTCTTTTTAACTGAGGACTATTTTTTACACAATATACACTTGCCTCTTTTTTTAACAATAAATAAATATAAATATGTTCAACTCCAAAAAAAAATTCAATGATGGCAGAATTATCATCGAGATATGCATGCTGCAATTCGTTTACCGACGCTTGTTTTATATCGTATTTTATATTAAAATAGTTTGGATAATTCTTTGCAAACTCTGATTGAAGCAGTTGATATTTTTCTTCCAGATCAAAAATAATATTATTGATCGTGGTGGTTGCATCTTTGTCTGTATTTCCAGACTGCGCATTTTCAATCAATTTTTGTTTGTAGAAGGTAAGGTCTTGTTTTAAACTTTTTTCACTTTCAACCAAACTGTCCGGCAATCCCCCCGCTTTTAAGGCTTCCTGGCTGGCCAGTGATTCCAATAATACCCTGGCTTTATTTTGTTCGATCAAAGTAAAAACCGCATCCAAATATTTTTTATCTTTTTTAAATTCGTACAGCCCCAGGGCGGTTTCTATGGCTTTTTCAAATATCGCTACTGAGTTTTCAGCTAAAAAAAGTTTTGATTTACTGGCATTAAATTGTTGCCGGGTATTTTGTATCAGCGCAACGGCCGAATGAAACGCCTGGTACGCGTTGATTAAATACACTTCGTCAGTTGTATTTTCAAATAGTTCTAAAAATACTTCGCCTTTGCATTTTAAAATATTTACACCATCATATTTTACGATAAAATCCTTGGGTAGTGGATTTTCATGCAGATTCTGAGAATTAAAATTTTTAGAGGCAAAGACCAGCGCTTGCTGATAAAACTCTAAGGAGCCCAATAAATCACCTTTTTTATGCCTGAGTTTTCCAAGGTTACCATAGCAATTAGCGATATCAGGATGGCTTTGTGCAATTCTAAATTCACTCTTCGCTGAATCCAGGCCAAGCTGATACACAGATTCTGCCTGTTCATATTTTCCTTGTTCCAAAAGCAGGTCACCTAATAATGTGTAACTTACGAATGCATCAAAGGAAACTTCATTATTTTCGGTAATATCGACCGATTCATAAATAAATGGCTCTGCCTCTTTGGGCATCCCCCGATCCATCCATATCCTTGCGATTCCCTGCAGGTTATATAATTTGATCGTCTGAAAATATTTGTCACTTTTATTAGGTGCCTGCTCAATTACTCCAAGGCTTTTATTATAGAAATTCAGTGCTTCTTCTTCGTTGCCACACAGCCATTCTGAAATGGCCAATTCTTTCATGGCAATTGCCCGGGATTTTATCATTTCATCTTTTATCGGATCTATTGTCGCCAAGACTTTCCGGAAATATCTCTTAGATTCTTCAAAGTCTTTTTTATCCCTGAATATGATTCCTTTATTAGTGATGCCTGCGGTTAAAATCCTTGCATAATAATTTTTTAGCTTTCCCTCTTCTGCTCTGTCAAAATACCTTTGAAATATTTTAATTGCCCTATCATAATAACCCTGCGCACTTTCGTAATCCCCAATTATTTTACTGTACAATGCCATGACATTTAATACGGCCCCGTAATTCAGCAACGTATCGGAAAGGTGGATGTCAGCGATTTTAATCGCCTCTAACGCGTCTTTTTTAAAAGGTTCGTTTCGACCTAAATCATAATTAATTTTGGCCCTGTTCAGGAGTGCATTGACTAAATTGTAATGATCATTTGTTGTCTTAAATAAATGGTAGGCGGAGTCGATGTACACCAATGCGTTATTCGTTTCTCCTTGTCCGTATGCTTTCCCGGTTGCAAAAAGATACTCTTTGCCTTTACTGATTAACTGTTTTCTTTTAACCCGTTTTATTGAATCCGCATTTGATTGAGCAAACAGGTTGAACGAAACCAAGCCCAATAAAACTATCAGAAAGTGTCTTCTAAAAAAACGATCCATAGTTGTTTGTTAAAGGGTTGCAGGTAATAAAAAACAAAAATACCTGAACTGTTAGAAACAGCTCAGGTATTTTACAGCTAAAAAAAGTAAACTAAACTTCTATAAGTCAGATTTAAAAATCTTTTTGACATTAACTTCATTTCCTACGGTAGTTCTGATAAAGTAAATTCCATTTTTCAAGCTACTTAGGTCTACCGGTTGAAAACTACGCCCACCCTGTATGTAAGATTCTCCCGACCTCATTGGTATACCGTTCACATCCAGGATTTCATATTCCACCAATGCTGGTTGAATGAAATCAAGCGATAATTCAATGGTTGTGCTAAATGGGTTTGGATAAACTTTTACACTATTTTTATGCAGTGACAAAGATGTATTCCTTACCGACTCATTTCCGTCCCTGCTAAGTGATTCAAAACCCGTCTCCATTTCAGAATAATCGTTCGCAACGTATTTATTGGGAAGTGCGGAGTCGCAGCTAAAGCACTTCTCTCCGGTCTCTTCAAAAAATCCTGGAGCAAAAACTTCGGATGAAAATATTTCTCCCGGGCCCGTAAAATTTGCTACCGGGTAAGGTACATGGAACCCACCCCCCAGGTCAGTTGTGAGACTAAAACTATATTGGATTTCCTGATGGTTCGTCGGACAAATAAATCCAAATCCTTCAAAATAGGAGGCATAAAATGAATAGATTTCATAGCCATTAAATACCCCTTGAAAAACAAGATCGGCATTCGTGATGGGTACATGATGGGTAAATACCGGACCTTGCCCATGCACATCTATGTTGAAGGTGGCAAAGAGCGGAGGATGATCTGCCGTCAACAGACCGGCAGTGTGGACATTCATCCCAAAACCAAATTCATAATCAGGAGCTTGTAAATCGTAGCAGAAAGGTATGAACGGGGGCATATTGGGCCAATTCCCTTCTACCGGGATGAGCAGGGTATCCACCCCGTTAACGACAACATTATTCCAGGCGGCGAAAACCGAAAGATAAAATGTTGTGGTCATCAAACAGGTCAGTAGTGTTTTTTTTAAATTCTTCATTTTGCAAAGTTTTGTGTTTGTTAATAATCGACTAGTTCAAAAGGGATAACCTTCCGACAAGAATGCCGGAAGGTCTGACAAATTGGAATAATAGAGAGAAATAAATCTTTATAACGAAGCGAATCGGCTGGAGAGAAATTAGTTGGCCAATTAACAGGTTAGTCTAATACAGTTGTCGCTCTATTTATTCCAATCATCTCCTTTTTTACTCTTTGCTCACACTGTTTTTACATATGAATGGAACTTGGTTTTTTAAAAAGCGGCCATTCATAAGTTACCTTTTCCGGATTAGAGGTATTACCATGAAATTGGAATAAATAGAGCGAGCAAAGAGTAAAAAAGGAGATGATTGGATAAAAAATTCAGGCAGGTTCACAACGCCCCTCTATGAATCTATGTGTTTGCTGGGACGTCGTACTATCCAATAAAAAAGGGTTTTAGTGACTGGCATGGAAAATATCAAGCGACCATTTTCAATACCTTAACTAAAACCCTTTTCGAAATAAATTATACTAAAAAATTATATCAAACAGCCCAACGGCCTTTGATCATCAATTAAATAAGTTGTCATAGTTACCCGAACTACTGCCTCCCCGACTCTGCTGCTCCGGACGGGCAGTGGGGGTATTCAGATCGAGGGTATCCAAGGAAGATGATTCAGGGCCGAGCAACATTAGGGTGCTTTCATTTTCCCACTTTTCCAACATGGCCATTCCTTCCTCCTGGAACATTCCGTTGCGCAGATCAATAGAATCCATAACATTTGCGGACATTTCCATAAATCGCTCCATCTCTCCTACTTTGTTGGCCACATCGTCAGCGATATTTTCCAAAGCCATATCGAACATCGCCCGCTTGTCAGGGTCACCGGAGATGACGCTCATGGCAGATTTCATGGCGGAGTGGGAAGTACGGATGATCTTTCGCTCCTGTTCTTTCAGCTTTACCTGGTCCTTGGTGTCTTCCAAAAGGATTTCGGAGTTTTTGTACATTTTGTCCAAAATGCGGTAAAGCACCTGAATTTTGGTGTTCAACTGCGCATATTTGGCATTGGTTTCCTTCATCCGAGCCGCTTTGCGGGTGGCGAGGATTACCTGGTTTTCATTTCCTTGTTTTTTGGCCACGCTGGCCAGTTTCATGTTGTCGTTGATCTCTTTGTTGTTCTTTTCAATCAGGTCCGTCAATTTTCTTTTCTGTCCCTTCAGCACGCCGATCTGCTTGCCCATTTTTCGGAGGTTGCTTTCCAGGTCTTCTATATAGCTTTTAAGAATACCTATCGGATCAATTTTGACAAACATGCCAGTGACAGACCGCATGACGCTTTTGTACATGTACCAGATCAAGTTGCGCATCTTGGGATCGAGAATGACATAGATGAGCATTGCCAAAACAGATAATATGGCGATCAATCCTAAAGTTTGCCCGGCCAATTGCAAGAGCCATCCCATGTTGGCCACGATCAAATAACCCAGGCCACCAACAATGGCGAGCATAAAAATAGCGCCAGTGACCCCCTCAGGTCTTTGCCAAAATGATTTCTTTTCGAATCTTGGAGGTGCGATATCAGACATAAATGAAGTTATTGAGTTTTGAGATATTGAATTTTGAGTTGATCTGCTTCGAGTTTTAAGTTAACTGAGTACTCAAAACTCAAAACCCATCAACTTAAAACTCGTTTGGAAAACCCTAAAGTACAGGTTTTTGATTTGACAAAACTAAGAAAAGCGGGAAATTTCAGACGAAGTCTACATTAATCTCCATAAATCTCTTTTCTACTGGCTTTCAACGTATTAAGCATCAGGGAGGTTACAGTCATTGGACCAACGCCCCCCGGCACCGGAGTGATGTGGCTGCAAAGCGGAGCGACGTTTTCAAAATCAACATCACCAACCAGCCGGTAGCCGCGTTTCCTGCTCGCATCGTCCACCCGGTTGATCCCCACATCTATGATGACCGCCCCTCGCTGTACCATGTCAGCCTTTACAAAATTGGGGATACCGATAGCAGCAACGATGATGTCGGCCGTTCTTAAAATGCCTGACAGGTTTTGGGTTCGGCTGTGGGTGATGGTCACGGTGCAGTTGCCCACTTTGGCTTTTCTGGAAAGCAGAATACCCATCGGAGTACCAACAATACTACTTCGGCCGATCACGACCGCGTGTTTGCCCGACGTTTCAATGTTGTAACGGTCAAGCATGGTAACGATGCCGAATGGGGTAGCCGGCAGATAGCAAGGCAGCCCCAGGGCCATCCGGCCAAAGTTGACCGGATGAAATCCATCCACGTCTTTTTTCGGATCAATGGCCAGGGTGACGCGGTCTTCGTCAATGTGTTTAGGAAGTGGCAGCTGGACGATGAAGCCGTCGATGTCGTGATCATTGTTCAGATAATGAACAGTTTCGATCAGTTCGTCCTCGGTGATATCGGCTGGTTTTTGCACCAGTGTTGATTTGAAACCTACTTGTTCACAAGAGCGGACTTTGTTCCGGACATACACTTTGCTGGCCGGGTTTTCCCCAACCAGTACCGCAGCTAAGTGAGGTATCTTTCCACCGGCACTTTTGATTTTCTCAACTTCAACTGCAATTTCCGACTTGATTTTTTGTGAAAGGTCTTTTCCATCGATTAGGGTCATGTTCGATAATGATTTATGATTTGTAATTGATGATTTACGAAGATGAACAAATGTATAAATTGCCCCCCCATAAACCATCAATTATAAATCATAAATTATCAAGCTTCCCCAAAAAACGCGATGATCTGTTCGGCCATTTCCATTCCGATCAAGGACTGAGCTTCGGAAGTCTGGCCGCCAACATGGGCCGAAAGTGAAATTTTCGGATGCTCTAAAAGCTCTTTGCGCGGCGTAGGTTCTCCGACAAACACATCAAGCCCCGCACCTGCCAATTTGCCACTCTCCAGCGCCTCGAGCAATGCATCTTCATCGATGGTTCCACCGCGGGCCGTATTAATGATGTAAGAGCCGTCTTTCATCTTCGCAAATTCTTCTTTGCCGATCAATGGTTTCTGGCCACTTGGTACGTGCAGTGTGATGAAATCAGATTTGGTCAAAACTTCATCCCACTTCGAAGTTTCCAAATGTACCGACAAACTCACATCCCTGCTTTTGAACACGTTGATATCTATATCAACCGCATTCACAACCAGATCGCAAGGCATGACATTCATCCCCATTCCGATCCCGATTTTAGCAGCCTCCTGGCCGATGCGGCCAAAGCCGATGATTCCCAATGTTTTTCCGGCCAACTGAAAACCAGCGGTAGCTTTTTTTATCTTTTTAAAATCCGTGTCACCTTTTGTCGGCATTTCCCGGTTGGAAGTATGCAGGTTGCGGGCGAGCGTCATCATGTGTGCGAAAACCAGTTCGGCGACGGCACGAGACGATGCCTTTGGCGTGTTGTAGACTTCTTTTCCCTGCTCCCTTGCATATTGAACATCGATGTTGTCGAGACCAACACCACCACGGGCAATGATCTTCAGTTTCGGACAAGCATCAATCAATTCCTTCCGCACTTTAGTGGCGCTGCGCACGCAAATAACATCATAATCAGGCAGGACGTTTGGCAAGTCTTCCTGGGCAATTTTTTCTGTATCGACATGGTAGCCGGCCTCTTCCAAGAGAAGTTGACCGTCGGGATGGATACCATCATTGGCTAAAATCTTAATCATGTTTGGAATATTTAAGTGTTGATTTCATTGGTTAAAAGCGGGGCAAAGTAAGGCAATTTTTTAGTTACAAATTTGTAAAATTTGCTGCCAGCCAATCCAAACCAACTGCAATCACATCGGCTAAAGAATGACTTGCCAAATGTTTGTACGGGCTCGTTTCTTCTAAAAGTTATTAATTTTGGAAAATATCAATTGGCCAAATATTTCTCAACACTGCATTTATGAAAAAAACATTAAGCTTTTGTTTATTTATCATCGCTCCTCTATTTATGTTCAGTCAGAGTACTTCGCAAAGGAAAGTAGTTGTTTTTGAACCCCACCAACTCAACCAGATCAATGTAAAACTATTGGACGGCAAGCAATTCCACAAAGGCGCCTGCCTTGCAGAAGTTCCCCTTCAGCAAATAGAACCTTTTCTCGCTTATTCCATCGTTTGGTATGCTGCCGACTGGCAGCCCGGAAATTCTCTGAAAGCTTTTTTTCACAATGGTAAAGAGGCAACGGATGCCGTAGATATCCGACCGGAACACCACGCTACCCCCGTCGATGGCCAACACATCAGTCAGCTTTATTTCACAGAAAAAGACGCCAAAAAAATTCGCTTGCAATTTTCCGGATCAGACAAAATAGAACGCATCGAAGTTCATTTTTTCAGCCCCGGCAAAACGAAAAACCCAGCTCCTGCCATTACCGGCGCCGGCAACCGTTCCGCCTGCCCATGCCCCCAACCTGATTTCCTCGATCGCCTGGGCTGGTGCCCGGATGGAAGCTGTCCAGAGGATGCAACTCCCGCACCGACCACCGTCACCCACCTGATCGTCCACCACTCTGCTGGCTCCAATACTTCAAGTGACTGGTCGGCTACGGTCAGATCCATTTACGATTTTCACGTTTTTGTAAACGAGTGGGACGACGTAGGTTACAACTGGCTAATCGACCCTAACGGAGTGATTTATCAGGGTCGTGGAGACAACGTGAGGGGCGCTCATTTTTGTGGCACCAACGGTGGCACCATGGGGGTCTGCATGTTGGGAACGTACACCACAGTGGTGCCGACGGATGGCGCTTATACTGCGCTGGAAAATCTATTGGCCTGGAAATCATGTGACGTGAATGTCGAGCCGGACGGGTCGGCTTTCCATGCCAGTTCCGGTCTCGACCTGATGCATATTTCTGGCCATCGGGATGGCTGCGCTACTGAATGCCCCGGCAATGCACTCTATCCGACGCTTCCCTCCATCAGGGATAATGTCCTGCAAAAACTAAACACGGAGTGCAATGATTTCGTCATAAATGCCCCGACTAATTTGGTTGTACAACTCAATGCCGACAATAAAATCCAACTGATCTGGGAAGACAATGCCGATAATGAAAGTGGCTATCAAATTGAGCGGTCATTTAATTTAAACAACGATTTCATAGTGGTTGATCAAATACCTGCCGACAGCGAAGAATACATTGACGATGCCAACCTTACGTTCGCTTATTATTATCGAGTTAAAGCAGTTGTAGGTGACTCCTCCTCGACCTACAGCAACGAAGCATTTTATGAGCCACTTTCCAGCAGCCATTCTTTTTTAAATGAAAGTACTGTTTCCATTTTTCCAAACCCGACAGAAGGAATTTCAAGTATTTTAATTAACAGTGAATTTATTGGAAAAATGAAAACAGTACTTTCATTTAAAAAAGAATGGCTGCTGGAAAGTGGCTCATAAAATGCTTCGTTGCTGTAGG